>DAOTTZ010000081.1:0-65071 GCA_034437535.1 Anaerolineae bacterium | reverse complement strand
CGCAGTCCCGTCATCTTCAAGAGCACATTCGGATGTTGCTTGAGGTGTATATATCGCATGATCATGCCTGCCAGTTTATCTCACTTCACGCTATTTTGAAGGTTAACTACTCTAAAAAACTGGGGGTAGACCAATCCATAACCGCCGTGCAGTTGCACACAGGTATCTACAACGCGCTTTTGCAGTTCGGTCGTCCACCACTTCGCCATCGACGCGACTTCTGTGCTGAGTTCGCCGGCGTTTAGTTCGGTAATGCAACGGTCTACAAATACCCGTCCGATCTGGACTTCGGTCTGCATCTCCGCCAGCTTAAAGCGTGAGTTCTGGAACTTGCCGATAGGCCGCCCGAAGGCTTCACGTTCTTTACAATAAGCAATCGTCCATTCCAACGCGGCTTCGCAGGCGGCAATCGCAGTGACGGCGATACTCAACCGCTCTTGCGGCAATTCGCTCATCAGATAGTAGAACCCGTGCCCTTCTTCACCAAGCAGATTTTCCGCCGGGACTTGGACATTCTCAAAGTACAATTCGGCGGTATCCTGTGCTTTCAAGCCCATTTTTTCCAGGTTGCGGCCCCGCTGGAAGCCGTCCATCCCACGTTCTACCAACACCAGGCTGATCCCGCTGTGCTTTTGCTCCGGGTCGGTCTTGGCAACGGTAATCACGACATCACTCAAGATACCATTGGTGATGAAGGTCTTCTGGCCGTTGACGATGTAGTGACCATTTTTACGCACAGCAGTCGTTCGCACGCCAGCCAGGTCACTCCCGGTGTTGGGTTCTGTCATCGCAATCGCGGTGATGCACTCCCCGCTGACCATCTTCGGCAGTAACCGCTCTTTTTGTTCATCGGTGCCATAATGCAAAATATATGGAATGGTGATGTCATTATGCAGGGCGAAGCCTGGCCCGGTCGCGCCGATCCGCACCATTTCTTCAGCGATGATGGCATTGTAACGGAAATCGACCACACCCAGGCCACCGTATTCTTCCGGCACATTGAACCCCAGGAAACCATTTTCCCCGGCCTTCAGCCAGAGTTCACGCGGGACACAACCGTCTTTTTCCCATTGTTCGTGATGTGGGGCAACTTCTTTTTCCGCAAAACGACGGACTGCATCACGGAACATCGCATGTTCATCAGTAAAAATAGTACGCTTTAACATCTAATTTTCCTTAGAGACTAAAAATGCTATTCGCGCTTATTTTAACGGCAACCGCCGCTCATGTCACATTAAAGTTCGCTACAGTCCCACATGAATCCGCATCGCTCACAGCGCACTTTGCACGCCCGGCGGATGGTCGGCCCGTTGCATTGGGGGCAAACAGTCGAAAGTGTGTAATTAGGGATGGGTGGGGTGATGCGGTTGTAGATGATTTGAGGTTTGGCAGGACGCTGATCGTCTTGGGGTTGCTCTGCCATGTACGCCTCCGGCGGACATTGTCTCAGGAGAGGCGACGACCGGAATCGAACCGGTGTACGGGGTTTTGCAGACCCCTGCCTAACCACTCGGCCACGTCGCCATGTATAGCAGTATACGAGAAATCCGGTAGGCGGGCAAGTGCGAATCGGACTTGCGTCATCCGGGGAAACAGTTCACAATATGCCACATGGATGAAGAAAACACGACACCAGAACAACCCGACGACATCACCGACCTTGACATTGACGCCGCGTTAGAGTCTGTCGCTTCACTAAGTGATGCCATCGCAGAGCAAGAAGCAGAAGAACAGGCCGAAGCGGCGCGAGTCGAGACGGAAGAACGCGAAGCCGAGCAGGCCATCGCCCGCCGGGAAGCCTATTACCTGCCCCGCCCGCCAATGCTCCGGACTGAACGGGGCAAGCTATCATCGGTGGTGCCTGCCTTCCTGCTGATGGCCTTCGGCGCGGGGTTAACCTTTTTACTCGGTGCGCCCGATGCAAGCCTGGACCCGTCTCTGCTGATTTTAATCGCGCTGGGTGGCTTAGGTACGTTGATGATCGCCCAGTGGATGGCCTCTGGCCGGTGGGCCGGCGGGGCCTTATTTGGCGGGCTGACGATCCTAACCGGCGTGGGGATGCTGGTATTCCTGGCGAACGGACCCGGCGCGACCGGCTGGCCGCTCTTGCTGGTGGCCCTGGGTATCAGCATCTTATTGAGCGGCATTCTATCACAGGCCCTCAGCCGGTATCAGCCGTTACTTGGGCTGGCGTTCATCGTGGCGGGTGGTGTTGGCTACGTCATCACAGCCGGGCTGATTGACATCGTATTCGAAGATTATCTACCGGTCTTTTATGGTGTGCTTGGCGTCTTCCTGGCATTGATCCTGGTCTCCCCTTTGATTTTGAGACGACAGGATTAAGCGTGCAAACGACATCCTACCACATCGCCATTGACGCCAGCCGGACGACCGCCGCCCGTATGACCGGCACCGAACGTTATGCGCTGGAACTCATCCGCGCCATGATCGCATACAACACCCGGCATCATTTGACGTTGTTCTTCCGTGATACCCCGCCCGATGATCTGTTCGAAGTCGATGATAACGTTACCCTCCGGGTGATTCCGTTTCGACGTTTATGGACCCATATCCGGTTCGCACAGGCCATCTGGCAGGGCAAACCTGACATCACATTCGTCCCGGCCCATACCCTGCCGTTATGGACTCGTGGTCTGGCCGCTGTCACCGTTCATGACCTGGGTTATCGTTACTTCCCGGAAGCCCATCCACCCGCCCAACGCGCTTACCTCAATTGGAGTACGCGCCACAGTGCCCGCCGCGCTGATCTTGTACTGGCGGATAGCAAGGCGACAGCAAACGACCTCCGCAAGTTCTACAAGGTTGACGGCGGCAAGATCAACGTCGTCTATCCAGGTGTCAACCGCCCGGAATATACCGAGACGGATGTCATCGCCAAATATAACCTGGATGAACGTTATTTCTTGTTCATCGGCACCTTACAACCGCGCAAAAACATCGAGACCATCGTCAAAGCCTACCGCGCTTACCGGGAGCGCACCAAAGAGCCGGCAGATCTGGTATTAGCCGGTAACAAGGGCTGGCTATATGACGACCGCTGGACGGTCGGGGTGCCGGGGGTACATCTGCCCGGTTTCATCGACGAAGCCGACAAAGGCAATCTTTATGCCAACGCCCACGCGCTGGTCTTCCCCACGCTATACGAGGGTTTCGGCTTCCCGGTGATCGAAGCGATGATGTGCGGCTTGCCCGTGTTGACGAGTGATACATCCAGCCTGCCAGAATTAGCCGATGACGCCGCCATCCTGGTAGATCCGACCGATACTGCCGCCATCGCCCGCGCTATGCTCCGGGTTGATACCGATTACGATCTGCGCGAGGAACTGCGCGACAACGGCTACAAACGTGCTCGTAAATTTAGCTGGGATAAAGCCGCGATCCGCACATTGGCCGCGCTGGAAGCCACCGTAAAGAAAGCACGCGATGCCTGAAACAACTCTGAGTATTTCAGTCCAGCACAAGCCATGACCGACCGTATTCTGCTGGTACAATTGGCGGACATTGGTGACCTGGTGCTGACCACGCCAGCCATCGCCGCGTTGAGAGTCGCCCGCCCCTCAGCACATCTGGCCCTGCTGACGACCGACCACGCCGCACCGCTGGTCAATGGCACCGCCCTGGTGGATGCCATCTACACGGTGGAGAAGCAATCCGCGCTGTCGTTCTTCCAGCCGCAGACCCTGCGCCGTATCTTCAGCTTCGGGAATTTCGACACCGTCGTATTTTTCCATCATTTCACGCTGAAATCAGGCACACTCAAGTTTGAGATGATCGCCCGTGCGGTGGGCGCACCGCACAGGCTCGGCTTGCAGAATGGCAACGGCTGGTTCCTCACAGCGTCGATCCCGGATCACGGCTTCGGGGCGAAGCATCAGGCCCAGTATTGGCTTGATCTGGTCGGTCTATTGGGCGCAGAGTCAACACCGCGCCCGGCGCAGATCCGCGTCGATGCTCCACCCGCCCTGCCTGGTCATCCCGGCAAGACGGTCATCATCCACGCCGGGAGTGGTGGCTACAGCCGCGCACGTCGCTGGGATCCGGTTAAATTTGCGGCAGTAGCGGATGCCCTTCAGCACGAGGGACAGCGCGTGATTCTGGTCGGCAGTGCTGGCGACGACGCCGACACAGTACAGGCCGCTATGCAGACGCCTGTACACAATCTAAGCGGGCACACACCGACCCTCAGTACGTTAGCCGGCTTGATCCAATCGGCAGATCTGTTCATCGGGGCGGATAGCGGTGTGATGCACATCGCGGCGGCGGTCGGTGTGCCTATCGTGGCGATCTTCGGGCCGAGCAATCATGCCGCCTGGCGACCGTGGACACCGGCCTCACCGTCGGTCGTGCTTCGCTCCGCGCCGGTATGTAGTCCGTGTAGTTATGTCGCACATGGGATTGGCCTGCGTGAAGGATGCCCGGCCCGCACCTGTATGCGAATGGTCACCGCCGAGACCGTACTGACGGCGGCGCATAGTCTACTGCAGGGCGAAGATCCCCCCATACAGCATCAGCCAGTCGTCGCGCCGGTAAACCGCCCCTGGACGCGCATTCAAATTCTGGGCCTGCCAGTCGATGGCATCACCTATGACCAATGGCTTGATTTAATCGCCGAGTGGGTGCGGGAAGATGACCGCGCTCATCAAGTCTGCACGACGAACCCCGAATTTAGCATGATCGCGCAGACCGACTCCAATTTTCGTAATATTCTCAAGCGGGCCGATCTATGCGTACCTGATGGCGTCGGTCTGTTGTGGGCGGCGCGACGGTTGGGAACCCCTCTGCCGGAGCGCGTGACTGGCAGTGATGGCGTGCCACGCATCGCGGCACATGCCGCGCAAACCGGCTGGCGATTGTATCTGCTGGGGGCCGCCCCTGGCATAGCGGAAAAAGCCGCTGAAATCCTCAGAGACCGTTATCCTGGCGTACAGATTGCTGGCACTTATGCTGGCAGTCCTGCACCGGAAGAAGAAGATGCCATTGTTGAGCGCATCAACGCCAGCGGGGCTGATTTGTTGTTCGTCGCGTATGGTGCGCCGCGCCAGGATGCCTGGATCGCCCGGAACTTGCCGCGCTTGAACGTGGCGATGGCGATGGGCGTGGGCGGTGCGTTCGACTTTATCGCCGGGGTGATCCCGCGTGCGCCTGATTGGATGCGCCGGGCCGGGATCGAATGGCTTTACCGGCTTTACCTGGAACCCCGGCGCATCGGGCGCATGATGCGCTTACCGCGTTTTGTGCTGGCCGTTCTGCGCCGGGGAGAAGCGTAATTACTTAACGGTTCCGCCCGTATTTCTCGTGGCTAGAGACCCAATCTGAAGAGGCTATAGCGGAACCGAGTGACAACTCCCCCGCCAGCACCACCCCGGCTATGATCTCGGCAAAACGATTGACCTTGCCCTTACCATAACAGCCGAGCGACTCCAGGCATTCCTTTTGTGTACCCAGGCCGGTGCCTCCGCCATAAGTCGCTACGATGAGTGATGGTATCGTCATGGAGATGTAAATATCCCCATCCGGCGTCAATTCAGAATATAGCAGGCCAGCCGAAGACTCCGAGACGTTGGCGACATCCTGCCCGGTCGCGATGAACATAGCGGTGATAGCGTTGGGAGAGTGTGCGCCGTTGTTATTCGCACCGCTGAAGAACGCGCCCATCCCGGCGACCTTCGATTGATAATACAGGTCAGCCGTATCTACCCGCATGACCTGTTCCAGAATATCTTGCTTGACGATGGCTTCGGCAGTCACCCGCTTGCCCCGCGTCCGCATGATGTTGACCTGAGAGGCTTTCTTATCCGTCGCAAAGTTTGACTCCAGGTAAAAATGGCGGATCTTTTGATAATTGTCCAGGATCCAACTACAGGCGGCAAAGGTCGCCCGACCGACCATATTCTGCCCGGCGGCGTCCCCTGTGCTGTAGTTAAAGCGTAGATAGACGAACTTGTTCGTCATGTACGGATCCACATATTGCAACTTCGCCACGCTGGAGGTCGACTCCGCATGGTCACGGATTTTGTCGATGTTTTCCTCTACCCAGGAGACAAATTCACGCCCGTCACGCGCATTATCAAAGACGAAGACCGGCGCACGTTGCATCGCATCGCCGACGACGGTCGTCTGCACCCCGCCACATAGATTCAACAGCTTGATCCCGCGATTATACGATGCGACAAGTGTGCCTTCAGTCGTCGCCAATGGGATCAAGAAACGACCGTTGGCATGTTCGCCATGAATTTCCAGCGGGCCGGCAAAGCCAATCGGGATCTGTGCCACACCAGAAAACGACTCGACGTTACCGGCGGTCGTGTGGGGGTCAATCGAATAATGGCGGATATGATCTAGCTTGGCCCCGGTGAATTCTTCCACAAAGTCCTGGCGTTTGCGGATGATCTCTTCGCTGTAATCATCCACTTCATCACGCGGGATGCGCGGCATGTGGTATTTTTCGGTCGAGACACCATCTTCGACTTCGATCTTGAGTTCACCGAACATAGCCGCTTCGACCACGATGATGATCTCATGCTTGCCTTCAGCCAGATGGTCAATACCGGCCAAAATGGTGATGGACTTGCCCAATGGGAGCGGAATCTCCGGCAAGCTGTCGGGGTGTTCGGCCAGGTCAAGCACCATACCTTCGCCCATATCGATCTGAATGGCCTCACGCGGGACTTCCTGGCCGTCAATATGCAGGCTCTTGAACGCGGTTACGGTCGTATCACTCAGTCGATTCTTGAGCGAAAACTGCACACCGCCATCATCATGATTTTCCAGACTGTTAAATGTGTATAGTTGCTTCAAGATCATACTTGGAATGGTCATAGGGGTTGTCATGGATCACGTGTCTCCAATAAATTTCATTTGTCCTATGATAATCGAATTTACGATATTTGCCGAATTTTGAACCCTTTTGCCAGGAATTACGTATATAAGAGTACAGCGCGCTGACTTCAATTCGACATAAAGTTTAATGAGGTCATTAATTATGTTCCCAAGACACAACCAATATGAGATCGACCGGCAACACCGTGAAGACAAACAACGCCGCGCCCGCAAAGAGCGTCAGGATCGTGATAATCGTGATAGAAGAAGCCGCAAAAATTAACTCTCGTAAATCGCCTGCCCTGCGGTAGAGTTGTCTCGAAGTTCAGCACACAGAATGGACGACAGAGGCACATGGAACAGTGGATCGATCAACTGGCAGGGCATAAGATCATCGTCACAGGTGATGTGGTACTGGACGAATATCTGATCGGACGGGCTACCCGCATCAGCCGCGAAGCACCGATCCCGGTCTTAGAATACGAGTCACGCCGGGTCATCCCTGGCGGCGCGGCCAACCCGGCGATGACCATCGCCACGCTCAGCTCTCAGGCGTATACAGTCGCACTCCGGGGGGATGACGCCGCCGGGGAGCAACTCGATACGATCTTAAACACAAAAAGCATCCATACCGGCGGCTTGATTATCGACCCAAACCGCCCGACGACACTCAAGACACGGCTCCTGGCGCAGATGGGGTTGCGCTTCCCGCAACAGGTAGCCCGCATGGATCGCCTATCGCGCCAGCCGATCACACCACAGGTCGAAACGCACCTACGCCATGCCGTCGAAGCCATCGCCAGTCAAGCCGATGCAATCCTGTTTTCAGATTATCGCGCCGGGTTGTTGACACCAACATTCATCCAATACATCCGGGAAACCCAGACCGATGTCATCCTGACGGCAGACGCCCAGGGCGAACTTAGCAAATATACCGGCTTCACGCTGGTCAAATGTAATGCCGACGAAGCACGCGACTACCTGGGCCGGTCAATCAGCGGTGATGACGAATTCGCGACCGCCGCCCGTGATCTTTACCAGGAATTACATCTGAAGGGGGCGATGGTCATCACACGCGGCGCAGAGGGTGCCACCCTGGCAACCGCCAGTACAAGCGATCATTGCCCGGCCCCGCAGATTGTCGATGTGTTTGATACGGTCGGCGCGGGGGATACCGCGATTGCGGTCATGACGCTGGCAGTCGTCGCCGGGGCCGATTATAAGACGGCGGTCACACTGGCAAATTACGCCAGCGGTCTTGTCGTGCGGCGTGTGGGGAATTATGCCCCTGGCCCGGACGAATTACGCGAAGCATTGTATGAGGACACCCCATGAGACGCACACCGCCCAACCCCGATCAATTTAATGCGCTGGTATGGACGATCACCCGGCAGATACCGGCAGGTAACGTCAGCACCTACGGGCAGATCGCTTCGATGATCCCCCCACCCGATCCCATTGACCCGGCAGATTACGCTCGATTGGGTGCGCTGTGGGTCGGGCAGGCCTTGAACCAGACACCAGCCGACCAGGGGATCCCCTGGCAACGGGTCATCAACAGCAAGGGCGAAATCGCGCTACCCGGCCAGGCCGCCAAACAGCAACGGGCCTTGCTAGAGGCAGAAGACATCCGTTTTGATGGGCAAGATCGCGTCAATCTTAACCAGTATGGCTGGCAAGGGCCGGACGACGATTGGCTCAAAGCACAGGGCTTGCTCCAACCGCGCCCGATCCGCAAGCCGGGGGATGATGCGCGACAATTGCCGCTGTTCTAACTCACGTCAATGTTCAACCGGCGGGCGATGTCTTCGGCATGACCGCGCTCGTGGTCGGCTATCACCTGCAAGATCTGCGCGACTGAAAGAATACGCAAGCTGGCATGGCGGCCTTCGATGTCTAGCGCGGCGTCTTCCAGGTCTGCCAGCCAACGATCCAGCGCGACACGGTTGGCGGCCAGCATCTCGCGGGCTTGCTCCGGCGTTTGTTCGGCGGTCTTGTTCGTCACGCCTTTGTTGTAGCGTTCGATGTCGAAGTCTTCCGGGATAGCCTCTTTACCGGCGGCGATGCTCATCACCTGGTAATTATGCCCCCGGTCGGCGTCGGCCAGATGGTTGAGCAGTTGACCGACTGACCATTGCAGGCCATCAGAGTAAACTTCGGTATCCCAACGATCTCCGACTTGATCCAACACAGCATTGAGGTAATCACGGGCAGTAGCTAATTTTCCGCGCAGGGAGTCGATACGTTCTGTCATCAGGAATCACTTTCTAAAGCTCAATCTTCAAAAAAATGCCGGATGTATCTACATCCGGCAGGGTCTATTCTACAACTGAACATAACTATTTTCCGCCAGGATCAAACGATGGACGGCGGGCAGTTCATGCGCGGCGGCGACGACGGTCGTATTATCCGCCAACAGGCTGGAGTCGATCCGCCCTGGCAGATTTTTGAGGGTACAATCCTTCATCACGATGCTGGCTTCGATCTCACTATTTTCAATCATGACGTTGTCGGCAATGGACGTGTATGGCCCGATGTAACTGTTCTTGATGGTCACATTATCCCCCAGGATGACCGGGCCACGCACCACACTGTCGATGATCTGTGTTTTTTCCCCCAGGATGACACGATGCGACACGTCCGAGTTCTGGATGTGGTCGCCTTCCGGCGGCATGGTGTAAGGCATATCCCCTAATACCAGGTGATTAGCCTGGATGATGGCATTGGGCTTTCCGGCGTCGATCCACCAGCCTTCCAGCTTATACGGGTAGACTCGCTTGCCGTCGTTGATTAAGGTCTGGATGGCGTCGGTGATCTCTAATTCATTGCGCCAGGATGGTTCAATGCGGGCAATCGCATCAAAGATCGAATGACGGAACAAGTACACCCCGCAGATCGCCAGATTGCTGGGTGGGTCTTTCGGCTTTTCCACAACGGCGGAAATCGTCTCGCCTTTGATCTCCGCGATGCCGAAGCGTGTCGGGTCAGCAACTTCGCCCAGGGCGACCGCCGCTTCCGTATCCATCTCCGGGAACTTACGCAAAATATCTTCCATCTTATCCTGGAAGATGTTATCACCCAGGTACACACAAAACGGCTCTTCACCGACGAAATCATGCGCCAGATTGATAGCATGGGCTAACCCAAGCTGTTCTTCCTGCACGATGTATTCGATGTTGACGCCTAATTCTTCCCCCCGGTTGATACGTTGTGTGATCGGTGAATCCAGGCTGTTGACGACGATGCCGATGTCGGTCAACCCGGCCCGTTTGAGGACTTCAATTGCATAGACGACCAACGCTTTGTTGGCGACTGGCACCAGCGGCTTGGGCATTGTCAGGGTGACGGGTCTTAGACGTGTCCCCTGACCGGCGGCTAAAATAACAGCTTTCATAAAACTTCTCCATTTTGAGACAAGCGTATGCTACTTATACACGGCGATGATAATCAATCCGTGTTAAGCGTCGTTAAGTCGTGGTGATCGGTGGTTGATGAGCATACGACCAGACGGCCTCTGCGATGTGCGAGACGGCCTGCGGGCGGGCAAGCTGACGAGACCTACGTTTGCGTTCAGCCAGCCCGGATGCTCCATCGGCCAACCAATCCATGACGGCCTCCGCGACTAATTCCGGCGAATTGGCGAAAACCCCCGCGCCATTCTCCACCACATGGGTTACATTGCCGTCTTCCTGGCCGGGGATGCAATCACTGAGGATAAGCGGCAACCCGACGATAAAAGCCTCGCTGATGGTCGCCGGACCGGCTTTGGTCACCAGAATATCAGCCCCTTGCATTTTAGCCGGCATATCCCGCACGAAGCCGTAAATGTGCGTTGGTTGGTTCCACACAGCGGCAGATAAACGTCGCTTGAGTGAGTCATTTTTGCCCGCGACAATCACCAACTGGCAGGGTAGATTCTGGGCATCAATGGCCCGCGCCGTCTCATAGAGCGGCCCCATGCCTTCTCCGCCGGCAACGAGCATCACAGCCGGCAGATCTACATCCCAGCCGAACGAGTCACGCACGGCATCGCGTGTGGGCAAATCATTAAAGCGGGGATGCACTGGCAGGCCGACGACTTCCATCTGCCCCGGCTGGATTCCCATTTCCAGGCCGCGCTTGTACGCTTCTTCGGTGGGCACAAACGTATAATCAGCCCGTTGATCGTACCAATAACGCGGGGTAGAGACCAGATCTGTGACGACCGTGACGAACGGCGGACGCTGGTCAAAGGCTTGATACGCAGACATGGAAGGCTGAGTGATGACAGAATGAACACTCACCACCACATCTGCCGGATGCCGGGAGACCATCGCCTGTAACCGCGCCCGGTTCGACCAGTAGATGTAGCGTTTGTTCAGCGCGTAGCCCGGCCTGGTATTGGCGATATGATAGCCCCACCCCCACAACCGCGCACTCTTATTGACGATCCAGGGGTAAAATTCCGGCATCTTATTAAGCGGCCAGCGGCACTGCCGGAAGACATCGACCAGTGTAATATCGAGCTTGTCTTCGCCATAACGGCTGACCAAAGCGGCACTGATGGCTTCTGCGGCGGCCCGGTGCCCCCCCCCCGTATCTGACATCAAAAAGACGACCCGTTTCATAGCGGAATCCTTGATTGCCCAATGCACGCCCGATCCTATCACAAACGCCTCATCCATGCATTACAGAATTTAATCTAATTCATACGGCGCATGTGCTATACTGCGTAACTAATGTGTAATCGAAATAAAGTGAGAATTTCCGTTGCTTTTGTTCCTCGGTAACGTCCCAGGAGAACTTTTCATCCCACTGGCGATTGGTATTTTATTCGCCGTTTTGATCGGCATGACCGTCCATGAGTGGGCGCACAATTACGTGGCACACCTGGCCGGGGACCCCAACCCCAGCCGCGAAGGTCGGCTGACGCTCGACCCGATGGTACACATTTATTGGCCGGGCTTTATCATGTTCGTGTTGATCGGCTTTGGCATCCTGGGGACCGCCCCCATCAGTGCCAACCGGATGAAAAATCCTCGCTGGGGGTATCTGGCGGCGGTGGCGGCGGGGCCGTTTTCAAACCTGTTGATCGCAATCGTGGCCGGGCTGGTGTTCCGCTTTGTCCCGATCTCGTTCTGGATCGAGCAGGAAGCCCTGTTTCAAGTCATCCGCATGATTATCGTGTTCAACATTCTGTTGTTCATCTTCAACCTGCTCCCGTTATTCCCGCTGGATGGCTGGCACATCACGCTGACCCTGCTCCCGGCGGAACAGGCGTACTGGTGGCAACGCAACGCGATGATGACGCAATATGTCTTCTTCGGCTTGATCCTGGCAAGCTTCATCTTGCCACCAAGCATCAGCCCATTGAACATTCTCATCGGTGATCTAACCTTCTCATTGCAACGGATCATCATGGGGTTATAGATGTCTGCCACACACCGGTTACAACAGGGAGTTCGCTCGTTAGTCGCGTTCGCCCAGGGCATCGACCATCAGATCGTGCAAGACACGCTCGACCTTAACCAGCGCGATCTGTTCTACCAGATGCGCCATGTAGAACAACTCCACACCATCCGCGTGCTGAAGGACATCCAGCGGCAAGCACAAGCCACCCCGCATGATCTGGCAGTGGCGGCTTTGCTCCATGACGTGGGTAAAAGTCGTTATCCGTTTTCATTGTGGCAAAGGACGCTGGCCGTACTCTTGCGGCGATTTCTGCCGGGTGTGTATCATCGTTGGAGTGCGGGTAACCCGGCGAACCGGCTCAAACGTGGGCCAATCATCGCGGCACATCACGCCGCCTGGAGCGCGGATCTAGTCGCGCAGACCGACGCCACCGAACGCGCCTTGTGGCTCATCCGGCATCACGCCGACGATCTCGACCAGCATATCGGCCATTCGCATTATCATTTACTCGCCCGCTTAAAACAGGCGGACGACGCGAATTAAGTGAGGTAAAATTATGGCTCAAATTCCTGTCGCAATTCTCGGCCTGGGCCGTGTCGGCACATCGCTCGGCCTGGCACTCAAACGACATAAAGCCAACGGCGGCGATAACGACTTCGCCATCACCGGCTACGATACCATCGCGGAAAACATCAAACAGGCGAAGGCAATGGGGGCAATCGACACACCGAAGCACCGCCCCGCCGACGCTGTGCGCGAGAAAGCGATTGTCTTTGTGACGTTGCCTTACGGTGAGGTCAAGACGGCTTACAAGACCTTCGCCCCGGTGCTTAAGCATGGGACTGTCGTGCTGGATTTCTCCACGTTAAAACGTGACATCATGCAGACTGCCCAGGCCAAAATGCCGGAAGGCACGCATCTGGTCTGTGCCGCGCCGATTTACAATCCCCGGTATCTATTCGATAGCGTCGATGAGACCAACCGCGCCACCGAAGACCTGTTCGACGATGGGGTGATGATGTTGATGCCAAGCGTCTCTTGTGCGGAAAATGCCATCACACTGGCAAACGACCTGACCAGCATCGTCGGAGCTTCAGCACAATACTTTGACCCACACGAGCATGACGCACTCATCCCGGCGGCGGAAGTCTTGCCGACGTTGATGGGCATCGCATACTTCACCGCACTGCAAGAAAATAAAGGCTGGGATGACATCCGCCGGTTGACCAACCCGGCATTCGGCGTCATGACTCATAACCTGTTCGACACCCATCCCGATGATCTGTTGCAGATGTGGCAGGATTCCGGGGCGCAATTGCTCCGTTACCTGGATAGCCTGATGAAAGCCCTGGGGCACCTGCGGGAATTGATCGAAGAAGACGATACAAACACCCTCAGCGGTATCCTGGAAGACAAAGCCATCGCTTATAGTACCTGGATCAACCATCGCAAAGATCAAACCTGGCATAAAGATAAACTGGATGTAAAGACGCCCACACTCGGTGATCAAATGCAGAATATGTTTGGTGGCTTGTTCACGCGGAAGCGCGACCAGGATGAAGATTAACCCACGCTAATCTGCTTTACAAGATGATTACAGAGTGTTTATCTTATTCTGAGTAGACACCGATAGACTCATCATACGTTTAAACGAAATCCGTATGGAGGGAAAGTGATGCGACAAAAATTATTTGTGCTATTGGCGATCTTGGGGCTGGCTGGCGGTGTATTCGCCCAGGAAGCCACCCCCGAACCCCCGGTCGAAGAGCCGACGATCCAGCCGTTCCTGGGGATAACCTATGATCTAACGATAGACGCGGTAATCGTGGCCGATGTCGAACCAGATTCCCCGGCAGAACGTGCCGGCCTACAAGCTAATGATGTGTTGTTGGCGGTAGATGAGACTGACGTCACAACCGAAAACTTCTTGACGACCATCCAGCAGTACGCCCCTGGCGATACGGCCACCCTGACAGTGGAACGGGATGGAGAGACGCTCGAAGCGGTGGTCACATTCAGTGAGCGTGAGCGGCGGCAAGAAAGACGACAGAATCGCGCTCAGCGTGGCATGATGGAGCGACCGTTTATCGGTGTCTCGATTGAAGATACACCGGACGGGGTGAGCATCATGCAAGTGCAAGCCGATACACCAGCAGATGAGGCCGACTTGCAAGCCGGTGATCTAATCATTGAATTCGACGGCCAGCCCGTCACAGACGCTCCGGAACTCATCGACACGGTTGCCGAATATAGCCCCGGCGATACCGTCGAAATCGTGATCGAACGGGATGGCGAAACACAGACCGTCACACTCGAACTGGCGGCCCGCCCCATGCCGGCTATGCGCGATGGCGGCATCGTCGAGATTCCGTTTGGCATCGGCGTTGATGTCACATTTGACTCGGCAGAAGAAACTTATACCATCGAGGCATTGCCATCTGCTAGCCCGCTAGCCCGCGCTGGCCTGCAAGCAGGTGATGTGGTAACAGCTATCAACGGTGAAAGCCGCGAACCGGTCGAACTGTTAGAATTAGTCTTGCCGCGTGGCGATGAGCCTATCGAGGACATGCTTACTTTGACGGTCGAACGTGGGGACGACACGTTGGAAGTTGACGCGCCGCGTGGTGCAGTCGCTTCTTTAATCGGGCAGGCCCTCTTCCCGATGCGTGATGACCCGCGTGGCATCTTCCCGCCGGATGGATCGCCGCGTGGGCCGGATGGACTCGGCCCGCGTGAGGGTCTCCCGGCAGAGGTGCAGTTGGGCGTGTTATTTACGATGCTCGATGAGACCAACGCCGCTCAATATGGTGTCGAAGCGACCGAAGGCGCGTATCTCCTCAGCGTAGAGCCGAACTCACCTGCCGCCAACGCCGGACTCCAGGCGGGGGACATCGTGTTGACGGTCGATGGCGATGTGCTCGACCAGGAACGCACCCTGGCGGATCGCATCCGCGCTTACGAGCGCGGCGACACCATCATACTGGAAGTTCTGCGCGGGGGAGAGACCTTTGAACTGCCGGTTACATTTTCCGCCCCGCCCCAACGCGGTGATGAGAACACCAGCCAGAACGCCTGAGTGCCATTCGCCTGTAAGTTACACCTTAAGCACACAGCACAGACCGGAGTCTGTGCTGTTTTGTTTTACGTTTTCCGGCTGTATAATCTAAAGTCAGCGTGATACTCACAAGAGGAACCACATGTCAATCAAAGAAACGCTCTTACAGAAGATCAAGGATAAGCAAGCCCGTGTTGCAGTTGTCGGCCTGGGATATGTCGGATTGCCGCTGGCGGTGGAATTCGCCGAAGTCGGCCTGACGGTCATCGGGCTAGATCTCGACGAACGCAAGGTCAAGCAGATCAACGCGGGCGAAAGCTACATCCCAGATATTCCGACCGACCGGCTGGCCCCACTGGTCAAAAGCGGTCATCTGCAAGCGACAACGGATTACGCCGATCTCAAGCAGGCGGATACGGTCAACATCTGCGTGCCGACTCCGCTCCGTAAGACGAAAGACCCGGATATGTCCTACATCATCAGTGCCGTTGATTCCATCGCACAGGTCGCCCACGAAGGCATGTTGATCGTGCTGGAAAGCACCACCTACCCCGGCACAACCGAAGAAATCGTCCAACCCCGTATCGAAGCACAGGGCCTCAAGGCTGGTGAGACGGTGTTTATCGCGTTTTCACCGGAACGAATCGACCCTGGCAACCAGCAGTACGGCGTCCACAACACGCCGAAGGTCGTGGGCGGCATCACCGCGCATTGTAGCGAGATCGCCGGTGTGCTTTACAGTCATGCCGTCGGTGAAGTCGTGCCGGTCTCATCACCGACGACTGCCGAGATGGTCAAATTGCTGGAAAACACCTTTCGTGCTGTCAACATCGGCCTGGTCAATGAGATCGCGCTGATGTGCGACAAGCTCAACATTAACGCCTGGGAAGTCATCGGGGCCGCCGCGACCAAACCCTTTGGGTTTATGCCGTTTTACCCTGGCCCCGGCCTGGGTGGGCATTGCATCCCGGTGGATCCACATTACTTGAGTTGGAAGTTGAAGACGCTCAACTACAACGCCCGTTTTATTGAGCTGGCAAGCGACATCAACACGAGTATGCCGTATTATGTGGTCGATAAGATCGTGGATGCTTTGAACGATCAGAGTCAATCGGTACGTGGGGCGCGGATCGTCGTGTTGGGGGTGGCGTACAAGCGCGATGTAGACGATGTGCGCGAAAGCCCGGCCCTCGACGTGATCGGCTTGCTCCAGCAAAAGGGGGCCGATGTGCAATATCATGATCCGTTCGTGCCACAAATCCGCCTGGATGACAACACGCCGATGCAGTCCATCACCTATAGCATAGAAGCGTTAAAAGCGGCGCATTGTGTCGTCATCATCACCGACCACACACAATACGACTGGCAGGAAGTGGTGGGCAATAGCAAAGTCGTGGTGGATACACGCCATGCAACCAGCGATGTGACCGAGCCTGACAATCGCATCTGGTTGTGATCCAGAGGATTTCAAACTATACTAAGCGCAATTGTTCGCTCGAAATAACTTGAGAAATGCCAATGGAACTCTCGTTTCAACTCAAGACGCTAGAACCGCTCAAGGGTGCGCTGGATATTTTGCGGCTCTATGGCGAAGACGAAGACGGTCGGCTTGATGCCGATCACATCATGACGACGCTCGACCTGACCGAGCGCACCTTTAGCAAGGCGATCCGGCGGTTAGTCACCAAAGACTACGTTCAGATGGACGGTGATATGATCTACCGCCTGACGGACAACGGACGCGGATTAGTCAATGAGCTACGAGAATATGACGCGGCCCTTGCCAGTGGCGAAATCCAGATCGAAGAACCGGAGGTTAAGACCATCGCCCGGCGCATGATCTGCGCGGTACCGGCAGTCTTCCAGGCCGGGCAACCTAACCCGATCTTCATCGGTTTTCACCCGGCGGCCAGCAGTGCCACCCTGGATGACGAGGTCGAAGTCGCGGTGCGGCTTACCGTCATTAACGGGCAGATCAACGGCGATAATAACCTGGTCTTCAACCTGGATGACGGCAATGTGACACAATCTGTCCATCTTTACCCGGAGGCGTACACGCAGATGCGGCTCCGGCTCGAAGTGTACCAACTGGGTGAAATGGGCGACGTGGTAGAAGTCGGCGGAATGCATATCGACCTGCCGGTGAGCCATGAAAACGGTACAGGCCGAATGATCGCCTACGGCACCGATATTTCGCTGACGGCCTGAGTATTATTCCCGATCCATCGGGGGCGTCCAGCCGAAGGGCGCGTCTTCATCGACAAATTCAAAGGGATGGCGGGATCCTGGTGGGGTTGTGTCATCCTTTTGTCGGTCGTCGGTGGCCGGGGCCGGTGCATCGCTGAGATTGTGCGATAACTCGTCAGGATTGTTCATCCGGCGTAGATCCGGGCCATAGTACATATAGCGGGCTTGCTCTACGTTGAGGGCGATTCGAGCGACCCCCCGCGCCAGGATGTCCACCGGCATCGGTGCGATGCACCCTAAGAATGTCCATCGAAGCGGTGGCACACTCCCTAACAATGTCATCAATTCAAAGAATGGTGAACGACGTTGCCGGCGGATATAAGTCAGCGGGGCGCGGATGATAATGCCCTGCACCCCAACCCGGCCCAGGTAACGCTCTGCTTCACGTTTGGAGCGCAGGTAAGACCGGCTGATCCAGGGGGCATAAGCACTGCTGAGAAGCATCATGCGCGGCACGCCATCACTCACACACATCGCGGCGATGTTACGCGCACTGACGAAGTTTAGCCGTTGATGCGTCAGGCCGCGTGTCGGGTCTGCCACCAGGCTCCCGACCGTGTTAATGACGACGCTATGCCCGCGTGCGCGCCCCCGCAGGCTGGCCGTATCCCACACATCTGCCGTCCACCAGCGCAATTGCTGGCGCAGGTCGCCCAGGCGATCTTCCGCCCCCGGACGCACCAGAAGCGTCACATCCGCCCCTTCTGCCAGCAGGGCCGCCGCGATATTATCCCCAATGAAGGTACCGCCACCAGTTACCAGGATGCGCTGTGAGTTGCTTAACATATCATCGCTGTCAATTCTTGAAGTCAATAGGTTATTGTAGCTGTAGGGTGGAAGTCCGGCAACACCAGGACACTTGATTATTGAACAAATTTTGATTACAGTTAATCATAGTTTTGATGATGATTGCGGCTGTAAGTATCAGACAGTATGTGCCTAACCCGCGTCGATAATCGACGGCGGATATTACGTGTAACGGTCAGACAAGTATCAAGTTATCGAACGGTCAACTGAATAAGACAGTCAGTTGTTCCTGCTGTCCGGGCACAACGTCATACGCTATGGATTCCGAGTATACAGCCGTGATCGCATGGTTCGATTACGGTTTTTACGTTTATCGGGAGCGGCGTCATGGGCGTCATCACGGCTTTAGAAGTGCAAAAGCGAAATAAAGAGCGTGTCAACATCTACCTGGATGGTACGTATGCATTCAGCCTGGCGATGGTTGAAGCCGCCCAACTGAAAAAGGGGCAGGCCCTTTCCGACCAGGAAATCAGCGAATTGCAAGCGACTGACCGTGTGCATCAAGCTGTCGATCAAGCGGCCCGGTTCTTATCATATCGCCCACGCAGTATCTCAGAAGTCAAAGAAAACCTCCAAAAAAAAGCGTATGATGAGACCGTCATCGCGCTGGCAATCGAACGATTAGAACGCCTGGGATATGTAGATGACCGGGCGTTTGCGCGTTACTGGTGTGAAAACCGGGATACCTTCAAGCCGCGTGGAGCGCGTGCCCTGCGCTTTGAACTGCGGCAAAAAGGGATCAGCGACGCGATCATCCAGGACGTTCTGGCCGATTTCGAAGAGACCGACGCCGCGTATCGAGCGGCGGCAGATAAGGCGCGGCGGTTGCGCGGCAAAGACCGTGAGACCTTCCGCAAAAAGATTAGCAGTTACCTGCAACGGCGCGGCTTTAATTATGCCACCACCCGCGACGTTTTGACGCAGTTAGAAAATGAACTCGCTGAGGAAGATTTCTTCCCTGGCGGCTGACGGTGGCAACCTGACATAGACAATCATTCAGAAAGGAGCTAAACGGCGAAACAAGGGTAGAACGCCGTTACTACCATGGGAATTGAAACCATTATCATTGGTATTGTCGCGCTGGTTGCCGGTGCGATAGCGGGGAGCTTCGGCCTCCGTACATACCAGGACCAACAAGGACAAAGCCGACGTGTGCTGGCCGAACAAGAGGCCCGCGAGATCGTCGATGGCGCGAAAGAACAGGCCGCCAGCATCGTGGCGGAGGGCGAAGGCAAGGTCAAACGCCTGCAAGATGAAAACGAAGAGACCATCAACCGCCGACGGCGTGACCTGGACAAAGAAGAAGAACGCCTCACACGCCGTCGAGATGACCTGGACGCCCGGTTCGAGCGATTGGAAAAGCGCGAACAGAACCTCAACAAGCGGCAAAGTAGCCTGGACAAGCGTGAAAACGAAGTCCGCAAAATCGAAGAAGCCCGTACCGCAGAACTAGAGCGCATCGCCCAGATGACGGTAGATGAGGCCCGTACCGAGTTATTTGAAACCGCCGAGCAAGAAGCTCGTAACGACATCGCCCGCATCATCCGGCAGGTAGAAGCAGAAGCCCGTGAAAAAGCCGATACACGCGCCCGTGACATCATCGCGCTGGCGGTGCAACGTCTCGCTAGCGAACACGTCAGCGAAATTGCGGTCAGTGTGGTGCCGCTCCCCAGTGACGACATGAAGGGACGAATCATCGGGCGGAACGGGCGCAACATCCGCGCCTTTGAACTGGCGACCGGTGTCGATGTCATCGTTGATGATACGCCCGAAGCCGTGACCATCAGCAGTTTTGACCCGGTACGGCGGGAAATCGCCAAGCAGGCCATGTCTAAGCTGGTGGTGGATGGGCGCATTCACCCGGCCCGCATCGAAAAATTGGTCGATGACGCCCGTGATGAAGTCGAGCAGATCATCAAGGATGAAGGTGAGCGTGCCGCCTATGAAACCGGCGTACACGGCCTGCACCCTGAAGTGATTAAATTGTTGGGCATGTTGCGCTTCCGCACCAGTTACGGCCAGAACCAGCACGCACACAGCATCGAGACGGCTCATCTAGCCGGGATGATCGCAGGCGAGTTAGGGGCGGATGTCGATATTTGTAAAACGGCGGGCCTGCTCCATGACATCGGTAAGGCCATCGACCATGAAATTGAGGGGACGCATGCTGTTATTGGCGCAGATTTCGTCAAGCGGCATGGCGTGCGGGATGAGCGCGTCTTAAACGCGATTGCATCCCACCATCATGAGGTCGAGCAAACTTTTGTCGAGTCCTACATCGTCGAAGCGGCAGACGCGATTTCCGGCGCGAGGCCGGGTGCCCGCCGCGAAAGCCTGGAAACTTACATCAAGCGGGTGAAAATGCTGGAAGAAATCGCGACTAGCTTCGATGGGGTGGAACAAAGTTACGCCCTCCAGGCTGGGCGTGAAGTGCGGATCATCGTCCGGCCAGAAGTCATTGATGACCTCTCTGCTTTGCGGTTGGCGCAGGACATCGCCCGGCAGATCGAAGAATCAATGCAGTACCCCGGCCAGATTAAAGTCCACGTCATCCGCGAAACACGCGCCGTCGATTACGCCAAGTAACACAGATAAGCAACGCCTGAAAGCTAAAAAGGGTGCGACCACATGGCCGCACCCTTTTGATTAACTGTTATGCAGAAGTTGAGGCGTGTTATTCGCCGCCTTCGCCTTCTTCACCCTCTTCTTCGTCCATTGCCTCGGTATCTTCACCCTCGGCCATGTCACCTTCGCCCATTGCGGCATCACCTTGCGGGGAAGCCGGGACAAGTACCATATCGATCACATGGATGATCCCGTTCGACGCTTCGATGTCCGCCGTCACAACGGTTGCTTCACCGTCGTTGAGCGTGACGGCACCATCTTCAGTCACATTGACTGTCAGCGTGGTACCCATCAACAGGGTCTCTAGCATTTCGCCGTCCATCGCGGCCAGATCTTCCGCCGTGAACACGCCTTCTACCACATGGTAGCTCAGCGCGGACTGTATCGAAATCGGGCTACTGAACAGACTTTCCAGCACATCCGGCGGCAGTGTCGCTTCGAAAGCCGCGTTCGTCGGTGCGAACACCGTAAACGGACCCTCGCCGCTCAACGCTTCACCCAGCCCGGCGATTCCTACCGCCTCGACCAGCGTGGTGAAGTTCTCGTCACCAGCGGCGATGTCTACGATGGTATTGCCACCGTCCATCGGTTCCGGAGTCGATTCGGCCATGTCATCGCCTTCGGCCATATCGTCACCCTCGGCCATGTCGTCGCCTTCGGCCATCGCGGCATCACGCTCACCCAACGTGGTGATGCGATCCAGCGCACTGGCGATCTGGTCAGAGGTGGCACCTTGCGGTTCCTCAACCTCTTCCTCAGCGGCGGCGTCAGCTTCTTCACCGGCAGGCGGCAGAAGAACACTATCAATGACGTGGATCACACCGTTGGATGCAGGGACGTCGGTCATGACTACGGTCACGCTATCGTTGAGCGTCACAGTGCCATCTTCACCGACTGCGATGGTGATTTCCGCACCGTTGACTGTAGCAACAGACTGACCGTCCAGTTCCACAACGGCTTCAGCCATAACTTCGCCTTCCACGACATGATACAGCAGGATGTCGGCCAGGTCTTCACGCGCCAGCAGATCTTCTGCGGTCGTATCCAACTCAGCAATCAGTGCTTCGAAAGCCTCATCGGTCGGCGCGAACACCGTGAACGGCCCTTCGCCACTCAGGGTTTCTGCCAGTTCAGCGGCACCTACTGCGGCTACGAGCGTCGTGAATTCGTTGGCGACAGCGACATCGACAATCGTACCGACTTCACCTTCGGCCATGTCATCGCCTTCACCTTCAGCGGCTTCGTCGCCCTCGGCCATGTCGTCACCTTCACCTTCGGCGGCTTCGTCGCCCTCGGCCATGTCGTCACCTTCGGCCATCGGGTCGAGTAGTTCACCCGTCAGGCCATCAACACCGGTGGTGAGTTCGCCACTTTGGATCATGGCAAATACTTCATCCACGCGGTCGGTGACTTCTTCCGGCACGTCTGCATCGTGGGACGGTGCATAACCGATACCGTTGTTGGTCGCCTCTAGCGTGTAGTTGCTACCACCGAGCCATTCGAAACCTTCTTCACCTACCAGACCAGCCAGCATATCATACACGGCCACGTCCACGCTCTTCAGCGCACTGGTGATAAGATTTTCGGCACCGGGGCTTTCACCGGAGTCGAAGTTGGTAAAGTATTCGTCCTGGTCTACACCGATGACCAGCACACCTTCAGCGGCGGCGAATTGGATACCACCGGTACCCGTACCACCACCCGCACCGAAGATCACGTCTGCGCCTTCACCGATGAACTGCTCCGCGATGTTGGCACCCTGGGCCGGGTCGTCAAAGCTATCGGTATATTGCCCCAGGATGGTGATGTCTTCGTTGATGTAGAGTGCGCCTTGCTCAAAGCCGTTACGGAACTTGACCACTGCGGGCACATCAATGCCGTACACACCACCGATGGTGTCGGTTTCAGTCATCAGCGCGGCCATCACACCAACCAGGAAGCCGGCCTGATCTTCACGGAAGGTCGTACCGACCAGATTATCGGGATGACCGGCGAATGCCTGGTCCACACCGATAAAGAACACGTCCGGGTTGGCGATTGCCGTTTCGAGCGTGACCTCTTGCAGGAGGAACCCAACGGTGACGATTACATCCGCACCGCTATCCAGGCAACTGGCGATGTTCACCGGGTAGTCTTCTGCTACTGAAGACTCACGCACGGTGGTATCCAGGCCGAAGTCACTACCAGCCCGCACCATGCCGTCATTCGCCAGCGCGTTGAAGTTACCGTCGTCAATACCGCCCTGGTCGGTCACCAGGCAGACATTGGTGATGAGTTCACCGACGGTGGCTTCGTCGCCCTCGTCGTCCATCGCTTCGCCGTCGCCTTCAGCACCGTCTTCTTCGTCCATCGCCTCGGTGTCGTCACCTTCAGCCATGTCATCGCCTTCACCTTCGGCGGCTTCGTCACCTTCGGCCATGTCATCCGCCGGCGGGATCAAAACGCCGTCAATGACGTGGATCACACCGTTAGACGCGGGCACGTCGGTCATGGTCACGGTCACGCTGTCGTTGAGCGTAACCACACCTTCTTCACTCACCGCAATGCTAACTTCCGCACCGTTGACTGTGGCGACGGACTGACCGTCCAGTTCCACAACGGCCTCAGCCAGCACTTCACCGGCAACGACGTGATACAGCAGAATATCACCCAGATCTTCACGGGCCAACAGATCTTCTGCGGTCGTATCCAGTTCGGTAATCAGTGCTTCGAAAGCCGCATCAGTCGGCGCGAACACCGTGAACGGTCCTTCGCTGTTGAGTGTCTCAGTCAGGCCAGCGGCTTCAACTGCCGCCAGGAGTGTTGTAAAGTCACTCTCTGCGGCGACTTCTGCAATTGTGCCAGCTTCTTCGTCACCTTCACCTTCGGCGGCTTCGTCACCTTCAGCGGCTTCGTCACCTTCAGCGGCTTCATCACCTTCAGCGGCTTCATCGCCCTCATCTTCGGCGGCTTCGTCACCTTCAGCGGCTTCATCGCCCTCACCTTCGGCGGCTTCATCACCTTCGGCTTCATTTCCCGTCGTTTCCGCCGGAACATCCTCATCTGCCGGAGCTTCTTCCTCGTCAGTGCCACCGCAGGCGGCAACGACAAGAGAAACCAACAGAAGTAAAACAAGTAATAATCGCTTGTTCCGTCGCATGTGTCCTCCACATTTATCCAGTTAAAAGAATTGCCATATCTGGCAAAAAGACAACCAGTATATGATTTTAACACTCTGATAATCTTTAGCAACTAATAGTCTGATGAAAAGCCTATCATCATGCGATAAATCCGGGTGATAAGCTTGCGATATTGGGGGCTGGTTGATTTTGTGGTCTAATGACGATAGGACGAGAGATCAAGAAGAAAGCAAAATTTGCCATGCAGTCAGCCATCCAACAATTTAAGACGAAGACCAGCGTACACATCTACCGCATCCCGATGATTGTCTTCCCAAATGGATTTAAGGGCTACAGTTACCTGGTGCTGAACGCTGGCCCACCGACATTAGTTGATGCTGGCTCTGGTTTTGGAGATAGCAACGATCAATTGTTGGCGGGGCTATTGGCCGTGCGCGACGACTTCGGCGAAGCATTCGACATTCACGACATCGAGCAGATCATCGTGACACATGGTCACATCGATCATTATGGCGGTGTCGCCTTCTTTGCGGAAAAGACCAGGGCGAAGGTCGGCATTCACGAATTAGACCGGCGTGTCTTGACCAACTACGAAGAACGGTTAATCGTCGCCACCAAAGACCTGACAGTTTACCTGGAACGGGCCGGCGTAGACGATGCCAACCGTGAAAAAATGATCGAGATGTACGGCTTCGCCAAAAAACACGTTAAATCCGTCCCGGTTGATTTCAGCCTGGACGAAGACGCGGCCTACGAAGGGATGCGCTTTTATCATGTGCCGGGGCACTGTCCGGGGCAAGTCTGCATCCAGATCGGTGAAGTCATGCTGGTAGCCGACCACATCCTGAGCCAGACCACGCCCCACCAGGCCCCGGAAAGCATCACCCATTACACCGGGTTAGGCCATTACCGGGATTCATTGCGTAAGGTGAGCAAGATCGACGGCATCGAATTAGCCCTGGGCGGCCACGAAGACCCAATCACCGATGTATACAGCCGGATCGAAGGCATTTTACAAAGCCATGATCGCAAGCTCAATCTCGTGCTGGACATCATCCAAGATGCACAAAAACCGCTCACCATCCAGCAGATCACGACGCGCATGTACCCGGATAAATCCGGCTATGAGACTCTATTGGCCCTGGAAGAAGCCGGGGCGCATATCGAGTATTTGTATCAACACGGCATGATTTCGGTCGATAACCTGGAAGAATTGGCCCGCGAGAAAAACCCGGCCTTGCAATACATCATCGCATCCTAAGCCAAAGGCTATCATCTGGGGTGCGCTGGTGAAAATCACCACGCCATACCATAATCAATTATCAAGCGACCGACACGGAGACCACTTAACCATGTCATCTGAGAACATTCAACGGGCCGCCGAAGTCTTACAATCAGCAAAACTCGTCGGCGTGCTGACCGGAGCTGGCGTCAGCAAAGAATCCGGCGTGCCGACCTTCCGCGATGCACAAACCGGCCTCTGGGCCAAATACGACCCGCAACAGCTCGCCACGCCGACCGCGTTCAAGCAAAATCCGAAGCTGGTATGGGATTGGTACCAGTTCCGGCGGGATTTAGTCAGCCAGGCTCAACCGAATCCCGGTCATCGCGCATTGGCAGAATTAGAGCAGTACGTCCCGGCGGTTGAGGTCATCACGCAGAACGTGGATGATCTACACGAGCAAGCCGGAAGTACCAACGTCACCCACTTACACGGGAATATCGCCCGCACCAAATGCTTTGACAACTGCCAGGGAGAGCCGACCGTCATCGACCTGACGACGGTCGCATACGATGAGACCCCACCAGCCTGCCCGCATTGCGGTGCCCATCTGCGCCCGGATGTCGTGTGGTTTGGTGAGATACTACCGCTTGCCGCGCTCGATCATGCCAAGACAATCAGCACCCAATGCGATGTCATGCTGGTCGTCGGCACATCCGGGCTGGTGACTCCCGCCGCTAGCCTGCCCAGTTATGCCAAGCAAGCCGGTGCGACAATCATCGAAATCAACCCGGATTACAGCATGATTACGCGCATTGCAGATCTCAAGCTGGAAGGCCCCTCCGGCGAGATGTTGCCCCAGGTGATTGAGGTCTTGAAATAATGCGGTTGTGGTGGCTTCTCCCGCTGGTCTACTTGTTGGGGAGCATCCCAACAGCGGCCCAGGGCTTATTCTGTCCCTGCCAGGTCTTCATCGAAAATAACGACACACTGATCTTCCTGGATGACCGCACCGGGGCGGCGGCCCGCCTGACGATCAATGGCGAGCGATTCACCATCACGGCTGAGGGTGTGATGTATTATGACCCCACCACACGGCAGGTGATGCTGGCGCAACCTGACGGCGATGTTGAACCGCATCCCACCGTCCAGATGACGGCTGAAGCCCGCCGGATCGACTGGGTGGTCGCCGAGGATGGCATCACCGTCGCCTGGACTTTGACTGGAACCGATGCTGACGGACGCCTGACCACGCGCACCACCGTCGCCCGGCTAGACGGTGCAACCCCACCCCGCCCCATCCTCACCGAAGTTGATGAGGCGGGCACCCGCCTGCGGGCCTTGCCCATCGCATTCAACCCGGATCAAACGATTCTTTACATGGATAATCACCCGGATGGCATCAGCCAGTTTACCGCGTTCGATCAATATGTCGGCATCTTTGCATTAGATCTCACCAATGGGGAAAAGCGACTCCTGCCTGATGAGCAAGGGAGCAGTTGCATCTGCGGGGCGGCAGTTCGGGCGGATATATTCCTGCGCTTGCGGCTTCGTCTTTCCGCCCAGGCCACCGGCTTTGACATGCACATCTACAATCTGCTGACGGAGGGTGAAGTGGTACTGGATGCGGTCGAACGGCGTGGTTTTGATACCGCTGGCGATGTGTTGATCTCGCCCGATGGCACCTTGGCGATTTACGCACTCGCTCGCATTACAGATTTTAATCAACCGACGCAAGCCGTGGAGACAGTGTTTATCCTGGTTGATATTGCATCAGCCACTCAGCAGGCGTTGACTCCGACGCCGATCACGACATTCGTCAGGCCGGTAGCCTGGACGGAAGACAACAGCGCGGTGATCTTCACTAGCCCGGAGCAAGACGGCACCTGGAAGATCAACATCAGTGATGGCCGCCTGGAACGAATCGCCAATGCGACTTATATCGGCGCGTTAGTTGCCGATACGGGCAGGACCCCTTAAAATTAGTGTAGTGATTGTAGAATCATGGTGCTTGAAATCAATCATCTGTCAACAATGACACCGATCAACGGGCGATGATGACCTGAAAGGAGACGCGGATCGCACCACCGCATCATTTGAATGAGTAAACAAGACATACTGAATGGGCTAGACGACTCTGAACGTCGCCAGCAGAAGATCGCGCCAACGCTCAAGATATTACGTGACATTTACGGTGATCTCCACTGGACACCGGGCCAGGACGGTGTG
The DNA here is from genome assembly GCA_034437535.1 of Anaerolineae bacterium. GTDB lineage: Bacteria > Chloroflexota > Anaerolineae > Aggregatilineales > Phototrophicaceae > J038. Next base: position 37,536 of record DAOTTZ010000081.1, on the reverse strand, counting down.
AGTGAATTAGTCAGTTGCATCTTAAGCCAGAACACCAACGACACCAACCGAGATCGTGGCTTTACCGCGCTGATGAATGCTTACCCAAACTGGCAAGCCATCGTAGAAGCCCCGGAGCAAGATATTATTGACGTGATCCGCCCGGCAGGGTTAGCCAACCAGAAGGGGCCGCGTATTCAACGTGCGTTACGTAAGATCTACGACGAGCGTGGCGAGTACTCACTGGATTTTCTGACGGATATGCCCCTGGAAGCGGCGAAAAATTGGCTGACCAGTATCAAGGGCATCGGCCCGAAGACAGCGGCCATCGTCCTGTGTTTTGGGTATAATCTACCTGCTTTCCCGGTTGATACCCACGTCAACCGGGTGAGCAAGCGCATCGGTTTCGTGCCGGAAAAGATGAGCGTCGATAAAGTTCACGATGTGATGGAAGCCATGGTGCCCGACGAAGCCCATTACGCCTTTCACATCTATTTGATCCGGCATGGCCGGGATACCTGCACCGCTCGCACAGCTCATTGTGAGCGATGTCCATTGACGATACACTGTGATTATTACACGAGGACACAAGCAGATGACTAATCGACCCTCTAGCGGTGAGATCGAGATTGCGAATTCGCGGAACAATCTGAATCTGCTTCGCAGTCAGTTAAAAGCGGGCCGTTTGGATGAAAAGTTTTTGAGTAAGCAGATCGACAAGTTAGACGGTCTGCTAGAGCGCGTCGTCAACCAGCAAAAACAGCAAGGACAGGCCGCCCACTTTGAGGCTCTGTATAACGTCAGCCGGGCGTTAGGCTCCTCGCTTGATCTACAAGTTGTGCTGGATCAAGTGATGGACAGCATCATCAAACTGACCGCGGCGGAACGTGGCTTCCTCATGCTACGCGATGACGACGGCGGGTTGACCGTCAAGGCGGCACGTAACTTTGACCAGCAGACCATCGCCAGCGAAGGATTTAAGTTCAGCCGGACGGTGAGCAACCAAGTTCTGGATAGTGGCGAACCGATCTTGACGACCAATGCCGCCGAAGACCCGCGCTTTGCCGGGCAAGCCAGCATCGTAGCGCAATCCCTGCGTAGCATCATGGCGACCCCACTACGCGCACGCGGCAATGTGATCGGCGTGGTTTATGTTGACAGCCGGGCGAATGCCGGGCTGTTCCGTGACGATGACCTCAACGCGCTAGATGCGTTTTCGGCCCAGGCGGCTATCGCGCTCGATAACGCGCTTTTGTTCAGCGCGACCGACGAAGCCCTGAACCGTCGTATCGAAGAACTCCGTCAATTGCGCCGCATTGACCTGCAACTTAACGAGACATTGGATGTCGATCATGCTATGCAATTCACGCTGGAATCCGCCTGCCGCCTGAGTGGTGCCGCCGCTGGTTACCTGGGGTTGGTTCATGTTGATGGCAACCAGGTTTACATCAGCAACACACACCAACACGGGTTCGACTCGCCGGCAACTGATGGCCTGGGGACACTGTACCCGCAAACACTGGATGTAGCACGAAGCGGCGAATTTGCCCGCAACCAGCATGAAAACACCCACGTTCTCATCGTACCCATTCAACGTGACCAGACCACAACCGGCATTATCGTATTAGAACGGCACGATGATACCCCCTTCACCAGCGAACAGATCGACATCGTAGAGCGCGTCATGGCGCGAGCTTCGATTGCCATCGAAAACGGTCAACTTTATGCGGCAGTACAAGCCGCAGACCGCGCTAAAAGTGAGTTCGTCGGCATTGTAGCGCATGACCTCAAATCCCCGATGACGGGCATTAAAGGGTATGCCGAACTGTTGATTATGCTGGGTGACCTGGATGACTCTCAGGTGAATTATCTACGCAAGATTAGCAACACGGTCGAACGCATGGAGATTCTGGTCTCCGACCTGGCCGACATCAGCCGGATTGAAAGCGGTCACTTCTTCATGGAAGAAACCCAATTCCCGGTCGAAGAAGTCGTTCAGGCGGTTAAAGATGGCACCATGCCGCAGATCAAAGAGCGTCAACATACTTTCGTCGAACAAGTCGAACCGGATCTTCCCGCTGTCTACACCGATTACTACCGCTTGCTCCAGGTATTGACCAACCTGGTCAGCAATGCGTACAAGTATACGCCAGATGGTGGTACGATCACCTTAAATGCAGAGCGCGAAGGCGACCGCATTCGCTTCAGCGTGCGCGATACCGGCATCGGCCTCAGCGACGAGCAAATGCACCTGTTGGGGACGAAGTTCTGGCGGGCAGATGATGATTACACCCGGTCTCAACCGGGCACCGGGCTAGGTTTTTCGATCACGCGCAGTCTGGTCGAGCAGATGGGAAGCCATATTCAGATCGAAAGCACGGTGGGTGAAGGTAGTACATTTACGTTTAGCATCCCGGTGGCCGGATGACCCACGTCTTTCTTGCCCCGCATCTGGATGATACAACGCTCAGTTGTGGTGGGCGCATGCATCAACTGGCACAGGCTGGTGAGACGGTGCAAGTCGTCGTCATCATGGCGGGGGATCCACCTGATCCTTTGCCGGAGTCACCACTCATCCGTGAGCTACACGACCGCTGGAAAGCTGGCAATGCGCCAATCCACGCACGCCGGCAGGAAGAACGGCAAGCCGCCGCACGGTTAGGGGCGACGGTCACTTTCATGGATCTACCGGATTGCGTCTACCGCACCCGGCCTGATGGCACGGTACTCTACCCGGCAGGTGATGATGATCTGTTCGGGCCGGTAAAACCCGATGATCCGGCCCGTGTGATCTTACAGGGGACGCCACACCCCGCCGCGCAGACACTGTATGTGCCGTTGGGTGTCGGTGGGCATGTCGATCATATCCTGGTGCGACAATGGGCCGAAACAAGCGCAGAGTCTATCATTTATTACGAAGATTATCCTTATGCCGAGCAAGCCGCCGCAATCACGGATGTAATCGAAAGCAGAGCCGGACGCCTACAACCAGAGGTTATCACCCTGACGGATGACGACTTTACCGCAAAATGGCAAGCCGTCGCAGAGTATCACTCACAGATCAGCACCTTCTGGCCGGGGATCAAGCAAATGCGATCCCGGCTCTACCGTTATATGACTCAGACTGGCAATGGCACCCTTGCCGAACGATACTGGAGGGACGTATCGCATGACCAAACTTGACGAAGCAAAAGCCGCCGTCGAAGAACTGCTGGAAAACGCCCGCATCGGGAATATCATCCCGGTTCGCCTGCCCGGACAGATCGAAGCCATCCAGACTTTACTGGAAGAAGCAGACGAAGAACACCAAGAACAGGTAGAATTGCTACAGAACGCGGTCCCCGCCGGGGAACCCGGCACGACCGACCTGGAAACCGCCGAAGTCATCAAGACCGCCGTGCATGATCTCAAGAATCCGCTAGCTTCTATCAAGGGCTATGGCGATCTGCTTAACAACCCGGCGATGGGTGGTGAACTGACCGACATGCAACAGCAATTGCTCGATGTCATCCGTACCAACACCAAGCGGATGGAGGGATTACTGAACGACGTCAGCACGATCAACAAAATTCGATCACGCACCTTGCGGATCAACACAAAGATGGATATGTTCAAAAATATCGCAATGATGGCAGAGCGGGATACCCGCCCATTGGCGGAAGAACTCGACCGCCAACTCGAATTTGACATTCCACAAGGTCTGCCCATCCTGGAAACAGACGGCGAACGACTCAACGAGGCGTTAATCAAACTGATCGAAAATGGCCTGCGTTATTCACCACAAGGCGACGGTAAAGTGATTGTTTCCGCCCGTAACGAAGACAATACCCTGGCAATTGACATTGCAGATAATGGCGTCGGCATGAGCGAAGACGAGTTAAACCGGTTGGGGGAATTGTTCTGGCGGGCAGATAACGATGCCGTCCGCGCTTATAAGGGAAGTGGCATGGGCGTGCGGATCGCCTACGATTTGATTGACCTATTAGGCGGCGAAGTCTCCGTCCAGAGCGATCCATCGGTCGGCACAACGTTTACGCTTTACTTCGCCGGGATGGGGTAACCTGTTCAAAACTTTCGACAGCCTGTTCAAAACTTTGCACAACCCGGCCTGGGCCGGGTTTTCTTGATCTTTACTTCGTTACGATTTCGTGATATATTGCGCCGAAATTAGCTTATTCAAACCGGTGACACAGCCCGTGCTGTGTCTTTTGTGCATTTAGCAGGAGCAGAGATATGTCGGATCAGCCGCACTATCTTACCAAAGAGGGGATGGAAGCCCTGGAGTCTCGTTTGCGGAATTTGCTGGACGTGCGCCGCCCCCAGGTGGCAGAACGTCTGCGTCAATCGCTGGAAGAAGGCGGCGAATTGACCGAAAACTCCGAATATGAAGACGCAAAAAACGAGCAAGCCTTTGTCGAAGGTGAAATCCAGCGCATCGAAATTATCTTGAGCCAGGCCGAACTGATCGAAGATGGCGTGGTGCGCGATACCGTCGTCCCCGGCGCACGAGTCACAGTCGTAGAAAAAGGCACCGACGATCAAGAAGTCTATCAACTGGTTGGCTCTGCGGAAGCAAACCCCAGTGCGGGCAAGATCTCTGTCGTCAGCCCGATGGGCAAAGCCCTGATGGGAGCCAAAGCCGGTGACCGTGTGACCGTCAAGACGCCCGATGGTGAGATTGTGTTCAAGATCAAAGCGATTGATTAAGTCACCGAACGTGGCATAATAAGAGGGGCAATCCTATCCTGCCCCTTTTTGATTCCCAAAGACGAGAGTGACCATGTGGCAACCGACTAAGCTGGAACAAGAACGGCTGGAAAAGGCCGAAAAGCTCAAGGAACGCGGGGTAGAACTTTACCCCCGCCGGGTCAAACGTACCCACACCACCCAGGAGGCCATCGCCGCCTACGAAGCCGCCACCCCCGATGACACAGAACCGGATGATCCGATTGCGGTGACAGTGTGCGGGCGCATCCGCCGGGCCAATATCAAAGGCAAGGTGTCGTTCATGCACATCGAAGACGAAAGCGGACGGGTGCAGTTGTTCATCCGCATCAACAATATCGGGGAAGATGCCTATGCGCTGGTCAAAGAAAAGCTCATCGAAGTCGATGACTTCGTGCAGGCCAACGGCACCATGATGCGAACCCGTACCGGCGAAATCAGCGTGAATGTAGACACACTGACACTTCTCAGCAAGTCTTTAAGCCCGCTACCCGTCATCAAGCAACGCACGCTGGACGATGGCACCGTCGAAGAATATGGTGAATTTAGCGATGTCGAGACGCGCTATCGTCAGCGTTATGCAGACCTTGCCGTGAACCTGGATGTGCGGGAAGTATTCCGCAAGCGCAGTTTAACGGTGCGGGCCATCCGCGATTTCCTGGATGAAGCCGGCTTTCTGGAAGTCGAGACGCCAATCCTCCAACCGATTTATGGTGGTGCGGCGGCCCGACCGTTTACCACGCATCATAATCAACTCAGCCAACAGTTGTACCTACGGATCAGTTTCGAGCTGTACTTAAAGCGGTTACTGGTCGGTGGTTATGACGCAGTTTATGAGATCGGGCGCGACTTTCGTAACGAAGGCGTCAGCATCAAGCATAACCCGGAATTTACCCAGGTCGAATTTTACAAAGCCTATGCGGATTATAACGACGTCATGAGCTTGACCGAACGAATGGTGGCTTATGTCGCGGAGCAAGTCACCGACGATACCACCGTGACCTATCAGGGCCAATCCATTGATTTCGCCCCACCCTGGAAGCGGATCACCCTGCGCGATGCCATCAAGAACGAAAGTGGCATCGACTACATGGATTATCAAGATGCTGACTCGTTAGCGGCGGCCATGCGTGATAAGGGCAACAAAATCAAGCCAGGGACGACCTGGGGCCGGATGATCGACATCTTGTTGAGTGATTTCGTCGAACCGAAGTTGATCCAACCGACATTTTTGGTCGATTATCCGCGTGATATTTCGCCCTTTGCCAAGCAGGTCGATTACGATGATTTCCATGTCGAACGGTTCGAGTTCTTCATCAACGGCATGGAAATGGGCAACGCCTTTACAGAGCTAAACGATCCGCTCGACCAGGAACAACGCTTTATCAGCATGGCAGAACTCTACCGGGAGGACGATGACGAAGCAACCCCGCTCGATGAGGATTACCTGCGGGCGATGCGCTACGGAATGCCCCCCAACGGTGGCTTCGGCATGGGGGTTGACCGGCTGGTGATGTTGCTCACCGACCAGCGGAGCATCCGCGATGTGTTGTTTTATCCACATCTGCGTGACGAAAAATAGCAAAACCGAGCAAAAGCACATACAATAGATAGAGGGCGACCCGATGCCCTCTTTTTCATTTTTTCGCACTAAACAGGCGGGTTCACCATGACCACCCAACCAAATTTCGATCTCCAGACGATGCTGGATGGCCTGGGGCAAGGGGTGTTAATTTTCGGCAGTGATGGACGCCTCATTCTGGAAAACCTGGCGGCACGCACATTTCTTGGCACCGATGTCACGACGATCCGCGAGAACGGTTGGGAAGCGATGGCAACGCTACTCAACGCGACCCAGACCGACCCGGAGAAGATGATCGACACTTACCGCGATCAATCACTCCAGGCGGAACGCCCGGTGCGCTTTTACGTCCTGCGGGGCGGGGAGCATATCCCGTGTTGGGCGGCCAGCGTCTTGAGCGAAACAGGCGAAGTCTGCACACTGTTGACCATCGACATGCCAGACTGGACAGCGATGAGCGCATTAATCGGTGTCTTCCGGAGCGAACTCATCGACGCCATCGACTCCACCGCCGGGCACGTCGATATGATCGAGCGTGACATCGATAAATTCCACAAAGACAAAAAATCTGATGCCGACGGCCTGACGAAACGGGTGGGCGGTTTGACCCGGCTCGTCGGGATCCACATGGCAAGGGTCAGCCGGTTAATGCGCCTGTTCCAGCGGTTAGAGGACATCCGCACCGGGGATCTCCGTAACCACATCAAAACACAACGCCGCAAGCTTGACCTGGAGAACTTTCTGGAAGACCTGGAAGAAGAACTCGATCACATCGACCTGGTAGACCCGGAGACCGACGCGCACGACCACCGGTCACGCCTGACAGTCACCCTGGACAACAAGCCAGCGGTGAGTGCCGCACCCGGCTACCTGACGCAAATCTTGCAGGACGTTTTACGGAATGCTATTATGTACAGTATGAAAGCCACGCCGATTACGATCAAAGTGGCGGCCAAAGAACAAAGCGTGCAAATCGACGTGCGCGATGAGGGTTACGGCATTCGCGAGCGCGAGCGCGAGCGCGTGTTCGAGCCGTTCCAGCGGGCACGTCAGCCGCAGGTCTTCAGCGAATTCGGTTATGGCTTGAACTTATACCTGTGTAAACACGAGGGGGAAGCGATGAACGGCAGATTATGGTTCGAGAGTGATGAAAACGTCGGCACGTCGTTTAGCTTGATGTTGCCGCTGTGGCGGGATGTCGAGTCTTCCACGAGCGAATCCGAATCTGAGACGTAATTTCACCTGGCAGGATGCTTTTTCGACGCGCGCCCTGACCACCAGGGCGGGCGTTTTTTGTTTCAGGAGTCAGTACGATGGAATTTATGACCCGCGAGGTCTTTGACATTTTGATTATCCTGGTGATCGCGCTCGGTGCAGTGCTGGCGTTCTTCCGCCTACGGGCAGATTTCACGCGGCCCCTGCACGATGACGACGATCCCGACATCACACGAGGAGAATAACCCATGCTCGACATTAACCTGATCCGCGAAAAGCCCGATTGGGTCAAAGAACAGATCCAAAAATTGAACGATACGGAAGCGATAGGCCGGGTCGATCAAATCCTGACGCTTGACCGCCAGCGGCGTGATATGCTGGGCGAGAGTGAGACCATCCAGGCCACGCGCAACAAGCTAAACAAGGCGGTTGGCCAGCTACGTGGTGACAAAAAGCTGGATGACGACGCCAAATATGCCCGCGCACAGGCCGCCACCGATGCGCTGACCGCTGGCGACTATACCCAGGCTATCGCCATCCTCCAGGGGGAGCAAGACACCGAAGCACAAAGCGGAGACCTGAGCGCGGCTTATGACCGCCTGACCGATGCGTTACGCGCCATCGGGGATCGCGTCAACGCCATCATCGAGGATCTGCGCCCGGTAGAAGCCGAATTGGAAGACCATATGCTCTGGCTCCCGAATATGCCGCACGATAGTGTGCCGGTCGCCGATCATGACGACGAAAATGTCCCCTGGGAGCCTGAAGGCCGCTTCCGTGACTTCGATTTTGAGGTCAAACCGCATTGGGATCTCGGCCCGGAACTGGGCATCATCGACTTTGAACGCGGTGTTAAGCTAGCCGGGACGCGCTCGTACATCTTGCGGGGCTGGGGGGCGCGTCTACAACGGGCCTTAGAGACCTTCTTCCTGGATACCGCCCGCGAAAATGGCTTCGAAGAAGTCTACGTCCCGTTCTTCGTCAAGGAACCGATGCTCTACGGTGCGGCACAGTTCCCCAAGTTCCGCGATGTGGTCTATCATGACCCGGATGCTGAGATCTACATGCTCCCGACATCGGAAGTGGCGATTACCAATATGTTCCGGGATGAAATCCTGGATGAAGCGGATTTACCGCTTTACTTCGTGGCAAATACGCCATGCTTCCGCCGGGAAAAAGCCAGTGCCGGGCGCGATACACGCGGCATCAAACGGGTGCATCAGTTCCAGAAGGTGGAGATGTACAAATTCGTCCACCCGGATACCAGCTATGAAGAGTTAGAATCCCTGGCTGAAGCGGCCAGCGACATCTGCCGCAAGCTCGAACTGCCCTTCCGCCGGTTAGAGATCGTGACAGGTGACCTGGGCTTCAGCGCGACGAAAAAGTACGACATCGAGGTCTATGCCCCTGGGAGTGACGAGTGGTTAGAGGTTAGCTCGTGCAGTAATACCGAAGCGTTCCAGGCACGCCGCGCGATGGTGCGCTACCGCCCGGAAGGACAGAAGAAGACGGAATTCGTCCACACGCTCAACGGCAGTGGGTTGGCAACACCGCGTATTATCATCGCCATTCTGGAAAATTATCAACAGGCTGATGGTCATGTCATCGTGCCGGAAGTTCTGCGCCCATACCTGGGGACGGACGTCATCACCGCACCGTAACCAGTATGGATGAAATACTTTTTGTCTATGGGACGTTGCTCCAAGCGGCAGTGCAGGAAGCCGTCATCGGGCGGCGGCTGGACGGCATACCGGATACCCTGCCCGGTTTCAAGCTGACCAGCATCTTCGTCCCCGGTGGTGGCTTGTATCCCCTCATCCGGCCTGCACCGGGCGAAACCGTCAGCGGGCAACGGCTCACGTTATCCACCGCCGATCTACAGGCGGTGGATGCTTACGAGACCAGCCTCTATGCCCGTGCCCGTGTTCAACTTGCCAGCGGATGCTGGGCCTGGGTTTATTGCCAACCGGGTGACGTTGACGGTGCCGTTCAACTATAGATGATGTGATTTTCTAAGAAACTGACGATCTTCTCGTAATAATCACGCACATTTTCCGGTTGGCGGAAGCCGTGCCCTTCGCCCTGGTAGACATGGTATTCGTGGGGCACGCCACGCGCTTTTAACGATTTGACGATCATATCGGACTGAGATTTAGGCACCACCTCATCCGCCGTCCCCTGGAAGATAATCAGCGGATCGTTGATCTTGCTGGCATGAAAATAAGGCGACCGCTCCCGGTAGAGATCCGCCGCAGAGGGCAACGGTCCCAGTAGAGAGTCGTTATAACGTGCCTCAAATTTATGCGTTTCCTGCACCAGCATAAACTGGTTCGACACACCATAACGGCAGATGCCCGCCGCGAAGAAATCAGGATGATTAACCAGGGCTTGCAACACGGTGAACCCGCCTGCACTCCCACCCATGATAATCAACTGGTGTGCATCCGCCCGGCCTGCTTCAACCAGATGTTGCGCCCCACTCAGCGCGTCATCGACATCAACCCGGCCCCACTCGCCGCGCAATTTCAGCATATAATCGCGCCCGTAACCCGTGCTTCCACGATGATTGACAAACAATAGACCGTAACCGCGTGTGGCGAAGAATTGCGCGTCGGATTCGTAACCGGCGGTCTTCTGGCTGGTCGGGCCGCCGTGAATATAGACGATCAGCGGGGCTGGCCCTTCCGCCGTGTAGTGGTCATGGGCAGGTGGATAGTACAACCCGTAAGCGCGTTCACCATCGGTTGTATCCCACGTCAACGGCTCGACAGGGGCTAGTTGATCGTCACTTAAATGTTCTGTACTCGTTCTAGCCTGAATACGTACTGTGTCGTCAGCGGGATTATAGCTGACCAAACGCGGCGGGATGACCGCTGAAGAAGCGATCAAACTCACTTGCCCGGCAGGGGAGACGTGAAGTTGCTCCATGTGGGTGTAGGCATCCAGGGCGTTGATGTGTGTGTGGGTTTGCGCCTGCAAATCATAACGCGACAACGTGAAGAAGCCTTCAATATTTTGTAAATAATACAGGCTCTGGCTATCGCCCGCCCAACCATAGGTTCGCATTCCCTGGATCCAGGCGGGTTGTCCATGCTCGGCTTCTGCCTGTGTGACCTGGGTATGGGTACCTGCTTCAATGTCATAGAGATAAAGCTGGCCCCAACCACTGGTATCACTCACATAAGATAAATACCGTCCATCCGGGCTAAATTCCGGCTGGAAAATGGCAGTCTCGTCGTCACCGACCAGGGTTGACCGGGACTTGATAAACGGTGTCCCGTCGGCATGGTAGGCGATCTCGACCAGCATCAACCGGGTGCCATCCCAGGGCATTTGAGGGTGATTCCAGACCACGCACGCCAGCAATTCTCCAGACGGATGCCAGGCAGGTTGCATGACGAAATCGGTCTCGAAGATCAACTTATGCGGCCACCGTTGGCCCTCAGCATCTACCAGCGCAAGCCCATCGGTCTTACCGTCACTGTGGACATAGATCACCCAACGGCCATCTGCGGAAAGGCACGGTGCGGCACAGGCCCCAAAGGCTGGCGTAATCGCGCTGGGTTTACCGCCAGTCACTGGCACACGATATAACCGGCCCTCATCACCGGCGAAAATGACCATGCCACCCGCAACGGTGAAGCCCCCCCCACCATAACCTACCCCGCCGCGCACTGCCATCGTACCGTCGGTCAGGTAGCGGGGTGCATCTGCGCCACTTTGCGCCAGCAGATACGTCTTACCGGCCCGCTTTTCTGCCCAGACAAGCGTCTCGCTGGCATCGTCCCACTGGGCATCATAAAGCCGTCCTCCACTGGCGACATCCCCCGGTGAAATCGGACTGGGCCAGGTGCCGTATTGTCGTTTTTGTCTTTGCACCGCGATACTCTCCATTAGTTAGTTGGTCTCATTGCATACCACTATAACAAAAACACCCCGCAGGTGCGGGGCGTCCTCGATTTTGTGTGTGGAGAGAGCAGTAAATTTATTAAATAAATTTTAATTTCGTGTGAGTTTCTCCACACTTTCTAATGTGACTACATTGTAAAATGTCAAATCGCGTCTGTCAAAGCGGTTACTTCGTGAATTTATTCACTATCGATAGTCCGATACTTTATTACAATGTCTAACGTATTGAATAACGGCTACTCCTTGAACTCATGTAGCACTCATAGTGAATTACCGCCATTTGAGATGCAGATTTACATCTTCATAACGTCTTTAGATTTCATACCGATTTATGAAATTCATATAAATTGCACAAAACTTAAGCATTGTTATTGCGGAGTAAATCCCACACATAACGGCCCAGGTCGCTTTTTGGTCTGAATTCGTTGGAGATAATCTCGACCGGGGTGCCGATTTCGGCCCAATCGTAGAGCAATTTAGCCTGCTCATCGACCGACATTACACAGCCAAATGTCGCCCGATAACCGACCGTCCCGCCGCCCAGCAAATTGCCATTGGGCAACAGCACCTCACCATGAAATCCGTTAATTAACCCCGGGCTGACCTCATAAATGCCCATGAACCAGCTCATGCGCCACTGCCCACACACCAACCCGGCAGAGTCGCACAGGGTGCTACTGCTCCCCCAGGCTTCTTCTTGCTTGTTGAGGATTTGGTAGACTCCTGGTGAGGTCGGCGCGTCAGAAACACCGGACGAAATCGCCCATTCGAACACGATCTGGCCGTCTTCAAAAGCCATCAAGTACTGGTTGTCGAGATCCACCACAATGCGCTTATTAGGCACCGGGTCTTCCGGCATGACCTCATCTGGCGACGGGATATTCAACAGTTGCCCGGTGGAAAGCACATCCATATCAACGCCACTATTGGCCCGCTGGATCATGTAGAACGGGATGCCAGTTTGCCGGGCGATGCCGAATCCGCGATCTCCACTTCTTACCGTATGTACCGTTGGCCGCCGCCGCACGCGCACATCAATCCGGTTGGCCCTATTTGCGATGGCTTCTTCTAGCTTTTCGATGGCATCTACCGGGGAAACATAACGCAGATTTTCTCCCTCCGGGTTGAGTGTCTCGTTAATCAGATCGACATAAGGGAGAAACGCATTTTCACGCAAGGTCGGCGTGACCATGCCTGCTTCCAGCCACTGAATGAACGTTTCGGAGTCAATGGGCCAGGTGAAAATTTGGTTGGATACCGGGTCAAAACCGCGCAATTCAAAAGGTTGGGCGACCAGGGCCTCGACATCTTCAACATAGGCGGATCCATCGCGCACATCAGGCGGAAGATCGGTCATCAGCAGGTCGAACTCTCCGCCTTCGACCACCGTCACCGGGTCATTGTTCAATGCATCAAGCGATAGGGTGGTATCAAGCCGTGTGCCGACTTGCCCCGGCACACTGACGACCTGCGACCCGACCAGGCGGAAGCTGGCATTTTGCGGTTGCATGTTGATCTCATCAGCGACACCCAGCAGGAAGTTCTGCGCGGTAATGTAATCTACCGAAACAACCGGCGGCACAGAACGGCTGACAAACAACCCATCTAACCCAACGCGGTCAGCATTACGGGCGGTCGCCATCGCATCCAGTTGAATCCCAAGATCTGACGGCGGCACCTGCCGGTAAAGTTCACCTTCGAGCATCAGCTTAATCGTCGCGGATTCTTCCCAGGCAGATTCAAGCGCGGTGGCGGCGTCTTCGGTAGATAACCCGCCGACCTCAACCCCCATCGCGCTGACACGTGGCATGATGTCGCCACTCAAGACATAACCCATCACATGCATGATGAAAAGAAGACCGAACACCCCAAAGCCTGCCCACCATACGGCTCGGCTCCGGCGTAGATACCAGCCAGCATCAGCCATGCGACGGCGGAAGACCTGCCAGAGCGGGTTGAAATCAATTCGCCCGGCGGATTTGGCCCGCGTGTGTGGTTCCGGCTCTGCATCTGGCCGGGTGGGACGAACAGCCATCCCACCACGCCGGCTCTTACGTGCTTCGTATCGCTCGCGTGCTTTGCTCTGTCGCCGGCGTCTGGATCCGTCCATGCCCTTTCATCCTTAAGATAACTCGTCGTTCCACATAGTAATAGTTTAGCACATTTAACGCGCTTCGGTACGATAATCGTTACGCGGCGGCGAGAAACTATCGAGGGTCAACGTATCCCGGATGGCACGGGCCTGATGCAAGATACCGCCCGGCACTGCATAACTATCGCCCCCATAACAGATCTGTCTTTGCCCGCCGATGATAATCTCAATCTCACCATAGACCACATACCCGACTTGATCGTTATGATGACTGTGTTCCGGTATCACAGCGTCACGCTCGATGAAGAACTCACACAGCATAGCTTCGTCGGTCGTACCCATCGTGCGACGGTGAACGCCCGCCACCATTTCGACCTGCTTAGAGTCTTTCGGGGTGACAAAATAGCCATCGGCCATAAGATTACCTTACATAACGTCCAGATTACAAAAATGAGTGCCTCATTATCAACTCCCAGTTGGGCTTTGTCCAGCCATGACAGATAGAACGTATTTAGGATAGAATCAAAATCACGACCAAACTCGATGAGGAATCCTTTATGACCTGGCCCAAGAAACCATTCATCTATCAGATTAACACCTGGGTCTGGCTGGAAAGCCTGAGTACCCGGTTTGATCGTCCGATCAAGCTTGATACTGTGCCGGATGAAATCTTTTATGAGCTTAGCAGTCGTCATGCCGATGCAATCTGGATGATGGGCGTCTGGCAACGCAACCCGGACGGACGAAAGAGCGCGTTGAACTACACCCACGAATACCAGCCAGTTCTACCCGACCTGACCGACGATGACGTGATCGGCTCTGCCTATGCCATCGGTGATTATCGCGTGGATGATCGCCTGGCGTCTCATGGGGATGGCCGCCGCGCCCTGGCGCACTTCCGGCATCGCCTGCGAGAGCATGGACTGTTGCTGATCCTGGATTATGTGCCGAATCATGTCGCCACCGATCATCCTTGGGTGACGCACAAACCACATTATCTGGTGCGCGGCACACACCACGACCTGCAAGAAGCCCCAGACCTGTTCTTCCAGACGCATAACGACGAAGGACAAGATCTCATCATCGCACACGGGCGGGATCCGTATTTCCCCGGCTGGATCGACACGGCCCAGCTCAACGCCTTCTCGCTGGAATACCGGCAAGTCGCCGGTGATCTGTTGCGCGATATTGCGTCACAATGTGACGGCATCCGCTGTGATATGGCGATGTTGATGACCAACGATGTCTTTAGCCGGACGTGGGGAAATTACCTGACCGAAACCGCCCCCATGACCGAATTCTGGCAGGAGGTGATCCCGTATGTCAAACAAGAGTTTTCAGACTGTCTGTTCATCGCAGAGGTCTACTGGGACATGGAATATATCATGCTCCAGCAGGGCTTTGACATGACCTACGACAAACGGCTCTATGATCGCCTGCGAGAAGGCTATGTGCATCACTTGCGAGATCATCTGCACGCCTCTTTACCCTTTCAAGAGCATCTGGTGCGCTTCATCGAAAATCATGATGAAGATCGGGCCGCCGCCAGCTTTGGGGTTGAGCGAAGCCGACCCGCCGCCACATTGATCTGCACCTTGCCGGGCGCAGTGTTGATCCACGACGGACAAATGACCGGGCGCACCGTCAAACTGCCGATGCAGATCGGACGGCAACCCCATGAAGACCCCAACTGGGCTTTATATGGCTTTTACAACAAGCTCTTGAAAGAAACCCGTCATCCCATCTACCAGGAAGGCTCCTGGCGGATGTTCACCATCGAACCATCCTTTGCGGAGAATTACACCAACCAGCACATGCTGGCCTACGGCTGGACGCACGGCCACGACTTCCGCATGGTGGTGGTGAACTTAACCGCACGCTGGTCGCAAGGCATCGTAAAAGTTTATGGCTGGGATGAGATACGCGGCGGTCAATGGCACCTGGTAGACGTGCTCAGCGGCGTTTCGATTTATCGAGACGGTGAGCGCATCGCAGAAGAAGGGCTTTATGTAGAATTGGAAGCATTTCAATCGCAAGTCTTCCGCTTTGAGCGACTCCACCCGGAACATGACCATGATCTCATCGAACGCCTGCGTAACACCTGGGGCGGATGACGATTCGATTGGTCAGCACGACACTCTGGACGCGCTGGGGTGTCGTGCTGTGGGCTTTGGCTGTGCTGTATTGGCTCGGCCTGGAAGATAATTTCACCTGGCCGGTCGCCCTGCTAGGGATAACCGGCACACTGTTGGGTGGCATCACCTGGCTGGCCGGGCGACATGGTGGCCGGCACGTTGCGCTATGGCGGGGTATGCTGACGTATGCGCTGTTCGGCCTGATGGTCGGCGCAGGTGGTAGTGTGGTCACCGTCCTGTTGATGATGTTTAAGAACGTCTGGCACGCGCATCTGGTGCCAGATTATCCTAACGCACTACTCGGTGCGACCTTGGCCCGTGGCCCGATGTGGGCTTTGGGTGGCCTGCTGTGTGGCCTGGGCCTGAGTTTATTATTGATACGAGAGGATAAATCAACTTTGACGACAACACGGCTGTATATGATCCGGCATGGGGAGACCGATTGGAACGTCGAGCGACGCTTCCAGGGGCAGACTGACACCGAACTGAATGCCAACGGGCAGGCTCAGGCGCAAGCCGTCGCAGAACGGCTGGCCGCGCTGGACGCACCGTTCACAGCCCTGTATGCTAGCCCGCTTAAGCGCACGATGCAGACGGCAGAAACTATCGCACATCGCCTGGGGTTGACGATCCAACCCGCGCCAGAGATCAAAGAGATCCATTGTGGCGAATGGGAAGGGCTGGTCTCCGCCGAGATCGAGCGCAAGTACCCCGGCCAGTTGGAGCAATGGCGGGCTAATGTCGCGCATCATCGGCTACCGGGCGGGGAATGTGTGGATGATGTACAGGCGCGGGGCATCATCTTCTTGGAGCGTGTCCTCCAGGCGCACCCAGGCGAATCGATCATCATCGTGGGGCATGGGGCCTCTCTGCTGGCGTTGATCGCCTATCTACAACAATGGGAAGTCGGCCCGACATGGAATGACCGCTCCAAACGATTAGACAACACCGGCCTGACGGTCATCCACGCGAACGCAAACCGTCCTGGCACGGTGGAACGGTACAATTGGCTGGGTGATGACGCTTAGATCATCAACAGGTATCTGGCTGGCATCATTTGGGTATGGAATCAAAAAACCGGCACCAGGCCGGAATTTTGAGGGTTGGGCTGTACACATTATGTACAGTGTGGGCGCAAAGAGACTCGAACTCCTGACCTCACGGATGTGAACCGTGCGCTCTAACCAGCTGAGCTATGCGCCCTTGTGTATTCTGCACTGGAATATATCATGCTATGACTATGAAAGTCAAGTATATGGATAAAGCTTTGAACAAGCGACTGATGCTTTTTTTACTCTGCCCGGCCATCATCACAGGCTGTACGCTAACGGCCCCGCCCATCCCAACGACATCCACACCGACCCAATCACCGACACCAACACCCGTATCAGGCTGGCAGACGATCACGACCGGGTTAGAACAACGCACCTTATACCCCAATGATGACGAATTTTCACAGATTGTCATGTTTCGCATTGACCCGGCGACGTATACATTTCGCGCACACTATCGCCCGCAAGCACCATTACGCATCGGCGAATGGCGCGATACCTTGCCCGGCGCGGCGGTCATCATCAACGCGAACTTCTTCTCACAAGACAATCAGGCCTTAGGCTTGCTCATAACAGATGGTGTGCGTCATGGGTCGAGTTATACTGACCGCGGCGGGACGTTTGCAGTTGCCAATAGCACCCCATTGATCCGGTCGAATGTCTTCGAACCGTACCAGGGCGAAGCCTACGAACAGGCTGTGCAAGCCTTCCCGATGTTGGTTTACAATGGCGATTCAATCTACAGCCGGAGCAATGACCGGCAGGCTAACCGGCGCACCGCTATCGGCATTGATACACAGGGCCGGGTCGTGATTATGGTGACCCCACTCCTGGGCCTCACCCTGACGCGCCTCAGCGCATATCTGGCCGATAGTGATCTCGATTTAGCCAATGCATTCGCACTGGATGGTGGTGGATCAACCATGATTGATGTACCAGCGGCCCAATATCGCATCACTTCGTTTGATCCAGTGCCGACGGTATTGGCAGTATACCCGCGTTAGCTGGCAACAAAAAAGGCGGCCTGTTAAAAAAGCCGCCTGATCGGTTTATTTAAAGTCTATTTTAGCCTAGATAATCTCGTAGACTGTGTGCCAGGCGCGGATGACGCAGACGGCGCAGAGCTTCCTTTTCCAGTTGACGGATGCGCTCTCGACTGAGACCAAAGTTATTGGCGATCTCTTCCAGGGTATGCGGTTCGCCGCCACCCAGGCCAAAGCGCAGACGCAAGATGTGGCTTTGCCGGGGGGTTAGCTCGGCCAGCACTTCTTCGATTGTCTCTTCAAGTAGGTGTTGGGTTGCGGAGTCTACGGGGCTGGGTGTGTCTTGATCTTCAATAAAATCACCGAATTCGCTGTCGCCGTCTTCGCCGACCGGACGTTCCAGCGCGATTGCGTGTTGGCTGGCGTCCATCATGCCGCGCACGGCCTCTGCTGGCATTTCCATCTCCTCGGCAATCTCTTCTGGGGTTGGTCGGCGGCCCAGGGTTTGCTCTAGATCTTGCGCGATGCGGTACATCTGGCGGATGCGTTCGGTCATGTGCAGTGGAATGCGGATGGTGCGCGTCTTCTGTGCCAGTGCCCGTGTAATCGCCTGACGGATCCACCATGTCGCATAAGTGCTAAAGCGGTTGCCGCGCTTGTAATCATACTTATCGACTGCTCGCATCAAGCCGACGTTGCCTTCTTGAATCAGATCCGGGAAGGGTAATCCCTGGCCCATATACCGCTTGGCGATGCTGACAACCAGGCGCGTATTGGCCCGGCCCAGATGTTCGCGTGCCATCTGCCCGTCGAGTTCTAAACGGCGCATCATATCTACCCAGCGGTCATTGCCGTTGGCATTCATATGGGTGCTGGGGCGGTTCAGGCGGTCTGAGGCTTTTTGGCCGATTTCGATACGCTTTGCGAGGGAAATTTCTTCTTGAGCCGTTAAAAGAGGTTCTTTTGCCATCTGGCGGAAGTAAAGGCCGACTGGATCATCAGCGGATACAGCGGTGATGTCACCGACGCCGGGATCACGAATGACTTCTTCGGGTTCAAAATCTCCCTCAACATCTTCACCAGTGTTTTCTGTATTGTCGTCTGTGTTATCCTGGCGGAGATCAACCCCTAATTCGTCTAATTCGTAAATGATGCCTTCAAGCGTCTGTGCGTCCTCACCTTCTTCTTCGAAAACCTCGAGTACGTCCTCATATGTGATGTAACCGCGTTGATCGGCCCTATTCATCAATTCTTGGATCACGATATCCCTCTATTTTGGTTTTTATCGTCAAGGTCAATTCATACGTGTGTGTGTATCGCCTCGAGTATCAGTCTACACCCGAAACGATTTTTATGCTGATGTCGCGGCACCTCCCCCACGATATGGCCCCCGGAGATGTAAAAAGTTATGAAAGAAATTTAACATTTGAATTCTAGCATAACTCATGATGATTATTTATTTAATACTCGATAAGTGTGACGATCAAGATTAAACAAAAAAGACGTGCCAACATGGGCACGCCTTATGGTGTTGATCTAATCTCCCTGCGCGGCGATGCGATCTTGATGCATGTGGATGTAATTGAGCTTGGAAAGCTCGCGGACTTGTTGATCGGCCCGGTAACTACTACGCACAAGCGGGCCGCTTTCTACCCACTTAAAGCCCATTGCCTTGCCAATCTCGATGAACTTATCGAACTCCTCCGGCGTGTAATACCGTTCAATCGGCAGGTGCTTTTTACTCGGTTGCAGATATTGGCCGATGGTGAGAATATCCACGTTGATGTCCGCCAGGTCTTGCATGACCTCGACAACTTCGTCGAATGTCTCGCCCAGGCCGACCATGATACCGCTCTTGGTCAGCACCAATGGATCCATGCGCTTGGCATTACGGAGTGTCGCCAAAGCCCAGTCATATTGATCTTGCGGTTGCACCTTCTTAAACAGACGTGGCACCGTCTCCACATTATGATTCAGGATCTCCGGCTGTGCATCCATGACGATCTTGAGTGCGGCTTCGCTTCCCTTAAAGTCAGGGATCAGTACTTCGATACTGCATCCCGGTTGAAGCTGGCGGATCCGCTTGATGACCATCGCAAAGATCGGCGCACCGCCATCGGCCCGCTCGTCCCGGTTCACACTGGTGATTACGACGTGGCGCAGGTTCATCGCCCGCACAGACTCCGCGATGCGATTGGGTTCTGCCCAATCCAACGGGGACGGTCGCCCGGTCTTGATGTCACAAAAACCGCACGACCGGGTACAAGTGTCGCCCATCATCAAGAAGGTAGCCGTCCCACGCCCCCAGCACTCCCCAATGTTAGGACATTGCGCTTCTTCACAAACGGTATGAAGCGATTTGCTTCGCATCAAACGGCGCACGTTGTCATAAGTTTCGCCGGTGGGGGCCTTAACACGGATCCAGGGGGGCCGGCGGCGGGGATGTTTGGGATCCGGTTGCCATCCGTCATCATCGACGGGAATGTTGTTAATATCAATCAAATCAGACACGATTACGATACTCCAAAATATCTTGTCATGAATGTAATTATATCAAGCATGACGGCACCCAGTCCAGCATGACTCAACGTGGGCTAAGGCGGGCGGCCTCCATGTCTTGCGGTGTCAGGCGTAACTGGGCGATGATCAATGCCCATATCAAACGCAATAAGCCCTCTCGCCCGACCAACAACACCCCCGCGATGGCGATCCACATCAACCACCAGGACGCGACCGGAACACCATCTAAAAGCCAGGGCACCCCCAAAACCGCACTGGCATAAAATACCCCTTGAATCAGCAAATAGACGCCGCCGATAATCAACCGCCGCGAGACCGCATCAGATGAGCCATGCGTAAACCAGAGCACCAGCAAAAACCCCAGACCGACCGACGCCATGAACTCCACCCGCAGAAGAAACAAGATGATGAAGATCCCCAGCACATTGATAAAAATGGTGACCTGCACCCCGATGACCGATAACAGTCCACCGGTCAACAACGTAATCAACACCGTTGCAACCGTCAGCATCAAGAAGAAGGTCACCAATGCCGCGATGAACAGATAGACACCACTTGCCAACGAATAGATCATCTGCACCAGTGTAGACCGGTGGTAGGCCAACCGCCCCAACGACCAGATCAAGCGGGCCTCACCGAAATCAGTCAGCAGAATATGCTCATAACGTCCACTGGCTTGCTCGGCATCGAGCAAATCATCCAGCATCAGGCCAAAGATCAACCCGGCTGGCACGCCCGGCACCAGAATCACGAAGGCCCCCAACAGGAAAAGGAACAAGACGGCTAAAACAAAGATCATCACCATGTCACTGCCGATCCAGGTGAGCATTAACAGCGTGCTGAGGAACATCAACGGCAACCAGCGGAAAAACGACCGCATGACCGGCTGGACGCGGCGAGGGCGAGTCATTGACGGTCGATCTTGATGCAATACCCGAAGATATTGCACCAGGGCCGATGATGCACGCGGACGCGCACTCAAGCCTTGCCACAACTTCCAGATCATCATGCCAATAAGCCGATGCCGTGATAAAATTCCGCCGGATCAAGTTGATACCGCCGGATGGCCCAGGCCCGTAGACACAACACACCGCCCCACCGGATCAAACAGTAGGCCGTAAACTGCACCAGAATGATGAACGTCGGGGTGATAAACACCGCCGGAATAATGAGAAAGCTCAAGACATAGATGACGACATAGCTGATGAACTGAAACGAGAGAAATGCCACCACCGCCAACATCTGCCCGCTGACGCGATCCCGAATATCCACCGTTAGCCCGATGCCCATTAGCGTCCCCGCCAATGTAGAAAACATCAGTTCCAGGTAGATGACGCAACTCACCACCAGCACACCCCAGAAGATCAGCGAGGTCAGAACACCGCCAGATAGCACACTCACGCCGATGAAAGCCAGCCCACTCAGCCCACCGGCGATTGCCATACCCTCCGCTATCCCATGCACCTGAGAGATCAGCGTTGACCCACGATAAGCCAGGAAAGCATTCAGCCATAACACGCCGCCCCACCCCAAAGGAGTCACCGCGATGACATCGGCTCGGTTCTGAGTGTTCATGTGGATCACCTGCCCGGCCACCCGGCCAGCCATCATCACCCCGCAGATCATGCCGCCGCCAAGCACGGCCACCGCCGGCAAGATGACGATGAGCAACAAGGCCAACACACCGAAGAAACTACCCAACGAAACCAGCAAACATCCACCGATGAACAGTAAAACATACACTGTGCCAGAATAACGCCGGTAACAGCCCGGTTTTAGACCTGCATCTACCTGTTGCCGGGCAAATAACTCCAACGCCGGGACGGACGGTGCCCGATGAAACGTCAGCCACATTTGCCATAAACTCATCGTTCAATCATGCGCTTTCGCTCGTCTTTGTCAGCGTTCAAGCGTATTGCAACCAGACGCAAGCCCCCCCATAGCAGAAGCTCCCGCCAGCTATAGAATACGATAAATCCGCCACTGGCAACCAGCAGATGCGCCAGTAAATGCTCCAGGACGATCAAAATCGACAATCGGCTGACCACCCACAAACCCAGAAGATAACTGCTGACCTGCACCGCTAAAAGCAAGCACAACGTCGCAGTCCGCCCACGAAAACGGGCGGGGGCATCGGATGAAATCAACAAACTAAACAGAGCCGCCAGTACCAGGGCTTGAACCATATCGGTATAGACGAAGACTGGAATCAGGATCAACCCGCCGAAGAACTGGCCCATGCCAGATGTAAAAGCACCCTGCCAGGAGTCCTCAAGACCGGCGTTGAGGATCATCAGCACGCCAAATAGACTGCCGACTACGAAAAAGAATAGACAAAGCGACCGCAAGATCTGCGCCGCACCATACACCATGCCGATGCGATAGAGTACGACACGGCACAACAACCATAACATCGCCAGGCGTCCGTCTGGCGTGGCCGCCAGCAGGGGCACACGCTGTTTGTTATACAGGTCGCATAACACAGCACTGATGCCATAAGCATAGCGCAGGCCGATCAACATACCGCAGATTAAAAAGAACAGGGGTACCAACGGCGCGAAAAACAGCACCATCAGCAAGAGTAGATAAACTGTCAGCAAACCCACCAGGATGCTAAAGACTGATCCACGAGAACGGCGCGACCGGCGCGCCTCGGCTTCTTGTTGCATCTGCTGTGTGCGGAATTCCAGTTGACGGTCAAACGGCGATACATGAACCGCCGCCATCAAAGATCGCCTTAACCGCCATGTCAGGCGCATCAGGCGAAACGCCAGCGAAATATCAGCCGGGCAATCAACCCGGAAAGCCGCACCCAGCCCGATTGATTGTTCAGCCCGACGTGTGTTAACTGATCCAATTCATCCAGCTCCACCCGCAACTGATAAGCCAGGAGTTGCCACATCAACACCAAGACTAGCTCGCGGATGAGGTAGAAGACGACCACCGCCAGGGCCACATACCCCAGTTGTGATGTAATGCCTACTGTCGCTAAAAGATTCGGCAAGATGAATCCGATCAAAAACACGGCGATCAGATAACTGGCGACCTGTGACACCAGGAAACTGCTCCAGACATTATTTCGACTTTCAAAACGGGTGGACGACCGTAGCGGAGCAATCATGCCGATCAAAGCACCGACACTGGTCGATTGTATGTAATCAATCGTCATCGCACCCACCACCAGCAAGATCAAAACCATATCCGAGAGGACATCACCAATCGGACTACGCGGCGACGCCAGTACCAGCATAATCGTATACAATAGTGGGATCGTCACCAGCGCGATCAAAAACGAGAAGAACACCCGCATCACCCCGCGCACACGCCGCAATAGGTCGTTACTCTGTAAGGAAAGACTGCACAAAGCCCAGGTCGCGCCGGCGAATCCATAAGGCGTCAGGCCGAGTAGGTCAAACCGGCCCTGTAACTTTTCGTTGATGATGGTGTCGCTCACCGCGAAGCCTGTTAGTAACCCGCTGACCGTCCCGGAGAAGAGCATCACTAACGGGATCGTCACCGCACCGATAATCATCGGAATAATGATTAGCACACCCAACATCGTCCAGAAGCCGACCAACACTACCATAACAACGAATAACAGGCTTCCGCCGATCAACAACCGTGCTTCATAACGTCTGTAAAATGCCCGCCAGCGTTGGATGATCGACCCACCGCGCAACTTGATCAACGGGGGCGGCGGAGTCCAGATGCCCCAACGCTGGAACAAGGGATGAGCTACAAATGGACGCAACAACGCCAACCAGATACGGAAAGAGATCATACTTATGGCAACCCCCAGGCGATTGCGTCCGGTCGGCCCATCGCCGGGTATGGATCCGGACTCAAGGCAGTGAAGACCCCTGTTTCTAACTGTAGCGCGATCAACAAAGAGCCGGTGCCCGTGGTCGGGTTCACCCCGGCAAAGCTGAGGTATGTGCCATCCGGCGACCACACCAACCGGGGCGGGTTCGGGGTGTGCTGGCCGGTGGTATAATCACAATAGCGGCGGAGGTCTCCCGTCGTCACATCCAGCACATGCAGTTGGGACGGCTCCGCTGTCGCTGGATCTGGCCCGGTCAATTCGCTCACCCAGAAGGCGATATAACGACCGTCGGGCGACCAACTGATGCTACCAGGAGCATGACCGTTGATCCGCACGGCACCGTAAACATCGGTTAGATTCGTCCATTGGATGAGCATCGCATCGGACGGACGGATGGCGAATAACTCCGCCCCACGTCGTTCGGCCAGTAGATCATACACCCCCGGCCCGACGACGGCCAACCAGTCACCGGTGGGCGACCATGACATCGCGTTGAAGTATGCTTCATCCGGGCCGAGATCAATCCCGGTGTCGCTCACAGCGGAATCAGCCTGTGTATCTACCAGTATACGCCGGAAATCGCCATCGTCATTCGCTTCGATCACCACGCCCCAATATCCCCCCGGTTGCAGGTTGACTAACCCCGGCACGCGCAACCACTCGATTGATCCATCTAATAATGAGAATAGATAGGCGTTATTGCTCCCCGTCCAGATCAGCAAGGTGTTCACATCCCACCAATCGACCTCTGAAGCGTAAGACGCCAGCACTGTTCGATCTGTACCGTTTAACCGCATCCGCCCGAACGCGCCTTCTTCGACGTTATGATAAGTGATGTAACGGGCATCTTGTGAGAGATGACAATTCGTGCCGCAGGGCCGGGTGTTCGGCAAAGGATAGCGGGTGTTGCGCTGGATGTCGTACACCCAGATCGCCAGTCCATCCCAGGTTGATAAGATGATCCCCTGTGCCGGAAAATCTGCCGGGCGGGCCTGCACGCCCAGGCCGGGGCAAACATCTGTGATGGTATGATCCTGCGCCGCCACCGGGGACGACATACCGAAGATCAACAGTACACATCCAATAACAATTTGTCTCATAAACTCAAGCAACCTATGCCCTCAATCTATACTAAGCATAATGCATCGTCTGGCAGAAGACATCTAACATTAATCATCACGCAAGCGGGTGCCTCAGCCAGCCAGAGACCAGACGTGCAATTGACTATTACCTGTGCCCAACGCCGGATCTGCGATGACCAGCCAATCCCCAGCGACGACGACATCACTCGGATGACGCAGATCAGCCCCTGGTAAGCCTGACAGCAGGTCGGACAGGGGCCGGTCATCCCCCGGCGCGTAGGCATGAACCAGATAGCAGGTATGCGTATCGTAATCGTAAGCCACGCCATTTTCATCAGTGCGCGGCGCGCTGAGCGCATAGGCCAACCGTACCCGGCGGCAGATCAACGTGAGATCACGCCCAGGCAAGCAAGCGGTGGAAAGCACCGTACTTTCTGCCAGCCCAAGCAGTAAAGGCGGTATGATATTGAGCTTGAGTTGGCGCACCAGGTTCATTTTTTCCGGCATAGCCAACGGCAAGACCAGATCATCAATACGGTCTTGGGCACGCACACCACGCAGACGCGCCCCCCTGTAATTGGCTGGATGATCCAGCGACACCGGGGCCGGACGGATAAGATCTGGCGGCAATGGCAAATTTGCGTCCCCTTCGGCTGTGATCATACCGTTAGGCGTCCTGATCTGGCGGATTGTATGCAGTTCCGTCATGAGATCAACCACGATCAACCCGGTTGGCGATACCCCAACCAGCGCACAATCTTCTGAATAATTCAGGAAAAAGGTCTCTTTATAGATCATCTCTGTTCTTCTTTACCCATTTCGTTGTTATAATAGATGCATGCATGTAAAAACAAAGGGTCGCTTTCATGAGCCAACACACTCTGGATTCGCCATCTAACGATATGGAAAGCCGAGACGAAGAACACAGTAGCGACCAGGAACCTGCTGAAGTCCGGCATCGTTACATCCCAGCGACAAAACGGCCACTGCACCCCGCAGAGACCGGTCTGTTCCATGCCGTTAACCTGGCGGCAGAAGGAGACGATGACGATGAAACCCAGGACGCCGCGCTTGATAGTGGCGAAACATCATCCGATCATCGCGCAGACACACAGACCGAAGCACAACCCCAGGATACGCCAGAACCGGCCCCAGGCCAACCAAAGGTTTTAATCATAGAAGACACAATGGAACTGGCGGAAGTCATCCAGGCGACGTTAGAGCGATTGGACATTAAGACCGTCCACGAGACACACGGCGACAAGGCGATGAAAGCCTTCATAGACTTAGATCCGTCCGTCGTGTTGCTAGACATCAGCCTGCCCGATATTAGCGGGTGGAAGATCATGGATATGATCAAAGAGCGATTAGAACAGACCAAAGGCCAGATGCCAAAGGTCATCATCATCACCGCTTATGACGACCCCGCCAACCGCCTGATCGGCAAATTGCAGGGGGTCCACGATTACTTGATTAAACCTTTCACATCGGATGAAATCGAACAGCTCGTGCGGCAAGCCCTGGGTCTCACATCGTCGTCATGAAGTACCGGGCCGCTTTGCTTTTCGGGGTCATTATCGCGGTCGCGCTGGTCGTCACCGCGCAACCGGACTCCCCCGTTCACCGTCCGGCCCAGGCCCTCTATCAGATCAAATCCGACGCGGCGCAATCTGGCTGGACACCAGGCCGACATCAAGCGGCAGGCGACCTGGCCGCGCAGATGGGCGATTTGGTGTCTGCGGTGGCGCATTGGCAGGCGGCAGAGCTAAGCGACCCGCTCGACTTGCGCCAACTGGCAAGCGCACAACTGGAACTCGAACACTGGGCCGGGGGGATAGACACCCTGCGCCAACTGCTAGCCCGCCAGCCAGAAGACACCTTCGCCCATTATCACCTGGGCCTGAGCCTGGCCGCAACCGCCCCATTAACCGCACGCGATCATCTGCTGGCGGCTTTGACCAACCCAACCTATCACCTGCTGGCAGATGAGCTTCTAACCGTCATCGACGCCGACCCAGCCGACCCACTTTTAGCGATGCGCGTCGGGCTGGTGTTGTTCCAGCATGGGCACATGGCCCAGGCAGAACGGGCCTTTCGTTATGTAGCAAATCTTAACGATCCATACGGCGAGGCGTTGGCTTATGTCGCCTTGAGCCGGCAACGCCAGAGCAAAGACAGTGACAACTGGATGCAACGGGCTTTGCGCCTCTCTCCAGGAAGCGCACAGGTTCACTTTTTACACGGGTTGTATCAACGGGCAGATAACGCGCTAGAAACCAGCCGGGCGGCTTTCGCCCAGGCCATCCAGCTTGACCCAAACCAGGCCGCTTATTATGCTGAATTGGGCATCGCTCATCAACTTCTGCTAGATTACGATGAGGCCGCCTACTGGTTGAATATGGCGGTCGTCGTCTCCGATAACGCCCCCACTTTTAACACGCTATTGGCAGAATTTTACGCCCGCGAAGGTTACAACGTCTCCAGCCTGGATGCCGACCAACTGGCGACACTGGGGCAAGATTTACCGCTAGAACCCGAATTACTGGCCGGTTATGGCTGGGTATTATATGCCGCAGGCAACACCAGCGGCGCATTGACGCAACTTAACCGCGCACTCGACCTTGACGCCTACCACCCAACCGCGCTTTACTATAAAGCGCGGCTTTTGCTCGACGTCGGGCAATTGGCCGATGCAAAATCGACGTTGGAGCGTTTAGCCCCACTGGATTCAGCTTACCAGACCTGGGCACAGGAGGCGTTAAGTGTCTTACCGCAGTTATCCGAATCAACATCCCCTGAAAACTAACCACTTAGACTGGTTGATACCGGGTGCCAGTACCACCGCAACCAACCCGGTATACGCTTATGATCTACGACGCAACCGGCGGAAGCATACCCTGGCGACTCTGATTCCGTTTACGATCCGCTGGCTCAGCCTGGTGCTGGTTATCGTCTGCGGTGGCTGGCTCTTCCTGGTATTGGCAAGCACACAACCCACAGTGATAACCGGGGCTTCACCGGCACCGGCCTACAGCACCTCAAGCGATGTGATCGGCCTGATTATCATCGGAAGTATAGGCTGTAACCTATTGCTGGATCTGGTCGCGGTGATGGTCGCCGTCGGGGCGATCAACCAACAACGCACCAGGCGAAGCTGGGATCTCATCCGCATGACCGACCTACCCAAGCATACCCTGTTACAAGCCAAGCATCACCTGGCACAATTGTACGGCTGGTGGATGCTGGTGGTCGTGTTCGGCCTGCGATTGGCCGCTATCTTGCTGATCGGCATCCAGGCCATCGTGATTCCAACTAATCCATTTAACAACGATACCCTCTTGATGGAAGTATCGCGTGAATTTCAACGCGAACCGGCCATCGTCTCGTTGCTCTTGGTCACCTTTATGATCGTCGCGATCATTTATCTGGCAGAAGCCGTATGGCGATACCGCGCCCTCACCCAGTTGGGGTTATGGATCTCGGCGCGGGTGTTTAACGTCAACGTAGCCATCTTTGCTAGTGTTTCCGCGATTGTTGCCGTCTGGCTCAGCCAGGGGTTCCTGGTCTTTGCCCTGTATGTTGTGATGTTCCGCATCTTAAGCGGGTTGCAGTTTAGCACAGCCGGGGTAGCGGTCATCACCAGTATGATGCTGGTCATGTTGATCGGTGCGTGCATACGGCTGTATTACTATGTGTTGGCAAAGGGAGTCCGCCGCGCCACATATCGTGCCATCTAACACACCGAAACCCCTATCATCGTGGGCATCGATGATTTGAGCGGGTATGATATAATCAAACAGAAGTTTGTAGTCTTCGGGGTCATCGCCTTTGCGCCGGTTGATCATCCTGGCCGCACTGATTATCACATTGGTTGCGGTCTACCAATTGAGTGTTATCGCTCAAGATTGGCATTACGTCGTCCCAGCGGAGGACGGAGCCGTTTTATATGCGACCACCTTTGATGGCACCATGCCAGATTGGGAACAGGACGAGCGCGGTGATTTTTCGCATCAAGTCGTCGCTGGTGCCATGCAGATTGTGGCAAATGCCGATGATGTCGGCCCGTATTCTGCCATCACACCTTATTTTGATGCGTTTAACATGCAGGTCGAAGCCGAGATCGTCAGTGGCGACTTTAGCGGTGGTAATAACAACGCTTTCGGCGTGATCTTCCGCCTCTTTGACCGGAGCAACTACTACCTGTTCCTCATCAGTGGGGATGGCTTTTACCGGGTTCAACGGGTGACCGAGGGCCGGCTGACCGAACTCAGCACCTGGAATCCATCCGATGCGATCGACATTGGCCCCGGCGCAAAAAACACCCTGCGCGTTACCGGGCTAGATGATACATTTACGTTTTTTATCAACGGGGAACCCGTCGAACTCTGCATCCCCAATGCACCCGACGGCATCAGCACTATCAACCCCCTTACCGGGGCCTGCATTGACGGCCAATGGACGACTGAACTCATTGACGACACACATCCATACGGACGGTTGGGCGTGGTGGTGGATGCAGACGAGGCCGACCGCATCCAGGATGAGACGATTACCGTCACATTCGACAATGTAATTGTCACCGGGTTGTCAGACGTATCAACGACCGACTGATCAACCAGAACTTGCAGGGCATGGCCTAAATCCCGCCGAATGATAACAATTAGAAAGGATAAGCGGGGGTCCCCGCCGGGTAATTTGATGAAAATACACCTTCGTATGATTGGTTGCCGACTGAACCAGGCCGAAATTGACCAGATGGCCCGGCAATTCGAAGCCCAGGGACACGAAATCGTCGAAGACCCTGCCCAGGCGGAGCAATTTGTCGTTAATACCTGCGCGGTGACCAACGAAGCCACCCGCACCAGTCGCAAACTCATCCGCGAATTAAACCGTGCCAGCCCCGCCGCCCAGACCACCGTCACCGGCTGTTATGCACAAATCGCACCGGACGACATCGCTGTCTTGCCGGGGGTCGCGTCTGTCGTGGCGAATGATGGCAAAGACACCCTGGTTTCCGGCATTACGGGTGTCCCGGTAGAAGACTTCGACCATGAGCCAGTCGCCCGTGATTCGGCGCGGAGCCGTACCCGTGCTTTCGTCAAAGTGCAGGACGGTTGCGACAACGCCTGTACGTTCTGTGTTACGACGGTCGCACGCGGCGACGGTCAAAGCCGGTTGATCGCCGATGTGGTGGCAGAGATCCAACAATTGCACAAGCTAGGCTATCAAGAAGCGATATTGACCGGGGTGCATCTGGGTAGTTTCGGGCATGATCGCGGGGAGTATGACGGGCTTGCACGGTTGATCCAGACGATTTTGACAAACACCACCATCCCGCGCCTGCGGCTCTCATCGCTGGAACCCTGGGATTTATCCGCAGATTTCTTCACACTGTGGCAAGATTCACGCTTGTGCCGGCATTTGCATTTGCCGTTACAAAGCGGCTGTGATCGCACACTTAAGCGGATGCGGCGAAACACCACCCAGGCGGAGTTCCGCGCCCTGGTGCAAGAGGCCCGCCAGCAGATCCCCGGCCTGAGCATTACCAGTGATGTCATTGTCGGCTTTCCTGGTGAGACTGAAGACGAATTCGCCGAAAGTCTGGCATTCATCCGCGAGATGGTATTTGCCGGGTTGCATGTCTTCCGTTATAGCCAACGCCCCGGCACCCCTGCCGCCCGCATGAGAGGTCATCTGCCAAATGACATCAAGAAGCACCGAAGCCAACGTCTGCGCGGCCTGAGCGAGACCCTGGCCCAGGGATTCGCAGAACAGTTCATCGGCCACCGGTTGGATGTCTTGTGGGAACAAGTCACCGGAGCCAGCGAAGACGGTTTCCATAACGTGGGTTATACTGATAATTATATTCGGGTCGCGTGTACCCACCCGCGACCGTTAAATGACCAGATCACCCCGGCACGCGGCCTCTCATATGATGCCCGGCATGGACATCTGATCGTTGATCCCATATTGACAGAGAGTGAGGATTAAATGGAAGACCCCAGACCACAACTAAAGGACGCTCTAAAAGCGGCCATGAAAGCCAGAGATAACCGCCGGCGTGATGTAATCCGCACGGTGCAAAGTGCCATCAAGCAGGTGGAGGTAGATACCCAGGCAGACCTGACGACTGAAGATGTCGTCGCCCTACTCCAGAAGGAAGCCAAACGCCGGCGAGAAAGTGCCGTCGAATTCACCGATGCCGGGCGCGAAGACCTGGCCGAACAAGAGGCTTACGAAGCCGATGTCATCGACGAGTTCTTGCCACGCCAGCTTGACGAAGCCGAGATCCGTGCCATCGTGCAGGAGATCATCGAAGAAACCGGAGCCAGTTCACCCAAAGATATGGGCAAGGTGATGGGACCAGTGATGGCGCGGGTACGTGGGCTGGCTGATGGCGGCCAGGTCAACCAGATCGTTCGTGAGCAACTCAGTTAATCCTTATGGTCTCCGCGACGGCCCAACTGCTGGAACGATACTTCAACCTGGATGAAGACCAGGCCACCAGCACGATCAACCGGGTGTTGGTCGTGCTAGCGGCCTTTGTGTTCCTGGCCCTGGCGACGACCATCATCGCGTTTGAGTCAATCTTCCCGGCGCAGTCAGAATTACAGGAACTAGCGGTCGGGCGGGTAGCCCAACAAGATATTTTCGCGCCGGAAACGACGACTTATGTAAGTGAGGTCCTCACCCAGCAGGCCCAGGTCGATGCCGCTGAGTCGGTCACGGCTATTTATGACGGGCCAGATCCAATTGTCGCCCGCCAACAGACCGACCTGGCACAGAGCATTCTGGATTTTATGCTGGATGTGCGCGAAGATCCTTACGCCAGTGACGCCCAGAAGATCAGCGATATTCAACAGATTACCGCACTCGACCTGCCGGAAACCATCGCGGCGCAGATCATCAACCTGGACGAAACCACCTGGAACGAGATCGCGGTTGATATTGTCACTGTGCTAGAGCGCGTGATGCGCGGTGAGATTCGCTCGTCAGATTTATCGCGTATTCGCATCGGCCTACCCGCCCAGGTCAACGTTAGCTTTGATGACAGCCGCGAAATTGATGTCATCGTCGCCATCGTCAGTGATTTACTCCGCCCGAACACCACGCTCAACGTTGACGCCACCGAAACCGCTCAATCAGAGGCCAGCGAAAATGTCGCGCCGCAAACCCGGAGCTTCGAAGCGGGTCAGCTCGTCGTCGCCAGTGGCACGCCCATCAGCGCGGCGGATTATGAAGCCCTGGAACAACTGGGGTTGTTGCGGCCAGGGGATCGTCAAGAGCGCGACATATCACGCGCTTTGCTGGCAAGCGTCATTGCGATGGTGGTCATGGGGTTGTATGTCTCACGCTTTCGCCCGGCGTTGATGCACCGGGAGCCGAGCTTTTTAATGCTCCTGGCTTCGATCTTCCTGCTGGCATTGGCCGGTGCCCGCATCGGTGTGAACGGAGACATTTTCCTGTATCCTGCCGCCGCGCTGGGCTTGTTGTATGTCGCTATTGTCGGGGCGGAGATCGCGATCATCGCGATGATTGCGCTGGGGTTATTGGTCGGCTTGATGGCGGGCCTTTCCTTAGAGGTCACCATGTTTATCATCGTCAGCGGCATCATCGGCGTCTTGAGCTTACGCCATGCCGAACGCTTGAATAGTTTTTTCATCGCTGGCGTGATGATCGCGCTCAGCAATGTTGCCGTCATCGTGCTGTTTAACGTCAATGCGCCGGATAGCGGCACCTCGTCAGACATCGCAGTTTTGATTAGCTATGGCATCTTGAATGGGCTGTTCAGTGCCGCCGCCGCCATCGCCGTGATGTATATCATCACCTTTCTGTTCAATTTACCGACCGCGCTTAAGCTGGTGGAACTCAGCCAGCCAAGCCAGCGACTGCTCCAGCGACTACTGCGCGAAGCCCCCGGTACCTACCAACATTCGCTTCAGGTCTCTAACCTGGCAGAACAAGCGGCGAATGCCATCGGGGCCAACGTCGAGCTAACGCGGGTTGCCGCGTTGTATCATGACATTGGCAAGATGCAAAATCCGATCTTCTTCACAGAAAATCAAAGTGAGACCAGTAACCCACACGATACACTGGACGACCCCTACCGGAGCGCGGCCATCATCATCAGCCATGTGACCGAAGGTGATGAACTGGCCCGGCAGTATCGTCTGCCGAATCGCATCCGCGATTTCATCCGAGAACATCACGGCACATCACAGGTTTATGTGTTTTACAAGCAGGCCGTCATCCTGGCTGGTGATGACGAAGCGCAGGTAGACATCGCAGACTTCACCTACCCTGGCCCCAAACCACAGAGCCGTGAAACCGGCATCTTAATGCTGGCGGATAGTTGCGAAGCGGCGGTAAAATCTCGCCAGCCGAAGAGCAAGTCCGAGATCGAAGAGACGGTTCAAGCAGTGTTCAACGGCAAGCGAAAGGCCGGCGAATTGGACGAATCCGGCTTGACGCTGAACGATCTAAAGCAGGCCCAGGATATTTTCATCGACATCTTGCAAGCAATCTATCATCCCCGGATCAATTACAGTGAAGCTATCTCGCGGGTACGCCAAAAGACAACCGAGCCGGAACCCGTTATCGAGGAGACACCGGTCAAGGAAGACCCCAGGCCAGACACCGCAGAGCAAGCCGGTTCTGAACTGACGTTGCCAGCCTCGCCCATCACCACGAGCGACCCCGCCGCGCCAGAAGACAAAGACGCTGACTCCGCACCATTGGCAGAAGTTCCGCGCTTGCGCCGCAATGACGCCAACGGAACCGAGACCACAAAAGAGACCGAGCCGGACGAAGAAGAGACATGATCGAAATTTTCAACGATGATGCATATCCGGTCGATGTCGCCGCGCTGGAACATGGCATTGATACCACGCTGGCACAAGCCGGGGCGACAGGAGCCAGTATAACGCTGGTGCTGGCCGATAACGACGCGATCCAGGCATTGAATCGCACCTATCGTCAAGTCGATGCGCCGACAGATGTACTCTCGTTTCCGTCCGGAGATACTCCGGCTCAACCAGCGGCCTACCTGGGTGATGTGATGATCGCTTATCCTTACGCCCGCGCCCAGGCAGAGCGACATGCCATCAACCTGATGGACAACCTGACCCTGCTGGCCGTACACGGCACCTTACACCTGCTTGGTTACGATCATGATACCGTTGCTAACCGCCAGGCGATGTGGGCGGCCCAGGCCCGTGTGCTGGAGTCGTTGGGTATCTCGCAAGCCATCGTCCCCCAGCTAGAAGATGAGAATGACCATGAGTGAGAACAAACCGAATAAAATAATCGAAGCGCTGACCTCTACTGCACAGATCGACCCGGATGATTACAGCCCGATCACCAGCCGTAACCGTGTCGTCAGCCTGGGGTATGCCCTGGCCGGTTGGCTATACATGCTCCGTCGCCAGAAGAATACCCGTATTCAAATGGTGGCGTCCGTCGCGGTGATGTTATTGGCGTTGTGGGTCGGCCTGGATGCCATCAGTTGGGCGATCTTGATCTTGACGATTACTATCGTCTGGATGGCCGAGTTCTTAAACGCGGCGGTTGAGGCGGCGATCAACCTGGCTTCGGCGGAGATCCACCCGATGGCGAAGGTAGGCAAAGACGTTGCCTCGGCGGCGGTGTTGCTCGGTGTGGTCGCTTCCGTCTTGATCGGCCTGTTGTTGCTGGCCCCTCCTTTGATCGAGAAATTAGGATTATAGCCGATGGACAAAGAACGCCGGCCAGAACAACCCGATAACACGATCTTCGGCGCGATGCGGGTGAACCCACGCCAGTATAAAGCCAGTTGGAACGATTCGTTCTGGGATCGCACCAAGTACGCCATCGCAGGTCTGCTCTTTATGCTTCGACGAGAACGAAGCATCCGCAATGTGACGTTATCCGGCGTAGCCGTTTTTATTCTGGCGATCTGGCTAGAAGTCGGGATCACACACGGTGTCATCCTGGTGTTGGCTTTCGGCATGTTGTGGTCGGTAGAGACGTTGAACTCCGCCGTCGAAGCAGTGGTTGATATGGTGACACAGGAATATCACCCGATGGCTAAAGTGGCTAAAGACGTCGCCGCCTCTGCCACACTCGTCGCCAGTGTGACCTCGTTCCTCATCTCGGTCGCACTAGTGGGCCTGCCTTTGCTAGAACGACTGAATATCTT
This sequence comes from Anaerolineae bacterium, assembly GCA_034437535.1. GTDB lineage: Bacteria > Chloroflexota > Anaerolineae > Aggregatilineales > Phototrophicaceae > J038. The sequence continues at coordinate 2,262 of DAOTTZ010000081.1, read as the reverse complement.
GTAAACTATTGTTATGTCTGTGCGGCAGAGTAAACAAAAGGGTGCGTCATGAGTGAACAACCAATCGAAACAGAACGGCGTAGCCGCGCCCGCGAACGATACGAGCGGCGGCAGGCCCGGCGTAAAAATCGCCAGCAGGGACGGCCCACCACTACAACCCGGCAAGCCGCCCCACTGGATACCAGCAATTTACCACGCCTTGACATGAAATATGTGCGCCCGCTGGTGCTGGTCATCGCCGCCGGGGCTTTCATGCTGGCGTTGATCCTGGGTGTGGGGCTGTTCAAAGATGACCCGGTATTGCCGGATCCTAACGCCTTGTGGATCGGCCAGGACTGGACGTATGCCGCCCCAACGACCGAACGACTGACCAGCTTAATTCAGCGTGTTGATGAGAATCGCATCGGCACCGTGTATGCCCGCGTCAGCGAACTCAACTTCGACGGCACCTGGACCGGTGACCCGCAACAAGCCAATCAATTCGCCGAAGTAGAGGATGCAGTCAGTGGTTTTGCGTCGGCATTCAAAGCGCAGGCCCCTGATACCACCCTGTTAGGCACAATATCGGTGCGGGTAGACATCGGCCAGGACGACGGGTACCGGCTAGATAACCCCACCATTCAGCGCGTCGTGGCGGAGTTCTCCGCACGGGTGGTCGGCGGGTTGGGCTTTGATGGGGTGTTTCTGGTCGTAGAGCCGATCTGGGCGGATAACAGCGACGACTTCCTGGATTTACTACGCATGGTGCGCACGAGCATCGGCGATGACGCGATTCTAGCGGTCGCCGTCCCGCCGGATTGGACGCCCGAAGATCCCGAAGTCCCATCGACCGCGTTGATCGCCCCTGGCACCGTCTGGCCGCGTGAGTTCAAACAGCGCATCGCGCTGGTCGGTGTAGATCAAATCGTCGTCCAGGCATATAACAGCTACCTGACGGACGAAGACGATTACATCGCCTGGATGGCCTATCAAGTCGCGAGTTATGCCGAAGCCATCGGTGACCTGGAAACCGGCACCGAAGTTTTGATCGGCCTGCCGACTTATGACTCGCTCCCCCCGGCCCATGATGCCCGTATCGAAAACGTCCCGGCGGCCATCGCCGGGGTGCGTCAGGGCATCGCACAAGCCGGTGATTTCGGCACGACGATACGCGGGTTAGCCATCTATGCGGAGTGGGAAACCGACGAAATCGAATGGGAACAGTACCGCGTTAATTGGTTGCGGGAGTAAGCCACATGGGACGATGTGTCATCCGCGTGTTGACGCCAGATGGCAATCTGCATCCGGTTGATTATGAGGCCGACTCGTTGGCGTCAGCGGCGGCCTATGAACCCGATGACGGCGTTTATACCGTCACCAACACCTATCACACCATCAAAACACTCTATCTGGATGCCCATCTAGACCGGCTAGATGACTCTGCACGGCGGGCGGGCATTCCTTTAACGCTCGACCGCGCCCTGCTCCGCCGGGCATTACGGCAGATGATCAAAACGGCTGGTTATGGCGACGTGCGCTTTCGCATCACGGTGCCTCGTTCCGGCGACCATTTGATTCTGTCAGTCGAACCATTTACGCCCATCACGCCGGAACACATCCGCGACGGTGTGCGGGTGATTACTGTGCCGAACAGTGCCCGTCAAGATGCCGCTACCAAGAGCACCGGTTGGATGCACCAGCGCAGGATCATCGCGGAGTCGCTCCCGCCGGATGTTTACGACGCCATCCTGCTGGATGCAAGCGGTCATATGATGGAGGGGTTGGGAGCGAACTTCTACGCGATTATCGCCAGCACACTCTATACTGCGGGTGAGGGTGTGTTGAAAGGCATCGCCCAACGCATCATCTTTGAAGTCGCGCCGGGTATCTTGCCAGTCGAACCAACCGCGCCCCACATCGACGATCTGCCGCGCATCAATGAAGCCTTCATCACCAGCAGTAGCCGGGGCATTGTCCCTGTCGTGCAGATCAACGAGCACATTCTAGTGGATGGCACCCCCGGTCATTACACCCGCGCCCTGCTATCAGCGTATCGTGCCTGGGTGGAAAACAACCTCCAAACACTTTAATCAAAAGCTCATCTTCTGCGTGCAGTATTTTCCGCTTATTCCCCGTTATAGCTAGTGGATTGTTTAAGTAAGCGGGATTAATCAATAGTTAAACTTCAAAATAAGGGGAGTAGATACAATGCCCCTTCCCCCAGAAAGGATCAGGCAGGCATCCGATGAGCGAGTTGGCGGTTGACGAGCCCTGCCACAGCCG
>DAOTTZ010000080.1:0-6185 GCA_034437535.1 Anaerolineae bacterium | reverse complement strand
TACCCTGATTGCTAGTGCAGGAATGAGGCAGTGGCTTGGAATGATATCGCACTTTGAGGGAGAAACTCCTTGCCACACTCAAACTGTCAGCCAAAACCTTGCACTAGTTAGTGACGTTCATGCGGGTCTCGTTAGAATAAGGTTGTCAAACAAAATTCAGCGAGGCAACCGCATGAACGATACCTATATTGTAACGGCATATAGCGTGATTGAAGATCTGTTGACAGCATACGGATACGAAGATGATGTGCGTAGCACAGTCAGTGCTGCCGAAGTGCTGATCGTTGCCGTCGTCGCCGCAAAATACTTCCAGAATCATCATGAACGCGCCCTGAGCATCATGGTGCGCTTAGGTGACATTCCACCCCTCAGCATATCGCGTTTCAATCGTCGCCTCCATGCCTTAAGCGATTGGCTCTACGGCATTGTGACCTTACTGGGTGAAATCTTCGCTCAAGGCGAGGTGTTCATCATTGATAGTATGCCCTTACCCGTTTGCAAACGAGTGCGGGCACGCCGCTGCAAAAAAGTGCGCGGTAAACCCTATTGCGGATACTGCGCCGCCAAGCGAGAAAAGTTTTTCGGGTGGCGATTGCACCTGATTTGTAGCGCCGAAGGGATTCCAGTATCGTTCGATCTGTTGCCAGCAAGTGAGCATGATCTCACTCCTATCCATGAATTGACTTATCCTCTGCCTTCTGGAGCGACAGTTTTTGGTGACAAGGGCTATATTTCGGCGGATGATGCCCGCACGATTTTTGAAGAAACCGGTGTGCGTTTGGTCTCTGTCCGACGTAAAAACATGACACCGAACACTTGGGCCGATGATTTTGATCTTCGCTTATATCGCAAACGCATCGAAACCGTCTATTCTCAGTTAGAAGCGATGGGCATCCAACGACTTCATGCTCGCACCAATTCGGGTATTGATTTGAAAACCTGGGCGAGCTTGATTGCTCTCGCCTTTACCAATATCATCGACTAGCAATCACGGTAGTAGTACGATCACCCCTGCATCGTATAATGCACCATTTGGGAGTGGTAACGGCGTTTACATCGCCGCGCCGAATGGTACGCCACCAGCCAATGACATCCCCTACTATCTGTGGCCCGGTGGCACGGCAGAGAACATCGACGACAACGTCTCCGCCGTTGCCAATGCGACCGCGCCATCAGGGGCAGGTGTATGGCAACCGACAACCCAGCCAAATAACGACGGCAAGGTCGAGGTCTTGTTCCATCCTGACGAGATCTTCGGCGATGGCGACTACACGCTGAGTGACGTCAATTCTATCACCTGGCAGACCAACAAGGCCGATACGCAAAACGACCCGGACTGGTACATCAACATCTGGCTGGACGCGGGTGGCGGCAATGTCGCTTTCCTTTCCGGAGAGCCGTACTGGTCGGATAATCTCAACGGCCCGGCCAACACCTGGAACACCTGGACAGCCGATGACGTCGCCGGCGGCCCCAACCAGATTACGTTCCACGAACCGGGCTTCGCCTGCACTAACTTCGGGTGGGCCTCGCCGGATATGCCCTCGTTGGATCAGTTGGTTAGTGGCCCCTACACCTGGAACGGCGTGCCGTCGCAAACTTTTCTGCCGGGGTGTGCCGGGACGCCCAACCCGCTGACGACAACGATTGATTACTCCACCATGCCGATCCTGGGTTTCTCAATCGCTACGGGGAACCCCTGGGCCGGGCCATTTACCGGCTTGGTCGATTTCCTGGAAATTCAACTGGATGATCCATCCGGTATGGGCGAAGATTAGCTGAGGGTTGACTTCGAGCAGAACGCGCCAGCCAGTGATGTGCTCATCAATAAGAGCTTCTCACCGGCCACGATTGTCGCGGGTGGTTTCTCCACGCTGACGTTCGAAATCGTCAACCCTAACGACTCGTCAGTGGGCGACATCAGCGTGACGGACAACCTGCCCACCGGGCTGGAAGTCGCCAACCCGGCCAACATCATCTCCAACACCTGCTTCGGTGAGGTGACTGCTGTTCCCGGCGCGACTACCATCACGTTGACCGGTGCCATCGTCGGCGGGATGAACGCAGTCTGCCAATTCAGCGTAAACGTCACTGGCACCACAGCGGGCACCTACAACAACGTGACCGACCCGGTGACGACCACCACCATCAACTTCCCAAATGCCACCGGGAGTGACACCGCCAGCGCAACGCTGAATGTGATCTCCCCACCGAACGCGACGACCGAGGTCGTGCGGCCCTCTGCCCTCAACGGTTGGGGCATCACGGACTTCCCGGTGAGTACCGCCGCCGAGTTCGCCTTTGAGGACGGCCCGGCGACTCCGCCAATCGGCATTGGGAGCCTGGAAGGAATTATTCCAAGCGCGAGCACCAAACTCATCTTTGCCCGCTCCGCCGCGGAATATTCCGGCTTGCCAGTCAGCGGCTTGATCGGCCTGTCGTTCTCTACTTATAACGACGCCTTGGCTGGCTCTACCAATGATAACAACTGGTACATTAACCTGTACATCAGCACAGCGGGGGATGGCAACTATGATTGCCGGTTAGACTACGCGCCCACGCAGACCGCCGATGACACCTGGGAAGACTTCGATGCGTTTGCCGGTTCTTGGAGTGGAAGTGGTGCCGGGTGTGCCGCCTTCAGCGGCACATTGCCGACGTTCATCAGCATCTATCCCAATGCGACTTTCAACGCCTTCTCTAACCCGGCGGAACCCGTTATCCGCTTTAACATGGGCGATACCGCCACCGGTTACGTCGGCTACATTGGCAACATTGATAACGTCCGCATCGCACACGCCGACGCTGGCGACATCACCTAGGATTTTGAGCCTGATGCGGCAGATCTGGCGGTGGACAAGTCGGTGTCACTCCAGACGGATGTGAACAACGACGGCTTATACGACCCCGGCGATACAGTCGCGTTTACGGTCACTGTCGCCAATAATGGCCCGGCAGATACGACCGGCGTAATCATCAGTGATCCGCTACTTGCCGGGTTGACGTTCGACGCGGCCACGCCGTCGCAGGGCATCTATGACGCCGGTACTGGTGCGTGGACGGTCGGCGCGTTGAGCAACGGAGCCAACGCTCCCCTGACCCTGACGGCTACAATCGACGAAGGCACCGAAGGCACACTCATCAACAATACCGCTTCGGTGCAGGCCAGTGACCGCGCAGACAATGTTCAAGAGAATAATAGCGCGACCATCCGCTTCTCGGTCAGCATCCCAGAGGAAGATCCCACACCAGAACCAACGCCGGAGCCAACACCGGAGCCGACGCCAGAGCCAGTTGATCCTGGTACCCCACCGGTTGAACCGGGCCAGCAGGTACAACCGGCCCAACCGGAAGACCTGGGTGTGGAGCAACTCCCCGCGACGGGTGAGTCGCCCTGGTGGACGCGGATTATCCGCTTTGTGCTGGGCCTGGGTAACTAACGGGCAACGCCAACAAAATCAAGACCATACAACCGGCACGAGGCTGTGCCGGTTTTTTTTATCGTTTAACCGGTGCGTTGGGGCAGGCGGCTTGCCAGCGTGATCTTGGTCAACTCTTGCACGTAGGTATTCAACCCGCGCACATATGCATCCAGATAATCTTGCGTCAGTTGGCGGGCCAGTTCCGCCTGCCCCACGCGGATCAACGCGGTGACGTGCGGGCGGAAATCACGCAGGGAGATATGCATCACGTTCTGGTCGTCGGTCAGGATGCCCCAGGCCAGCGTCTTCTTCTCGTTGTCGTCTTTAGCCGCGATGAAGCGCGAGAGCGTACTGCCAGCCGCCACCCGCCCGATGTTGCTGAACACCTCCCGGCCTTTAATCAGGTCGTTGAGCACGTCGAATTGGTGCGGGATTTGATCCAGCCAGCGTTGCAGACCACGCGGCATGTGCGCCAATAGCTTGATCGTCCCCACGCTGGCACTCTCGCCTTCCGCCGCGATAGCCTTTGAGCGCGTCATCAACGCGCCGAAGCCCGCCAATGCCCCCAGATAATGCTTCTGCGATTGGTTAAAGTGCTTGTAAGCCAGCGTGCGATCCACCACTTCCCCGCGAAAGGCTTCCAGCGCGGTTAAGGTCTCCACATGGCGTTCCATCAATTGAAGATCACGGAGCGGTACCTCAAAGCTGACCGGATGCAGACGATCTTTTGGATTGCGCGGGCTACAATCCACCGGGATCAAAATCGCCGGGGAGCGTGACTCCGGTTGGAGTGCGGTCAGGGCTAGCTCGGCGGCCCGTCGCTCACTCTGTTGCAAGGTCTCCAACGCCGCCACCAGGGCCGGATCAGGCGTGTACGTCAGCGCGTGGATGGCGCGATACAGTACCAGAATGTCGTTGACGGTCAACTGCAACAGGTCGTTGCGTTGCTTGAACATCTTGCGTAAACCCAGCAACGCCCGCAAATTCACCTGATTGTTCTCCGCGCCCACTTCGGTGACGATGCGCGGTGCATCTGAGATCAAGTCGTGATCTTGCGCGGTCATCGTCCACCGGATGCGGTACGGTTGGTGGTCGGTACGTGGATCATCCGCCGGGAGTTTGCGGGCGTGGTCGATGGCGATGTTGGTTGCCATCTCCGCAAAGGCCGCGCCCCAGGCTCCATCGAAGAAAATATGCGATTGGTCGAAGATGATGCTCTGCCCGGTGTCAAAAAGCGTCAGGGCATGGTCACCCACGCCGCGCTCTGCCCGCCGCACCCGCGTTAACGGCAGGCTGGCGTCCTGAAGGTCGGCGTTGATGATGATCGGTGCCAGTTTGAGCGCGTTTAAGCCGCGCTGAAGCTCCGGCGATAACCGGGGGTGGATCTTGGTCCAGGTCGCCCGTTGCACCCGGCGGATGGCTTCCAGGTCGGCGGTGGTGGCGGGGGCGGGTACGGTCATCGCCCCGGCGATCAAATCGCGCACGGTTGCCAGCGTCGTCCTGCCGGGTGGGTGCGTCTGCCAGATCGGGATCATGTGATAACCGCCGGCGATCACGACGCCGACGTGCATATACGCCCGGTTGAGCGGTACCCGCGTCTCGCCGTAAGCATCCGGTTGCAAATACGCCGCGATAGACATTTGCGCCAGGTAGGCGGGCAACGCTTTTGATGCTTCCGCCAGCTTGCGGTAAAATTCCGGGCGGCGGCCTCGCGGCAGACGATCCAGCGCGGTTTGCATAAACGACCGGAAGACGCGCCGCCGGTAACTGATGTAATTTTCGTCTGGTTCGGCATCTGGCCCCCGTTCGTAGGGCAACCGCTTCTGCCAGGCGCGGTATAAGGCCGGGACGTGGCCGCGTGTCACGATGTCATCGAGCATGTCGGATAAGATCGACGTGGCGATGCGCTCCGCCCATTCATTTTCCAGGATGTCGTCATAATCATGCAGGAGGTCAATAGCCGTCTTGACCCACACCGCGATGCGGTCAACCCGGTTCAGGTGGAGGCCATCTTGTGCCAGCACCGTATCAAAGCCGTGTGTCTCGTTGGCATGGCGGGCGGTGTCTTCGCGCAGGGCATAATCAACATAAAATTGCCAGGTCCCCTCCGGGAAGGACGCCGCTGAGTCTTGCCCGGCCAGCCGGAGCAAGCTCTGATACCCCCAGATGACGGCGGCTGGCCCGGCGAAGAACGTGCTGTAAACGGCGCGATCCAGAAATTGGCCCACCCCACGAAATAGCGCGTTTACATCCCGGCGGGCCGTCCCCGGCGGCAGTTGTCGCTTGCCGACACGGGCCATCCCACTCAAGATCAACGCCGGCACATTACCCGCCGGGACGACCTGAGAGACTTCCTCGACCAATTGATCGACTTCGGGCAGGGTTAACCGGGTGAGATCCGGGTCAAAGCTCTGGGCGACATCGCGTAGGGTATCCGCCGTGACAAGTGTCGCTTCTTTGTAGCGGTCAGTCTGGCTGGTCATAGTGCATCACAAACATCAATAAACAGACGACCGTCGAACGTTGACGACGGTCTTGTTGATTATAACATGGTTTGTATCTTGTTGTGTGGTGGTTAACGAGCCTGGGTCTATTTCAGGTTATTGACAAATTAGCCCTCATCCCCCTAACCCTCTTCTCCCGACCGCCGTTTCACGGCTAGGCGAAGGGGGGACAAAGCATATAGGACGTCTTTTCCCCTCTACCAGCGTAGCGTTTGGGAGAGGGGAGGGAGAACCGTAGGTTCGGAAGGGGTGAGGGCAA
>DAOTTZ010000079.1:0-30900 GCA_034437535.1 Anaerolineae bacterium | reverse complement strand
TATCGGATCAGATACGCAGTTCCAGCGAAGAAACTGAGGTAAACCCCGAAAGCAATGAGACCGTCAGTAATGACGGTCTCGGCAGACCTGAATGTTCGACTCAGGTCTTATCGTGCGGGGAGGACAGGATTCGAACCTGCGGTACCTTTAACGGTACAACCGCTTAGCAGGCGGTCCCAATCGTCCACTCTGGCACCTCCCCCGTGAATGTGAAGTTGTGGCGGAAGGAGTGGGATTCGAACCCACGGTGACGCGGTGCGCCACGCTGGTTTTCAAGACCAGTGCCTTAAACCACTCGGCCATCCTTCCAGCGGTTCATCTCACTCGGTCTGGGCATTCTAGCACGCGCCCCCAGGTCGGGTCAATGCTAAACTTACGGCGGGTAAGCGTGTATTGCACGATGGGGCCAATTTCGCATATCATCGAATGAGAGACAATAACCCTTAAATCGCAAAGGAAATTTTGATGAGAACGATTATGTTCCTGTTGGCCCTGCTTCTGCTGGCGTTCCCTACGCTGGCGCAAGATAGTTTAAGTGTGGGTGATTCAGTCACGGGCACTATCACCGACGAGATGCCAGCCGTCCGCTACAACATTGATCTGGAAGAAGACCAGGTCATCGGCATTCGCATGGCTTCCACCGCCGATGTAACCGCAATAGATCGGCTGGATAGCTACCTGCAAATCCTCAACCCGGAAGGGATGGAGATGCAGAACGATGACGACTCGGCGGGCTTCCTCAACGCTTACCTGGGGCCGTTTCGCGCACCCGTCAGCGGCACATATACCATCGTGGCGACGCGCTGTTGTGGGCCGAACGGTGCCGGCCAATCCACCGGTGAATACACCCTGACCGTCAGCGAGACGCAACTGCCGTTCCTCAACCTCAACGAACCGGCTGAGGTCGAACTCACACCGGAGCAACCGGTGCAAGCCTTTTACTTTGATGCACAAGCGGCGGAAACTTACTTCGTGCGCTCGATTGTGGAACGGGTGAGCGGTGAAGGTAACTTCTTCGCCCAGGGGCGCGGTCCTATCGGGCGAGAATACTTCGGGCAATCCACCCAGCCGATACCACAGCGGATCATCGTCGAGCCGGTGCCGATGGACATCGACAACGGCGCGTATTACTTCTCCGCCAATCTCTTCCCGCCTGCCCCGCCGATGGATGCCCCCAATACGGTGATGGAACTTCAGCCGGTGACGGTGCGCTTCACGGTTGAAGGCATTGATGCGGCGACCATCGACCTGGGCAATCAGGTGACCGGCACGCTGAACGACGAGAACCCGCAGGATTACTACACGTTCGATGCCAGCGCGGGTGATCTCTTGCGTTTGGATGGCAACACGCTGGAAACCAGCATGGGCGATTTTGAGATCATCATCTATGGGCCGAATGGTCTTTCGATGGCTGGCAATAACACCGCCTACCAACCTGAAGACGTGATCGGCTTCACCAGTGATCCGATCACCGTAGACCGGGACGGCCCGCATCTGGCGATCCTGCGCCGCTTAAACGCCACCGCGCCGGAAGTCGCCGGGATGGTCAGCGATTATGCGTTTACCGTCGCGCCATCCGCAGTGCCAACCCTGGAACTGGGCACGCCCGTCAGTGATGTCGTCGGCGGCGGCCAGCAGGGCGAGATCGTCTATCGCCTGCAAGGAACCGCCGGCCAGACGGTGACCTTTACCCTGACCAGCGAAAGCGAGAGCTACGGTCCGGGGATCGACGTGGAAGAACCGCTGATCGTGGAAAACGCGCCGCGTGTGTTGTTCAGTCTGTATAGTGTGCGTCCTGGCTCTTTACAGTATACTGTCACGCTTCCTAGCGATGGGACGTATCTGGTACGGGTGTTTAACAACAACTTCCAGCAAGGCCCGGTAGCCGGTGACTTCACACTGACTGTCTCCGAAGGTTAAATTTTGACCTGGCCCGGTGGATCAAGTAGAAGGTTGATGCACCGGGCGGTTTTCCCTCTGGCGGGTGAGCAACGCGCTCTATCAGCCTACAGCTTTCGGCGGATCGCTGATACAATCCACCGGAAAGCAGTTTAAGAGGGCAATCATTACTATGGATCAGTCGCAAGTCAAAACGAAAGTCGAATCCATCCTCCAGACAATCCTGGCGGAGAAAGGAATCGAACGGCAGAGCTTCCAACCGGATGAAACACTCTATGAGGACGGCCTGGGGCTGGACTCGCTGGATACCGCGACCTTTTCAGTGCATCTGGAAAACGAATTCGGCACCGACCCATACAGCGCGGAGCAATTCCCACAGACCATTAACGAAGTCATCACGTATTACGCGACGAGCGACGGATGATTCATACGCTTCTCCCTGATGATAATGACCAACTGATGCTGATCGCACCGGATGATACGCTGTCCTTTGCCCAGGTGCAGGCGCGTGCCCGGCAGGTTGCGGCGGCCTTGATACACCGGGCACCGGATCGCGTGTATCTCTATGGGCAGGATTCGGCGGCGGTGGTGCTGGTGATCCTGGCGGCCAGTATGGCCGGGGTGCAGGTCATCGTTTTGAACCGGCACTATACACACGCCGAAGTCTTCCAGGCGATCCAGCAGGTCGGGCCGGGGGTGATCCTGACCGACGATGAGACACTCGATCATGACGCGGCCCGGCGTTTTGACTCATTCTTTGACGCGCTTTCACACGATCACCTGCCGCATACCCCCCTGGCTGATGACAGTGAGATCGTCATCTTCACGACGGGGACTACCGGCACACCAAAGGCTGTGCGGTATACCTGGTCGCGCCTGGTGGCACAGGCCCGGCGTATCTCGGCGGGATGGCGGTGGTTGCTGGCCTATCCTTTGAACCACTTCGCCGGTATTCAATTGTTGGTTCATGCGGTGGTCAATGTAGAGACGTTGGTCATCCCGCCGTCACGCGGGTTTGATGTGGTGTTGACGACCATTCGAGAGCAAGGTGTCGATGCTATTTCCGCCACGCCGACCTTCTGGCGGGTGTTGACCAGCCGCTTTGAGACGGCAGACGCGCCGCCCCTGAAGCAAATTACGCTCGGCGGAGAAGCGGCCACACCCGATATTCTGTATCGTCTGCGCCGCTTATTCCCCGGTGCCGTGCTGACGCAGGTCTACGCGACGACCGAGATCGGCTCGTGCTTTTCCGTCAAGGATGGCTTGCCCGGCTTCCCGCTTGATTATCTGGCGCGTCCGGTGGGCAATGTCGCGCTGAAGGTCGAAGACGATCAGCTTTACATCCGCGCCGCCCACGCGATGGATGGCTACATCGGCGCAGAGGCCCCGGCGGTGGATGACGGCTGGCTCCCGACGGGCGACCGGGTAGAAGTGACCGGCGACCGGGTATTATTCCGGGGCCGGATGAACGAGGTCATCAACGTCGGCGGGGTGAAGGTCTACCCGCACACGGTCGAGGCGGCGATTATGACCGTCGATGGTGTGCAGATGGCCCACGTCTACGGGCGTGACAATCCGATCACCGGGCAGGTGGTGGCGGCAGATGTCGAGATCTTGCCGGGGTATGATGCCGCGCAAACGCTGGCCGCCATCCGCGCTCATCTGCGGGCCACCCTCAGCCGGTATGAACAACCGCGTGCGTTACAGGCTGTTGATTACATCGAACGGCGCAACGAAAAAATCGTGAGGTCTTCATCGTGAGTTCTACGGTATTAATCAGTGGTGGGAGCCGGGGCCTGGGCCTGGCGATTGTCACCGCATTTCTAGAATCGACGGATTGGCAGGTGGCGACGTTCAGCCGCAAGGAATCCCCGGCGTTAACGGCTTTGCAGGCAGATTACCCGGCGCGATTGCTGGTGGATCAAGCCGACCTGACCGACCCGGCCAGCCTGAACGCCTTCGTCAAGCAGGTACGGGCCACCTTCGGCGGGGTGGATGCGCTGGTGAATAATGCCGGTGTCGCCCTGGATGATGTGGCCGCGCTGGAAACTGACGCCGACCTGGATAACATGATCGACATCAATCTGAAGGGCACCTTCCGCCTGACGCGGGCGGTGGTGCGGCAGATGCTCACCCAGCAGGTTGGGCGCATTGTCAACGTGACGTCTATCGTCGGCCACACCGGGTACCGGGGGCTGACGGTTTATTCGATGACCAAAGCCGGGCTGGATGGCTTCACACGGAGCCTGGCGCGGGAATTGGGCGGGCGTGGCATCACGGTCAATTCGGTCGCGCCGGGGTTCCTCGAAACTGAGATGACACACGGCCTGACCGACACCCAACGCGACCAGATCCGCCGCCGAACCCCACTCAACCGGCTGGGGACTCCCGCCGATGTAGTGCCGTTGATCGTGTTCTTGTGCTCGCCTGCCGCCGGGTTCATCACCGGGCAGACGATTATCATTGACGGTGGCTTGACCGCCTGATGACCTCAACCCTGACGCCCGACCAGATCAACCGTATACGACAGGCCCTTGAGGATCGGCTGGTGGCTTCCCCGCTGGATTTTATGCCGCGACCTGCCGCTTTCCGGGCGGCCTATATTGACGATCTACTGGCCGGGCTGGGTGATGACGATGACCGCAGTATGATCTTCACCCAGGATGACAACCAGACCGCCGTCCTGGCGCGGTATCTGGCCTGGGATAGTGCGTTCTTCGGGCGTCCGGTCGTGCGCTTGCAGGCCATTGTCCCCTTGCAGGCGGATGGGCCGGCCACGCATCAAACGGCGGTTGCCCACTTTTTATCCACCCTTTCGGCGGAGCATTATGTGTTGTGTACCGCCCTGCCGGAAGACTCTCTGCTATTGCGTGCGTTGGCCGGTCTGCGCTTTGACCTGCTGGCGACTCAGTTAACCTATCATCGTCCGTTGGCGACGTTCAAGTATCCGCATCGCTTCAACCTGCGCCTGGCCCGGCGGGAGGATGTCGCGCCGTTGGCGGTCGTCGCCCGAACCAGTGTCAACGCTTATGATCGGTTCCATGCTGACCCGGTGTTGGCGGAACAAGCGGTCGATCAGCTCATGGCGGAGTGGGTGCGGGCGTCGGTGGAAGATGGCTTCGCCGATGCCGTCTTCGTGCCGGATGTCGATGATCCCAGGGCATTTTGCACCACCAATTATCACCGGGCGGATTGGCCGCGCTGGGGGCATAATCTGGCGCAAGCCGGTGCGCTGGCGGCGGTTGACCCTGCCGCACGCGGTTGGTACCTTAAATTACTGGCGGAAATCACCCACCATCTGAAAGAATCAGGCGCGTCTCATGCTTACATCAAGACGCAGATTACCAACCGCGCCGTGATCCGGGTGTGGGAACATCTGGGGTATCAATATGGCCGGGCAGAGCATGTGTTTCGGTATGTCGCGGAGAGATAAAAACGGGTAGAGCCTGGCTCTACCCGTCGTGATGATGATGCTTAGCTATCGCTCAGTTCCAGGTTGTATTCACCTTCGTCGAACGTGCTGTAACCACACGCCGCGATGGTGTACTCACCGGAGGCCGGTAGTTCAAAGCTGGTGATCTGTGAGTTGAAACCTTCGAAATCGTCGTTGTAAGTCAGGCCTTCACCATCCGGGCCGAAAAGCTCCAGGTAGGTATCGACCGGGTCGCTACTCATGCTGATGGTCACGATCTGGCCGGCTTCACCGTTGAACGTCCACAGGTCGGTATCGCCTGCCGCCAGCGCGTCCGTCACCGCGTCACCGATGCTCAGCGTGCCAGCATCCGCCGGGGTATAGCCAGTGGTGGTGCAGTTGTCGAAGAACATGCTGTCGCCGCCAAACATACCGCCCATGCCCATATCGCCACCCATGCCACCGCTCATTGTCACGGCGTTGGTGAAGTAATTCGACATCAGGTCGGGCAGTGCGCCGAAGTTAATCGCGCTGATCGTCATCTCATCCATCGGTTCGGCATCTGCCGGGGCCTGGATGTCGTAGCTCTCATCGAAGCCGGAGAAGGCGACGGCGACGGTGGTCGTCCCGCCCATGTCACCGAACAGGTCGCCCATACCTTCCATACCTTCGGTTTCTTCCATGCCTTCCATCATGCCGCTCATATCCATGCTGATGGTAGACAGGATGCTAGCGGCGATGAGGCGGTTACTTTCCGGGTCGATGAACAGGTTGTTATCGACATCGAAGGTGCCGGCCATGCCGCCGAACAACGCGCCCATGTCGCCCATGCCTTCCATCTCGTCCATTTCTTCCATCGCCTCATCCATGCCGGCCATCAGGTCACCGCCGGTGATGACACTGCTCAGTTGGATGGCGGTCTCACCATCGGGCGTGGTGGCGTCATCAGTGCGGGTCCATTCCGCAGTTTCCGGCACATCAGTGCCCATGCCGAATTCAGCGGCGAAATCGACGGACGCCATACCGCTGACGGTCAGGTCAATTGCTTCACGCCCGCCTAGTTCTTCCACTGTTACGCTTTCCCAGGTGAGTGAGTCCAGGTCTTCGCCCATGCCGAAGAAGATCACTTCATCTACCAGGATGAAGGACGCGGCCCCTTCGCTAGAGCCACCCATGAAGCCCATGTTCACTGCGGCTTCGGGCATATCCAGCCGGGCGGCGATGATGTTGCCTTCGCCATCCAGCACCAATGGCCCACTGCCTTCTGCCGTCAGGCTAATCGTCATCATGGTAATGTCAAAGCTCAAGTCAATTTCAAAATCCATCGTAAACGATTGTGCCGTTGCCGTGTTGACCAGGGCAGTCTGGTACAGGGTGCAATTATCCCCTTCCAGTCCGGATGGGCAAGTCGGTTGTGCGTTCACTGCGCCGACAAGCAACGCCATCAACGCGACAAGAAACAGTCGAATTCTCATTTATTAATCTCCTTGTTTTTGTGAGAAGTGCCGGAAAAGTTATCCGGCACGTTATCAGTATAATTAAATTTCAAATTGATGCAATGTACGCCTGACCTACGCTAGAAATGCCGTCAGGATCGCACCCATGCGGTCGATTTCTGTGATGGTATTGTAATGGGCCAGCCCCACCCGGAGCATCCCGTGTTGCGGGTGGCCCAGGGTCTCCATGATTTCGATGGCGTAATAATGCCCGCTCCAAACGTAAATATGATGCTCTGCCAGATGCGCCGCGATTTGATCCGGGGTGTAATGCTCATGCGTGAAGACGACCGTCGGGCAACGCTCATCATAGCGGGCCGGGTCGGTGATGCCGTACACTGTCACACCGGGGATGCGCTGGAGGACATCCAGCAGGTGGGTGACCAGGGTCTGCTCGTAGTGCTGGATGGTCTTCATGCCGGTCTTGTAGTTCAGCCGGTCGCCGGTGTATCCGTCGAAGTCGTTCCGGTAGGGGGCGCCATAGGTCGCGCCGATCTTGCCCAGGTAACGCACCGCCGCGCCCACCCCGGCCAGCGATTCAAAGGCCGGGGTGCCACTTTCCCAGCGGTAAGGCGGTTGATCTTTGGCCGGGCGCACCTTGTAGGCCGGCAATTCCGCCAGCAGGTCATACTTGCCCCACATCACCCCGGCGTGCGGGCCGAAGAACTTATACGACGAACACAGCAAGAAATCCATGCCGAGGGCCTGCACATCCAGCGGCAGATGCGGCGCACTTTGTACCGCATCCACCACATGATAGGCCCCGGCGGCGTGCGCCATCTGCGCGATGCGTGGTACCGGGTTGATGGTGCCGACCGCGTTGGAAGCGTGGACGGTGGCGACGATCTTGGTACGCTCGGTCAGCGCGGCTTCCAGGCTGTCCAGGTCGAGCGTGGCATCCTGCGCGACGAGATCAACCCAGCGGACGGTCAAGCCCAGGTCATCGGCAATGGTCAACCAGGGGGAGACGTTGGCGTCATGATCCATACGGGTGAGGATGATCTCTGCATCCGGCGGGAGCGTCTTGCTCAGGGCGCGGCTCAGGCTAAAGCAGAGGGTGGTCATGTTCGGCCCGAAGGCGACTTCTTCCGGGCGGGGGGCGTTGATGAAATCCGCGACGGCTTGCCGGGTGTCGGCGGTCATCTTGTCGTTAAGCTGGCTGGTGTGGAAGGCTCCGCCCGCGTTGGCGTTCATCTGCGTGTAATACATGGTGTAAGCGTCGATGACACTCTGTGGCACCTGTGTGCCAGCCGGGTTGTCGAAAAAGATCGGCAGGGTGCCATCGGGTGCGGCTTGATGCAACGCCGGGAATTGCGCCCGAATCGCCTCAACATCGAAGGTCATGGTGTGTCCTTTGGGTTTTGTCGTCAGTTGTTCTTCTTGAAGTCACGATCCAGTTTATCAATATCTTCCTTAAATTTCCTGGCTTCCATTTTTTCTGATACGGTGCGGGCGTTGCGGAGTCGTTCATCAGAATCATCTTTTAGATCGTTGAGGGTGCGGCGTGTGCGATTTCGTCGGCTACTACGCTGGTACTTATTCACAGCATCGTCGCTTGCATCCAGCGCGGTGCCTGTCACCCGGCCAATCACGCGCCAGGGGGCCATCAAAGCCTGGCCTACATCCACATCTTCATCTGGCTCTTCCACCAATGCGACCACTACTGGATCTAACGAGACGGCAAAGCCGATGACAAGCCCAAACAGGCCAGCGGCAATCAGGTTGATCGTGCCCAACCATTCCATCTCATCAAAGAGGTTATACTGCTCGATAGCCAGCGTGTGAAACGCGATGACAGAAGCCGCCGTCGTGACGCCCATCACCGCCAGCATTGAGACCCCGTTGGGGAGCCAGAGCAAA
Organism: Anaerolineae bacterium; assembly: GCA_034437535.1. Classification (GTDB taxonomy): domain Bacteria; phylum Chloroflexota; class Anaerolineae; order Aggregatilineales; family Phototrophicaceae; genus J038. The sequence goes on along the minus strand of DAOTTZ010000079.1, from coordinate 22,233 downwards.
ATCACCCGTGTGATAAACCCGATAATGCCGGTGATCCCGCCGATGATCCCACCGCCGATGCCGCCGACCACCGCCAGGAAAAGCCCCACCAAAAATAGAAGTGGCGATGCGACGACGGCGATCACGATCACCAACCCGGCGTTGAGGATGAAGCCCATCAAGCCGCCGTCTTCCCCACCGATGAGGCCGGTATCGACCGTCAAGACGATGATATAGATGAAAATGTTCAGCACGAAAACGAGTGCGCCCGCATAAGCCCCGGCAGGGATGGCTAAGACACAACCGCCTAACGCCTGACCAAACTTGCCGGTAGACTCTTCTGCTTCAGGGTTAGGTTCTGTCTTGGGTTGATCGTCGTATGGGTGCATAGTATCTTGGCTCATGATAAAATCCTTCTGCTGGTGGCAAAATGACATGAGTGATGTAAGATGACCGCGTGTCTTAAGAAGATTATAGCATTATTTACCTGCTTGGCAGTGTATCTTGATGATTGAGCTTGCGTTATAATATGACGCATGAGTTGATCAACCTCCCTGGATGCAAAATGGCAAGAGACGTAACCTTGAGCGAACAAAACAGACAACTATTGCAGGAAGTCAAGCGGCGGACGAACCAGATGGCCGCCATTAACGTCGTCACGAGCGTGGTCGGGCAGTCGCTCGACATCGACAAGACGCTGGAAACCGCGCTGGAAATCGCGCTGGAAATCGTCGATGCGGAAGCCAGCGGCATCAGCTTGATTGACGAAGACGCCGGTGAACTGGTCTTGCGGGCGCAACGCGGCTGGATCCATGATTTTGTCGTCAGCAACCCGATGCGGATCCCACTGGGAGAGGGGATGTCTGGGCAGGTGGTGGAAAAAGATGACGTGGTGGTTTATAACACGCTAACCGGTACCGAAGATTACGCGGTGCCGAGCTTCCGTGATGAGCATTTCCGGTCGATTGCGATGGCCCCGATGCACGCACGCGGGCGAATCATCGGTATCCTCAGCATCATGAGTAACGAACCGCATAGCTTCGACGATGAGATCGTGGCTGTTTTGCGGGTGGTGGCGGATACTGTCGGTGTCGCGCTGGAAAATGCCCGCTTGTTCTCACAGAGCATCGAAGAGCGCGAACGCATCGAAGCGGTCTTGCATTCCACGTCTGATGGCATCCTGGCGACCGATAAATCCAGCAAGATTAAGCTGGCGAATCAGGCGGCGGAGCGTCTGCTTGGGGTGACGCGCACACAATTGATCGACGTGCCCTTGCGCGAAGCCCCGATCAACTGGCACATCCGTAACCAACTCCTGCGGGCGTTGGCCTCTCGTGAGCGGGGCGAAGACAAGGCGTTCCAGGCGACATTGGGTGATGACCGGGTGATTGCGGTGGTCGTTAACCCGATCCTGGCGGATAGCGGCTTTGAAAAGGTCGTGGAGCAAGACGGCTGGGTGATCGTGCTCAAGGACGTCACACATCTGCGCCGGGCAGAAATTGCACGGGCGGAGTTCATGCAGGCGGCCAGCCACGACATGCGCAATCCGCTGAGTGTGGCCTATAGTAGCATCATCACGCTGGATAAAATCTTGATCGAGCGTGACGAAGACCTGGATGAGGTCATCGACCTGGCCTTAGACGGCCTGGAGCGTTTACGGTCGCTCATTGATGATTTGCTTCATCTGGAACATATCGAGAGTGGCTATAACTTCCGGGTGCGTCCGTTTAACCTGCTCGATGTCTTGCAAGAGGTCATCAACGAGAGTGCCGACCGGCAGGTGACCACACACCTTACACTTGATTTTCAGGTTAATTCGGATGTGTCCGTCCTCCATGCCGATGTGCGCTGGTTCAAGCTGGCGGTGCATCATTACTTGATGAACGCGGCCAAAGTCACGCCGGAAAACGGGACGATCAAGCTCCGGGTGCAAGATCACGACGAGATGCTGGTAATCGAAGTCCACGATGACGGGCCAGGGATCCCGGTGCCGGCACAAGCCCGCGTGTTTGACCGCTTCTACCGGGTGGAAGGCGACAAAGCCCAGGGGAGCGGGCTAGGGTTAGCGATTGCCCAGAGTGTGGCAGTGGCACATGGCGGGGCGGTCTACCTGCGTAGTGAAGTTGATAAAGGCAGTGTGTTCGGCCTGAAGTTCCCGCTGAACCCGCCGGAGGAGATCCGGCGGGACATCAGCACCGAGCACGATTAAATCATGGCCCAGATGATCCACGCGGTAATCGTCACGCTGAAGGCGAACCAGAACCCCGGCTGAAGTTTGCCGGTCAGGTCGAGGGCTTCTTTGCCGCTGGCGTCGGCGGTGTTTTGCAAGAGCAAGGCACCCCCGAAGCCGATGACGGTCGAACTGCCAGCGACCAACCATAACCACGCCGGGAACGTCATATAGCTGAAGGCCAGCACACCACACACCAGCGTCAAGCCGATGGCGAGATAAGCCAGCACCCAGGTTGTCTGTTTGCCCAGGCGCGTCGTCACGTTGACGATGCCGGCCTGGGTATCCGCGTCATAATCTCGAATCTGGTTGTAAAGCTGGCCGTAGGTAGAGCCGAGCGTGGCCGCCGCCACCATGAACAGAATCGCCGGATGCAGGCTGGTGCTATAGACCAGATACCCGGCCAACGGCAACAATCCGCCTAGCATCAGCGTATGCGACACGACATCCAGCCCGATGCTTGATGACTTCAGGCGAACCGGCTTCCAGGAATAGAGGAACGACAGCGTCAGGTTCACCGCGCCGACGACCAGCACCCCCAAACCACCGACCGCGAACAGACCGACCGACACGGCCACCACGACCGCACATGCGATCCAGGCCGTCCGCATATCAAGCGAACCATTGGTGATCGGGTTGCGGGCCGCGCTACGCGGATTTTTCGCGTCGTCTTCGGCGTCTTCCATGTCGTTAATCATGAAGGCAAAGGTCACGGTGAGGAAGTTCGCCAGGGCCACCGCGAACAACCGCCAATCCAGCGTCACGTCATCCGCTACGCTGAAGGCGATCAAGCCGCCTAAGAACGTCAGCGTCGCGAACGGTAGTTGCTCCTTCCAACGGGTGAGACCGATCAAAGCGGCCAGCGTCCCGGTTTGATGCGGATTAGTTGTATTAATACGCGCCATTGTGTATCCTTCTCTTTAAGATGATGAGAGCGTCGTTAAAGATAACACACCAGCGCGGCAGGTGTTACGGTTGATCTTCGACCAGCAGACTGAGTACACTTGCCAGCCCGGTTTGATTCGCGTTAACATGGACTCTATATCATGATTATAGACAAGGATCGATCATGCCCCCAGTAGTGGATTTACTCGTCGCCGTCCGTGCAGAGCACGTCGAGCGTTATGGTAATAATCTGGAAGAAGCCGGCGGTTTTAACGTCGGTGTTGTGCCCAGCCTGGACGAAGCTAGCAATATCCTGGCGGATAAAGACAATCATGTCGATGTGTTCGTGATCGACAATAACTTGGACGAAGACATTCATGACTATGTCGCGCTCATCCGGCAGAAGTACCCGCGCCTGTTGATCGTGCTGGTCGATGAAGATGCCGACTTCGGGATGCCGGGGCAAGCCGATGAGATGAGCACCGAACCGTTCAAAAATGACGACCTCAAGCGGCGTATCGAGAAGATGATCGCCGACCGCCGGATGGAAACTTTGCGTAGCGATAGCCTGCCAGCGGTGCGCTCCATCAACAAGACGATGAAAGAAGCGGTCGGGAGCATCGGCAAGCAAGAGGCGACCGTACAATCGGTGCTGGAAATGGGGTACGACTACGTGGCCTATTATCACATCGAGAAGACCGATCCGTTAGAGTTATACATCCGGGCGCAGGTCGGGCCGAATACGATCACGTCGATTGCGCCGAAAAAATCCGACGCTGATGACCTGATGGGGTGGGTGGCACAAAACGGCCAGAGTCGCATCGCCGCGCCGGAAGACAAGCCCAATCATCCGCTGGTAGCGCGGGGGCGGCTGGGCGCAATCTCGTGCGTGCCGGTCGGCTTTGCCGGTAAACAATTCGGTGTGATCGCCGCCTGCCGTGATGTACCCGGCAGTATCACGCAAGAACACATCTTGATGCTGGAATTGGTCGCGGCACAATTGGCGAACGCACTCAACAAAGAATTAAAAGCATAGGTCAGATGGACGGTACACTGTGACCGTCCTGTTCATGCACCCGGCCAGGTGGATGTGATACGTTAAAGGCGATGTTTGGAAATCAGGTAAGTCAATGACTGCTATCTTTAACGTATTCCGCCGGGCCTTCCTCGCCTTTTTTGAAGACAAAGTCTCGCGGCAGGCCGCCGCGCTGGCCTATTACGGCTTGCTCTCGCTGGCCCCCTTGCTGATTATCACCATTACGATTGCTGGCCTATTCTTCGGCCAGTCAGAAGTGCAACAGCAAGTCGTGAATGGTGTATCCCAACAACTGGGTGATGGAAGTGGCGAACTCATCCAGACCGTGTTAAAAGCCACTTATGGCGGTGATGGCGGCATCCTGGCGACGGTCTTTAGCATTATCTTATTGTTGATCGCATCTACCAATATCTTCTTCCAATTGAAAGAATCGTTGAATCGCATCTGGAATGTGGACGAAACAGAAGATGATCGTCTGGTGACGACATTGCGAAAGTTCCTGCAAGATCGGTTGTTTGCGGCGGTAGGGGTGGTCGGCGTCGTGCTGTTGATCCTGGCTTCGCAGATCTTCAACACGATGATCGCATTGGTGATCTCATTCACCAATGATTTAGGAGCCAGCACCGCTACAACGCTCCAGGTGTTAAACGTCCTGGCGATGATTGCGACCGGATCAATGATTGTCAGCCTGGTCTTTCGCTACTTGCCGGATAAAAAAATGGGTTGGTATAGCATCTGGGTGGGGTCGGTCGTCACGGCGATTCTCTTTACCGTCGGCCAGCATGGAATCACACTCTACCTGGAAAATAGCACGGTCGCATCGGCCTATGGCGCGGCAGGCGCGGTTATTGTCATTCTGTTGTGGATTTACTACACCGCGATGATTTTTCTCTTTGGGGCGGAATTCACCCAGGCGTTTGAGATGGTCTACACCGATGAGCCAACCGACGATACGCGATCTGACGACCGGCTCAGGGCCGGTTAAGCCCGGCCTTGTCGATGCCAGCGCGGACGGTCTGCGCGAGTTCTGCGAAAGCCGGCTGGTACATCTGCGCTAGATGACGCGGGCGCGGCAAGGTGATGATGACATCGGTCACCAACCGGCCCGGTCGCTGGCTCATTACCAGCACGCGATCTGCCAGCAGAACCGCCTCGTTGATGTCGTGCGTCACCATGATGACGGTGCGCCTGGTCTGCCGGAGCATTGCCAGCAAGTCCATGCTGATCGTCTCTCGCGTGAGCGCGTCCAGCGCACCGAACGGTTCATCGAGCAAGAGCACATCCGGCTCCTGGATCAACACGCGCCCCAGCGCGACTCGTTGCGCCATCCCGCCGGAAAGCGCATGGGGCCGCGTCGTCTCGAAGCCTTCTAAGCCCAACATCGGCAGTAATTGCGCCACCCGCTGGTAACGGTCGGCTTTGCCCATGCCCTCTAATTCCAGCGGGAGCGCGATATTGTCCTGTACGGTACGCCAGGGCATCAGGTTGGCGGATTGAAACATCAGGCGAATGCGCGGCGATGGCTTCACGATGGGTTGATCGTCGATCAACACGCGCCCGCTGGTCGGCGGTTCTAACCCGGCAAAGGCGCGGATGAGTGTGCTTTTGCCGCATCCACTCGGCCCGACCAGCGCGATCAATTGACCGGGTACAATCGTAAACGAGATTGGCCCCAGTGCGTGGAAGTCGCCGAATTGGACGACGACTTCCTGTGCGGTCAGGCTTGCGCTCACGGCAGATAATCGTTGGTATAAGCCGCCTCTAGGTCTTCGACTTCGGCCACCAACGATCCCATCTGATTGACGATGGCTAACGTCTCCTCCCAGGATTCCGGCTCGGTAAAACCTAATTCGTCGGCATCCCACAGCGCAATCGTGGCGATGAACACCTCGAACTGAATGGTGATGTCGCTGTCAAAGGTCGTCAGGGCTTCATCTAACACGGCTTGACGTTGTTCCGCGATCATCTCACGGGTGATGTCTTCTTCCGCCGCCAACGCCTCGAAGTCCGCGCTGGCATCTTGCAAGAAGGCTTCGAATTCATCGTTGATCGGCAGACCTTCGACAAACTCGACGCTATCCAGATAAGCCTGTGCCGGGTTGTTGATGCTATCACGCAGGGCATTATCATACGCGGCCAGCATCACGCGCACCAGGTCGGGATCCTGTTCGATCATGGCTTCGCTGGTCACGATCCCGTTGGAAACGATGTCCGCAAAATCCGACACACGTAAGACGCTCACGCCGGTGATGTCGCCGCAATCGCCTGCATCGGCCCGGCGTTGAATCTGCAACGGTTCATTGTTGACGTAGATCGCGCTGGCATCCACGCCGCCCACGCACACCACATCCGGCGCGGCAAAACCGATGGTCTCCAGGTCGATGTCTTGTTCGGTCAGGTCATTGGCGGATAAGATAGCCGTCAGGCCGCTGTAAGTCGCGCCGAAACGCCCCGGCACACCGACTTTCAACCCTTCCAGGTCAGCGACGGTTTCCGCATCAGTCGTATCCGGGATGACGATGCCGATGGGATATTCCTGGAACCACTCGTAAACGTACACGACCGGACGCTCTGCCGCTCGTGCCATCAAGACCTGCTCGCCGCTAATCATGCCGAAGTCGGCATTTTCATTGGCGATGAGATCAACGCCGACATTTTCCTCACCATACCGCAGATCCATCGTATACCCGGCCTCGTTGAGGTATGGCTCCGCCAGGTAAACCGGCGCAAATTGGATGTTGGGTACAAACGTCAGGAAGTAGTCGATGGTTTCCAGGTCATCGTCATCATCCTGTGCCCCGGCGGGTAAGCTCAGGGCCATTAAAGCTAACAGAGTCAAGATTGCTATGATTCGACGGTACATAATGGGTGCATCCTTATCATATGATCGTTATAGACAGAGCCAGTCGCGATCTGGCCCCAATCAGCGTAAGATCTTACGTCGATTCGTAAATTAATTGCGTTGCCAGCGGAGCAACCGCCGCTCTAGCAGGGTGACCGCCAGGTACAACGTGCCCGCCATGATTGCCAGCGTGATCGCCGCGACAAAGACCAACGGGGTATCGTATTGTTGCCGCGCCAGGTTCAACAGGAAGCCCAGGCCAGCATTCGCCTCCACAAATTCACCGACGACCGCGCCGATGACGGCCAATGTCGCGCCGGTCTTTAACCCGGTCATCATCACCGGCAAGGAGGCGGGGACTTCTAACTTGATGAACGTCTGCCACCAGCTTGCGTTGGAGACGCGCATCAAATCGCGCAGATCATCCGGCACAGAACGCAGGCCAGTGACCGTGTTCATCAAAATGGGGAAGAAGACCACCAGCACACACGTCACGACCTTGCTCTGAATACCGCTATCAAACCAGATGACCAGCAGGGGCGCGTAAGCGACAATAGGGGTGGATTGAAAGACGATCACGATGGGGGAGAGCAGGGTTTCCAGCAGGCGATTCTTGGCGATGGCATAACCAGCTACAATGCCGATGAACGCACCAATGCCCAGGCCAAGCACGACCTCGGTCAGGGTCGTCATGGTGTGCCCCCATAAGGTGCTATCGATCAAGAAGCGGTCGCCATCGGTGATGCGCTGTTGAAAGCGTTCTAGCACGGCTTCCGGCGTGGGGAGCAAGAACGGGCGTACCAGTTCGAACTCAGTCACGAGATACCACGCGGTCAGCACCGTTAACGGTGTGATTAAGAACGCCAGCCGGCGTAAGATCCGCCAGAAATCCAGGCGGCGGGTGCGCTGGCCGGTGGGTTGGGCCGGTGAGATAATTTTGTTTCGTGGGACGGTATTTTGCATCAGTAAAAAACCCCGCTTCTGTTTGAAACGGGGCAGGGTACCATAGCCGGGAGGTGCCAGACCAAACGGCCAGCACACAGGTATGCGTTGACGTCACACTTGAATCAAAACCAATGGCCGATTCGTGCGCGTTTTGCGACCTTCTCCCATCCAGACTATAACTGTCGGCTCTGGTATCGCACCAGAATCCACCGGTATACTTTGAAGCTGTATACGGGTCGCGGGCTAGTTGATCTTTGCGATCACATTACCGCCGGTCGGGAATTTCACCCTGCCCCGAAGATCAATATTTAATTACGTGTTTAGTATAACATATTTCAACAGTTTTCAAATCAAAATTCGATTAATTGTGACAAATTGCACCCATACAGCGTTAACATTTGTCCGGCATAATCGCCACCAAAGACCGCAGAAGGACACGACCTATGGAACCGTTATTGCTTGAAGAGACCATCCGCCGCAAGCTGGAACCGCTCATGCTGGTGGCGAAGAAAGTCCGCGCCGGGGCCATCAAGGGGGAACGCCGCAGTACCAAGCGCGGTACCAGCATCGAATTTGCTGATTACCGCAATTATGTGCCTGGGGATGACCTGCGCCGGTTAGATTGGAACGTCTACGCCCGCACCGACCGCCCATACATCAAATTGCTGGAAGATGAGGAAGATCTGGCGGTGCATATCCTGCTGGATGCTTCCGCGAGTATGGCCTGGCCGGAAGGCGACAACGCGCCGGAAGCGGTCAACAAGTTCTTATATGCCCGGCGGATTATGGCGGGGTTGGCGTATATTTCGCTCGGCACCAATGACCGGGTGATGATTAGCGCGTTAAAGCCGACTGGTAACGAGAGCTTCGGGCCGTCACGTGGGCGGGCGCAATCCGTCCCGATGTTGCGCTATGCCCACAACCTCAAGCCCGCCGGCATGGTTGATCTCAATGTGATGTTGAAGGATTACGCCACGCGCTCCCGCCGACCAGGTTTGTGCTTTGTCATCAGCGATATGTTCAGCCCCAGTGGTTACATTGACGGGATTAATGCCCTGGTCGGCAAGGGCTTTGAAGTCGTGCTGATCCACACGTTATCACCGGATGAGATCACGCCGCCGGTGGCCGGTGATCTGCGCCTGGTGGATGTTGAGACCGGACGCGCTCAGGAAGTCAGCGTGGATGCCACCATGCGCGACATCTACCAGCGGCGGGTGGCCGCCTGGCGAGACGAAATCCGCGCCGAACTAACCCGGCGCGGGGTATTGTATCTGCCGCTTATCACCGATTCGCCCTTTGAGCGCGTCCTGCTCTATGACCTGCGACGGCTCGGTGTGGTGAAGTAGAGGGCGACCATGCCGGGCCGCCCACCTCAGATTTAATCGCCAGTGGGCACTGGTTCCAGATATTTCCGGGCATTATCCTGGAAGCGATCTGCTAAAGCCTGGGCTTCCCGGTCGTAGGCTTCTTTGTCATTCCAGGTCTGGCGCGGGTCAAGCACCGCGTCCGGGACATTGGGGCAGGTCGTCGGCACCATCAGCCCGAAGATCGTGTCTTCGCGGGTTGTGGCCTGGGCCAGCGTGCCATCCAGGATGGCATCGACGATGGCGCGGGTATAGGCCAGCTCGATGCGATGACCGGTGCCATAGGCTCCGCCCGTCCAGCCGGTATTGACCAGCCAGATGGTCGCGCCGGCGTCGTGGGCCTTCTGCCGCAGGAGTTCGGCGTAGACTCGCGGGTTCAGCGGCATAAACGGCGCACCAAAGCACGCGCTGAACGTGGCTTGTGGCTCGTCGATGCCGGTTTCCGTCCCGGCGACCTTGGCGGTGTAGCCGTTGAGGAAGTACGTCATGGCTTGCTCTGGCGTGAGCTTGCTCACCGGCGGCAGGACGCCGAACGCATCCGCCGTCAGGAAGATGATGTTGCGCGGTTGGCCGCCGCGTCCATCCGGCTTGTGATTCGGGATCGCGCTGATCGGATACGAGCAACGGGTATTCAGCGTGTAACGGCTGTCGGTAAAATCCGGGTTGCGGTCATGGTCAAGTATGACATTTTCCAGGATGGTGCCGAATTGCTTGGTTGCGCCGTAGATCTCCGGTTCACCTTCTGCACTCAGGTTGATCGTCTTGGCGTAGCATCCGCCCTCAAAGTTGAATACGCCGTCGTCGCCCCAGCCGTGTTCGTCATCGCCGATTAGATGACGGCGGGCATCCGCGCTGAGCGTGGTCTTGCCGGTGCCACTCAGGCCGAAGAATAACGCCACATCGCCCGCGTCCCCTTCATTGGCAGAGCAATGCATGGGCAAAATGCCCTTCTTCGGCAATAAATAATTCATGATGCTAAAAATAGATTTCTTGATCTCTCCACCGTAATGCGTCCCGCCGATTAACACCAGACGCTTGCTGAGGTGAATCAGGACGAAGGCTTCGGAATGGGTCTTATCTTTTTGTGGGTCGGCCTGGAGCGATGGCGCGTGAATCACGGTGTAATCCGGCTCGAAGGTTTCCAGATCTTGCGGCTCCGGTGATACGAACATATTCCGGCTGAACAGGCTATGCCACGCCTTTTCCGTCACGATGCGGACGCCGATGCGGTGATCCGGGTGGGTGCCGGCGAAGCAATCTTGCACGTAAACTGGCTTACCATAGAAGAAGTCTTCCATCTTCTGGTAAAGCCAGCCGAAAGCGTCCGCGTCAAATGGCTTGTTGATGTCGCCCCAGTCGATTTCATGCTGGGTCTCTGGTTCGCGCACGATGAAGCGGTCGTTGGGGGCGCGCCCGGTGTGGTTATAGGTGCGGGTGACGAGCGCACCATCCTGGCTGATGTTGATATCTTCGTCCTGGATGGCATGTTCGTACAGTTGGGCCGGTGTCAGGTTATGATAGATTTCCGATAAATTCCGCAAGCCAACGTTGCGTAATTGCTGGTAACGGCTGGGAAAAGTCATGGCGTGGTCTCTCCTCTACGATCTTATACTTACAATAATCAGGCCGGGGTGCGGCGGCTCGTCCACCGCACCCCGGTTATGGCTTGCGCTAGTCGGCAGGGGCCGGTGTGGAACTGTTGTCTTCTTCGAATTGTTCGGTCTCGGTGCTTCCGGCCATTGCGGTGGTGGAGCTTTGCCCGGCGGTGATGACGGTCTGAACCGCGTCAAAGTAGCCGGTGCCCACGAAGCTCTGGTGCTTGACGGCGCGGTAGCCGTCGGTGCGTTGCAGTTCGAACTCACGATCCTGCAAGGCGGCGTAACCGGTCATGCCGCTTTCTTTATACGCCAGCGATAACTCGAACATGCTGGTGTTCAGCGCGTGGAAGCCAGCCAGTGTGATGAACTGGAACTTGTAACCCATCGCGCCCAGTTCACGCTGGAACTTGGCGATGGTGCCTGCGTCCAGGTTGCGGCTCCAATTGAAGGACGGTGAGCAGTTGTACATCAGCATCTTGTTCGGGTATTCCTTACGAATAGCTTCCGCAAATTCTTGCGCCTGGTCGAGATCCGGGTGGCTGGTTTCCATCCAGATCATGTCAGAATAGGGGGCGTAGGCCAGCCCGCGTGCGATGCAGGATTCCATGCCGTGTTTCACACCGTAGAAGCCTTCGGCGGTGCGCTCATCGGTGATGAACTTGTGGTCGCGGGTGTCGATGTCGCTGGTGATGAGGGTCGCGCTATCGGCATCGGTCCGGGCGATTAACAGCGTCGGCACATCCATCACATCTGCCGCCAGCCGGGCCGCCACCAACTTGTTGACGAATTCGCTGGTGGGCACCAGCACCTTGCCGCCCAGGTGGCCGCATTTCTTCGCGCTGGAAAGCTGATCTTCGAAGTGGACGCCGCCCACACCAGCACGGATCATGGCCTTCATCAGTTCGAAGGCGTTCAGGTTGCCGCCGAAGCCGGCTTCGGCATCGGCCACCATCGGCGCGAAGTAATAGAGCGGGTCTTCTTTGTCGCTCATGTGCTGGATCTGGTCGGCCCGCATCAGCGCGTTGTTGATGCGCTCGATCAACTTCGGCACGCTATCCACCGGGTAGAGCGATTGGTCAGGGTACATGGTGCCAGCGGTGTTGTTATCTGCCGCCACCTGCCAGCCACTCACATAGATCGCCTTCAGCCCGGCTTCCACCATCTGCACGGCCTGGTTCGCGCTGATCGCGCCCAGGGCGTTGACGTAATCTTCAGTTTGTAGCAGTTGGAACAGACGCTCTGCCGCCAACCGGGCCAGGGTGTATTCCACCTTGATTGTGCCGCGCAAACGCAGAACGTCTGCCGGGGTGTAGGGCCGGGTGATGTCGTTCCAGCGGGGGTTATTCATCCAGTCGTGTTTCATTGCCAGTTCGGTTTGCATGAGTTTGTCCTTTTTATCAGTCATGTGTCGATCATTTTTTGTTATTTATCAGGATGATGAGACCTGCACGCCGGTCTCACATCCTTTAAGAGCAAGGAGTCCTTTGTGTTGCAACATCTGCGATGCGTGCCTCGCCGAAATAAGTTAATCCAGGTCGTCGTAAGCCGGCAGCGTCAGGAATTCGACGAAATCATCGGCACGGATCATCTGGTCGAACAATTGCGCCGCCCGTTGATAGTGACCGTTTTCGAAGCGATCCGCCCCGACTTCCTCTTTAATCGCGTCCATCTCTTCTTCTAAGAAGGTGCCGAACAGAGCCGGTGTGACCTTGCGCCCGTCGTCCAGTTCCGCGTTGTGATGAAGCCATTGCCACACTTGCGTCCGGCTGATCTCTGCTGTTGCGGCGTCTTCCATCAGGTGATAGAGCGGCACACACCCGTTCCCGCCCAGCCAGGCTTCCAGGTATTGGATGCCGACTTTCAGGTTCCAGCGCAGGCCATGCTCGGTGATGGTGCCGTCGCTCGGTTCCAGCAGATCGTTGGCGGTCATGTTGACGTCTTCGCGCTGGCGGTCGATCTGGTTGGCCTGGGGCATATATTCGTCAAAGATCGTCTGGGCGGCTTCTACCAGGCCGGGATGTGCTACCCAGGTGCCATCGTGGCCGGCCTGGGCTTCGCGCAGTTTGTCCTGGCGGACTTTTTCGATGGCCTTTTCGTTGGCTTCCGGGTCGTTCTTGATCGGGATCTGCGCCGCCATACCGCCCATCGCGTGGGCACCGCGCTTATGGCACACCTTAATCACCTGGAGGGTGTAATTTTGCATAAACGGTACCGTCATCGTCACCTGAGAGCGATCCGGCAGGACGAATTCGGGCATATGGCGGAACTTCTTGATGTAGCTGAAGATGTAATCCCAGCGGCCACAATTTAGCCCGGCGGAGTGATCGCGCAGTTCGTACAGGATCTCTTCGGTCTCAAAGGCGGCCAGGATGGTTTCCACTAAGACCGTCGCTTTGATCGTACCGCGTGGGATGTTTAGCTCATCCTGCGCCAGGTTGAAGATGTCGTTCCACAGCCGGGCTTCCAGGTGGCTTTCCAGCTTGGGTAGGTAGAAGTACGGTCCACTGCCGTTGTCCATCAGGGTGCGGGCATTGTGGAAGAAGAACAGGCCGAAGTCGAAGATGCCACCGGGCACCGGCTTGCCATCGACCAGAAAATGCTTTTCATCCAGGTGCCAGCCACGCGGGCGCACCATGAGCGTGGCGATGGTGTCGTTCAGCTTGTATTCTTTGCCGCGATTTTCGTCGTAATAATCAATTTGACGGCGGATGGCATCGCGCAGGCTGATCTGCCCTTCGATCATGTTGGCCCAGGTGGGCGCGTTGGCGTCTTCGAAATCTGCCATGAAGACCTTCGCGCCGCTATTCAGCGCGTTGATGACCATCTTGCGGTCGGTCGGCCCGGTGATTTCTACCCGGCGGTCTTGTAAGTCTTGCGGAACCGGCGCGACACGCCAGCTATCGTCTTCGCGGATGTGGCGTGTTTCCTCTAGGAAGTCCGGCATATCGCCCGCTTCGATGCGGGCTTGCCGTTCTTCCCGCGCCTGGAGCCGTTCGTCACGCCGGGCGGTGAACGTCCGCGCTAGCTTGGCGACGAACGCCTGTGCCTCTGGCGTCAGGATTTGCTCATATTCGGGCGTCATCGCGCCTTTAATCTCGATGTTGGTGGTGGTTGCTGTCATAAAAAAACACCTTAAGTTTGTCTGTCGAATAGACGTCTTGAATAATCCCCTGCCAGCTAATGGCCGGGCCAATAAGTTGATTAAGTTGTGCTTGAGTTCAGGCTGTGTTTTGAGCGGCTTAAGCCGCTACGCGCTTGATATTGGAGTGTGTCATAAATTTAATTCCCTTCAATTTTTCTGTGTGTACCTAAGAGGATACTGGACAATCTGCGGATTTGGCACCGCATTGTGAAGGAAATAACAAGGTAGTTTTCCGACAGTGTGTAGGAATCGAATGGGGATTCGATTATACCGGCGGAAAAGGGGCGGCATCCCGCCCCTGATCGGTCAGTCTGTACGGGGGTCGTCTTCGTCTTCGATGATCTCCACGTCGATGATCTCATCGTCGCGCCGGCGGGCCGGGGGCTGTGCCGGGCGGTCGGCGTCATCCGCTTCGATCACGATCACATCATCGGGTTGTAAGTTCTGCTGGAAGATACGCTCTCTGGCGTCGTTCATCACGCGGCCCATCGTCTTGTTGATCTGCGCCCGTGTGCCGAAGTAAAAGCCAGTCATGGCGATCAACGCGCCCAGGGCCACACCCGGCAACAACCACAGGATATTCGCGTTTTGCAACGCCAACCCGATGAAGAACACCGAGACCAACCCGCCGATCAACTGCCCCAGGCCGAATAACACCGCTGGCGTCCCGATGAAATGCACCTGTTGCACCCGCAGGTTGAACACCGCCCGCCGGTTGACAATCTGCCGGAAGCCGAGCACGACCACCGGCAGATACACCAGCATGCACGCCCCGGTGCAAAGGTAAAGGAAAATTTGTGTCATTGTTAGCCTTTCAAGCCGTTTGATTGAATCGTTTTATCATGTCATCCGCCCACATCTGGCTGGCGCATGTATTGCGCTCGTGTGTCCTGAGTAGCCGCTAATTGCTCCGCCGTGAGCAACGACCAGAACAGATCCGGCGTGGCGATCTGGCCGGTGCCGACGACGGCGTAATCGTCCAGCAGGACGAAGAAGGCCGCGTCACCCAGGTCAGCCCGGAGCGCGTGCAGGAATTGCACCCCGCGCAGATACACCGCGTTGATATACTGCCGGATCGACTCGAACTCGTACACCGATGAATCGATGAAACCCTGCGGGTTGAACGGATCTACCCGGAACGCCCACCACCAATCGCGTAGATCAGGATGATAGGTCTCGATGTAGATGTATTCGCTATAAGTGGCTAAGGCTTCGTCCAGCCAGGGATCAGTGGCCGGGTCATTGCCGACGCGGGCATACCACCACTGATGCGCCACCTCATGCACGGTAATCAGCGTCAGGTAAGAGGTGAGCGTGCCATCCCAGGTCGTGAACCAGCCATCGCCGACGAAGATCAAGCCGCTGAATTCCATCCCATCGGGGAAGTCTCCCTGCACCACCAGCAAGCGGTCGTCGGTATACGCGCCGAATCGCTCTGCGAATAAGTCCAGGCTATCCGCCGCGACTTCCAGGAAGTGCGCCCGCGCCAGATCCAGACTCGGATCATCGAAGGTATACGCTTCTACGCGCACACCGTTCGGCAGATCAACCGACTCCATGATGAATTGGTCGCTAATGCTGATGCTAAAATCACGGGCGTTGAGGTAGGTATATTGCCAGACGCCCGGTTCGATCAAGCCGCCGTTGCCCGGCCCGGCGATGGTCACATCGGGTGTTGTATCTACCTGACGGATGGTGACCGCCCAATCTGCCGGGGCGATGACCTCTTGCTCCCCGATGAGAGCCGGACGACGGGTGAGCCAGGTGTCATCCTGCCAGGGGGCGACCACCGGCAACCAATGCCCCAGGTTGATCTGCCGGTCGGTAAAGCCGAAGAAGCCTTTGTAACTATAAACGGTGACGCCCACCTGTGGCATCGTCAGCGTAAAATCCAGCGTGATGTCGAGCGTGCAATTGACGCCGACCGGCTGTATCAGCGGGATCGTCAGCTTTTTACCGTCGAGCATGGCCCCCCGTTCGATGCCGTCTACCTGTACTGCATCCAGCCGGAAGACGTTGGGCCAGCGGTTCGGCTCCACGTTCAACACGATGACGGGCATATTATCGCCGGTGCGGTTCGTCCAGCGGACGCGCTGATTGACGGTCAGCACGCGCTCGGCGTAATATAGGTCGGCTTCGACGCGATGTTCGGCGTCCGGGCGTCCGGCTTCCAGCGGTAGGCAGGCCGGCGGCGGGCCGGGGGTGTGCGTCGGCACAGTCACCGGCTGGAAGGGACGCTCGGTGGCCTGCGCCCCGGTCGATAGGGTGGTGTATCCGGTCGTCAGCCCTAGCGGAAGTAACAGACTAAGGCCGATCATCCATAAAAGTAATCGTCTCATGCCGGGTATCATACCGCCGCATCAAGCCAGGATCAAGTTGGCAACCCGATGACCGCGCCCAACGTCAGGATCAACTGGCGCACGCCATGTTTGAGCGGCTTGATGTCGATGTATTCGTCTAGCCGGTGGGCGTTGCCCCCCCGCGAGACGCCCAGGGTGATGGTCGGTGTGCCGCCCGCCAACGAGATATTGCCATCGGTACTGCCGGTGGCTAATTTGCTTCGCGTCTGCACCCGTTCCAGCGCGTGTTTGGCGGTAGTCACCAGCGGATGTGTGGCCGGGATGTCGCCCGCCGGACGGTCGCCGACGACACTGGTGAGAAATTGCACGTCTGAGGTCGTCCCGGCGTCGATGTATGCCCGAACGGTATGCTCGATGGACTCCAGGCCCTGGGTAGATTCTGAGCGCATATCCAGCCACATCCCGGCCTGGGCCGCAATGGTGTTAATCGACCGCCCGCCTTCTACGATGCCGATGTTGTATGTGGTGCGCGGGGCGTCTGGCGGGGCGATGCTGGTAATCTGTGCGCCCAGGTGCATCAAGCTGTGGATGGCACTGGGCCGCCCAAAGTGCGCCCAACTATGCCCGCCGTCGGTCTTTGCGGTGATGTGTAACCGCCGCACCGCGATCCCGGCGTGGTAGATATGACCGAAGGCCATGCCCTCCAGGTTGATGACAGCATGAATACGGTCTTTGAGCCGGTGGTAGGCTTGCCGCATCCCGCTCAGGTCACCCAGTCCTTCTTCACGCGATGTCGCGACGAACCAGATGCCGTCACGGGGGGTGGTGCCCGCCAGCCGCACCGCCTTGAGCATTCCAAGTAGACCGGCCACCCCCAGGCTATTATCACCGATCCCCGGCCCATACAGCCGGTCACCATTGCGCCGGGCGGTCAGGTCGGTATCGGCTGGGAAGACGGTATCGGTGTGTGCGACGACCATCACCGCCCCGGCCTGGGGGGCCTCCCCTGGCAGATAGCCATAGACATTGTATAGATCATCGACCTCAACCGACTCAAGATCGAAGGCGATGAATTGCCGCCGGACGTATTCGGCCCGGTCGGCCTCCTGGAAGGTAGGCGCGGGGATCTGCTGGATGGCCTGGGCTTGCGCCAGCACCCAATCGGCCAGCTCCGGCAACCACGACCAATTCAGTTGGGTGTCAATCTGTTCGACTGCTTTGCGGCAGGTCATCGCATCGTAATTCATAAATTTTAACATGCGCCTGCATCCTTCCTATGATATAATCCTAGCGCAATAAACCCGACCGCCGATTTAGCGGCCTCCCACAGCATTATGCCGTACCAAGCCTAGCCAGGCATGAGAATACGTTCCTCGTGCGGACGGGATGACACACGTTTAAGGAGCATAGATACAGATGGCATCTGCCACGATCATTTACATCCGGCATCCTCATTCGAAAGATAACGGTAAACTGGATGCACTCACGGAACGGTATCATGTCGTCAGTGTTCCGAGTGGCAAGCGTGCCTTACACACCGCGCAAAATGATACGCCGGATCTCTTCGTGCTGGATGCAGACTCCTTGCGGACCAGTGGCGAGCGCATCTGCCGCAAGTTGAAGCGGCAGTTTGTCAACGTCCCGGTGATTCACATCGCCCCGCCCGATTTGGCCGACAGCCCGGCGGATGTCTTCCTTAAAGAGACCGGCCCACGCCATCTGCTCAACAGTATTGAGCGCATCCTCCATGTACGGGATGAAGAAGTGATCGAATGCGGGCCATTTTCCATGAACGTCCCGCGCCGCCTGCTGACGGTCAATGGTCACGAGCGCGAATTACCGCCCAAACAGGCCCGGTTGATGACCTTGTTTTTACGGCATCCGGGGGAGACACTGGATCGCAAGACGATCATGGCGAAGGTTTGGGATACCGAATACACCGGGGATACCCGCACATTAGATGTTCATGTTCGTTGGATTCGGCGGTTGATCGAGAAGAACAACGGAAATAAAAAACCGCGCTACCTGAAGACGGTGCGCGGCGTCGGTTACCGGCTGGAGCCAAACGGCAAGACGTAAACCTACACGCAAAAACCGACCGGTCGGGCGGTTACGCCTGGGCTTCCATCTTGTTAAGACGCTTCATCAAGCGACTCTTACGGCGGGCGGCATTCCGCTTGTGGATGACCCCCCGGCTTGCCAGCTTATCCAGGTCGCGGATGGCGCGGCGGGTGGCTTCTTCGGCGGTTTCTGGTTCACCGCTTTGCATCGCGCTCAGGGCTTGCTTGATGTAGGTGCGCGTGCGGTTGCGGAAGTGACGGTTGTAAATTCTGCGCTTCTCGTTTTGACGGATGCGCTTCCACGCTGATTGATGATTAGCCATACTTCAAATTGCCTCGTCGGTTTTTGAACAGACTAATAGAGTAGCAAAAGCGAGCGGCTCTGTCTAGGGCCGCTGGCGGTACCAATAGCTATACGCCGGCTGGAAGCCCAGGCCGGCATAAAGCGTGATGGCGGCTGTGTTTTCTGGCGTCACCTGGAGGTAAGCCTGCGCGGCACCCTGCGCCCAACCCCAGGCCAGCAAGCTCATCATCAACTGCCGGGCGAGACCTTGCCGCCGGTGTTCTTCCGCCGTGACAACCGCAAAAATGCCGAGTAAATCATCCTTATAGACGCCCTGGCCTAGCACGATGATCGCGCCGTTGGCGTCGTAGATCGCGCTGTAGGCGGTTTGCCCGCTGGTGATCGCCATCGTCCGCTCGAAGACGCGCATCTTATCCGGTGGGATGGCATTGAGCCGGGCGCAGGCTTCCCACCAAGCCAGCGTCGGCTGTGGGGTGATCTGGCAGGTTGCGTCTGCCTGTAAATGCGCGGTGGTGAGGTCACACACCTGCACCAGTGCGCCGGGCTGGTGCTGATAACCGCGTGAGGCTAAATGGTCATCCAGGTCGGCGGGTTGGGCGGTATCGGTCAGCCGGAAGACCGGCGGTAGATCATGCCGGTGGTAAAGGTCTTCGCACAGGCTAATCTTTGCGTCCAGCGGCATATCGGAACCATAAAGCGGATTGACCGAATTCGCCCGCCGGGTGAACCCATCCGCAAAGCGCAAGACCCACCCGTCGTAATACCGTGTCTCTAGTGCGGGCCGCGCCAGGAAGCTGTGCGCTTCGATGTGTAGGATATCGCTCGTCATGCACTCAGCCAACCAGATTCAAGACTAACCAGCCAACCGCGCCCAGATTGCCGATCACCAGAAGAACTAGAACCGGAATCAACAACGGGCTATACCGTTCGTCTACACCGGGCGGGCGGGTAGCGCGGATGCCTTCGGGAATATCCGCGAAATACAGGTCGATCTCGTTACCGGCTTCGTCACCGCCGATGGTGTCGTCCTCATCTTCATCGAAGTAGAGACCTGCATCGTAACCGCCTGCGTCATATGCTTCGTCTTCCTCGGCGTAATCTTCATAGATACCGGCTGGCTCGTCGGCATAGGGCAAGTCATCGGCTTCTTCTAAATCATCATCGAAGCCGATGTCCATCGGTGGGGCTGGTTCGGGTTCCGGTTCCGGCTCGTCATCGAAGGGGGTGTCGAAATCACCGAAGACGTCATCGTTGAAAGCCGTCTCATAACCGGTCTGGTAATCCGGCTCGACGGTGGCAAAGGAACCGGTATCGGTCTCGATTAGGTCCTCGTCTTCGGCGGGCGGCTCTTCGTCCGGGATGCCCATGTCGAGATCGGCCATAAAGCCGCTGGTATCCGCGTCGATGTCGCCCCAATCATCTTCCGTGACACCTGCAAACGGGCTGACTTCGCTTTGAGACTTGGCTTGCTTGGCTTCCAGCATCCGCAGGCCGCGTTGGGCGTCCTGGTTACCCGGGTTGATGATGAGCACATTTTCCAGGCAGGTCATGCGGTCTTCGTCGGTCTCCACGACACCACTCAGCCAGATCCAGGCTTTTTCGTTGGTCTCGTCGATCTCGGTCACACGCAAGAGCAGTTGCCGGGCTTCGTCCTTCTGGCCGGCTTTGGCGGCGCGGATGGCCTGCCTGATCATTGCCTCCACATTTTCGGTCATAACATCCTGCCTTTGCGCCTTAGTCGATTATGCTCTTATGATATAGCGAATTCCCCGTGATGCAATAGGATTACGCCGTATCCGGCGCGAGAAGTCGCTCGCGCACCTCTTGGAGCGACGACACAACCGGAAAGTCATCACGTTGCAAGACGGCCCGCGCCACTTTGACCAACGCAGAAACCATAATTGCACGGAGACGGTCAGGAATCACCACAAAATACTCGCCGTGATGCTCGAAGGCATCCCACTTTTTCACGGCGCGTTTGTAATGCGGGAACGGTGTTCCGCGGGGTGTATCGGCATTGACGATGAAGGCAAAATGAACGACGGGTGCGCTGGCCTGTTTTGCTTCTTCCAGCACGCGATCATGAAAGCTGTGGAATTCTTCCCAGGTGCCGGGGCCGCGCATCTCGCCGACCAGCAAATTCTCGATTTGGTCATCCCAGTGGATTTCGATCTCAGACACAGGAAACTCCTGATAACAACTTTGATATATACAGCATCATATCATCGGTATGGTAGACATGACAAATATCACTTGAAAAATTTACGCTCTATAGTTTATGATGTAAACAAGTGTATATCGTATACAAGTTTAGGGTATTAACATGGTCGATGTTCAAAAGCTTCAGCAGAGGACGGCGCGGTATGAAATGGCCGATGGCCTGCGTGATTTTCAATTCGCGTTCTGGATGTTGGTGATCGGGTTTTATACCTGGGTGGTGTGGGAAGCCCCGGCTGGTTGGCTCCGCTTTGTGACTGACCTGCGGGAATATGGCGAAGTCGTCGTGATCGTCGTCACGTTTATTCTGCCGATAGTCATCCCGGCGTTGATCGCTTATGGCGGGCAGAAGCTAGCTGACGAATATCTGCGCCGCCGTTGGCTATGGCGGGAAAGTGGCTTCATCAAACCGCGCAACCAGACGCTCATGCCGCGCACAATTTTGCTGGCCTCGGCGGGCATCTGGGCCGTGGTCTTCGGTGGCGGCATCCTGCTGGCGCATCTCACCAGCGAACCGCTGTTCGTCCTGCGTGGTCTTTATGTCGGGATCGGCATTCAGGCGGTTTACATGTACTGGGTCAACGCGGCGCGGTTCGATATGCCGCGTTACCGGTGGGTGGCCCTGGCCGGGTTAATCGGCACCGGTGTGATCGCGATTTTGCCGGTCTCGGTCGGCACATTTGGCTTCTTGATCCTGGCGTATTGGGCCGTCCTGCTGGCGATCAGCGGCGGGGTAGGGATGGCGCAGGCCATCCGCGAGGCCCCTGATGCAGAGTGAAGTTCAGGCCATCGCGTCGATAGACCGCACCATCCACGAGCCGGCGCGGTTGGCAATCGTCTCGGTACTCTCCGCCTGTGAGAGTGCCGATTTCAAGGCATTGCTGACGATGACCGGGTTGACGAAGGGCAATCTTTCCGCCCAGTTGAAAAAGCTGGAAGAAGCCGACTATATCAAGATCAAGAAGAGCTTCAAAGGCCGGTATTCACACACAGAATGCGCGATGACAAAATCAGGGCGGCGGGCCTTCCGTGCTTATTGGCAACACGTCCGCGCCCTGGGGGCCGTCATCGACCTGCAAGGCTAGCACATCCCGCCGGGTTGGAGCCTTTAGTCGTCTGTTTCCCGGCGGAAGTCGATCACATGGAATTGCTCGGCATAGTCATAAGCCTGGTCTTCGGCGGCGTCTTTGTTCCAGCCGATGACCATTTCGATCACGTCATCACTAGTTAAACTTCAGAATAATTTTACAGGAGCGCAGAAAAAATACCGCCAAAACTGATCTGAAGACGTGAAAACGCTGAAAAACGCGCCTCTAATATCAAAACACAAG
>DAOTTZ010000078.1:0-12575 GCA_034437535.1 Anaerolineae bacterium | reverse complement strand
GATTTGCGTGATCTGACCCGCTATCGCACCAAATTGGTGCAGACCCGTAGCAGCGAAATCAATCGTGTACAGAAGGTGCTGGAAGCAGCCAACATCAAGCTGGGATCGGTTGCCAGCAATGTACTGGGCGTATCCGGGCGGGAGATGATTGAGCAGATCATCGCGGGTCAAGATGACCCGGCATCATTGGCGCAACTGGCGCGGGGCCGCTTACGCGAGAAGATTGACCAGCTAGAGCGGGCACTCAAGGGGCATGTCCGTGAAACCCATCGCACGCTACTGAAGATGCATTTGGATCATATCGATGAGTTAAACGCCAAGATTGAGGCGTTGAGTGAGGAGATTGAGCGTTTGCTCATCCCTTTCGATCCGACTGATGCCCTGGCACGACTAGATACCATACCTGGTGTGAATCGTCGCATCGCTGAGGTGATCCTGGCTGAGTTGGGCACGGATATGAGCCGCTTCCCCACCGCTGCACATGCTGCCTCATGGGCAGGTGTGGCACCTGGCAAGAACGAAAGTGCGGGCAAGAACCGCTCCGGCAAAACGACAAAGGGGAACACATATCTCAAAACGGCACTCACTCAAGCCGCCCATACGGTCGGGCGTAGCAAAGACAACTACTTGAGTGCCCAGTATCGACGATTGGCATCCCGACGGGGCAAGAAACGGGCCGCCATTGCAGTGGCACATTCCATTCTTGTCATCGCTTATCATCTGCTCAAAAACGGGACGGTTTATACCGATTTAGGTGCAGATTATTTTGAACACCGCAATGAACAACAGGTACAAAAGCAATTGGTCAAACGGCTCGAAAAACTGGGTTACAAGGTCACCATTGAACCGCTTGCTGCTGCCTAATGTTTATCTATTTTCAGGAGAGTGTTATATGTATGGTAGAGGTATTTTGAAAGGGCTGGGTGTCACACTCAAGCACTTTTTCCAGTCTTATGCAGATGACCTGCGTTATGGCTGGCGTAAGTTTAGTGATAAACAGGATAACTTTGAGACCCGCCAGGGAACGAAAGCCCAGGGTGTCTTCACGGTACAATATCCTGATGAAAAGTTAGCAGTACCGGAACGCTTCCGTTTTGTTCCGTTCCTGGTGGTCAACGATGATGACCATGAGACATACCCCGGTAAAGATTGGTGTACCAGTTGTGGGATCTGTGCTAAGGTCTGCCCGCCGCAGTGCATCTGGATTGTGCGCGGCGAAGATCCAAACACCGGGCGACCGGTGCCAGAGCCGGAAGCATTCTTCATCGACATCGACATCTGCATGAACTGCGGTTATTGCGCGGAGTTCTGCCCGTTTGATGCGATCAAGATGGATCATGACTACGAAATGGCAAGTTATGATCGCACAACCAGCCATATCCATGACAAAGAAAAGCTCAGTAAGCCGATGAGCTACTGGAAGCGCATCGCACCGACCCGTGCCGAGGAAGAAGCCGAAGCACGCGGCGGTTGGGAACACAAGGACGTCATCAAGGAACAGGCCAAGGCCGCCAAGCGGGCCGCCAAAGCCAAGCAGAACGACTAACCTGCTACGTCTAAGACTCAAAGCCCGGTAGATTCTTATCTATCGGGTTTTTTGCTTTAATGCCGCACTCACTGCCCCGGCCTATCATCGATACAATGTTTATCGTAAGTCAATAGGTTACTGATATGCGTGGTGTAAAAAAGCGTGATCTTCCCTCAAAGATCTGCGTGGTGTGCGAGCGTCCGTTTACCTGGCGCAAGAAGTGGGAAAAGAATTGGCAGGATGTGAAATATTGTAGCCGAGCCTGTAGCCAGAAGGCTAAGGCGATGCGGCGGTCGGAGCAGGCTCATGGCTGATATGCGACGTGATTTCGAGGATCGGGCCGAGTTGATCGCCTATTTGAAGGCGGAGTTTCCACAGGCGGCGGATATTGACGACCATGTACCGGCGACACAGGGCGGGCGTCAGGCCGCTGAAGCGCAACTAAACAAGCTCAAGCCGAAACAATACGCAAAGACGCGCAATTATCTGGATGGAGACGTTAGTTATTTATCGCCTTATATCCGCTATGGTGTGCTCAGCCTGGCAGAAACCCGCGATCATGCCTTAGAACAAGTTGATCATCAAAAACAGGCGGAAAAGTTCGTCAACGAGTTGGGTTGGCGGGATTATTGGCAACGGAAGTATGAAGCCATCGGGGATGACATCTGGGAAGACCAGGAACCCTACAAGACCGGCCATGATGCCCACACATATGCTGATGAGATGCCAGAGGACGTCAAACACAGTGAGACGGGCCTCAAGTGCATTGATGCCTTCAGCCAGACATTACGTGAGACGGGGTATCTGCATAATCACGTTCGGATGTATATGGCGGCTTATCTGGTGCATTGGCGTGGTGTGAAGTGGCAGGCCGGTGCGCGTTGGTTCCTCACACATTTGCTTGATGGTGACCCGGCCAGCAATAATTTATCCTGGCAATGGGTGGCAAGCACATTCAGTCATCGTCCATATATCTTCAACCGGGAGAATCTGGAAAAGTACACGGGTGGGGTATATTGCCGGGAATGTCCATTGTATGGTCAGTGTGATTTTGAAGGCAGTTATGAGGCCATCTCCGACGATCTGTTCCCGAATCAAGACGGGGGGCGATAATGGCTGAGACAATCGTATGGGTTCATGCTGATGTCCTGAGTCCGTATGGACCGGCATTCCAGGCCGCGCCGGGTGCCCCCGCCATTTTCGTATGGGATGAAGCCCTGTTGCGTGATTGGCAAATCAGCTTAAAGCGCATCGTATTTATTTACGAGTGCTTGCTCGAATTGCCGGTGGTCATCCGCCGGGGTGATGTGGCGGAAGAAGTCGTCAAGTTCGCCAATGAACACAATGCCACTCACATCCTGACGGCAGAAAGCCCCAGTCCCCGTTTTCGTGGTATTTGCCAGCAGGTCGCGCAGACCATGCCCAGCGGAAGCCGCTTAGAGGTCTTGCGGGTGGCACCCTTCCTGGATTATGAGGGCGAATTCGACCTCAAACGATTTTCTCGATATTGGCGCAAGGCTAAAAAGCACGCCTTCCCGAAATAAAATCAGAAACGCATGGCATAATTTTGCTGATATGCGTTATAATTATTATGATTTGTAGGACACACATGGCAATAGGAGATAACATGCCAGATCAAAAAGAACAGGTGATGCAGGCTCTCGGCACGGTGATTGAACCCGAACTGCACGAAGACATCGTGACGTTAAACATGGTGCGCGACCTGGAAATTCAGGGCAATACAGCGGCTTTCACCATCGTATTGACGACGCCAGCTTGCCCGCTCAAAGATGTATTCCAGGAGCGGTGCGAGGCGGCACTGATCGGCAAAGTGCCGGGCATCGAGGCGATTAAGATTAGCTGGGATGCTCAAGTGCCGACCGACCGTCGTATACATGGCCGGCTCAAAGTGCCGATGCGGAGCATTATTGCGGTCGGCAGTGGTAAAGGTGGGGTAGGCAAAAGCACAGTTTCAATCAATGTTGCGATTGCACTGGCCGAAGTCGGGGCGCGGGTCGGTTTGATCGACGCCGACATCCTGAACCCCAACATTCCGCAGATGGCCGGTCTCGGCACCGGGCGGCCCAAGGTGGTCAATAACAAGATGCAACCGATTGAAGCATACGGGATCAAGATCATTAGTACGGGCTTCCTGACGGAGCCGGACAAACCGATGATTATGCGCGGGCCGATGCTCCATAGCGCGATCCGCCAATTCTTCACCGATGTTGATTGGGGTGAATTAGATTACATGATCGTTGATTTACCGCCGGGGACGGGTGACGCACCGTTATCGCTGGCGCAGTCTTTCCCGTTGGCTGGTGCTGTTGTGGTCACACAACCGCAATCGGTCGCGGTATCCGATGCACTGCGAAGTGTGGCGATGTTCGACCAATTAGACGTGCCGATATTGGGTGTAGTCGAAAATATGTCGGGTGATTTCTTCGGTATCGGTGGTGGCGAAGCCCTGGCGGAAAAACGCGAGTTGGAATTCCTGGGGCGGATCCCGCTGTCTTCCGACGTTCGAGAAGGGGGCGATTATGGACGGCCTATCACCGTGACCGACCCCGAAAGTGACGCTGGACAGGCTTTCATGGCGGTGTCTCGTCAAGTTGCGGCCCGGGCCAGTGTGGTTATGCTCCAAAGCCCGGATATTATCCCACTTAACGTCATCAACTAAGTACTGAAGCCTAACATTCGCGAGCCACTGTCCCTCAGTGGCTCGTTTGCATCAGTCGTCCATACCTAGAACTTTGATTTCTTCGCTTGAGCGCACCGGATTATTGCGCCCGATGAACAGCCAGAATAGAAAATTGAGAAATAACGCCACCCAGAAGGCTGTCAGGGCTTCCGTCTCGACTTCCCGGTAAAGTGCGAAGTTCCGTAGTAAAATAGCTGGCAAGATCATGATAATCAATACCAGACGCCGCTTGGCGGTTTCGGTGCGCTGGACGATCAGCATCAGTAGACTGATTAGGATGATAAACGTGATAAAGTATCCCGTATTCATCTGATTGCCATCTCGATTACGAGCATTCTGCGATTATTATATCGTGCGGATTTCCAGTAAAATAAGGGGGAGTGGGGCATTTTCTTGAAAGACTAAGGTTAGGAGTAAGTGCCGTTTATGCTTGACATCAATGTAACAGGTCTGCACAATGTGATTTTGATCGAGGTATCAGGCCGGATTGATAGTATGACCGCCAACGACTTCGGTACAGCGATGATGGCACCCGTCGAGCAGGGGGATGTTAACCTGGTGCTTGATCTATCCGGCGTGGATTTTATGAGTAGTGCCGGCCTGAGAGAGATCGTCAATGTGCTGAAGAAAGTCAAACGCACCTCCGGCGATCTACGGGTGGTCGCGCCGACAGATCGTGTACAGGAAGTCTTCAATATGGCCGGGCTAGATAGCATTCTAGCGATCTATGCGACACAGAATGAGGCGATCAACAGCTACTGAGTGGAGGAAGGTTAGATGCAACAAGAGCATCGTTTGACCGTTCCAGCCCAGGTGGAGAAGATCGAAGCGGCTTGCCGGTTTATCGCTGACATCGCGGAGCGTGTCGGCATGGGTGATGATGCGATTTATCATTGCTATCTGGCGGTAGAAGAAGTCTGTACGAACATCATCGAGCATGGATACTTCGAAAAACATGATAACCAGTCGATAGACATCTATTGCCAGCCATATTCTGATCGGCTGGTTATCACCATTGCGGATGACGCCCGGCCATTTAACCCGCTAGAGCATCAAGACCCGGATCCTTCCGCCCCGCTGGCAGAGCGTGAAGGCGGAGGGTGGGGCATCTTTTTCGTAAAGAAGTTCATCGATAAAGTCGCTTACCGTTATCACAATGACCGCAATCACCTGACGCTCGAAAAACGTTACTGATTGCGCCAGCCGTTGATGTCATCCAGGTTGACTTGCCCGTAAGGGGGCAGGTAGCCGCTTTGCTCACAATCGCGAGCGGTGGCCGGTAACTCGCGCTGGGTTGAGAGTGCCCCCTGGGGGTTGAAGTAATTCCAGGTAGCGCGTGAGATCTCCTCTACGAGCGGCCAGAGTCGCTCAAAGCCGATCTGTGTTGCCTGGTCGGTTGTTGTTTCTTGCCACAGATAAACGGCCAGTACATAATGCCGGCCATTGGGCGAGAACACAATGCCCGCATCACCGACGACGGCTTGTGTATTCAGCCAGCCGTTTTTGTGCGAAATATCGATCTCTGCCGGGATACCACCCTGTAGCAGACGTTCAATATCATTGGCACTCATCAAGTTGAGCATTTGCTGGCATTCTTGTTGTGTGAAGATGCCGTCATCGAAAGCTGTCATTAAGCCGGAGCCGTAATTCGCACAGTCATAAATCATGGTCATCAATGTGCCGATGTCTTCCGCCGTGATCTGGTTGAATGGATCCGGTTGGGTATTATGTGCCGGGTTTGGGGCCGTCGGTGGCACCGGGATCGAGCCTAATTCGCGCCCTGGCTCTGCAAAGGGTGCAGAGATAAACGAGTTTTCTGCCCCGGCATATTGCATCGTCTCAGTCACGCTAGAGATGCCGTTAAAGATGTTTTGCCCGCCCAGGATTTCCATCAACAGATTAGACGAGCCGTTATCACTACACAGCATCGAATTCGCCAACAGCCAGGCTTCGTCATCTGATGGCGGGACGTTGAGCAAGCGGAAGTAATCGAGCATGATCGCGGTCTTTTGTGTGCTGGCGGCGGAGAAGGCCACATCGCCCAACAGATTGATCTCCTCCCCGGTTTGTAAATCCAATATGAAAATGCCCGCTGTCGTCGTCTGCCCATCGTAGATAAATCCCTGGGTATCCAGGTATTCGACGATCATCGACTCAAGTGTTTCGATTGACGGTTGGTTGGCATCTTGTCCGCCGATTGGCAACTGAACAATCCGATTCTCTGGCGAAGCCAATGCATCTTCAACGAGCTGGATTGCCCGTTCAATGTTCAGCGTGAAGCCCTGCTCCCCGGAAAATATGGTCAGGGTTTGTAGATCATAGCCAGGGGTGCCAGGCTGTTGATCATAACGATTGGCAATATCTTGTAGATAACTCCGTAGCAGACTGCGCTGATAATCCCACGATAGCGGTAAATCTGCGGAAGCCTGGAGCGTCTGCTGAGTCATATGGTTGAAAAAGCGCACCCAGAAGTTTCCTTCGGCATCCGCCGTGCCGGATGCACTGGCAATCATCGTCTCGATATTCAAGCGGAAACCGACCGAAGCCGGGTCGAGAATAATGGGACTGTCATTATAGTAAAGCGTGATCGGCTGAGCGTAGGCTTGCTCCCATTCGATGCGAGCTTCCGCCGGGGCCAGGCCGCCGACGTTAATGCCACCTACGATTACATTATCCGGGATGCGGTCACTCTGCTGGCTGAACGCCATGAGTTCACGCACGAATAAGCCGGTGCCGGCGATAAAAAATAATGCACCGATCAAGCGAAGATCGGGTAATAATCGCCGGTTCCGGCGATTTCTGCGTCTATTTGCCATTGAGTCGCTCTTTCAAACTAAGTGCTTGCTGAATGGCATGGTAATGAAAGCTCAAAATAAGGGGCATTTGATCGGGCGCGACCCACTGATGACTCAGTAACTCGTAGCTGAGTGCGCCGATTTCCCCGGTTGCATCACATAAAAACGCCACATCCAGATGATTAGGGTAAGGGACATCCACCAGCACCAGTTCACGGATGCTGACATCCAGTGATAATTCTTCCCGGATCTCGCGCTGGACGGTATCTGCCGGGTGTTCGTTGCGGCTGACCCAACCACCCGGTAAGCCCCAGGGTGTTTGAGGATGAAAAGCGTGCTCGACCAGCAGGACTTCGCCCGCGTCGTTGAAGATCACGCCGACGGCCCCAAGTGAGTACTTTGGTTGGAAGAAGCGCACCACGCGATAAGGTATTGCCATGAGCCAGGGAACACGTCTCATGGCATAAGAAAATTGTCGAATCATACCGGAAGTTTAGATGAGAGATTGGTCAATCGTCAACCGCAACCTTCCTGTAACCGCAACCTAACGCGTTTTCTACTAACCAAATGATATAATTGGTTTGATTACAGATGTGGAGAAAACACAGTGCTAAACGACACAGATCTCAACCAATTGCTGATTGAATCCCCCGGGGATACGCTTTACTTTGTATTGATCGCCGGTTTTGCGATGATTGGGTTATTCATCAGCCTGGGGCAACGTCAGCGCGATGCCAGCGACCTACTAGCCAGAAGGTTAGTGCTGGCGATGGCTGGCATCTTGCTCGCCTGGTTGGCCTTATTAGGCGGGGCTGTGCTGGCGTTCTATGCCGAGATCGAGAGCCAGGCATTGCTCCCGCCGCTGGAAAGAGCGGCTATTTTGATGACCATTCTGCTCAGTGGTTGGGCTTTTGCGGCTGGCATGTATAAAGACCGGGCGGAGATTCATCGTATCGCGCTGGTGGGGGCGATGGGAGTCGTGCTGTCTTTCGGCGTGACGTTTTTCATCTGGTCAGGCTCTGCGCCGGATGCTCAATTTTTGCAAAGTAGCCTGAGCATGTTATGGGCGGTCACCAGTACGCTTCTGGCCGGGATCATGGTGGCCGTGTCGCTATCTCAATTGAATGATTTGACTGATGCGCCATTGATCGTCGTGATGCACATCGTCTTTGCGGTGGGCAATGTCTTCCTCGTAGTGCAGGGGCAAGAGGCTAACGCGCAATATTCTGGTGTATTGCGGTGGAGTATGTTGGGTGGGGTAGCTGTTCTGATGATCCTGGTGTATCGTTCGGTCGTTGGCAGTCTGTTGACGAGCCGTAAAAGAGCAATCGAGACCAGCCAGAAAGCTATTCAGACCATGTCTAAGCAAAAAGACGATCAACCTAATGGTGGGGCGGAGCAACGGGCCGGCATGTCGCCAATTGAACGGGAGTCGGTGCAATTGATGCGTGCATTGGGCTTAATGCTGGAAAATGCCACTCCTCAGAGTCTACCGAATCAGGTCGTGCAATCATTAATTACCGTACTCAAAGTCGATGTCGCGGCGATCTTGCGGGTGAAAGATGCGAATTATGCCGATGTTGAAGCGGCATATGATCGCTTTTTAGAGCGTGAAGCCTCTGGCATGGCGATCAACCTTGAGTATCAGCCGACATTGGTCAACAGCATTGAGCGGCATTCCCAGCGGAGTCTATACCCGGAACGTAATGAAAGTGAGCTAGAAGACTTTTACACCCGGTTAGATATTGAGCAGATCGGCCCGACTTACTTCCAGCCGATGTACCGCGAGGAAGAATTGATCGCGATTGTGATGGTCGGCCTGCCGTATTCCAAGCGCGAGATGGCGCGGGCCGATGTCGAATTGCTAAAAGGGCTAGGGGTGATCGCTAGTAGCTTGCTAGAGATGAGCTATACGGCCATCGACGCGCAGATGCTGGCGGAGGAACGCGCCATTCAGGCGATGGTGAATCGCGTTTCGCCCAGTCAGCTTGATGATGCTGATGTGATTGCGGCCCGCCAGGAACTTCAAGCCAGCCTTCAATTGGCGCGGGAGCAGATCGCCCAATTGAGCAATCAGGTGGTAGCACTCAAGCGACAATTGGATCAGGAGCGCAACCAATTTGTCGATGACCTGGGGGATAGCGAAGAGGCCCTCAGTGCATCCCAGCAAATGATGAACCTGCACGATGAACATCAACAACTCCGTGAGGAACGCGATGCATTGGCCGCGGAACTTCAAGAGGCGACTGCCGCGCTCCATAGTGCCAGCGATCAAGATGATTTGACACTCTACAAAGAGATGATCGAGTCGCTCAAGCTTGAACGCCAAGATCTGGTGTCGCAACGAGATTTACTTCAGCAAGAAATCGAGCAAATCCAGAATGCCAGTGGGACATTGCCGGATCCCCGTGATGTACAAGCGATGCTTGATCGGATGGATTTAGATCGGGAGCGTTTAGAAGCCGAACGCGATCAACTGGCGGATAAACTGCATAGCGTGCGTGAGCAGTTACGGTCAATCGGCATCGAGACAGAATCGGCTGGTTTAACAGGTCTGCTCACACGTCTGGTCGAACAACGCTCCGCCCTGATTATTGAGAACGAGCAATTGCAAGCGGAATTGGCGCAGTGGAAGAACACCCCAACTGGTGATCAGGTAGAGCGGATTGCGATGTTGCAAGCGACGTTGAAGAACGTCGCTTCAGACCGCGAGGTCGCGCTGAAACAACGCGATACACTCCGGCGTGAACTGGACGACATGCGGCACAAGGTCAGTGTGTTGCGCCAACGCTGGAAGGAACTTGAAGACGATACGCGGCGGTCTCAGGCGCGGGCGCGGGTGCTGGAAGAAGAAAAGTCGATCATGCAGGCTGAACTCCTGCGGGTGAGCAATGAGCGAAGCACATTAATCAACGCCCGTGACCGTCTGGACGCAGAACGGCAGGCGTTAGAAACACAATACGAGCAATTGTTGGCCCGCATGGAAGGGGATCGTGGCCGGGTGGAGGCCCTGGGTGAAAACGGCGTCGGGTCATTGACAGGCATGATCCAGGACTTAACCGCCCAACGTGAAGCTCTCGACACCGAATTAAATACCGTGAGGGCTAACTTACAGGCGGCGGAAAACGAGATCGAGCGTCTAAAACTGAAAAATCTGCAACCGAAAGCACAACATCCCCGGCCAGAAGATCCTGATTTGTTGATTGGCCTGGTACAAGAATTTCGGATGCCGATGACCAGCATTACAGGTTATATCGATCTGCTGTTGAGTGAATCCGCTGGCATACTGGGGGAGATGCAACGTAAGTTCTTACAGCGTGTTTATACTGGCGTACAACGGCTCGATACGATGCTCGATGATTTAATCAAGGTGACGGAATTAGATACCGGCAAATATGGGTTGATGCCGATGCCAGTTGACGCGGTCGTTTTAGTGGAAGAAGCCATCAAGCAAGGGGCGAACCAACTGCGCGAAAAAGGACTGGTGGTCAATTTGATCTTGCAAGATGATCTGCCATCCATCCAGGCAGACCACGACGCCCTGAGTCAGATCATTGGTCAATTGCTGACCAATGCTTACCTGGCTTCACCACCAGATAGTGAGATCACCGTGCGGGCTGAATATCGTGAGGCCGTTCAACTGAACGATGATACGGTGAGCTGCCTATATATTTCCATTGCTGACCAGGGCGGCGGGATCGAACCGTCAGAGCTGGATCGGGTGTTTGCGCGGAAATATCGGGCCGATAATCCGCTGATTCAAGGGCTGGGGGATACAGGCGTTGGCCTGTCGATTGCGAAAGCCCTGGTCGAAGCACAGGGCGGCCAATTATGGTTAGAGACCGAGGAACATGTTGGCAGTACCTTTCAATTCCTTTTGCCAGTTGATGGAGTGATTCAGTATGCGTCGTGATCTTGGTGGTGAGCTACTCGTCGCGGCGGCGGTGATCGTCATGTTGACCACTGCGTTGACGTTCGGTGTTTTGCTCTCTGCGACGTCAAATGAGCCAGATACAACCGAGTCCGATGCGGATAGTGTCGCGCAGGCGGCAACTGCAACAGGCGCATTGTCGTCGGTTGTCAATGAGTTAACCGATACCGACGAGCCGATTGAAACCAGCGTTTCAACATCTACGCCCAGCCCGTCGGATGAACCGACCGAGACCGTCACCCCGTCTGATGTGCCGCAGGATCCGACGGTCACCGCTGAGCCGACAGAAACCAGCGTCCTGACGGCTACGCCCGGCTCGACGGATAAGCCAATCGAGACATCTATCGCGACCAATCGCCTGGTGCCTAATCAAGTTATCGTCCGGGGAACTGATGGGCCGACTGCGACGGATCAACCCTCACGCACGCCGCGCCCGACCATGACTGCAACCAATACAGCGACACCAACCCCGACATGGACTCATACGGCGACTGCAACTGAAGAACCAACGGCGACCGACCGTCCGACTCGGACACCATCACCAACGCTGACACCGACGATCACGCCGATCCCGGTCACACTGGTTGTCACCGATCTGGGTATCGTGCCGACGCCCACACCAACCCTCACCCCGACCGCTTCGGTCTGTGTGCCGCCGACAGGCTGGGTTCCGTATACGGTCGAGCGTGGAGTAACGCTATTTTTGCTTTCGCTGGCTGTGGGCAGTGATGTGCCGACCTTGCAGGCGGCGAATTGCTTGCTTGATCCTAATGACATCACGGCGGGGACTGATTTATATGTGCCACGCCCACCGGGGGAGTCTCCGTTATTCCGCTTACTGCGGGATGATCGCGTCCCAGTCGGTTGTGTCAGCCCGGCTTTTCAAATCATCAGCCCAGGGCCGGGGGATACATTTACCGACTCCTTCGATGTGATCGGTACTGCGGCATTCGATGCGTTTGGGTATTACAATCTGGAAATCCGCCCGGATGAACAGACCAATTATAATTTCTTGCTTCAGTCACAGGTTCCAGTCGTGGAAGGTGTGTTGGGGCGGGTTGATCGGTCATTGTTCCCGGCGGGGCAATATTGGGTGCGGTTAGTTGTTGTCGATCAACGGGGGACGATCCCGACGGATGGAACCTGCGCGATCCCTGTGATCTTCGAATGACCATATTCATCTGCTAGACCATGCGCTAAACTTGCTCACCGGGATTAGCAAGTGGAGTCTTACATGGTATTTCGGTTAATTGGACGATTGTTCCGATTTGTTGCATTTCGTGTTTTGCCGTTGATTATCATCGGCGGTATTCTTTGGTCAGGGTATCAGGTCGCCCAGGCGTTTGTCCGTCAGGTGGATGAGATGAACGCTTATGAGTCGCGGCGTGATGGCTTCGCCGGGACAGCAACTGTCATTGCAAATGCCAGCCTGAGCCAGCTTGATATAGTTGAAGAAGATGTCGATATAACGCCAGAGGTTCAACCATCCAGCACACCATCGCCGAGCATAACTGCGACATCTACGCAAGAACCGACGGCGACGAACGAGCCAATAGCGACAGACGAGCCAACAGCGACAGACGAACCAACAGCGACAGACGAACCGACAGCGACAGACGA
>DAOTTZ010000077.1:0-85490 GCA_034437535.1 Anaerolineae bacterium | reverse complement strand
CCCAGTGAACGCTTAGAACACTTCATCGAGACGTTTTCGCTCGGTTGGGGGTTATTCGTCGGGTTGATGCTGGCCGTGGTCGGCGTGGGTTTTTACGGGGCCGCTGTGTTGCAGTGGTCGGCGGCGGAGTTCAGCGCGTTGGATTATCAAAGTGTTCTGCGGGTGGTCATCAGCGGGACGTTCTTCGTGATCGTCGGCCTTCAGTTGTTCTTCTGGAGCTTCGTGATGTCCTTGTTCACACTCAAAGTCTCTGAGCGTTGAACCGCGCCATGACTCGTTGGCCGCGCCTGAAACACGCGCTAGTCCTGCTTCCGCTGGCATTTTTCGCCTGGAATGTGTACGCCGCGCTGGATTTCGGCACACACTGGGATGAGCCGTTCCTGGCGTCGTCTGTGGCCCACACCGCGCAGACCGGCGAATTCTTGCCCTTGTATTACAACTATCCATCGGCGGCTTACTGGCTAGGGACGGCGGCCAGCTTACCGGCAGTCTTGCGCGGGGATGAGGCCGCGATCACCGGGCCGGAGGGCCTGCTGACGATGCGGGTGGCCTTCGCGCTGGTGTTCTGTGTGGCGGTCGTGATGACGTATGGATTGGCGTATGTTGTGCGGCGCAATGTGTGGGTTGCGCTCAGCGCGGCGGGCGTGTTCGCCCTCTCGTGGGAGGTCGTCTATCATGCGCGGTGGATCGCGCCGGATGGGCTGGTGGTGCTGGCGGTGCCGTTGACTACGTTGTTATGCTGGCAGGCGATAACGACGCAAGACCACCGGTGGCTTTACATGGCGGCGGTGGCCGGGGGGTTGGCCGTCGGCAGTAAGTATAACGCGGGCTTATTCGCGCTGGCGGTGCCGTCCAGCGCGGTCTTGCTGTGGCGGGTGGAGCGTGATAACCGCCGCTTGCTTCGAGAGATGATCCTGCTCGGTGTGGTGGGCCTGGGCACCTTTTTGCTCAGCACGCCGGGTGCGGTGCTGGATAGCGGGCACTTCATCGACAACGTGAACGAAGAGATCATCCATTACGGCGAATTAGGACACCATAATCACACTGTCGCCGCCTATTGGCCGCACCTGGCCCGCAACTTGACGTACCTGGGGGCGGTGTTGTTTTCGCCGTATGCCCCGGTGGCCCTGCTGGTGAGTGGGTTCGTGCTGGCGGGTGCGCTGTGGTTGTGGCGGTATGATCGCCGGGCGGTGGGGTTGCTGGTCGGCCTGCCGGTGTTATATCTGCTGTATATGAGCACACAGATCGTAATGATTGTGCGGAATCTGCTGGTGCTGGCACCGTTCCTGGCGGCCCTGGCGGCGTTCGGGATCGGCTGGTTGTGGGATGGGCTGGCGCAATACTCACGGCGGTTGGCGTATGCGGTGCCGGTGGGGTTGATTCTGCTGGCTGGATTAAACGCGGTGTGGTTGATCGAGACGACGCAGAGCGTGATCCAACGCGGCGACCGGGACGGGTATACCCAGGCGGTGATGGCCCACATCAGCAATCACCCGGAGCAGACCTTTTGCATCGGGAGTGCGTTGTCATTCGAATTCGGGCAACGCGGCTTTGAAGCAGGGAACATCCGCTATTTTCAACCGACCGACCACATTATCTACGCGCAAGATGAGGTCAACGGGCTGGCGGTGCAGGCCAACTGGCCCGGCCTGTATACGCGCATCTTCGGCCCGCAAGAGGTCAACTGGGATTATTACCCGGATTGGATCGGCAACTTCCGTTACATCATGATCGACGGGGAGGCCGCCGCCGCCCGCAACGTGGACATCGGCAATTGTCAACCGCAAGCGGCGGCCACACCATGACTCGCCGATTCCCGACCTGGTGGTGGATGATCCCGGTGATAGGATTGGCGGGGTGGCTCGGTCTGCGTGGGCTGAGCGAAGGCATGCTGTGGTATGACGAATGGTGGAGTTACTTCAGCGCGGGGGGCACGCCTTACGGCCCGATCAGCTTTGGGGAGGTGATCGACCGGGCATTGGGCGAACCCTCTCAACCGCCGGCTTATTATCTGCTGTTGTCGGCCTGGGGGAGCGTGGCCGGGTGGACGCCGTTCGCGGTGCGCTTCATCAGCTTTGTGTTTGGCATCCTGACGCTGGCATGGACCTACCGGCTGGCGACCGACATCAGCGGGCGGCGGCGGACCGGGATACTGGCGGCCCTGTTGTTGGCCGGGTCGGCTCTTTTCGTGGATTATCTGCACGAACTGCGCTTATACAGCATGATGACGCTCTTTTCCGTCATGACGATCTCGGTTTACTGGCGGATGCGCCGGGGCGGTGGGCGCGGGGCGGCAGTGTTGCTGGTGCTGGCGGTGGCCGGGGCGGTCTATTCGCACCTGCTCACCCTGCTGACGCTCTCTGCGATTGGGTTGGTTCATCTGGCGAACATCCGCCCGGCCCTTGCCAGAGACCGGCATTGGTGGCAGATTACCGGGTTGATGGTGCTGGGCGGGCTGGCGTACCTGCCCTGGCTGGGGATCACGCTGGGCGCGGTCAGCACGTTCACAGAATCCGGTGGGCGCACCGACACCAGGATGACACTGGATGTAATGCTGGTGCATACTGTGTACGCCTTTAGTAACGGGACGTTCGTGCTGGCGGCGGTGGCCTTGCTGGCCCCACCCCGGCGGGGGGCGGTTGGGCGTAATTTGTTGTGGGGGCTGGTGGTGCTCATCACGGCGCAGGCGGTCGTCCTGCATTTGATCGGCGGGATATTGACTCATGCGCGGTACTTGCTCTCGCTGTGGCCCCTGCTGGTGAGCCTGGGTGCGGTCGGGATCTTGAGCTTGCGCCCGCGCACACTGGCGACCGGGGTGACGGTGTTATGGTTGGGGTTCGGGGTATATAACAGCTTGACACCGGGCTTCTACGCGACGTTATTCCGTGAGGCGCATGATGTCTTCTTCCGGCCTACCCTACCGCTGGATGACTTCGGGGCCATCGTCAAGGCGGAGGCGGTGCCGGGCGATGTGGCCTTGCTCCACGCGCCGGCGAATGGGTGGGCCATCAGCGGGAGTTATGCGCTGGCGGTGCATGGGAGCGATGCACGCTATAGCATGGTGGAAGATTTGCCGGTGCCAATCAGCGAATATCTGGCAGATGCCGGGCGCGTGTGGTGGGCGGAGGAAACGGACGCCGGAGTCACTGAGCAATATCTGATGACGCAAGCCTTGCTGACGTATTATGTGGATTGCGGCCCGGTGTTCGATCATGACCGCCTGACGGCCCGGCTGTATGCGCGGGTGGATGTGCTGTGCCAGCCGGGCGAACGCGCCATCGCCCAATTTGGAGCCGATGTCTTCGCGCTGGGTGCCCGCTTGACCGCCTTCGACAACCAGGTGGAGGTGATAACAAGCTGGCAAACAGACGACATCCCGGCGGATACGTACTCGGTCGGGCTGTACGTGTTCGATGCGGCGGGGGAATTCGTCGCACAGGGGCAGGATTTCGCGTTGCCGCTCGGCGTGTTCGGCTACAGCCTGAGCCAGATCAACCTGGACGACCTGCCACCGGGCAGTTACACGGTCACGGCGGCGGTTTATGCCTGGCGCACCGGGGAACGTCTGCCGACTGGTAGCCCGCGCCAGGATGCCGTGATCGGCACGGTGACATTACGCTGATGAAGATGACCGCTCGTCTTGCCGTTGGCGTCGTCATCGGGTTTATGGTGGTGGCCGGATTGTATGCGCGGGAGACGCCTTTCTTCGAAGCCCCGGACGAAGCGGCGCATCTGCTGTATGTGCATCATCTGCTGGAAAGCGGGGAGTTGCCGACCTTAGACGAGAGCCGCGAAGCAGTGTTCGCCAGTGGCGCGACTCATCGCCATCATCCGCCGCTGTATTATCTGCTGGGCGCGGCCCTGGTGAGCCTGACAGAACGCGATGACCTGGACGCTTACCGCACCGTGAACCCACAGGGCGCGTTGGGCGTCGTCCAGCCGCATAACCAGCATGTGTTTCTACATCCAGTGGCAGGCCCCGGCGGGGATACTGC
This sequence comes from Anaerolineae bacterium, assembly GCA_034437535.1. Lineage (GTDB taxonomy): Bacteria > Chloroflexota > Anaerolineae > Aggregatilineales > Phototrophicaceae > J038. The sequence goes on along the minus strand of DAOTTZ010000077.1, from coordinate 81,495 downwards.
AACCGCGATCTGGCTTTTGCGCGGGTTGAGCATCGTACTCGGCGCGGGGACAATCGCCATGACCTATCGCATCGGGTGGATTGTCTCTGGCCGGGCGTTAGTCGGTGTGTTGAGCGCGGCCCTGGTCGCCAGCATCCCGACGTTTGTCTTTATCAGTGCCAGCATCAACAACGATAACCTGGTGACTTTTCTCTATACCGCCGGGATCTACTGGTTGGTGAGCCGGTGGCATCAGGCGCGGATGACGGGGCGTGATGCTCTGCTGGTGGGGTTGATCCTGGCGGGGGCGGCGTTGACCAAGGTCAACGGGTTGAGCTTATTCGGCGTGATCGGGGCTGGCGTGATGCTCGGCGCGTGGCGGGGCCGCTGGACGTGGCGGGCGGCACTGCGTACCGGCGGGATCGCGCTCGGTGTGACGGCAATCCTAGCCGGGTGGTGGTACCTGCGGAATTTTAATCTGTACGGTGACCCGCTGGCGGTCGATGCGGCGGCGCAGATCTGGGGGCGGAGTGACACGCCGACCTGGGCAGAGGCCGAAGGCGTCTGGTTATCCTTCTGGATGGTATTGGGGCAGTTCAACATACGCGGGCCGGCCTGGGTCTTCACGCAGGCCAGCGCGGTGACCGCCCTGGGTGCGCTGGGCGTGGTGTTTTTGCTCCGTGAGCGCACACAGCGTTGGTTGACGGTGTTCTTGCTGGCGGTGGTCGGGTTGGTGATGGCTTCGTTGGTGGTGGCGACGATAAGTGTGAACATCTCGCAGGGCCGCCTGCTCTACCCGATGATCGCGGCATTTGCGGTGCTGGTGGTGGGCGGGATCACGCGCTTGCTCGGCCCTCTCCCGGCGGCTGTGTTGATCCTGCCGCTGATGCTGGCGACGATAACGACGCCGTTCGTCGTCTTGCGCCCGGCTTATGAACGGCTGGCGACCCGCGCCGATCTACCGGCAGAGTTCCAACCCCTGACGGCGACGGCTGGCCCGTTCACGCTGGCGGGTTATCGCATAGAGCCGGACAGGGTGCAACCGGGTGCGCGTGTCTCGGTGGCGGTCGCGTTCCGGGTGGAGGAACAAGCAGGGGGTGATTACGCGCTGGCCCTGGCCCTGCTCGACCCGGTGACGGGTGCGGTACGCGGGACGGTGACATTTTACCCAGGGATGGCGGCCACTTCGACTATTCCACCGGGGACGACGCTCTACACGGCGGATGTAACCTTCGACCTGGACGCCGCCGCGATGATCCCGCCGCGCCAGATGCAGATCGAATTTAAGTGGGTGGCGATCCAGCCGGTGTCTTATGCCGATGGCGGGGCCGAAATCGTGGAGACCCTGCGTTGGATGGACACCGCCGGGAATGACCTGGGCAGTAGCCTCTTAGCCCCGGCGGCCACGCTCTACACGGCGGATTATCAACCGGCGGTACTGCCGGAGACGGTCGAGGTGGTCTTTGGGGATCGGCTGGTGTTGCAGGGCCTCAGCCTGAGCGCAGAGACCGTCGCACCGGGAGAAACGGTCGAACTTACGTTTGTGTGGGACGCACTCCAGCCGATGAGCCGTGATTGGACGCTGACGGTGCAACTGCTGGCAGACGATCAGACGGTCATCACGCAGACCGACGGCCCGGTACCGGGGTACCCGACGCGGGCGTGGCTCGTTGGCCGGCCCTTTGAGCAGACCCGGCGTTTGACACTCCCGGCGGACGCAGAGCCAGGACTCTACCGGGTGGTGATCGGCTGGTATGATGGCGACGACCGGCTGGCAGTGGCCGGAGGTGAGAACAATCTATGGGTGCTAAGGGACGAGTTCAGGCTACGATGAAATACAAGGGGTTGATGGTGCTGGCAGTGTTAAGCGTGGTGATCGCGTTTAGCCTGCGCGGATGGGTCGCGCTGAGGAGTACGGCACCGCTCAACGTGGACGAGCAATATTACCTGAGCATGGCCGCCAACAGCGCACACGGGCATGGCCTCTACCCGACCACACTCGGCCTGACCGATGTCAACCTGTACCCCGGCAACGGTTACGGCGTACTGCTCTATACGGCGGCGTATAGCACGCTGGGGGAAAGTGTGCTTTCCCTGCGGGTGATGTCGTTGGCGTTCGGCCTGCTCATCTTACCGGCGGTGTGGTTGGGGTTGCGGGCGTTGTACGATCAACGGGTGGCGTGGACGGGTGTGATTCTGTTCCCCTGGTTGTCGTTCTTCTGGATGGCGAACAGCGTCCGGTTTGACACGGTGACTATCGCATTTGTGGCGTGGATGCTGTATGGCATGATCTACGCTTTCCAGCATCAGCGGGGATTACGGTTTCATCTGGTGTATGGGTTGCTCCTGGGCCTGGGCTTGCAGGTGCATCTGAATACGACCATCGCGGCCTTTGCCTTCGGGTTGTATTACCTGGCGCAGTATGTGCGGGAATACGGCTGGCGGGTCAAGCTGGTTTCCCCGCCGGTGATGCTGGCGGGCGGGTATTTGATGGGCGCGGCGGTATTTGTGGCCTTCAACTTTTTGCCGGATCAGGATCAATTCTTCAGTGTGCTGGCCGACCTGCGCGAATGGGAAGCGGCGGTCTATGCGCCGGGGTCGTATGACCCGGATCAATCGTTGTTAGGGTCGATGCTGGATCTGGCCGCGCTGACCGAACGGGAGACAGGCCGGTATGCGGATATGATCCGCTTGAGTCCGGCGTTTGAAATTGTGCTGGTGGCGGCGGGATTGCTCGGCCTGGTGGTGCGGCGGACCCAGGCCGACCGGGATGTCCTGCTGATGATCGGCGGGGTGGTGATCGCGGCGGGGGTCATCACCATCAACGGGTCGTTCTTTTACCTGATGCATCCGATGCCGATTTTGTTTATCCCGGTGCCGGCCTTGCTGGTGCGAGGGTTACGCCGTGAGGCGGCCCCTCCAACGGGGGGGCGGCTCCACCCGCTGATTGTGACGGCGGTGGCAGTGGGACTCGCATTGCCGCAGGCGGAATTGGCTGGCATGGCGACCGGCTGGCGTGAGTTACCGCCAGAGCCACCGCCCCCCCGTTACCTGGAGCCACTGCGCCAATTAGCCGATGATACCGATCTCATCGCCGGGCCAGCGGCAGATTTCGTCGCGCATCTGCCGGATTACCCGCGTTATCTCTCACACGGGGCCACCCAGGAGCAACTGGGCATGTTGCTTACCGATACCGAAACCCCGATGGCCTACTGGCAGAACAAGGCCCCGGACTTTGTGTTCGGCTTTAACGACTTCGACGCGATCAGCGGTTACGTCTATGGCGCGGATTATGTCAACGTGGCATTTGATGTGTGGGCCGCGCCTGACCATTGGAGCGATCCGCCCGATTTTGAGACGCCGCTGGCAGATTTCGATGAGCGGTTGCGCCTGTTGAGCATCAGCACCAGCGCGGAGTCGCTCTCGGCGTGTGAAAGCTGGCAGGTGCTGGCCCACTGGCAGACGCTCCAAGCGGATATTCCCGGCGTGTACAGTGTCGGCCTGCACCTGACCACCGCCGACGGCACCCTCATCACGCAGAACGACGCGCCGCCTGCCGGTCTGTCGCTGGATCAGTGGCCGGTGTTCCAATTTCTACCCGACTTGCGGCAGTTGACCATCCCGTGTGAGACACCACCGGGGACGTATACACTTAACATCCTGGTGTATGATTACCGGGACGGCACCCGCCTGCCGGTGGACGGCGGCGCGACGGTGTACCCGGCTTTGACGATCAATGTGGAGGAACCTTAACCCATGCAGACTCAATTAATGACTGACGGCCCGACCCTTTCGCGCATTGTGCCGGGCATGATGCGCCTGAACGACTGGCAACTGACCGCCGACGCCTTGCACGATTGGATCAAGGCGTGCCTGGATCTGAGCGTGACGACGTTTGACCATGCCGACATCTACGGCGGGTATACCTGTGAAGCCCGCTTTGGGGATGCGCTGGCACTGGAAGCGGGCCTGCGCCATCAGATGCAGATCGTGACCAAGTGTGGCATCGCGCTTATGAGTGAAAATCGCCCGCAGAACACGATCAAGCATTACGACACGACGAAAGATTACATCATCCAATCGGCGGAAACATCCTTGAGCAACCTGCATACCGATTATCTGGATGTGTTGCTTTTGCACCGGCCCGACCCGCTGATGGATGCGGACGATGTAGCGGATGCCTTCCACACACTCATCCGGGATGGCAAGGTGCGCCATGTGGGTGTGTCGAACTTCACACCGGCACAATTCGCCCTGCTGGAGTCACGGTTGAATGTGCCGCTGGTCACCAATCAGGTCGAGTTTTCTCTACTCCACATGGAACCGGCCCACGATGGCACCTTCGATGACCTGCAAATGCGGCGCACCCGGCCTATGATCTGGTCGCCATTGGGCGGGGGTGGGATCTTCAACCCGCATGATGAACGCACCACCCGCCTCAACGCTGAGTTGCAGGCGGTAGCGGCGGAATTGGGCGGGGCCGGGCTGGATCAAGTCGCGCTGGCCTGGGTTCTGGCGCATCCGGTAGGGGTTGTGCCGGTATTGGGCACGGGCAAGCTCGAACGGATCCGGGCGAGTGTCGAAGCACTCGAACTCGATCTCTCGCGCCAGCAATGGTTCCGCCTGTGGCAGGCCGCCGCCGGGACGGAAGTCCCCTGAGCCATCAACCGGAGGAATACAAATAAAAATTGTGATAAACGTAACATCGCGCTTGTAAGGATTGACGGTATAATCATTGTAAGAGGATGATAAAGTTATCAATAGGGGGATAATCTATGGTCATGGGCCTTGCCGGTGTCTTATTATGCTCCCCCAAAATCTAGCGAAGAATTCGCTTGCGATCATCAATATACTTATTTAGTCAAATAGTCTCGATTGGATCATTGCAATGAACCAGACACAACTACCAGATCAAGTTGAGTTCTACTTGCAGTTGCTTGACGAGAGTCCGTCAAGCGTCATCATCTGCGATGCATTGGTTGATGATCTGCCGATTCGATACGTCAATAAACAATTTGAGCTTGACACCGGCTATACATCTGATGAGGTGTTGGGACGCAACACACGCTTTTTGCAGGGGGAAGACACCGACCAACCGGGGCTGGATGTCATCCGCCGGGGCCTGGAAGATCACACCATCTGTGTGGCGACGGTGCGCAATTACACCAAAGATGGCCGCATGTTCTGGAACGAGATTCGCATCAACCCGCTTCGAGACACAAGCGGAAGCGTGACACACTTCATCGGCGTACAGAACGACATCACCCCGAGCAAGACGATGGAAGAAATGCTTCGCCAGTCTGAAGCGAATGTACGGGCGATGCTCAATAGTACCCATCATTCCTTCACACTGATCGACGCGAACGGCATCGTGATCGACGCGGATGACGCGGGCAAGGCGGCCAGCCTGGGGATCTTTGGCCGGGAAATTGCGCCGGGCGCGGTGATCCAAGATTTCGTCTTGGAAAGAGACCGGGCCAGCTTTGAGCGCAACTTCAACCGGACGCTGGACGGTGAGACGGTGACTACTGTCAAGCGGTTCCAGGGCAAAGACCGGGATTACATCTATGAGGTGCGTTATTACCCGGTGACGGATCGCGCCGGTCAGGTCATCGGCGTGTGCATGAGCAATGAGGACATCACACAACGCACCCGGGTGGAAATGCAACTGCGTGAAAGCGAAAGTCAGTATCGTCTGCTGGCGAACAACGTGTCGGACATGATCTCCAAGCACACACCGAGCGGCAATTATACATTCATGACGCCCGCCATCGAGACGTTGCTGGGTTACACGCCGGATGAGGTTATCGGGCGTTCCGGTTATGATTTCTTCCATCCGATGGATTTACCCCGGATCGGTGATTCCCACCGGGATCTGTTAGAGACGGGGGAAAGCCAGCCTGTCATCTATCGCATCCGGCATAAAGACGGGCATTACATCTGGGTTGAGACGTCTTTGCAATTGCGGGTTGACCCGCAGAGTGGCGAGCCGTTGGAGATCACGGCTGTCTCTCGTGATGTGACCGACCGCAAGCGCACGGAAGATTATCTGCGGGCGGTGTTGGATAGCTCGTTGAGTGGGATCATGGCGTTTGAGGCGATCCGCAATGAGGATAAGCGGATCATCGACTTTGAATGGCGCATGGTCAACCAGCAGGCGGAACACATCATAGGCCGGCACATGGATCAACTCATCGGGCGGCGTCTGCTAGAGGAAATGCCGGGCAACCCGAACGACACATTGTTCCAGCAGTATGTGCAGGTGGTGGAAACAGGTCAGCCGCTCGATCAAGAGTATCATCACGATCATAACGGGACGGATGTATGGTTTCACATCACGGCGGTTAAGCTGGATGATGGGTTGGTAGTCACAGTGGAGGATGTTTCACGCCGTAAGAAAGCAGAGCGTGACCTGCGCCAGAGTGAAATGCGCTTGCGGTCGATCCTGGAAGTGGATACCGCATTCATCACCCGCACCGACATCAACGGGTTCTTCACATATGCCAACTCGGCCCTGTGGGATCGTTACCGGTGGCAATACCCCAACCGTGATGACATGCTGGGGGAATTCAGCCTGGATACCATCATGCCGGAAGACCACGAGAAAGCATTCAACACGGTGCAAGTCTGTTTGTTAGAGCCGGGGCGGTCGTTCCAGGTCACACTGCGCAAGCCGACGCAAGACGGCGGTTTCTTCCATGCATTGTGGGAATTCGTCGCCATCACGGATGATGACGGCAGGCCGCAGGAGATTCAATGCATCGGCTTTGACATCACCGACCAGGTGGAAGCCCGCGAACAGGAGTTCAGACTGAAGCTAGAGCAAGAACGCCGCCAGGTGTTGACCGATTTCATCCGTAATGCGGCGCACGAATTCCGCACGCCGCTTTCAACCATCAGCACCAGTTGCTATTTGATAGCCCATAACAAAGACCCTGAACAACGAATCGCCAAACTGCCACGCATTCAGTCTCAGGTAGACCGCATGACGCACCTGGTCGATATGTTGTTGAAGATGTCGCAGATCGAGACGATCAACCCGGCGGACTTTTTGCCGGTCAGCCTCACATTATTGATTCAGCAGATTTACGATGCTTACACCTTCCGCGAACACCCGATCAGGCTGGTGCTGGAAATGCCCGACGATCTACCATCTGTGACCGGGGATGCTCGTTGGCTGGCAGATGCGATCAACGCTTTGCTGGAAAACGCCCGAAAGCACAGCCCAGACGGCGAACAAATACACCTACGGGCCTTTAACACGTCGGGTTATGTTTGCATCCAGGTAGCAGACGAAGGCGCGGGAATCCCGCCGGAGCATCTACCGCATATCTTCGAGACGTTCTGGCGTGGGGATGCGGCGCACTCCACACCGGGGTTAGGGTTGGGCTTGCCAATGGCGCAAAAAATCATCACAATACATGGCGGCCAACTGGATGTCGAAAGCACCATCGCAGTCGGCACAACTTTTACGATCCGCTTGCCTTTAGGCTAAGGTTATGCTGAGAATTTTACTGGCTGTAGCTGGTGTGGTGGGCACCTGGTTTTTATTGCGACGGCGAAAAATCAACTACCCGGACGCCAAAACACTGATTATCCAGCATGAGCAGGATTTATCCCGGCGGGTATTGAAGATCGACGGGGTGGCGAACTTCCGCGACCTGGGCGGGTATGCTACCGCAGACGGCCAACGGGTGCGCTATGGGCAGGTATTCCGCAGTGGCAAGTTAGACGGGCTGACCGATGCAGGCCGTCAAGCGGCGCAAGCACTGGGGATTCGGCTGATCTGCGATATGCGGTCCCCGGAGGAAGTGGCGGATGCGCCGGATGCCATGATCGACGCGACAACCCGGTCGGAGGCGTTCCCACTCCAGACGGATGATAACCGGATCGCCCAGGTGAGCGCGTTGTTGTTCAACCGGGCCGCCGTGCGGGATTTGTTGCCGCAACTGTATACTCGTGTGATCCTGGACGAAAACGCGCAGACACTAGGACAGATCATCGAACGGGTGGCGGACGCGAATAACCGCCCAACGTTGATACATTGCACCGCCGGCAAAGATCGCACCGGCGTTATCAGTGCGCTTTTGCTGGAAATCCTGGGCGTACCGGATGATGTCATCATCGCGGATTACACCCTGAGCAACCTGTATTATGATAATTTTTATGCGGTGGCTGATGCGATGTTTCGCCGGTTGTCGTTCCTGGGGATGAACGCCAGCCAGGCCTGGCCGTTGCTGGTGGCAGAGGCCGACACAATGCGGATTGCCCTGACGCACATCCGGGCGCGGTATGGCAGTGTGGAGGATTATCTGCGAGAGGAAGCCGGGGTATCTGCCGGGGCGATTGAGCGTCTGCGTGAGGCCCTGCTCGAACCGATCCCGGCGGCCTGATGACTCGCTTATTGTGATCGCGTTAGGTTATGCCAGCGTGGCAATATCCAGCAGGATAAACGACCCCAATAGAAGCAGGGCCACCGCCGCCACCGGCAGGTAGTGCCACTTGTACTTGTAATCGACCTTCCAGAAGGTGCGAACACTGAAGATAATGGCCGCGACCGCCATTGTGTTGATGACCAGGCTAATCATGGCGGAGAACCCACCGGCCAGACCGATCACCGGCAGGACAAACGGCAAGAACACATATTGCATCACACAACGAACGCCAGAGAACATCAACGCCAGGCCGAAGGCATTTTCTGCCGAGCGCGTTTCTGTATCAACGATTTCGTCTTCGATGACCGGGGTATTTGCCGGATCTTTGACTTGTTGGACCATTCCAGTAAACCTTAGCTCTTTGCTCGTCTTGTTTGTGTATTTTATCACACTTCTATACGAGAAAAAATGACCCCTGGATAAAAATCCCAGGGGTGTCAAATCTTAATCGGATGGATGTATCATCCGGCCCTATGACTATTCATACCGTAGCACGTTGAGCGGTTTCTCCCCGGAGGCTCCCCAGGCGGTCGTCACCGCCGCCGCCAGCGCGACCACGATACACAACGCCATCAGCAGGAAGCCCTGGCCGAAGGGGATTACGTCTAATGGCAGGTTGATTTGCGGCGCGATGATAACCAGCGTTAGCAAGCCAGATCCAACCCCCAGCAAGCCGCCGATCAAGCCGAGTAGACCGTTTTCGATCAACAACATGCCGAGCACGCGCTCTCGTTGCAAGCCGACCGATTTCATCACCGCGATCTGATTGCGCCGTTCCAGCGTGGAGAGTGCCACCGAGTTGGCGATCACCACGCCGCCGACGATCAAGCCGAGTACCGCGACGATCTGCGGGAAACTGCGGAATTGTGCCAGGAAGATCTCAACCAGATTGACCAGCAGACGGGTATCAAAGACGAAGACGCCGGGTATATCTGAGAGCGACCGGCGCAAAGAGCCGACCTCATCTTCTGGCATGGCGACACTGAAGTTCACTTCGCCCGGTTCCAGGCCGCGTTCGCTCAGGGCTTCGTAGTAGGTGTATTGTGAGGCGACCGTAAAGCTGATGTTGGCTTCTGGTTCGGGTTGGATGCCGACAATCTGGAACGTGACATCTTCCCCGGCGAAGGTAAAGGTGATCTGGTCATCGACTTCGAAGATATCTGAACGGGTATAGGCATTTTCTGTGATGACCAGCGGCAGGACATCCGCCGGGGTCTCAGCTTGTTGTAAAGACACCCCGGCCAGCAGATCGCTCTCCGGTTCGCGGCCTTGCTCAAACGCCTGGATGAAGTTCAAGGAGAAGGTGGCGAAGAAAGCCTGGTTGGAGGCACCTTGCAAGGCGGTGTCTAACTCTGATTGCGAATTGTAGGTGGTGCCGTCGGCTTTTTCCAGTTGTTGGAACGAGATGTCATTATACGTGCGGTTGATCTGGAACGAATCAACCGACTCGGTTTCGTCCAGTATCTGCGCGATCTGGTCGTTGGCACCGGGCATGAGCGATTGCACGAAGACCGGTTGGGCCTCGGCGTCGTCGAGCAAGCTGTTTAAGAAGTTGGTGAACGAATCCGCGAAGAGTGTGATCGTACTCAAGGAGAAGACGGCCACTACCAACGCCAAAAGCGTGATGGCCCCGCGCCGTTTGGTCGTCAACAACTGCCGTTTGGAGAGCTTAATATCCACCAGGCCGAACGACGGGAACAGCCGCCCCACCAGCCAGATGAACACCCACAGCATGACGAAGATCACCCCGGCGGCCACAAAGGCCCCGACGACAGCGGCAAAGGCCAGCGCGATATTGCCTTGTAGGATGCTCTGCGCGATGAGGGCCAGCACGACAATCATAAAGCCGAGAACAATCAAGCTGGTGAAGCACCCGGCACGCGGCACCACGCTATCTGCCGGGCGGAGTACATTGCCGGGGCGCACCTGGGCCGCGCTCAAAGTCGGCAGGAAGCCGAACACCGTCGTGACCAGTGTGCCGACGATCACGCCGTTGACGACCGGAGCCAGCGCGACCTGGAAGGCCAGCCCTTGCCGCAGGAAGCTTTCCGCACTGCCGCGCAAGACGAAGACCGCCAGCCACCCCAGCAACACACCGAGGATGCTCCCTAGCACGCCCATGATGAAGGCTTGGGTGAGGAAGAGAAGCGTGATCTGCCGTCCTTGCAGGCCCAGCGTCTTGAGCACCGCGATTTCCAGCGTGCGGCGGCGGACGACGACCTGCATGGTGTTGATGATGCCGATGCTCCCCAACAGCAGGCCGAGCAAGCCCATCACGGTGACGATGGTTTCCAGGTCATCGGCGATGGCTTCGTTTTGTTCGCGCAGATCTTCAATCGTGGTCTGTGCCAGATAAGGAAACTCTTGTACCAGCGTCCGGGAAACATCTGTCAACGGGATCGTATCACCGATGCGGATGTAAAGGGTACGGATGAGATCATCTTCCAGCCCGAAAGCCTGCTGGTAAGTTGGCACATCCAGGTAGTAGTAATTGCCGAAGAACCCGAAGCGGAAGCCATCTTGCAGTTGGCGGATTTCGGTATTGGTGGGCACCACGCCGATGATCTCAAAGGTGCTGGCGGCCCCGCTGATGCTCAACACGGCCCCGTTCTCTGGCCGGTTCCCGGCCTCCCCCAGGTTGTTGATGCCGTCCTGAGACATGACGAGGGGGTAATGGTCGCCGTCGTATTCCGCGAAGGCTTGCGCCAGGGTGCGGTCATCGCTCAGGATGATTTCATCATAGTAGGGGTATTCATCCGGCTCGATGATGACAGGTGCGTAATTTTCACCGATTAAGTCTGGTTCTAACCAGGTGACACTCACCGCCGGGCCGTTGCCCAGGATGATCTGAGCATCATCGACCAGTTGTACTTCGTATGTGACATCGACATCTGCGCCGTATTGGTCACGCAGGGCCGCCTCGATGGCCTCTGCGCCGGCGATGGTCAGGCGGGTGGTGCTACTACTAAAGCCGAAGAACTCTTGCTCTCGTGTAGCGACCCAGCCATTTTGACGGGCAAGCTCTAAGGCTTCGTCGTAATTTTCACGCGCTTCGCGCCGGGCTTGCTGGTCGTCACCGAAGCGCGGCCCGTCGCCGTTGGCTTCGGCCTCGTCGATCTGCGCTTGAATATCAGGATCCCCAAAGGTAAAGCCTTCGTAGGTGGCCTGGATGTCGCCGGTGTTTTGCTGGCGCAAGTTGCCGGTCAGCGTGCTTTCGATCATCACGGCCAGGGTTTGCAGGCTGACGATGGCCGCCACCCCTGCGCCGATGCACAGGATGGCGAAGAACGACCGCTGACCGTTGACCTTGAGATCGTTAAAAGAATGACTGAGGTAAAATTGTAAACGTTCTAGCATGATAAGTCCTTGTTAGGCCTGAACGGCGAAGGCGGTGCCGGTCGCCGTTTGCGGGTCATCGGTGGTGAATTGACCGTCAACCAGCGTGAGGATGCGATCCGCCTGCCGGGCTACACCCATATCATGGGTGACGACGATGACGGTGGTGTTCATGTCTTTGCGTACATCGTGGAGCGCACTCATCACGACGCCGCTGGAGTCGGTATCCAGGTTGCCGGTCGGCTCATCGGCGACGACAATCGCCGGGTTGTTGGCTAAGGCCCGCGCAATGGCAACGCGCTGTTGCTGGCCGCCACTTAGTTGAGAAGGCCGGTGGCCGGTGCGGTCTCCCAGGCCGAACAGATCGAGCAATTCACGCGCCCGCCGCGTCGGATTGAAACCGGCATTGGCGGCAAATTGCACCGGGAGCGCGACATTTTCCAGCGCGTTAAGTGTCGGGATCAGGTTAAATTGTTGGAAGACAAAGCCGATCTTCTCGTTGCGGATGCGCGTGAGCTTGCGCTCGTTCAGGCGGGTGATGTCTACGCCGTCGATCTCGACGGTGCCTTCGGTGGGTGTATCCAGCCCGCCGATGATGCCCAGAAGTGTCGATTTCCCACTCCCGGAGGGGCCGATGATGCTCACAAATTCGCCGCGCTCAATTTCAAAGCTCACGCCGCGCAGAGCCATTACTTTTGTCTCACCAGATTTGAAGGACTTTGTGACGTCGGTTGCTTTTAATACCACGTTCGGGTTAGTCATTGGTTTGTTGATCTCCTGTGCAAAGTTGATGTCTCACTATAATCTACGCAAAACGAATTGTAAGGTGGCAAATCCCACAAGATGTTCACAACTATACAGTAGAATATTAAACGAGAGACAAACCGGGTAGAGAAACGGCTTAAGCGTATGGGAACAGTGAGACGAATATTGGTGGTGGATGACGATAAAGAGATCGTGCGGCTGGTGCGGGCTTACCTGGAAAAAGCCGGGTACCGGGTGCTGGTGGCCTACAATGGCGAGACCGCCCTGCACGTCATCCGGCGCGACCGCCCCGACCTGGTGGTGCTGGATCTGATGCTTCCAGACCGTGATGGGTGGGACATCACGCGGCGGATGCGGGCCGACGCCAGTTTGATGCATCTGCCGATTATCATGCTCACCGCCCGCGTGGAAGATACCGACAAGATAATCGGGTTGGAATTAGGGGCGGATGATTATGTGACGAAGCCGTTCAACCCGCGTGAGGTCGTCGCACGGGTGCGGTCGGTATTGCGCCGGGCCAATAACACCGCGACCGTTGAACGCAACCAGATCTTGCAGATCAAACACCTACGGCTGGATCTATACCGGCGAGAGGTAACGGTGAACGATCAGCCGGTTGATCTCACACCGACAGAGTTCGAAATCCTCTCTACTTTGATGGCGAACCCTGGATATGCCTTCACCCGTGCGGAATTGATCGAGCGGAGCCTGGGGTATGAGTATGAAAGCCTGGAGCGCAGTCTGGATAGCCACATCAAGAACCTGCGCAAGAAGATCAACGATGACCCGCGCAACCCGGTTTACATCCAGACCGTGTATGGCGTGGGCTACCGCATGGGGAGTGACAACCCGGTATGATCCGCCGCCTGCGTGAACTCAGCACGCATTTATGGGTTCGGTTGAGCCTGGCCTTTGCCGGGGTGGTTCTCATCGGTGTGATGATGACCACGTTAATTGGTCTGTTGGTCTTTTCCGCCAGTGTGGAAGACTTCGACGCGGCCCAGGCCTTCAGCGTGACCGGCGGCCCGGTAGACTCTGTGACACGGTACATGCAGGATAACCCGCAAGGTGATGGGCTGGGATTGGTGCTGGCGGGTTTGCAAAGTGCTTATCCCCAGGACGAGAGCATCAGCATTACCTTCTCGTATGTGACTGCCAACGGCGAAACAATCTTCAATGGGCACCCGGACGACACAACGCCCTGGCCTTTCGAACGCTTCGACGGGCAATTTCCGGTTGTGGTGGATGGACGTGCAGTCGGTTATCTGAGGATCATGCGGATGACGGCCTTCGAAGATTGGGACCCGGAGGCGGCCTTCTTCGTGTGGCTGAGAGATGACTTCGGTTTGGTGGTGGTGGTCGGCATGGCGATTGGGATCATCGCAGGGATCGTGATCAGCCGGTCGATGACGGCACCGCTTCAGCGGTTGGTACGGGCGGCGCGGTCGCTGGGCCAGCGCAAATTACATGCGCGGGTAGAGCCAAGCGGCAGTGCGGAGATGATCCAGTTGGCGAAAGCCTTCAATGATATGGCCGATGACCTGGAAGCGGGGGAAACCCTGCGGCGGAATCTGGTAGCTGATGTGGCGCACGAACTCCGCACGCCGCTGACTGTGCTTCAAGGCAATCTACGTGCGATGCTGGACGGGGTGTATAAGCTGGAACATGGCGAAATCGCCAATCTGTACGATCAAACGCGGGTTCTCTCCCGGTTGGTCACCGATCTGCATGATCTGGCCCAGGCCGAAGCCCGCCAACTTCCGCTCAACAAGCGGAGCGTTGACCTGCGGGCGATGGTGGAACGGTTGGCGGCTACGTTTGAGGCCGTGTGCGACTCTGCTGATGTGACGCTAACCGCCAATTTGCCGGATTCGGCCATGCACACCTATGGAGATCCGGCGCGATTGGCCCAGGTCATCAACAATTTATTGACGAACGCGCTCAATCATACACCAGCCGGGGGTAAGATCACCGTGAGCCTGACCGCCGGTGACAACTGGACGGTCATTCACATCCGGGATACTGGCAAGGGGATCTCGCCGGTGCATTTGCCGCATGTGTTCGAACGCTTCTACCGGGCAGACCGCGCCCGAAGCCGCCAGATCGGCGGGGCGGGCCTGGGGCTTGCTATCGTGAGGGCCATCGTAGAATCACACGACGGAACCGTTCATGCTGAAAGTACCGGCATCCCCGGCCAGGGGACGGTGTTCGTGGTGCGGTTGCCAGCGCATGTGCCCTCCGCATTGATGTTACCGCAGGATATGCGATTATGACGCAAACGATGGCCGATGCGCTATAATGGCGTCAACTGTACCAAGCATTTGAACTGACTATGCCCGACCTGATCTCGTATCAAGAAAATGCCCGCATCCTGATGCCGAAGAACCCGGATAAAGACACGAAATCACGCTTGCGTTATTTCCTGGAGTGGTTATCGTTGACTGGGCGCGGCTGGCACCAACCGGATCTCGCAGAGTACCGGGATTATCTGCTGTTGCATCGCACCCGGCTGGACGTGCGCACCGGCAACGACATCCCGGCGCGGCTGGCTCCCATCACGGTGCGGGCGCACCTGGCGACGATTCGCGGGCGTTACAGTGCCATCTTGCGGAATAATCACCTACGGGATTGGCTGTATGGGCAGATTCCGCCCGCCGTTACCGGAGCCGCGAACCGTAAGGCGCACGTCGATGAACTGCTGGTTCGCATCCAGAACGCGGTACACCCGACGACCGCCGAAGTCGCCATCACCACGCACCAGGATGACCCGGACTCGGCTCATCTACGGCTCAAGCCGCGCCAGGTGCAAGCCCTGTTACGCACGCCGGGGTTAGGCACTCTGCCTGGTTTACGGGATACGGCTCTGATTGCGATGTTCGTCTGTACTGGCATCCGGGAGGCGGAATTGGTCGCGCTGGATGTATCTGACTTGCGGGAGACTCTGGGCGGTGAGCTTGCCCTGCTGGTGCGGGATGGCAAGGGGAACAAACAGCGTATGGTGCCTTACGGCTCGTTGGATTGGTGCTTGTTATACGTCGAACGGTGGCTAGAGCGGGCCATGATTTACCGGGGGCCGGTGTTCCGGGGTTTTTACAAGGGATACAAGCGGGTACGAGATACCCGCATCTCTAAGCGGGCGGTCAACCTGATTATGAACCGGTATCCGATCAGTATTGACGGTCATCTGCGGACGGTCAACCCGCATGATTTGCGGCGGAGCTACGCCCGCAATGCGTATCTCAACGGGATGGATCTGGAACGCATCCGGCAAAATTTGGGCCATGCCAGCCTCCAGACGACGCAGATTTACATCGGGACGCTGGATGCCTCTCAACGGCAACCGCCGCCGATGTTCGCGCCGCCGCATGATCTGTCTCGGTTGTATGAGTGATGGAGAGTCGGGCGGCCTTATCTGCGCCGCCCGACCATTTGATGGTGGTTATTCTGCTTCCGGCGGGTAGATGATGAAGCCATCGACAATCGGTTCGAAGGTCTCGGTATAAACCGTCGCCACGTCTTCGCCATCGGGTGCTTCCATCCAGATCAAGTAGACCTGACCATTTTCGACAGTGCCGTAGATGCGGCCCTGGTAGACCTGACCGGCGCGGGTGACATCATAGGTTTGCGCGGTCCAGGTGTGGTATTGCCCGTTGAGTGTGCGGCGTGGCCCGGCGTTGTAGCCTTCCATGCCGAACAACACATTGCGGGAAACCGCCAGATCCAGCGCGGTGTTGACGTCGGTGCCCTGTTCGATGGACGTTGCGAAGAACGTCGGCCCGTCCGGGTCGTTAGCGGGGGCGTAGCGCGTCCAGGGGGCGTCTTGAGTCGGCACCCAGGCACGCGGGATCGGATAATCAACCTCCGGCGTGAACGGCACCCGGCCAGAACGCGCAAAGTAGCTGAAGTCCCATTCTGCCGTCCGGCTTTCATTCAGGGAAACAGGCGAGAAAATCCGGGTGTTGGCTTTCAACTGCTGGTAGATCGGTTCCAGATCAACCGCGTTGTTGGCCGTTTCCGCCGCGAAGACAAACCCGACGCCGAGATCAGCATTGTAGACGGCAAAGGCTCGTGATTGGACGGTGCCGGTTTCAGTCGGGTAGGTGAAGTTAAATTCGATGGCTGGCTGGCCGTCCACCGTTGTCTCGGTATATTGTCGATCCCAGGTTTGATCTGGGAAGTAGAAACTGTACATGAAGTCCACGACTGTTTCCAGATTGTTCGGATCAATATCCTGGAAGGCAAAGTAGACGTTGATATTCGCGTTGCCTTCGAAGTTTTGAGTCGTGTAAATCAGGCGACCAGTATCCAGCGTCATGTAAGACCAGCCTGCGGGACGGGTCAGGGTGAAGCCTTCCGCGAGGCCGGTCTCCCCCCGGATGCCGCTATCGAACAGGCCATCATTGTTAACCGTTACGGTCTGCGAAGCATAGCCGGTCGTCCCGCCGAAAGCCTGCACCAGCAAGCCGACGTTATACTGCCCGTTGGGGGCTGGTTGTTCGGTATAAGTCAGCCCTTCCGCCGGCCAGGTGTAAGTATTGCCGGGTTCCTGTACCACGCGGCCATCTGCGGTCACGACGTTGCGGAATGTGACGAATTCTGAGCCTTCCGGAATGCGGACTGCCGCCAGCGCGTTACTACCGGTGGCCCGGTTGATGACCCGCAGGGTACGCCCGACGTTGTCTGCCACATTCCGGGCGTTCTCAAAGATTACGGTAACATCGTTAAAGGTCTCGTCACCCGGTGCGCGGTAACGTGCATCCAGGAAGGCAACGTCTTCGGTGATGGTAATCAATTCATTATTGAAATTGGTGCCGTCAGTCGCGACTGGTAGCACCACATCCCACGAATATCGCTCGTCGATCACACCCTCATCCCAATCGTTGATCTGGATGGCGCGTCCTTCTTCATCGACTGTTGCGAACAACAGTCTTTCATTTCCTAGTCGGACGATCTCGCCAGTGTCCGAGATGAAATCATAGGTTGCATCTGCATGAGAGATGTTACGCCCGGCGATCTGATAACGTACCTGGAACGGATCCAGCACACTGGCGGGGACATCAGGATAGACATTCGCGATGATGATCTCCGGTGCTTTGGGCGGGTGGAACTCTAGCCCCAGGCCCGTACCAGCCCATACCTGTGGGGTCACTTCGTTGTAGTAATTCCGCAACATGCGGCCCCACTCCGCCAGGCCGCTTTCCTGGAAATAATTGGTCTGGAAGCGCGAGCTTTCCTCCGGGAAGAAGATGTTGTAATACGCGACATCGTTCGAGACATTGGCCCCGGCGTTGTTGTGGACGATGGCGGCTTCTAAGGCGTTGAGGACCTGTGTCGCCGGTTCGATCAACGCGACCTCATTCGCGGCAGTTGCCTCCTGGATGACCAGCCGCATCAAGCTCCCGAGGTCTACTTTCGTCGTACTGCCAGAAAAGAAGGTGTAGGTGTAGGTGTTGACGCGAGCCTCACCCAGGATCTCAGCGTAGCGTTCTGGGTCCCGGTTGAAGACCGCCGCGAAGTTTTCTACCGCCTGTACGACCGGATCAAACTGGTTGAGATCCGTGACGGCATGAGAGAAATACGCCACATCCGGGTCGCCAGACAGAAGCATATCTTCTTCGATGTACTTATCGACCAGATCAACAGAGAGGGACAGCAGATCCACATTTTGGGGGTTGGCCCGCAGTTGGTTGACCATAATCGTCATATCCAGGGCAGGATCAACCACAATTTCCGGCGATGCCAGGGACAGGCCAAAATAAGGCGAGACGCCGGCGAAATACTCAATACTGCTCATGGAGCAGGCGTCGTTAATCAGCAAGTCGAACTTTTCCACACCGGCGGCCTCGGTCGCCAGCCGGAAGGCTTCGCTTAGCTCTGGAACGGTGACAATGCTATAACTAATGGCGGGGTCTTCTGCCGCCGCTGTATCATCGGTGATAATGCCCTGCCACCCGGCACCATGACTGGCGAGCGAGATCGCGTAATTTTGCGCCGGATATTGCCGCACGCCCCACGATAGGAACTTGGCGAGTACATCGCCGCGACCGCTATCAACCACGCCAAAATCAACGATAGGTTCGGTGTCAATCGTCGGCGGGAAGACCAGCGTATCATCGGCGGAGACATCCGCCGTGATCTCGAACAGGCGTAGGGTGCGCCAGTCACCATTATCTGGCGAATTTTCTGGACTGCGATCAAACAACATCAACACCCGGATTGACTCCGAACTCCCCCCGGCCAGTTCGAACTCGTTGAAGTCGTACTGTAGGCCCCATTCGAGGTTATTGTCGCCGCCATAATAGGCCAGCACCGTCCAATCGGCCTGCGGTTGTGGTGCCAGGTCTGGGAAGCCGAACTCTCGAATGGCTTCCGGGGAGACATCATATTGCAGGTCGATGGTCGCGGTCTGGGACGAGATTTCCAACGTCAACTGGAATTCTCCATAGCTGACGCCATCGGCCACACCATACCGGGTGACAATGGCCGTATAATTCCCGGCTTCCGCCTGGGGATATTCAATACGGGATGTCAGATCACCGCGCACACGGTCATCATTTTCGGCGATGATCGCGCCGTCGTCATCCACCAGATACAGATAAGTATCCAGATTGCCGATATTATCACCGACAATCGCGACATCCAGGATAATGGTGCTACCATCCTGATCTACAGAAAAGGGAAATTCCTGAAATGGATTCAGGTTGTTGATGTTGCGCGGTTCAAATGTCTGTGATGTAACAGGGGTATCCTGGCCCAGGGTTGTGGCGACCCCGAAGCCGAGGAGGAGTATCAGCATTATACTGATCAAGCGCATCTTCATGTTGCTCTCCCTAATCGCATAAAATGCGGGAGTATGCAATGATGACACACTCCCGCTAGTCGTTACGTGTTTATGGCAGGTCGTCCTAGCAGGAGACTCTCGGCACGCAGGAGACGGTGCGGGTAGCCCGCAAACTATCTGAGCGTACGGCCATCGCATCTTCAAGGATTGTTAGTGAGTCACGGTCGCCGGTCAAGTATAGGGTGACACCCTCAGGTATTTCATCAAAGTATTCACCAAATGTCTCGACCGGTTTTCCCGGTTCATACTCAAAGACATCAACGACTTCGATAATCTCATAGACGACATCGCTCACTGAAACATCATATCGTACTGGTTCCACGATCAAAGTCATTTCAAACTCGTTCGTTATCAGTGTGGCTGTAAAACTTATGTCTACATCACCCCTGACGAAATCTAAACTTTCAATGAAGTCTAGAGTGTCGTACTGATAAAAAACGATTTGACCCTCAACCTCAAAGATTGCCGGGGTTACGCCTGGCACACCTCGTAGCTGCAATTCATATTCATCGAACTCTCCACTTACCTCGACACTGTCCCCTGACTGTACAAACGTTACACTAATGTCCGCTTCGATGTCGTCTTCTTGAGTGTCATCCTGTGCAAACGCGACTGTTGTCAGTCCAAACAGCAAGATAAAAAGCAGGCAGGTACGAGCTTGAATTTTCATCGAAACCTCCGTGCTGGAAACCACCCGTCTTTGGCGGGTGGAGGAAAGCATGGTTGGCGCGTGTCGCTCCCACCGTGCATCGGATAAAAGGTCGTGCGCGGTGTGTTACCGCGCCAACTCTCCCCGAAGGGATGGGGACTTTGTGTTACCACTGGTGTCCCCTGACCTACTCGCCGTATCGTGGCGGTAACGTCCACCTCGCTCATGTGTTATCCTGGCTTGTTATGCCTGCCGCACTGTCTTAGACCCTCGGACTGTTTAACGACAGACGGTAGAACTTACGAGCTGGTGGCGTCACTCGTAGGTATCGTGACCGGGATAACGTAGCCATAGCCCTTCGGCGTGGCTTGGGCTGGTCAACATGGGCTTACGGTTTTCCGCAAGCCACCCGATAAATCGGATGGTCGTTGACCTTGTGGTTTCCTGTTTGTCCAGGTCGTTCTAGCAGGAAACATTCGGTACACAGGAGACAGTCCGGGTACCACGATTATCGTCCAAGAACAGAGCATAGCCGGTTTCTAGCGTTATAAACAGATCGGCCCCGCCGGAAATAAACAGGCTGGCACCGTCGTAGTCACCATAGAAATCATCGAACTTATCAATTTCCAGGTTTACAAGTTCACCTTCATCGAAATATTCGATGCCGCTGACAAATTCAACGATTTCAAAAGATACCGTGGATAGGCGGTTTTCTTCATCAAGATCCGCTTCTTCGGGGGTGATCGGTGCCAATTCCAGTGTCATTTCGAAATTAGTGGTCGTCAGCACGGCGGTAAAAGTCGTAGACTCACCGCTTTCCTGGTCAGCATACTGGAACGAACTGATGAACGCGAAATTATCGTACTGGTAGAAGACGCTGTCATCTTCAATTTCGAAGATGGCGGAGGTATTCGACACCACTTCGAGCGTCAGTTGATCTTCAGCCAGGGTGGCGGTTTGTGCCTGTTGCACGAATGTGGCGGAGATTTCAATATCCATGTCACCTTCTTCTGCATCATCCTGGGCGAAAGCCACAGCGGCCAAGGCCAACATCAGGACAAATACAAAAGCAATGCGAATTTGTGTTTTCATGTTGCTGTTTCCCTTTACTTCTTGGATAAGAAACGAATAATCAATCCAGGCCAGATGGCCTATTTCATTTTAACGCAGACTGGCCGATTACAAAAACGAATTTCCTGTGAAAAACGGAGTACCGGGTGGGTACTCCGTTGTGATGCGCTATGCATCTTCCTCATCGTCGGCTTCAGCATCATCGGCATCGATAGATTCTTCTTCGGCGGTTTCAGGGTCGTAGCATTCCGCAGACCACAACATGCTCTCTTCACGCGGGCCGTCGAGGAGTTCCCATTCTTTGGGGAATTCTTCGGTGGCTTCGTCTGGCACCTGCAAGTAGAGGTAGACAATCGGCCCTTCGATGCTGTACGGATCTTGATCGAGGCCGAGGCATACTTCGATGTTGGCCTCATCGCCCAGGCTGGTACGCATCACGCTGTAGACGTTCGCCAGCACACCATCGACGGTGTTGACCTGCTGATCGAAGTACAATTCCAGGTCCTCACTGCTGGTAATTTCCTGCGCGGCGAGTGCGGTCTCGGCCACACCGTCATCAATTTCCAGTTCTTCCAGCGTTTCGTTGTTGTCTTCCAGCCAGGTCGCGGTTTGATCCATCGTGACCAGGAAGAAGGCGGAGTCTACCAGTTCAGATTGCCGCGTCTGGAATTCACGATCTGGCCCAGCATTCTGTGCGACGGCGACTTCTACAACCTCACGGATATTGTCTTCTAGCTCTGCATTTTCTTCGGAAATCAGTTGCCGTACATCGGCTTCTGTTAACCCTTCGCCGCCAGCCGTCGCCCCGATGATAATCGCGCCGAGAATGACGCCAGCGACCAATCCAACAGCACCCAGGAGAATTTCTCTTGTATTCATGGCTTTGCGTCCTCTTTAATCTCAATCCGTCATTTGACGTCAGTATACCGTATATCCGAGATGGAATGTGGTAAAAAACCGTTTACACTCTAATCTGTAAACGATTTTTTACGGACGCCAGGCCGGGGGCGTCGTCTGGCGCAGGTTGACATCCCCTATCGACTCGACCAGCAGAACGATATTGCCTACCCGATCAACGGTATAGAGGTTCAGGCGATCATCCACCTGCCCGACGAAGGCAATCTGTGCGCCGGATGGCGACCAGACGGGCGAGAACCCGCGTGTATTGGGTTGGGCCAGAAGCAGAGGCTCGTCGTCGGTTTGCATGGGCACCAGCCACAAGGACGAATCCATACCGCGTAGACCGTTCCACTGGATGACAGCCAGATACCGTTCATCCGGCGACCATGCGGCCCGCTCTACGATGCCGAAGAGTTGCACCGTGCCATCTGTGCCGTCGGCCTCCATCGTCGCCAGGCTGTAATTTTCCCCGACCTGGACGCGCAAAGCCAGTTGCTCGGTTGAGGGTGCCCAGGCGGGCAGATCATGCCGGTCGCCTTCTGGCGTCAGGTCGGTAAGCTGGTTTTCGCTCAGATCGTAGACCAGGATGCGCTGATTTGAGACGTAGACGAAGCGTTCTCCGCCGGGGATCCAGCGTGGTTGTTCGGAGCTACCGGGCAGATCACGCAGGGCACGCACGCGCTCGGCGTTCATATCCACGATGTAGAACACGGTTTGTGTATCCACGCGGGCGGAATAGATCGCCCGGTTGAGATCGGCGTCCCAATCCGGGCGGACGTTGTAGGGGTACGTGCCGCGCTCAATCGTCAACTGGGCGACGACCTCCCCTTCTATCGTGATGACGATCAGGTCGTCGCCATCCATGTAAGCGATACGCTCACCATCAGCGGACCAGGTGGGATATTCGCATAGTTGTTCGCAACGGGCCAGCGACCGCTGGTTTTCATTATCGTTTGGATCCACCAGATATAAGCCGGCTCCGTCTTCATCTTGTGCGGAATAGGCGATCCAGTGGGTTTCGGTATCTACAGCTTGAAAGGTCAGCAGAATACTGAGCCATATCAGGAGGTGTGTCATCAGCTCTTGATCGTCGCACCGGCATAACTCAGCGCGACTTCATCCCGTTCTTTTACTTTCGTTTGGAAGATCACGCGGTCGCCTTCGCGCCACATCTCGGTTCGGAGTGTTTCGCCGGGGAAGACGTGCTTGCTAAAGCGCACCGCGATACTCTGGAACTTCGCCGGGTCGTTATCACAGAAGTGCTTGAGGATAGCGCGGGTGGCGAAGCCAAAGGTACATAACCCGTGCAGAATGGGCCGCTCGAAGTTGCCAATCGCGGCCATCGCCGGGTCTGCGTGTAGAGGATTAATATCACCCGAAAGGCGGTAGATCAACGCCTGGTTTTCGCTGGTTTGTTCTTCCATGACGGCATCCGGTTCACGCTCCGGCGGGATGTTGGTCTTTTCTGAACTGCCCCGCTCTCCCCCGAAGCCGCCCATACCTCTTATGAACATCGACGAGCGCAGGACGGCCAGATCATCGCCGTCTTCATCCTTGGCGATGATGTCGTTGACGACCAGCATCCCACTGCCTTTGTCGTAGATGTTGCTGATGACCGGATGGCAGGTGACGGTCCCTTCTGGCGGGAGTGGTTTCTTGAGTTCCAGCGATTGTTCGCCGTGTACCAGCATCATCGGGTTGAACTCGATGTCGCCCAGGCGACCGGAGATAATATCGTGGATGGTCTGTGAGGTGTAGATGACAGCGAAAGACGGCAGGACGCGGAAGCCTTCCTGACTGCGTTCGTAGACGAAGCGCAGTTCGTCTTGATCGAGTGGATCTGCTGGTGCGCCGACACCGAGCGCGTACAGGGCGACATCGCGGGTGGTGTAGCTGTAGGTGAACGTCACCTGTGGTTTGCCGACCATCGCATTGACTTGATCGAGAGACACAACCATGAGTAAAGCTCCTAATTCAATGAATTTTGCGCGTCATTATACCGCATGGAATGCACGGTTGCATCTACAATGTAGTGTTTTTGGGCGGACACGTTGGTTCCGCCCCTACATCGACGCTACTTGTGAACCGTTCAGGTGCAAACCAAATTTTGAAGCGGCGATTGCCCTGAAGCTCATGCCGGGTCAGCCTTGAGTTCCTCCGGTGGTTCCAGCCGTTTTTGCACGAAGACCGCCGCCAACGCGGAACTGAGAAAGCACATCCCGGCGGCGATAATCATCATCAGGCGGAAGGTCGCTACGAACGCCCGGTCAATCTCTTGCTGGAGAAATACCGAGCGGGCGAAAAACACCTCAATCGACGCGGAGGCATTCGCCAATTCACCGATTTGTGTTTCTAACACGGCTTCTTCCTGCGCGTTCAGGCTATACCCATCGGTTTGATCTGCTACCAAACCGGAAAAGAACAACAGCGCGATCCCGCCCAGGATGGCGACGGCCAACACCCCCGCCGCCCGTGACATGGTGTTGTTGATGCCGGAGGCGATGCCGGAATTGCGTTGCGGTACCGATCCCATTACAGAGGTCGTCAGCGGGGAAACGACGATGCCCATGCCGAAGCCGAACAACACGCTACCGGGGAAGAACGTGGTCCAGTAATCCGACGGGCCAGCGGTGATGCCGGGCAGAGCCAACGCCAGGAAACCAGCACCGACGATCAGCGGGCCGTAGATCAACGGCGGGCGCGGGCCGATGCGATCTACCAGGCCACCGGCCCAGCGCGACATCGCGATCAACAAAATGCTGAACGGCAGATTCGCCAGGCCGGCCAATGTCGCAGAGTAGCCCTGCACCTGCACCAGATTCAACGGCAGGAAGAACAAAGCCCCACCGAGCGCACCATACAAAAACAGCGTGAGCAAGTTCGCGCCGGTGAACGTGCGGGACTTGAACAATTTCAAGTTGACCATCGGGTGACTGCTATGCCCTTCATAATAAAAGAAGGCCAGCACACCGAGGATGCCACCGAGCAACGGGCCGAGATACAACGGATTGCCGATCTCGTCGGGACCGGCGCGTCCGATCTCGGTCGCACCGAACACGATTCCAGCCAGACTCAACGTGATAATCACCGCGCCGATGACATCCAGGTCTTTGGCGTCTTCGTCGCGGCTTTCCGGCACACGGGTCGCCAGCACGACCAGGGCCAGCAAGGCCAGCGGCACATTGATGAAGAAGATCACGCGCCACAGCCCGTTTTCCGCCAGGAAGCCACCCAACACCGGCCCGGCGACCGAGGTCATGGTGGTGAACGCGGCCCAGGTGCCGATGGCCTGCCCGCGTTCGCCGTCGTCGAAGAAGGCCGAGATGATCGCCAGACTACCGGGGATCATCAACGCGCCGCCCAACCCCTGCAAGGCCCGCGCCGCGATCAGTGTCTCGGTCGTCGGGGCCAGCCCGCAGAGGATCGACGCGGCGGTAAACAACACGATGCCGATCATGTAGATGCGCTTGCGCCCGTAGAGATCGCCCAGTGACCCGCCGACCAAAATCAACGCCCCCAGGAACAACTGGAAGGCGTTCACAATCCATAACAGGTCGGCTCCTTCCGCGCCCAGGTCTTCTTGAATATCTGGCAGGGCCACGTTTAAGGCGGCCTGCGCGATGAAAGCCATGCTAGCGGCGGAAATCGTCGCCACCAGCACCCATAAGCCCTGCGAGTCGTCCCTGGCTTGTGTCATTGTTTGTCCATTCTGCTTTGGTTTAAGGTTGGTAGTCTACATGATAATTATGCGCGGTCGGATTGTTGCTGTCGGCGGAGCATCGCCTGGATAGCCTGGAGCAATTGCCCGCGCTGTTGGTAGCCCTGCTCGCCTAATTCGCTAAAGCCCAGGAAGATCTGCGCTCGACAGCGGCGCACCAGGCCACTCACCAGGCGATACAGGGTCTCGCGAGTGGCCTGGATCTCATCGGCATCGGTCCAGGTCTGGCCGGTGGGCCAATCCAACCGCAACACGTAGGGATTGGTCAACGGTTGGTACAATCGCTCTGACCAGCCAGTGCCGCCGACATTGAGCCAGAACTGATAGCCCACCGGGCGGTTACTCAGCAGGTAAGTATAGGCCGACGCGACCAGAACCGCGTCATCGGCCTGGGTGCGCCAGCTTGCCAGATATTGATCGGCGATCACGCCGCGCCCGACCATCTCCACGTATTCCTGCGCTGATGAGCCATCGTCCGTCCCGCTGGATTCCAACATCCAGCGGAATTTCGCCGCTGATTCAATCAGGTTGGCGGCCACGGTCGCCGGGTCGCGGTCGGGGTCTTCGGCCTGCTGGTGAAAGCCAAGCCCCGGTTGAGACAAGACCTCACCGAACAACTTACTGAGGAAATGATCGAGCGATAACGGCTCGCCCGCCCGGTAAGACTCAAGCCATTGTTGCAGACGGTCATACCGCTGGCCGAAGGCAAAGGTCACCCGGTCTTTGACGGTCGGGTTGAGTTGGTCGAACGGGCGCAGGTGCGGGCGTTGCTCATCCTGATGATAGGCATAACGGGCCAACAATTGCGCCCGTACCAGGTCGATCTCGGCAATGGATTCCATCAGAGTGTAGGCGATGTCAAACGGCGCGGGGAGCAAGCCCCAATCAGGATGAGCAATCGCGGCCAGATTGAGCATCGCCTGGGCGGATGGCTCCTGACGTAAACTGCGCGACGGTCGATGCGAGCGGACCGGCACCTGCCGGGCTTCTAGCCGGTTCATCAGGCTGAAGCGCAACGCATCCGACATATACGGCGCGATGATGACGATCTCTTGCGGCGGCACCCCCTGCCCTTCGATCAAGTCGGTGACTCTTTCGGTAACGCCGTCCAGCATCTGCGGGTGATAGCGATAATCCTCATATGCAAAGGCTGTGGCCGGGTCGGCGTCGGTTCTGCTTGCCAGCGGAAGCCCCAGGCTGAGCGCGATCTCCTCAGCGAAGTGGATCAAGGGCGGGGTGGTGACAAAGGTCTGTGTGAAGCGTTCCACCCGGTCGCAAAGCGGAGTCAAGGTCGCCAGCGCATGATCGTCATCGGCCCCTAAAAACCGGCGATACCCGGCGTCTTCATCGAATACGAGTAACCCATCTTGCGCCTGCTGGAGGATCTCGCGCAGGATGTTGTGTGCGACCGGGGTATCTTCTTCCAGGTTATCCGCGATGACATACTGGGCTTGACCGAACACCCACGCCTTGACCGGTTCCAGCGGCCACAGCGCATCAGTGAACAACTCGATTTGCAATGAAAAATCAAGCAGATTGTGTTGTAAGCAGTAGGCCCGGAACAACGAGGCGCAGGTCTGCACGTCGTCATACATACGAAGTTGGTCGCTCTCCCCCACCCAGGCCGATTTCAAGCGGTCGGCAATATCGGTGTATTGAAAGCCGGGGATTACGGCGGCTTTGTTCAGGTTGTCGATAATCTGGCTATAGAGCCGGCTTCGTTCGATGGTGATGGTGTCAAAGTATCCATTGCGGTCAATTTCCGGGCCGACCACCCGCGCCATGAAATACTGCGCGGTCTCCAACGTCAGGAAGGTCGGGCGGCGGTCTGGTTGGGCAAAGCCGAAGGACTCCGCGACCAGCGGCCAGAACAGATCAACCGCCCGGCGGGCGATACCGCCTACCGTCAACCCGTCGATGACACCGTTAACGGCTGGATCGCTCAGCACCGCGTCATAGGGCGCACTCAGCGTGCGCTGGGGCAACATGAGCAAGATCTGCGCCGGGGGTACCATCACCTCATGGAGCAGATAGCGCAATCGCTCGACGGCGGTATAGGTCTTGCCGGTGCCGGCTGGCCCACGTAAAAATGTGATGCCGCCGGGCGGGGCGTGGCTGATCGCCTGTTGGTAGGGTTCCATCCGATTTCCTGTCTGTTGTGGCTCGCACGTCCATTATAGACCGCTTCCCGGTCATAGGGTACACTCGACGCGCTACCAATCAATCCAAACCATCGGAAAAAGGACGGTAAGCACATGAGCGAACAACTCAAGTATGGCATCCGGCGGGAATGGCTGGACGGCGGCGCGGTGTGTGTGTTGACGGTGCCGGACACGATCAACCAAGAGACGGTGGCGTATTGGGGGGCGTGTGTGCTGGAAAGCCTGGGCCAGTTCCCGCCGGGGGTGCCAGCGCGGTTATTGCATGATTTAAGCGGACTTGGTGGCCGGATTCCGTCTTACGTGCGCAAGCAAGCCGACCGCCTGTATCATGATCTGGCGACTCAAAAACGGTTATTCGGGGCGTTTGTGGTGCCGGATGGCCTGGTGACCGACGTGCTGACCGTGATCCATGAGACGCGACCGCCACAGACGACGCACATTGAAGAGCGGTTGTTTTCCACGCGGGAAGATGCGCTGGCGTGGTTGCGACGATAGCGGCGGGTGCTTGAGCTATCGCATCAACCCACCGGCTCTCGATAGAGAAACAGCGTGAAGTCATGGTGCATGTAATCATGGCGTAGCGTGACATAGGGCGTCAACCGGCGGGCGTGGCGGAGCATCGCGCCGGGGTCGGCGTAGAACTCACGCGGGTGACGAACAGGGGTCGAGTCGCTCAAGAAGTTGCAGGCCACCGCGACACCACATAGCGCGACCATCCGCTGGAGCATGGGCACGACCTGCGCCAGGTTGACGAAGGCGAATAACCCGCTGGCGACCACCACATCCGCGCCGGGGCCGTCATACTCTAGCAGGTTGCCGGTGTGCAAGCGCACCTGTGGGAAGCGTTCACGCGCCCGGTCGATCATGGCCGGGGTGAGATCCAGGCCGGTATAGGTCGTCTCGATGTCTTGCTGGCGCAGATAAGCGTAAAAATCCCCCAGGCCACATCCGACATCCAGCACAGAGCGGCCCGCCAGGCGGCAGACCGACGCCAGCACGGCGAAGCGTGCCCGCTGGGTATCCGCACTGCCCCAATCCAGGCTACGGGCATCCAGGCCATATGTCGTGAGTAAATCGGTATAATATGCGATGATTTGGGCGTTCGTTGCTATAATAGGCACCTCTGATCTAATACGAGCGAGTCATCTGCCATGCACCCATTGATACGGTTGTTGCGTTACGCGACGAACTACCGGCCACAGATCATCCTGGCGACTTTGTTTTCCGTCCTGAACAAAATCTTCGACCTGGCCCCGCCCCTTTTGATCGGCGTGGCGGTTGATATTGTCACCCGGCGGGAGGACTCGTTCATCGCCGCTTTCGGCTTCCCGGATGTAGAGACGCAATTGGTGGTGCTGGCGGGCATTACCCTGGTCGTTTGGGTGCTGGAATCACTCTTTGAGTATATCCAACGGGTTTACTGGCGCAACCTGGCGCAAGATATTCAGCACGCTTTACGGCTGGATTGTTACGCGCATGTGCAAGATCTTGAAATGGCGTATTTCGAAGACCAGAGCACCGGCGGCCTGATGGCGATCCTTAACGATGATGTGAACCAACTCGAACGCTTTTTGGATGTGGGCGCGAATGACCTGCTCCAGGTGACGACGACCGTGCTTATCATCGGCGGGTTCTTCGTGCTGGTCGCGCCATCGGTGGCGTGGATGGCGTTGATCCCGATGCCGTTGATTATCTGGGGATCGGTGCGTTACCAGCGCACATTGACGCCACGTTATGCCGCTGTGCGAGAGCGTGTGAGTTGGTTGAACCATCAACTGAGCAACAACCTGAGCGGCATCGCCACCATCAAGAGCTTTACCACCGAAGACCGCGAAGTTGACCGCATCCGGCAGGAAAGTGACGCCTACCGCGAAGCCAACCGCCGGGCGATTGTCCTCAGTTCGGCCTTTTCGCCGCTCATCCGCATGGTGATCGTAGCCGGGTTCATCGCGATTCTGGTCTTCGCCGGGCAGATGACGTTAAACGGCGACCTGAACATCGGCCTTTACAGTGTGTTGATCTTCAGCACGCAACGCCTGTTATGGCCGCTCACGCGGTTGGGCGAGACGTTCGACCTGTATCAGCGGGCGATGGCATCGACCAACCGCATTATGGATCTGCTGGATATTGAGTCTCAGATCCAGGACGGCCCGCAGGCACTCCCGCCGGCAGAGGTACAGGGGGCCATCAGCTTTGAAGACGTCCGCTTTGCGTATTCCAGCGGAACCGACGTCTTGTGCGGGTTGTCATTGACGATCCCCGCCGGGAACACCGCCGCCATCGTCGGCGCGACGGGAGCCGGTAAAAGCACCGTGATTAAGTTGCTATTGCGCCTGTACGATGTCACCGGCGGGCAGATCACGCTCGACGGGCATGATCTGCGTGACCTGAAGTTGGCTGATCTACGCGGCGCGGTCGGCCTGGTGAGCCAGGATGTCTTTCTGTTTCATGGCACCGTCAAAGAGAATATCCTGTATGGCCGGCCAGATGCGACTGATGCCGATGTGATCGAAGCGGCCAAAATCGCGGAGGCGCACGAGTTTATCACCCGGCTCCCGCAGGGGTATGATACCGTCGTCGGTGAGCGTGGGCAGAAGTTAAGCGGCGGCCAGCGGCAACGGGTGAGCATCGCCCGCGCAGTCCTCAAGAACCCGCCGATTCTGGTACTGGATGAGGCGACAAGTTCAGTTGATAATGAGACTGAAGCGGCCATCCAGCGCAGTATGGAGCGCATCGCGGTCGGTCGGACGACCATCGTCATTGCTCACCGGCTCTCTACCGTGCGGAATGCGGATCAAATCTTCGTGCTGGATCAGGGCCAGCTCTGCGAAGCGGGCACCCACGACGACCTGACACAAACTGACGGCATCTATGCGACGTTGTGGCGCGTGCAGACTGGCGACCGGTCACTTTCCGCAACAGGTTAGGGAAAATATACTATTTTAATAAATTAATTAACTTGCCGAACGGGTGGTCTCAGGTTACAATAATGACACAATAGACAAATTGACATCCTTGAGGCCGCCTGATGCAGAAAACGCCGACACTCGAACACATACCACGCCCCCGCATTAATGAAATCTTGAGCGCGTACCGCCGCCACCGGGTGACGGTCGTCAGTGCGCCGCCGGGTTATGGTAAAACGGTCGCTGTTCAGCAGTTTATCCGCTCTACCGGCCTGCAAGTGGTATGGCAGGCGGTAGACCAGCACGAGCGTGATGGACGTACCCTGCATTTAAGGCTTTTGCAGTCTTTCGGCTCGACGGTGCCCGGCATTCAAGGATTGCCGGATACCAGCTCACCGGCGGCCCTGGCGGAAGCCGCCTGCCAGTATCTCGACCAGCACATGGACGAACGCTACTTTTACGTGTTGGATGACATCCATCATGTGAACGGCTCCCCCAGTGGGGAGCAGTGGCTAGAGTCAATCATCCAGAACAAGCCCAAAAATTGTTACCTGATCCTCATCAGCCGGGATGTCCCGAGTCTACCGTATGCTGAATTGTTATCGAAGAACGATCTGCTGACGGTGAGCGCGGATCATCTACGCTTTGACGTGGATGAGGTGCGGGAATTGGCGGGGTTATTTGAAGCGCAGGTCGATACATCCGCCCTGCAACAGACGTTAGATGGTTGGGCGGCGGGGTTAAACCTGGCGATGCGGCCAGCCTCACGCGGGGTCGTCTTGCCGGATGCCGACTCGCGGATCACCACGCCACAGGATCTATTCGATACGTTTATCGAACGCACGCTTCAATATCAACCGGTGGAATTGACGATCTTCCTGATGGCGACGGCAGTACCGCGTAAGTTCAACGAGCGGATCTGCCTGGAGATCCTGCACCTGACCGACATCGACAAGCACATGCACACCATCCGCCAGCAGAATATGTTCATCCATGAGGTCGCGGGGGGGTATAGTTATCATGGGCTGTTCCGGGATTATCTGCTTGAGCGGCTGATGCGCAATTATCCTGACATGTACCGTGATCTGAATCTGCTGGTGGGGGAACGAGCCGAGCAACGGCAGAACTTCGCGGAGGCCATCGAGCATTACCTGCAAGCAGGCATGACCCAACAGGCGGCAGATGTGGCCGACCGCATCGCGATGATGTATTACACACAGGGGCGCATCGTGACGTTGGATTGGATCGTCGCCCAATTGCTGGATCAACCGGTGCGGGCACCGCAACTGTGGATCGCCGGGGCGATGATCGCGATGAACCGGTATGCATATGATCGCGCCAGCACCCTGCTCCAGACGGCCCGCGCCGAACTGAGCGGTGATCCGGTCGGGCTTCAGCGGGTGGCGATGCAATGCATGATGATGACCTACCAACAGCGTGAGTTCTACGCGGTGATGACAAGTGCAGAGCGCATCCTGGCGGAGGACGACCTGAACGAAGGGGTGAAAGGGCAAACCCTGCGCACGCGGGCTGTCTCTAACCTGTTTTTGGGCAATCTAAAGGCGGCCCTGGCCGATGCAGAAGCCGCCCACCCGATTTACCTGGAGCAAGGCGGGGCGCAAGCAGATGCCCTCATCCAGCAAGATCTGAGCGTCATACATGGTTTGCTCGGCCAGACGCAACAGGCCGCCGAACATCTGCAAAATGCGCTGAGTCATCACCGCGATAACGGCGACACCAGCGGCCTGACCATGTGCATGAATAACCTGGGGGTACAGCATCACATCAACGGGCACTTTGACATGGCCGAGGAAGTCTTGATTGAGGCGCACGACATCGCCCGTAAGTATCATGATGTCAGTAGCTTGCTCCACATCGTCTGGACGCTGGGAGATCTCTACCGGGATATGGGCGATATGAACTCCGCCGAGATTCATTACCGGCAGATGCTGGAATACATCACCGAAGATGAACCCCTCATGCAGATTCAATACAGCCTCAGCCAGGCCCGGCTGGCCCGCTGGGCGGATGAACCCCAGAACGGCCTGACCTTTGCCCGGCAGGCCATCGACATCGCTGACCGTCATGGCTTCCTGCTGGAATCCGCCCGTGCTCATGCCGAATACAGCATGATGCAAGATCCAAGCGATTGGCAGAGGTTGGTTGAGTTGTGCGAGACGTTATCCGCGCATGATTACGCGCCGGTCGCCTTTTATGACATCGTCGGCATGATGTTGTCGGCAGTCATCCAGGCCGGGCGAGCCGATCAACTGACGGCCCTGGCGCGGCAATGGCTGACCAACGATCATGGGCTGGCCCTGGTCGCCATCGAACTGTTAAATGCTGATGCCGAGCCGATCCTGTCGCACACCTTCCAGGAGTTCAGGCCGTTGCAAAATGTGATCCGGTTGGTCGAGCGGCAACTCAAGCATAAGGAAGACGCCGAGATCCGCCTGCCGGAGCGCACCCATTCCTTAAGTGTGTGGACGTTGGGCGAAGAACGGTTCGAGCAGAACGGCAAGCGCGTCAAAAATTCTGCGTGGAAAGCTAAAGGTGCCCGTGAGCTGTTCTTCTATCTGCTGTTTAACGGGCCACAGCATCGAGAGATCGCCAGTAATGTCTTCTGGCAGGATGACGTAGAGCCGGAAAAGATGCGGAATCGCTTTAACACCACCATCAACCGCATCCGGCAAGCCCTGGGGCGGGATGTCATCGTGGAGAACGACAACATTTACAGCATCAACCCGGATATTGAAGTGTGGGTGGATGCGAAAGAACTGGCGGAAACCGTCCGCCAGGCGCGGCACCAGCCCCCCTATAAATTGCTGACTGAAGACCTATGGCGGCGGGCGGTCGCGTTGTATCAGGGTCGATTCTTGACCACATTCGGGTCGGAATGGTTGATCGAATATCAAGAGTCCTTCGACCGGGATTACCGGGAAGCCTTGCGCGGGCTGGGCCAGAGCTTGTATCAACGGCGTGATTATCTCAACACGATTGCGACCTTCAAAGCACTCATCAAGTCTGATCCATTTGACGAGACGGCGTATTGTGCCATAATGAAAGCCTATAGTGACCTGGGGCATCGCGGCCAGATCAAAGAGACATTTATGCAATTGCGCGACATCCTGGATGAAGAATTAGGGGTTGCGCCTTCCGAGGAGACTCAGACGCTCTACGAGGCGTTGATCGTTTCCTGACCCCCGGTCACAGCCAGTGAGCGAACAGGATCAACGATTATGCCGAAAAAATTTGACGAGGATTGTGCATTTTGCCACGCGATCCGCAACGAAAGCGGGTTCGGCGGGGTCGTGGCACAGTTAGAGCGGGCGATGTTGTTTCGAGATGAGGCGACGTTCCGTGTGGTGGCGCATTCACACGTCGCTACAACGGAGGCGATGCACCCGATGGAGGCGCAATTCTTCGACCAGGACGTGGCGAAGACCATCCATGCGATCAATCAATTGAGCCAGACGCCGGCCCAAATCACCCCGCACACCGGCGATCATCTGCATGTGACCATCCAGCTATCATCTGCGGCGGGCTTTAGCACCGGGGACTTGCGCGAAGCCCTGGGTTATAGCCGCGAACGCATCACCGATCCCTTGCTTAAGAATTGGGTTGATGCCAAAGGCCGCGTGGTCGATTGGCCGACGCTCAAACACCCGGAAGCGCAAGATGCCATTCGAGCGCATCTGGCCTCTCAGTTTGAGACCAACCGCGCTTATACCGAGAAAGAGGTCAACGCGGTGCTGAATCAATGGGCGACCTTTGGCGATTGGGCCATGCTCCGCCGGGAGTTGTTCATGCATAACTTCTTGCGGCGGTATAAAGACGGCTCAAAGTATTGGGCTGGTGACCAGGAACCGGACTGGCGTTAACCATTGGCCGGGGCCAACCAGTACACCGCCCCTTCCCCTTCTGCCGTCCAGCCGATGATGCCGTTGTAATCGACCTCATACCAGTATCGCCCGTCTGGCGTGCAGACTGGCTCCCCGAGTACGATCATGCCATCCCCCGCCGGGATAGAGCCGATCACCTGGCTGTCGTCGCCGGTGCCGGGTGCCGAGCGGATCACGTTCGGCTCACCGGGCAATACGAACGCGCTCCCCGGTGCGCGTAGACGCGGTGTGGGGGAACAAGCCGCCGTTGATGAGTCGAGATTGCCAGTTAGTATCCAGCGCGTCGGGCCGCCGGTCACGTTCACCGGGAAGCTAAAGCCGGTGCGTGCGTCATCAACCGCGACGACCTGCGGCGCGGAGCCATCGGCCCGTTGCCAGTACAGGGTTAAATCCGGGTTGGTCAGCGAATCGTACCAGGCGAAAGACTCGCCATCCGGCGCAATGGCTGGCACCCCGTCAGGACTCAGTGAGGTGGTGCGAATGCCCGCCGCAACCGAGCCATCAGGCCGCAACGCCTGCCATTGGATCTCCCATCCGCTAGCAAGCGGGATCAGATTCGGCTGGAGGGCCAGGGCCGACGGATTATCGGCAAGTACCAGAGACGGGGGTGTGGTTAACGGGGTGCGGTTCAAGCGGGCCGGGTCGATGAGTGACCACGTGCCACCGACCGTTAACACGGCGACACGCCAATCCCCGCCCCCGGCATCCACCCACACATGGCCGATTGCCAACGAGTCCGGATCATCGACATCGCCCAAGACGAGTGAAGCGGGGGCCGCCTGGGGTTGATCTGGCCGGTAAATTTCCAGGATCGACAAGCCATCGCCCACGTTGTTATAGGTGAACAGCAGGCGCGAGGCCCCGGCAGGTGACCAACGGAATGTCGGCAGGAAGATCCCGGCATCCTGGAAGCCAAGCGGTAAATCGCTGATGATTTCGCTTACCTGATCCGTCAGCCGGTCATAGACCATCACCCGGCCTGCCGAAGCATTGCTGGATAGGGTGAATTCCGTCCATAGCAGGCGGGTGCTATCCGGCGACCAGACCGGCACGCCACGCATGACCGTGGTGTTATCATCACGGCCCGCCACCCGCTGGAACGCCCGCGAGCCGGTGTCCATGATCCACATGTTTTGCGGGGTGGAGATGAGGTATTCCCCAGCTGGCCCGGTCTCTACGACCGCCGTCGGCATGGAAAGATAAGCGATCTGTGTGCCATCCGGTGAGAGGATCGGCCCGCCGTTGTATCCCCAGGTCGTCAACGGCTGGAAGTCGGTCTCGCCGGCATCCCAGGCCACCAAATCGCCCTGATACAAGCCGAGGAAATCTTGCTGGGGTGTGCGCTGGGCCTGTACACCCAGCGCGACAATCAGCAGGCTACATAAGATAAACGCTAAGCGTCGAAAGGTTCGCATCGTGTCTACTGTCTCGTTTACGTGGCGGAAATGTGACTCGATTATATATCAGCCGATACACATAAACGGGTAGCCATAGGGTAGACGCCGGATTAATTGCTGATAGCGGGTGCGTTGCCGACGTGTTCGCCAGAATGGACTTGCGCCAGCATGAATTCGGCCATGTCTTCCCGCGACAGGCGCGGTGAAATATCGCCGACATACCCGACCTTCATCTGCCCCTGAGGGGGTTGGTCGGTGAGCATCGGCACGCGCACAATCGTCCAATCCCGGTCAGAAGCCTGCACCTTTTCCACCACCTGCCGCATATCAGCCGCCACATTTTTCGCCATCAGGTTGAGGGCCAGGCTGGCAACTTTGTCGATCAGGCCGGGTTTATCCTGCGGCACACGCACCCCGGCCCCGGTGGAAATCACCAACCGTTGGACGCCGTGTTGGCGCATCGCGGCTAGCATGTGGTCGGTGCCCTGGCTGATGACGAAGTTTGGCTCGTTGTTGGGCGGGCCGAGGACGCTCAACAACGCGTCCGCGCCTTCCACCACCGCAGAGACTTTTTCCGCGTCTACAATATCCCCCTGGATGACGTGTAACCGTTCATGCTGGATGTCCAACTTAGACGGGGTGCGGGCCAGCGCGGTGACGTGGTGCCCGGCTTCCAGGGCTTGCTTGACGAGATGTTGTCCGGTTTTGCCGGTTCCGCCGAAGATCGCTAATTTCATTCTTTCACTCCTTGTGTTTGTGTTTGTGCTTGTGCCTGGCGCATCACATCCAGGATGACATCGGCTGGTTGTGCGCCACTAAAGGCCAACCGCTGGTTAACGATGAAGAAAGGAACGCCGCGCACACCGATCTGTGCGCCCTGCCGGGCGGATGCCATCACCGCCGCCTGCTGAGAATCCGCCGCAAGCTCCGCCCGGACGGTTTCGGCATCCAGGCCGCAGGCCGCCGCGATGGAGACCAGCACATCCAGATCACCAATATCCTGGCCCTGTTCGAAGTAAGCGGCATACACCGCGTCGATGACCTGTTCTTGTAGATCCGGCGGGGCCAGCATGATGAGTTGGTGTGACCGTGTGGTATTCGGTGCGCGGTCGATGGCCTCAAAGTTGAAGGTCAGGCCGGCCTGCTGGCCCATCTGACGCGGCGCGTCAAACCAGCCTTCCATCGGCACCTGGCCGCCGCCCTTCGCGGTCATGTATTCACGGAAAGGGTATCCTTCCGGCGGAATATCCGGGTTCAAAAAGAAGGCGTGATATTGTACCGTCACCGGGTCCCCCGTCCATTGGGCGATGGCCTGCTTGAGGTGGGCTTTGCCGATCCGGCACCAGGGGCAGGCTGTATCGTGGAAAACGTCAATTCGCATGGGTGTGTTGCTCCTGTCTCATCTCAATATCTCCGTATTGTGTAGACCAGTCTGTATATTCAGGATAAAATTTTTGGCGACTCAGGCCACCTGGTAAATCAAGTTTTGGATCTCAGCCGCAACTTGTTGTAGTGGGGTGATGGTGCGACTGGTACGGCACAAGATCACCCCACCCTCAATCGCGGCGATAATCAACGTCGCGATGTATTCGGCCCGTTCGGCGTGTAGCCCCCCATCATCGAGCTTAGCCCGGAAGGCCGCCCGCCATTGCTCGTAGATCTGGTGGCAGGTCTCGCGCAGGGCATCGCTACCGGCGGCGGTTTCCATCGCAATCGTCGTGATCGGCCCACCAGCGCGGAAGCCGGATCGTTCCACATTGAGCGCGATGTTCTCTATAAACGCCCGGATCGACTCGGCTGGATCATCAATCGCGGCCAGGTTATCACGGATGCGGTTCAGCACGATCTGCCCGACGCGCTTGACCGACTCGACGGCCAATTCTTCTTTGCCACCGGGGAAATGATAATACAACGATCCCTTCGGTGTGCCGCTTTCTTTGATGATCTGATTCAAACCAGTGGCATGATAGCCCTGTATTTCGAGCAGTTCACACGTTTTTTCTATGATTTGATCGCGGGTGGTGCCAGCCATAGATTACATCCTGACGCTTTTATTTATTATAGAGACTGGTCTACTGAATTGTCAAGTGCATCGTGATGAGCCTTTGCTAAGTGCCTGATGCAATATGAAGCATGGCCTGCGTGGCCCCAGCAGATTAGCGGGATTATGCCTCGCGCCAATGATCGCCTTCGCGGATCAAATCAGCGGTTTTGAGACCAAAAGGCGGCGGTGCCACCCCACGTTGGAAGTTCATGATCTCAATCCGTTGCGGCGTGAATTCGACCAGGACGTAATTATCACCAGCCGGCCCGCCGATGAAAAATTGCTCCCACATCTCGAACCAGCGTGCCTCCCGCTCCTCCAACGCACTTTCCAGGCGGGCGGTTCCCATCAAACTTACATAAGCATTTTCCGCCTCGTTGAGATAAGCGACGGTGATGCGGTTATCCCGGCGGATGTCTTCCGCCTTGCGTGATTGCGGATGCGTGCCAAACCAGATCGTCATATCAGCCTGCGGCTTGAAGGGTTGCATCAAGCGGGTGCTGGGCTGGCCGTCTGGCCCGATGGTCGTCAGGAAGCAGTAATTAACCGGCTCAATGGTTGCCTTTACTGCGTCGATCAAATCCGTCATTAGAAAAATCCTCCTGGTTGCATGTGCTTGCGTTAGCAATTTTGGCCGGGCGATTATCGGCTAAATCGCTGAAAATCATCCGGTTGTTAACCGGCTTGCGGCGTGCTGGCCGGCATGTGTAATTCGATCACCTGATCGAAGTTAAAGCGATCTACCAGGGCGATGTTATGCGTCATCAAGATGACGGTGCGATCTTGCGCGGCGGCCAGCACGGCGGCCATCACCGCGTTGGCCGTGATGGGGTCAAGGTTGGCCGTGATCTCGTCCAGCATCCACACCGGCGAGTCTTTGAGCAGGATCCGCGCCAGGGCCACCCGCTGACGCTCTCCCCCGCTGAGTGATACGCCATCTTCGCCGACGTAAGTATCATAGCCCTGGGGCAAGGACAAGATGAAGTCATGCACCTGGGCGGCCTGGGCCGCCGCGACAACTTCGTCTTCGGTGGCGGTTTTACGGGCGATGCGGATATTTTCCCGGATGGTAGTGTTGAACAGGTGGGTGCGTTGCGTCATGACGCCGATCAGGCCGCGCAGATCCTCATGAGCCAGCGTCTTGAGATCCACCCCACCGATTGTGATCTGACCGGAGTCGTACTCCCAGAAGCGCATCAAGATGTTGACCAGCGACGACTTGCCAGCACCACTTTCGCCCATGACCACGATATGCTGGCCGTAAGGCACCCGGAGCGAAAATTGCCGGAAGACGGGCATTTCGTCCGGGGCATAGCGGAAGGTCAGCCCGTCGATGTCCAGCGTCAGATCATCCGCCGGGGCCGGGGCTGGTTGGGCGGGTTCGTCGATGCTGGCGTGAGTGTCGATGACCTCAAACACGCGGCGGGCGGCGGTCATCTCCCGGCCCAGGTGTTGAGTCGCCAGGGCTAGCGGCGTGATGGCCTCAAAGGCGGCGATGATGCCGAGCGTCACCGTGCCGAGCAAGACACCTTCCACCCGCCCTACCGCGCTAAACAGCACGCTAAACGCGGCCAGGTTGACCAGTAGCACACCCAGGCCGGTCTGGAGTCCATCCAGCCGGGCGGCCTGCCGTTCGCGGCCAGTCAGCCGGTTGTTGATGCGGTTGAGCGTCTGGAAGCGATCCGCCGCATACCCATACGCGATGCTATCCGGCAGGCCCTGGATACTATCGACCATGTGCGTGTCGAGATCGGCGCGGGCCTGCACCAATGGCTTGCCGATCACGTTGCCGATCCACAACGTCAAGGCCGGGAGCAAGGTACCGGCGGCCAGCATAAAGCCGACTGCCACCAGCGCGACCAACGGGTCGATCAGGGCGAAAGAGACTCCGACAATCACGTTGATGACGACCGCCACCACCGGTGGGGCCACCACCCGGATATATAGATTTTGCAATTCTTCGATGTCGGAGACAACCCGCGACATGAGATCGCCACTGCTGAAGGCTTTTAACTGCGCCGGTGAAAGCGGTTCGATGCGCTGGTAGAACCACACCCGCAGACGCGCTAACAAGCGGAACGTTACATCATGGCTGACGAGCCGTTCCAGGTAGCGGAAGACCGCCCGCGACACGCCGAACATCCGCACGAAGGTGGGGGCCAGGGCCAACGATGTGATGCCCATCTGCAAGGCCGCCGTACTGATGAGCCAGGCCGAAGTCATCATCAGCGCGACACTGCTACCGATGGTGACGACACTTAAGATCAGCGCGACGATCACCCGGTTACGGAATGGGCGCATCAACCCAAACAATTGCAGGAAAATTGAGCGATTAGAGCGCATGAGCCGCCTCTCCATAAGCCTGGAGCAATTCGAAGTAGGTGCCCTGCCGGGCGATCAACTGCTGGTGCGTGCCGGCCTCCACCACACGCCCGCCATCCAGCACGATGATCTTATCGGCTTCGGCAATCGTGTTCAGCCGGTGGGCGATGACGATCAGGATGTGATCCTGGGTGCGTTGCAGTAATTCCCGCTGGATGTACGCTTCGTTGCGGCGGTCGAGGCTGGCGGTGGCTTCG
This sequence comes from Anaerolineae bacterium, assembly GCA_034437535.1. Classification (GTDB taxonomy): domain Bacteria; phylum Chloroflexota; class Anaerolineae; order Aggregatilineales; family Phototrophicaceae; genus J038. The sequence goes on along the minus strand of DAOTTZ010000077.1, from coordinate 40,811 downwards.
TCAAAGATGTAAATCGGCGCAGAGCGCAGGAAGGCCCGCGCCAGTGCGATCCGCTGGGCCTGCCCGCCACTGAGCCGGGTTCCGCCCTCCCCTACCAGCGTATCGTATCCCTGGGGCAACGCCTGGATGAAAGCGTGGCTGTTGGTGGCTTTGGCGGCGGCTTCCACTTCGGCAGTGGTCGCGCCCGGCTTACCGATGCGGATGTTATCTGCCACACTGAGGTTAAACAAGTAACTGCGTTGCGGCACCCAGGCGATGATCTCGCGCCAGGCATCAGGATCCAACGTGTGAAGGTCGGTGGTTCCGCCGGCATGGTGGATGTGGATCGCGCCGCTATCCGGCTGGATGAAGCGCATCAACAGGTTGGCGACGGTGGACTTGCCACTGCCAGTCGCGCCGACAAACGCGACATGCTCACCGCGCTCGATGGTGAACGAGACCGACTTCAACGCGGGACGCTCGCCGTTCTCATAAGCCAGGCTCACCGCATCGAACGTGATGCGCTCGACCGCTGGCACCGTCGCAGTGCCGGTGGATTCCGGCGCGGGGGTGTTCAAAATCGCGTAGATGCGGTCGGCGGCGGCGGCCCCATCGCGCCCGGCGTGGAAGGTGACGCCCAGTTGACGCAGGGGCAGGTAGAACTCTGGCGCGAGGACGAGCAGAAACAGCGATTCTTCAAAGCCGAGATTGCCTTCCAGCAGGCGCAGGCCGATCTCTACCGCGACGACCGCCACACTGAGCGTCGCCAGGAATTCCAGCGCGAAGGCCGATAAAAAGGCCACCCTCAGTACGTTCATGGTGCTTTCGCGAAATTGATCGGTAATCTTACGGATGATCTCGATCTGTGGTTTACTGCGGTTGAATAACTTGAGCGTGGGCAAGCCCTGCATCACATCGAGGAAGTGGGCACTCATCTGGCCCAGTTGGGAATATTGGGTGCGGGCCAACGCACCCGCCGCCATGCCGATCAAAGCCATGAAGACCGGGATCAGCGGGGCGGTAATCAACAAGATGACAAACGTGAGGAGATCCACCGAGAGCGCGACGACCAGAATCGCCAACGGGATCAACAAAGCGGTGAACAAGGCCGGCAGATAATCTTTGAAGAAGCTATCCAACGCTTCGATGCCGTTGGTAGCGGCGACGGCCAGTTCGCCGCTCCGCTCACGCTGGGTGAAGGCCGGCCCCAGGTGCATGAGGTGTCGCACCAGCCGTTCGCGCAGGTCATGCTTGATGCGAATGGCGACTTCTGACGCGGTGAAGCGCACAGCGGCTTGATTGACCGACCGGGCGATAATCAACGCCAATAAGAGCGCGAACCAAGACGCCATCTCCGACCGGGTGGCGTCTTGCAGGAAGACAGATGCGATGATGCGGCTGAGCGCGAACGCCTGACCGATGATAATCAACCCACTGAGCAAACTCAGCCCGATATTTGCCAGAAAAGCCAACCGCGCCAGATGAGTTTCCCCCATCAAGCGTTTGTCCATGAGGTCATCCCTTGTAACGCTAATTCTCAGTTTCGCCCCACATTGTAGCATAATTTGAGGCGATTCAAGCGACCGGCAGGAGCCGACGAAACAGGTTAGAAATCGGCGGCCCATTCAAAGGCGATATATACCCAATCCGGGTCAAGTTCGACATCGGCATGGAGTAAGACCACGATCACATCATCGGCGGCGAAGTATCGCGCATCGCTGGTAAAGCCCAGCACAGATCCGCTATGCCCATAGATCATGCCGTAATCGGGATCGTCGTATACCTCGACGCCCATCCCATATTCGTAGTTCTCCGGGTCTTCCAGCATCATAGCTAACGTATCAGGCGACAGCAGATCTTGCGTGTAGAATAACGCGGCATAAAAACGGGCGACATCTGGCGCAGTGGCGATCAACGCGCCATCGCCCATGCCGGCCCCATCGTTGACCTCGGTCAGGTCGTCCAGTGTGCCGTCTTCGTCCAGATCTTCGTACCCATGCACAAACCCACCGGGCAGATCTTCCATGATCTGGGTGTACGTCTCCGCCGCGCCGACCGGCTCCAGGATGGTCTCGCGCACGACGACATGGAACGGTTCCCCGGTGACGGCTTCAACAATCAACTGCAACAAGAGATAATTGGTGTTGGTATATTCAAAGTCTTCGCCGGGGTCAAAGCTGGCGGGGAAATCATGGGCGAAGGTCAGGGCTTCCAGCGGCGTCCACGCATAGGTGGGGTCATCCAGGGCGGCATCGAAAAAATCATCCAGCAGATATTCGGGCAAGCCGCTGGTCATGGTCAGCAGTTGGCGGACGGTCACATCATCCGTGCCGTCGATGGGGTCGATCACATCCGCCGGCAGATACAGCCCGATGGGGTCATCCAGCGCGATCAACCCCTGTTCGACCAGATCCAGGACGGCGACAGCGGTATAAGTCTTGGAGACACTGCCGATGCGAAAGCGGGAGTCCGGCGTCGCCGGGTCAGCGGTATCGAGTGCAACCCGGCCCGATGCCGCGCTGAACATGCCGTCCGGCGTCCACACCGTCAGCACAACCGCCGGCGAGCCTGGATCACGGAATGAGTCGAGCAGATCTTGCAGGTCATCTTCCAGGGTGTCGGATTGGGCGTGGGCCGGGGCGATGAGCAACAGTAGAAACCAGAGCGAGAGCAAGCGGAGCATGATGACGGTATCCTTTTTCTATTTTTATATCGTGCGGTCGTTTTCCAGAATAAATCAGCCGAAGTTGATGAGCAGATAGCGCGTCGGCACCATCACCAGTATCTCAGAGACCATATAGTCTCTCAAGCTCAGCCCCCGATGTAATACATCTCGATCTTGTCGCCGTTGGAAGCCGTCCCGGTGGCGCGTTCTTCCGAATAACGGTCGGTGCGTTGACGCCAGGTGCCGCTGATGATCGCGCTCAGGTCGTCATCGCTGGCCCCCTCACGGAGCGGTGTCTTGAGATCGACGCCTTCGGTGGCAAACAAGCAGGTGTAGATCTTACCCTGGGGCGACAAGCGCATCCGGGAGCAATCCCCACAAAACGGTTGCGTTACCGACGCGATCACGCCGATCTCGCCGCCGCCGTCCAGATAGCGATAGCGGAGCGCGGTCTCGCTCTTGTAATTGCGCTGGATGCGCTCTAACGGGAAGGCTGTGTGAATGCGGTCGAGCATTTCGCGGGCGGGCACCACATGATCCATACGCCAGCCGTTCATGTTGCCCACATCCATATATTCGATCAAGCGCAAGATCAGCCCTTCGTCCCGGCAAAACCGCGCCAGATCAACCAGATGCGTGTCGTTCACCCCGCGCTGGATCACGGCGTTGACCTTGATCGGCGTCAGTTCCGCCTGTTGCGCGGCCCGAATCCCGGCCAGCACCCGCTCCACGCTTGACCGATTGCCGTTAATCTGGCGGAAGGTGGCGTCATCCAGTGTATCCAGGCTGACGGTCACGCGGTTCAGCCCGGCGGCCTTGAGTTGGGCGACCTTTTGCGGCAGAAGGAAGGCGTTGGTCGTCATCGCCAGGTCGTCCACACCGTCGATTGCCGCCAACTGCCCCACCAGCACCTCGACATCTTGCCGCAAGAGTGGTTCGCCGCCGGTGAGGCGGAGTTTAACCGCGCCCTGCCCGACGATGAGACGTGTCAATCGTCCGATTTCCTCAAAGGTCAGGATTTCCGCATGGGGTAGAAAGCGGTACTTGTCGCCGAAGATTTCCTCCGGCATACAGTAGGTACAGCGGAAGTTACACCGATCTGTGACTGAGATTCGCAGGTCACGCAAGGGCCGCTGGTAGACATCGTGTATCGACATGGTGACTCCTTCAGATTAAATGAGTCTATGATACCAGATGAGACCCGGCTCCCGGCAGGATTGAAAGTATCTGTTTACTCGGCCTACTGTGGCATAATAGACGCCATACTGCATAGATATTGAAGCAGGGAACCCTAACCGTGCAAATCTTCATCAGCTACAGTTCGAAAGATCGGGAAACTGTGCGCGAGCTGGTCGCCGACCTGACGGAGATGGGACATACCGTCTGGTTCGATCAGCGTCTGGTGGGCGGTGATGCGTGGTGGCAAACCATCCTGGATCACCTCCGCCGCTGTGATGTCGTCGTTGCCACATTGTCAGAGAATTATCTCAATTCACACCCCTGCCAGTTAGAATACGATTACGCCGCTCGCCTGGGCAAACCGATCATCCCGGTGACAGATTTTGCGCCGATTCTTAGACCGTCTTCAGCTAGAACCAACCCCAACATGGTGTACTAAGCGTAAACTGACGTAACCGAAAGTCCTCATTTTATGATGCCTATGATGCAGAATCCCCGGCATGTACTCGTTACCGGCGCGACGGGATATGTGGGTGGGCGGTTGGTGGCGCAATTGCTCGACCAGGGTCACCGCGTCCGCGTGATGACCCGTGATCAACGTCACCTGGCGGGCCGCACCTGGTTGGATCAGGTGGACGTGGTGGAGGCTGATGTGTGCCAGCGCGAAACGCTTTACGATGCGCTGGACGGCGTAGACGTGGCCTATTACCTGATACACAGCCTGGAAGATGCCGATTACCAGGAACGGGATCGGCAGGCCGCGCAGAACTTCGCGCAAGTCGTCAACGAGATGGGCACTGCGCGTATTATCTACCTGGGCGGGCTAGGCCATGACGATGAGGCTCTTTCCGACCATCTAAGCTCGCGTCACGAAGTCGGGCAGATATTGCGCGATGCAAACACGACCGTGATTGAATTCCGCGCCGCTATCGTGGTCGGCTCTGGCAGTGTCTCGTTCGAGATGATCCGTTATCTAACGCAACGCCTGCCGGTGATGCTGTGCCCAAGCTGGTTATATACCAGGACGCAACCCATCGCGATTGAAGATGTGTTGGATTATCTGTGTGCCGCCCTCTATGCGGAGGTGGGCGATCATGCAATTGTGCAAATTGGCGGCGCGGATGTGCTGACTTACCGCGATATGATGCTGGAATACGCCGACCTGCGGGGATTGCGCCGTTTCCTCATCCCGGTGCCGTTGCTAGTGCCCACATTGTCGTCATACTGGATCTATTTCTTTACACCCATTTCCTTGAGCATCATCAAGCCGCTGGTGCAAAGCCTGGAAAATGAGGTCACGGTTGAGGACGATACCGCACAGCGTTTATTCCCTCACATCCAGCCGATGACCTACCGGCAAGCACTCGCGCGTGCGTTGGATGAATTGGACGCGAACCAGGTTGAGACCACCTGGACTGACTCTATGACGGCGACATGGGAAGAGGACGAGCCGTATACATTTGTAGAAGAACGGGGCATGTTCATCGAACGGCGCAAGCGAACCACCACCGCCCCCGCCCAGGCCGTTTACCGGTCATTTTCCATGCTCGGCGGGGAAAGCGGGTGGTTGTATCTGAACTGGTTGTGGCGCATCCGGGGGACGATGGATCGTGCGGTCGGCGGGGTGGGCCACCGGCGCGGGCGGCGTGATCCTGAGCATCTACGGGTGGGGGATGCGGTCGATTTCTGGCGGGTAGAGACGGTCGAGCCGGGGTCGATGATCCGGCTTCGGGCAGAGATGAAATTGCCGGGGCGGGGCTGGCTTCAGTTCAACGTTGAAACGACTGACACTCACGAGAGCATCGTCACACAAACGGCTTACTTCGCGCCGCATGGTTTGTTGGGGTATCTCTATTGGTATTCGCTTTTCATCCTGCATAAGTTCATCTTCGATGGCATGCTTGACCGTGTGGTAGCGCGGGCCGAAGCTATGCCCGCGCCAGAAGCTCCCCCCGAAGATGAGCCGGTAGAAGTGCCGGAAGCCGCGACCTCTTAACCCGCGATGGCGCGGGCGAAAGCCTCTAATTGCTCGATCTGGGTGGGTAGCACCCGGACGAACGGGCGGGCAGTGCGGATCTTTTCGATGGCGGCGTCCACACTCAGGCCCTGGGCGATCAGATAGGCGGCGACCATCGTAGGTGCCCGCCCCACCCCACTGCCACAGTGGACGTAAACGATGCCTTCATCCGCCACGATGCGCTCGATGAAGGCCACGCCTTCTTGTAGATGCGCTAGCGTCGGCTCGGTGTTGTCGTCAGTTGGCAGGTAAGCGTACTGCTCCAGCGCAAGGCCGGCGGCGGCATCATCGAATTCTGACCGCATGTTGATCGAAGCGGTGACTCCGGCTTTTTCCAGGCTGGCTTTGCCAAAGCGGCCATACTGCGGGCCGAGATAAATGTTTGGCGTCACCTGGCTAAACTTTAACGATAGCCGCCCGGTCAACCAGGCCAGGCCGACCGTCCGCAACCATTGCAGCGTGGTGATGAACCCTTGCTGGCGTAGCCGTCGTGCGATGATCCGAAATAATTGTGCGAAAGCGCGGATAACGGTCATCACGCCACCGGTGCCATTAGATTAACCCCGCCTGCAACGACACTAATCTTGGCCGGGGCTGGCCCCAACGACTCGCCATCCAGCGCGACGGTCGCACTCTCATTGACACGGACTTCGATCTGCCGGCCACGCCAATAACGCGGGAACGCTTCCAGATCACCCCCCAAAGACGTATTGACCAGTGATACCAACGGCTCGAACTGATCTTTGAGCACGAAGACATCCAATTGGCCGTCTGTCGGGTCAACATCCGGGGCGAACACGGCAGAGACCCCGCCCCCAATCGCGGCGGAGTTGGCGATGATGCAGGTCAAGCCGCGAACTTGATGGGCCTGGCCGTCGATAGATAGGTCAAATACGATCTCGTTATGATCTGCCAGGGAGCGCAACCCGGCCACGATATAAGCGAAGTTGCCGAAGCGTTCTTTCATTTCACGGGTGGCTTGCTTCATAATCATGTTGTGCAGGCCGATGGTGGCCCGCAAGATAAAATGCCCACTGGCCTCTGATTCGGCATGGCAATCAACACGCCCCAGGTCGAACGGGCGCACCTGCCAGGACGACAATAACCCGTGAATGGCATCAACCAGATTGACCGGCACGTTCAACTGATAGGCCAGCGCGTTGCCCGTCCCGCCGTGTAAGATCGCCAGCGGGATCTGGCTCCCGGCCATGCCGTTGATGACCTCCATAATGGTCCCATCACCGCCATACGCGACGATTAAATCGACATCATCCGTGATGGCGGGTTGAACCAGCGACCGGGCGGATCGTCGCGGCGTGGTCACATCGACCGTCCAGTCGATCTCTTGCCCGGCCAGGGCCTGATTGATGTCGCCTAAAACCGGCCCCGGCTGGCCGGAGGCTGGATTGATGATAAAGTGAATGCGTTTAACCATTGTGCTGTTCGTACCTCATTCGCATCTTATACGGATCTCCATTATAATGATTTACGGTGCAAATTTTTCATCAAGGATGACATTGCTATCTTAATTGTCCCCAGTAGAAAGTAAACAACCCCCATGTTAAAACGTCTTTTAATTCTGAGTATAGCGGCCTTGATGCTGGCAATTGGTTTTGTCAGTGCCGGGCCAGCCCAGGCCCAGGCGACGGTCTGTGATGATGTCTTTGAGTTCGACGGTATTGTCTCCGGTACGCCGCAGACGATCAGCCTATTACCGAACCAGACAGCCTGTTACCAATTTTCAATCGACACCAGCCGGGTGGCACTTCAGTTTTTCACGGAATTGTCGCGTGGTGAGATCAACCTATTCCTGGCACCGGGTGCGGTGGATCAGTTCGAAGACATTCACCAGATCACGCTTGAGCCAATCACGGCAGAAGCCGGCGAAGTGACGCACGCCGTCAACAACATTCGCCCTAATAATTATACTATCGGCCTGCGCGGTGGGAATGAGCCATCTGGCCTCAATATACGTGGTACGATCAACGCAGATAATCTGGTTGATCTATCGACGGACCGGGTGCGGTATCCACTGGCGATTCAATGCCCCGGCACGCTCACCGCGACGACAACCTGGGCCGGCGACCAGGGCCTTAGCTTGATCCTCAACAACACGGTGCAGACCGGCTTCATCGAGCGGGTGAACGGTGATTCTCCGCTCACGCTGACTTATGATGTGACGCAAGCCGATGTCGATGCTGGTGTGAACTGGCGACTGAGCCTGGTGAATTTTGCCAGCGGAACACCGCGTAACGTCATCACAGAGATCACCTTCCCCCGGCCAGATTGCCCCGGCGCACAGGATCCCGGCGGCCCGGATGACAGCGGCACCGGTGGCTACGCTCAATTCCGCTCTGAACAACTGGGCGACCGCACCTTCATCGAAGACTTCATCCCGCAGGGCGGCCAGAAGGTTTATAACTTCGTCGTGGAAGCAGGCGATTCGATCACGGTGTCGTTAGTCAGCGAAGAATTCGACACCTATCTGGAAATCATCGACCCGGATGGAGCGATCGTTGTTGAAGACGATGACAGCGGCGGTAACTTCGACTCGCGCATCGCGGATTATACATTTGCGGAAAGCGGCCCGCATCAAATTCTGGTGCGGTCATATGCCAACGCCGAAGGCGGCAATTATGATCTACGGATACAATACAACACCGCATCCAGCGGCACGACGAACAATAACAATAATACTAACAACGCCAACAGTGGTGAGGATCCCTGCCGCATCGGGGAACCCGGTTCACCATTTTACCAGGAGTCAATCGCCGGGCGCGGGACGATACAGGCTTCGATCCCTGGTAATGGCACATTAGCCTACTGCTTTGACGGCACAGCCGGTGAGGTCATCAGCGCGACCTTGAACAAAGCCGGCCTGAACACGACCTTGCAATTAGTCGGTGGTAGCGGCGTCCTGGAGCGTGCCGATAGTTTCGCCAATGAAGCCTCGGTTTCGATCTCCAACTACAGCCTGCCCGCCGATGACCTCTATTACGTCTTCATCTTCAACAACGATAACAACCGGGGCACCGTCGAATTAGAATTCACGCGGAGTGGTGGCAGTAGCAGTGGCAATAACAGTGGCCGCCAACCGAATAACGATCCTGGCCCGGTTAATGTGGGCTTGCCGCCCACAAATGGCGTGACGGGAACGCTCAACACGGGCGAAGGTACCCGCATTGAGACTGTGGTGGGCGAAAGCCGTGATTACGCGATAATTATCGACTCAAACAACCAAACGGAGCAAGTGACGATCACGCTGGAAGGCTATGGTGATAACGACCCGGTTATGGAACTCATCCGCGATGGACAGGTGATCGCCAGTAACGACGATCATAACAGCATCATTCCCGGTCTTGATCCAAGTGACGCGGCTTTCGTCGATGTCACGGTGCAACTGAACGACATCTTACGTGTGAGTAACCAGAGTGTCGATAGCTTCAATTTTGTGACTGTGACCCGTTTAGACGCCCCCGACCCGGCTCCCTTGACCATCCTGCTGGCCCTGGAAACCGGCAGTAGTGGCACGGCTGATGAGTTGATCTTCCGCGTGGGTGGGCCGAATCTCAGCCAGGAGTTCAGCATTTTTGGCATCGCTGGCAACAGCCTGGAAGTCTATCGCTTTGATGTCACCGCCATCCCGGAGGCGACCGCCTGTGATGTGACCGGGTGGACGCTGGAAAAGACCACCGGCCCGGATGGAGTCGATGATCCTTATGTGCTGGAAAGTATCGAGTTTTATATGGCCGGTAACCTGATGAGTTTCCGGCGTAATATCACCGCCAATACCCCACAGATCACGGTAAATACCACCCCCCCCAATAGCGGCTTCAGCAATACGCAGATGTACCTCAACCTGTGTGGATAGCACCAACCGCCCCACCGATACACACTATCGGTGGGGGGTTCAAACTTCAATTCCAATGGTATGCTCATACCGGACTTATATTTTTTACAGACACAGTCAGTCATAGTAAGTCAAGCTTGGTTAACAAATTTGCTGTTTGACCCGGCCACAGACTTATGAGGGGACATATGTCAGGTAATATGCTTCACATCTTGATTGTTGAAGATGATGCGACCACCGGCGATTTGATCGCCACTATGTTGTACGAAGCCGGATTATACGACACGACACACACACACACCCTGGCCGACGGTATTCATCAGGCCACTATCAATCCAGTTGACCTGGTACTGCTTGATCTCAGCCTGCCAGATAGTGCCGGGATCGACACGTTGTTGCACTTCCGGGCAGAACACCCTGATTTGCCGGTCATCGTGCTGACCGTGATGGACGACACACGATTGGGGGTACGGTCTGTGCGGGCCGGGAGCCAGGATTATCTGGTAAAGGGGACGATTGACCCGGATATTCTTCACCGCACCATCCGCTATGCGATGGAACGGCACGAAGTCCAGATGGTCTTGCGCCAGACGGAGCGCGAATATCGTTCTTTGATCGATGATGTGTTTGATAATTCGACTGTGAGTGTTTTGATCCTGGATGAAGCGTTCAAAATCGTCTGGATCAACGAAGCGACCGAACGTTACTTTGGTATTCTGCGGGAAGACGTGCTAGGTAAGGACAAGCGCGACCTCATCCGTAATGAGATTAAATATATCTTCGAAGACGCGGAACACTTTGAAGAACGTGTGCTATACACCTATGACAACAACATCTTTACCGAACGGTTTGAATGCCATGTACTGCCGGATGACGACCGCAAAGACCGCTGGCTGGAGCATTGGAGCCAGCCGATTAACGAGGGCCTGTTTTCCGGCGGGCGCATCGAACAATACATGGACATCACCAAGCGTAAACGGCTGGAAAACGCCGAGCAGGAAGAACAGCGTTTCGCGCAGGCTCTGCACGAGATCACCCGCACGCTGACCAGCACACTGGAATTAGACGAGGTGATCGACCGCATCATGGAGAACGTGGACCGGGTGGTGCCACACACCGCCGCCAGCGTCCTGTTGCTGGAAGACGACGGCGCAAAAGTTCTGCGTGCCAGCGACGAAACCGGGGCCTTACCCCAACCGGGTGATAAAATTGACCTGGAAGTGGCGGCTACCCTGCGCCGGATGAGCCAGACCCGCGAACCGCTTCTGCTCCGGCAGATTGACACCAAAGACAACCGGGACATCCTGCACGAACAATCCAGGGCAAAATCCTACATCGGTGCCCCGATGACGTTACAATCCGATGTGATCGGCTTCATCAATTTATACAGCGACCGCCCCAACAACTTCAACTTCCGGGATGCCGAGCGATTGATGGCCTTCGCGTCTCAGGCCGCGATTGGCATACAAAATGGCTTGCTCTATGCCAAAGCCAGTGAATTGGCCGCTGTGGAAGAACGCCAACGCATCGCCCGTGAATTGCACGACTCGGTCAATCAGTCATTGTTTTCCAGCAACATCATGATCGAATCCGCCCTGATGCAATGGGATCGAGACCGCATAAAAGCGCGGGATCTGCTGACGGATGCCCACGAGATGACCAATGTCGCGCTGGCGGAAATGCGCGTCCTGTTATTAGAACTCCGGCCAGAGAACCTGACACAAATGCCGATGGAAGAATTAATTCAGCAATTGCTTGAGTCCGTTCGCAGTCGTAAACAGTTCCAATTGATGACAGACATTGGTAAGATAGACCGACTCCCCCCAGATGTTCAATTTGGGCTATATCGCATCCTGCAAGAGACATTAAATAACATCATCAAACATGCCAAAGCCCGCCACATTGAAGTGATAGCGCGGGCCATCAAAGACCTGGGCTGTGAGATCAACATAAAAGATGATGGTATAGGCTTTGATCCACAAGTGGTGCAAGCGACCAGCCTGGGATTGAAGATTATGGCAGAGCGTGCCGAGTCGATTGGGGCTGATTTCCACATTTACAGTATGCCCGGTACCGGTACCGAGACCAGAATACAATGGCAAAAGAGGAGGTTGAAACAATGATTCGTGTATTGATCGCAGACGATCATGATATGGTGCGGCAGGGGTTAATCGCCCTGTTGGAAAATTTCGAGGAGTTTGAGGTCGTGGCTGATGTGGGCGACGGCGAAATGGCGGTTATGATCGCCCAGGATGTATGCCCGGATGTCGTGCTGATGGACGTCAAGATGCCGAAGATGGACGGGATCGAAGCGACCCGGCGTATGCTGGAAATCTGCCCGGATGTTCGCATCATCATGTTGACCAGTCATAACGAAGATAACAACGTGCAAGACGCGTTGCAGGCCGGTGCCATTAGCTTTATGATGAAAAATGTCTCCATCGAGACGCTGGCCGACGCGGTGCGAAAGGCTTATCGCGGGGAAGGCACCCTCACGCCGGAAGCGGTCAAATCACTGATCCAGGCTTCAACCCGCCCACCGCAGATCGGCTATGACCTGACCGACCGTGAACTTGAGGTGTTGGAACTGATGGTTAAAGGCATCACCAACAAAGAAATTGGCGATGTCCTGTTTATCAGCCCGTCTACCGTCAAGAATCACGTCAGCAGTATTTTATCCAAGTTGTCAGCCTCCAGCCGGACGCAAGCCGTCGCCATCGCCGTTGATAAGCAGATCGTCACGCCATCGGATGAAGTCACTTCAGCCTAGCATTGTTCTCTTCATAGGCCCGCAACATCTTGGATAGATCGCTGAGTTGCGCTACGACCTGATGAAGCAGATCTTGCAAGGCGTAATCATCCAGGTATGATCCATTACGGCGCAGGTAGGTGATTAAATCGTATAGCTTAAAGCGTGCGGTTGATGTCAGATCTTCCGGTCGGATTTCATCGTTGTCATTTAGCATGTGTTTTATAATCCAGTCGGTCATCATAACTTTAGTATGACGGTTTGACGGGCGATTAGATGTGCAACACAGGTAAGATCGTATAGGTCAGGTGTAGGATGTGGCCGCCAAGTTACGGTCAATCATCCTGGCGCAAACCCGGCGCGTTGAGTGGCACCGTCACCAGTGACGGAGCCACCGCCCGGAGCGCATCTTGCACCATGTCTTGGTTGGCTGGCTGGCAGACTGCGAACATGCAGTCTCCGCCCCCTGCCCCGGACAGCTTGGCCCCCAACGCGCCGGCCTCTCGCGCCGCGAAAATCAAGCGCGACAGATCCAGCGTATTGACTCCCAGGCTATCCAGCAAGCCCTGATGAATATCGGCCAATTCCCCGACGCTGGCCCAATCACCGTGTTGCAGGCTGGCCCGCGCCGACCGGGTAATATCCGCCATGTGATCAAACACACCGTCGATCAACCGGGGGTGCCTCTCCCGGCGTTGACGGACTTCATCGATCAGGTTAACGGTGCCCACCTTACGCCCGCTGTAACCGATCACAATCGGCAATTCCGGCACATCCAACGGGACGATGGTTTGCCCGCCAGTGACAAAGTACAGCGTGCCGCCATAAACTGCCGCCGCCACATCAAAACCAGAGGCGGCCCCCTGCACATCCAGCACCGCATCATACGCCAGGCGGAAGATCTGCGCCGGGACGAGGCCTAGCTCGTACACCTGGTTGAGGTTGCCAATGGTGGCGACCGTCACGGCGGAGGAACTGCCCAGGCCGTAACTTAAGGCCGGGCCAGCCGTCGTCAGGTTCAGGCCGAAGGGGAAATCTGCCGTCTTTAAGAGTCGCTTGATGGCACTCAGCACGAAAGCGGCCTCTCGTGGGAAGTCGGTCATGGTTCGCAGAGCGTCCGGCGTGTAGGTATAAGTCTGCCCGTTGACCGATGAGGTGACCGCCATCTGTTGATCGGCACGCGGTTCACTCCGCACACGATAACGAATATCCGCCGCGCTGACGATGCAGGGACGATCATAAACGACGGCGTGTTCGCCAAAGAGCATTAACTTACCGGGGGCCGAAGTCGAGACGCGCATCAAAACAAATGCTCGTCAATTTCCACCGGGGCTGACCCGACGCGGGCCGTAAGTGTCTTCTGCACCAGGGCCAGCGCATCCAGCCGGGCTTGCACCGCATCTACGTGTTGGGGCAAGGTCAGGACGTGGACGTTAAAGCCGGTGTTGATGGTAAAGTACGCTTCGATGGCCTCATCGCGCAGGGCCTGCACCGCTTGCATCACCTGGACGGTACCCGGATACCACGCGATCAACGGCGGGCGGCTGGTCAACAGGATGCTATGAAATTCCAGGGCTTCGGCTTCTACCAGGGTGCCGAAAGCGGTGAAATCTCGGGTGGCGATTGCGTCTTTCATCGCCTGGATCTTGCCGTCGATGTGCGCCTGCCGGGCGGCAAAGAACGGACTACTCCCGGCGGATTTATGGCCCTGGGTAGAAGACACGCGCTTCATGCCTTCATCGACGACGGCCACCACATCCCGCAGATCCCAATGATCGGGCGGGAAGATCGTCTCTGAATACGATGTATCTGAAGTATGCCCGCCGTGCCATTGGACGAAGCCGCCACACACACAGCGGCAAGCCGTCCCGGAGGCGAACCGCGCCACAATGCTAAGCTCACGCGGGGAGAGTGCGAACCCCAATGCACCAGCGGCGGCACAGGTCAACGCGGCGAAGCCGGAGCCAGAACTGGATAAGCCGGTGCCTTTAGGAAAACGGTTGACCGACTCCACACGGGCAAAGGTCGAGACGCCCGCCCGTTGGCGCAAGCGGTCGAGGTGTTGCGTCACCCGGCGGACTTCGACCGGGGCCGACTCCCCTGCGATGACCACCTGATCGGCGGTGAGATCATCCTGGAATTCTACTGTCGTAATCGTCTTTAGTTCATCCAGCACCACCGACACACTGCCATTTTCCGGGATGCGGAGGGCTTCATCGGCTTTGCCCCAATATTTGACCAGCGCGACATCGGTCGATGCCTGGTAGGTTGTCTTCTTCACGATGACGTTATCCTGCTTGTTGAACATGCACTTAGCACAGCATAGTATTACATCCGGCGGGCTTTCTGTCGAGTGGCGGCAATGCCTGGATGATACCTATAAACTTCTCATATTAGATTGATATTCCAATCATCCAGCCCATGCTATACTGATGACCGACTGGTCAGTCTAGAAAAGGCAACCGGATGACAGAAGACCCGACAAATGACAAAAAGAGTGTGCGCGAACGCATCTTAGACTCCGCGCTGAACATCTTCAGCAACAAGGGATACCACGATACCCGGCTGGATGAGATCGTCGATGAAAGTAAGACCTCTAAGGGGTCGATTTACTTTCACTTCCCGAACAAAGAGAAGCTCTTCCTGGCATTGGTGGATCAATTCGCCGATTTGATCGAGCGGCGGGCGACCGAAGCCATCGAGCAGGAAGACCAGGGCATCCAACGGGTGAAAGCCGCGCTCGAAAGTGTGTTGAGCACCTTCGCCCGCTATCGTCGCCCGGCCAAGCTGTTGCTGGTGCAGGCGGTAGGATTAGGCACTGTCTTCGAGCAAAAGCGGATGGAGATCACCGACCGCTTCGCGGAGATGATCCGCGTGTACATACAAGAGGCGGTCGATGTGGGGGACATTGGCCCGGTCGATGTCGAAGTCGTCTCTCATGCCTGGATGGGCGCGATTTATAACGTCGTGATCCAGTGGGTTTATACCGGGGAGCCAGACCGCGACCGCATCCTGAACGCCCTTCTGCCGATTCTGTTGCGGAGTGTGGGCTATGAGCAACCGGAGGCCACCCCATGACCAGCCGGGCCGAAACCACCAACTTTGAATCCATCGCCTATCATTACGGGCGGCTGGTGAGCGATAGCCTGCCCTGCCCGGATGTCACGCTGATTGACTTCCTGGCGCAATCGACCGGGCAAGCCCGCTTCTACTGGGAAAACAGCCGGGATGCGGTGGCCTTCGCCGGGGCGGGCAAGGCGATTGCGTTAATCGGCTGGCGCGATAACCGTTTTGAGACCATCCGGCATCACGCCGCCGAGTTATTCGCCGGGGCCATCAACTTTAACCCGGCGGAGCCGCTGGCCGCGCCGCGTCTGTTCGGTGGCTTCGCCTTCCACCCGGATTTTGTGCCGGATAATACCTGGGCGGATTTCACCCCGGCCCATTTCGTCCTGCCGCATTACCAATTGTTGAGCATCAACGGGGAGATGTGGCTGACGATCAACGCCAACGTGCCTTACGGCGAAAATCCGCTGGAACTGCGCGACCTCCGCTACCCGATGCCTTACACCACCTGGGAGTCAACAATCCATGACGCGACCGAGCGCATGAAGAACGGCGACCTGAACAAGGTCGTGCTATCACGGGTGGCGGAAGCACAATTCGCCCGGCGGGTAGATGTGCTGGCCCCGTTACAATATCTGGCCGGGGCCTACCCGGAGACCTACCGCTTTTTGTTCGAAGCGCGGCCCTACCATGCCTTTTATGGCGCAACGCCGGAGATCCTGGTGAGTGTAGCGGGCGATCAGGTCGAGACGATGGCCCTGGCGGGGAGCATCCAACGTGGCGCGACCCCGGCGGAAGACGATACCTTCGCAGATGCATTACTACACAGTGAGAAAGACCGTTACGAGCATCAACTGGTCATCGACAAGATCCGCGACCGGCTCACCCCGCTGACGACCGACCTGACCATCGGTGAGACCGAAATCATGCGCCTGAGCAACATTCAGCACATTCACACCGCCATCAACGGGCGGTTGAAGACCAATGACGGCGTTCTGCCGCTGGTGGAAGCCCTGCACCCGACGCCGGCCCTGGGTGGTGATCCGCGTGAGGTGGCCCTGAGCTTGATTAGCGATTATGAACCGGTGCCGCGTGGATGGTATGCCGCCCCTATCGGCTGGATTGACGGCGATATGGACGGGCAGTTCGGCGTGGCGATTCGCTCCGCAGTGGCCGAAGACCGGCGCGTGTGGATGTACGCCGGGGCCGGGATCGTGGCGGCCAGCGACCCGCGCAAAGAGTGGGACGAGACCGGCTTAAAGTTCCGCCCGATGCTGAACGCACTTGGCATCGACACGCGCCAGACTTAGACCGGCAAGGCACCCACAGGGAAACGATCCAGCCATGAACCGCAACACACACTATGCTCAAATTTTCATCGACGAACTGGCCCGCAGTGGCTTGCGTCATGCGGTCATCGCGCCGGGATCACGCCATACGCCGCTGGTTCTGGCCCTGGCCGCCCACCCGCAGATCACGGTTCACTCGCATCTGGACGAGCGCAGTGCCGGGTTCTACGCGCTAGGGTTGGCGCAAGGCGGCGATCAACCAGTGGTCTTATGTTGCACCTCCGGCACGGCTGGCGCGAACTTCTTCCCGGCGGTCATCGAAGCGCATCAATCCCGCGTGCCGTTGATCGTGCTGACAGCCGACCGACCGCCAGAGTTGCGGCACAGCGGCGCGAACCAGACCATTGACCAGATCAAGCTGTTTGGTGATTACGCGCTGTGGTTTGTGGATGCCGCCCTGCCGGAAGCCGCGCCGTCCGCGTTGAGCCTGCGTCACCTGCGGACGACGGCCAACCGCGCTTATGCCACTGCCACCGGCCCGCGTAAGGGTGTGGTGCATATCAACTTGCCGTTCCGTAAGCCGCTGGAGCCGACCCCGGTCGATGGTGATACGCTCGAAATCCCGGCATCAGCCCGCCCGCGTGATGACGCACGCCCGTTCACGGTGGTACATACGCGCCCCCGGCCAATGCCAGATGACGACATGAAGCGTATCGACGCCCTTCTGCGCGATCATCCCGCCGGAATCGTAATCGCCGGGGTGAACGCGCTCCGCACCTTCAGCCAGATTGAGCGATTCGCCAGTTCATACGGTTATCCGTTGTTTGCGGATGCGTTCTCCGGGTTGCGCTTCGGCGGTCAGCCTGTCATCGGCGGGTACGATACCTTTCTCGCAGAGGGCGACTCGCCCCGGCCTGATCTGATCGTCCGCTTTGGCGATCTGCCGTTATCCAAGGCGATGAATCAATTCATCGCGTCGAGCCAGCCGCGACATTACCTGCATTTTTCTACTGCTGGCCGGTGGGCGGATGATAGTCATCTGGTGACGCAAGTCATCGACACCCAACATTTAGACATCCTAGAACCGGACGGACTACAGGCGGCAGGCTCCCGGTTGATGGCCCATTACACCGCGCAAGAGGCGACCGCCTGGCGCGTGATCGCAGACGCGATTGCTGAGGGCGATTACTTCGACGGGGGTGTGGTGCATGACCTGATGGCCGACATCCCGGCGGAAAGCACATTGTTCGTGGGCAATAGTTTGCCGGTGCGCCTGCTGGATCAATTCGGCCAGCCGACGACCAAACGGATTCATGCCTTCGCCAACCGGGGTGCATCCGGCATTGATGGCAACCTCAGCACCGCGTTGGGTCTGGGCAAAGCCCGCCCGGATCATCCGCTGGTTGCGCTGGTGGGCGATGTGACGTTCTACCATGATATGAACGGCTTGCTGGCGGTGCATCGGTGTGGCGTGCCGGTGACCATCGTCTTGCTCAACAATGACGGCGGCGGCATCTTCCACCGCCTGCCCATCCGGGAGTATGACCCGGCCTTTACCGATTTGTTCGTCACCCCGCATGGGCTGGATTTTTCTCACGCGGCCCGGCTTTACGGGCTGGATTTTGTACCGATTGACGGCCACGCGCCGGACGCCCGCGCCCGCTTCCGGTCGGCCTTTACAACAGCGGTCGGCTCGACCGACTCGACCATTATCGAAATCCGCACGCAGGCCCGCCACGACCTGGAACGGCGGCGGGCCATCATGCAGGCGGTGCAAGCCGCGTTATAGGGCAGACCAGACGGCAGGAGCCGGACTCCTGCTGTGGGGTGTGCTTTATAGAATTGGAACTAAGGAGAGATTGGTATGGTAACCACTAAAGAACAACAAGCGCAGATCCGCACCGATGACCTGATGAAATTGGCCGATTGGCAAGAGATCAAGCCGTATCACGACATCACTTATCACAAGGCAGAGGGCATCGCCCGGATCGCCTTCAACCGGCCAGACGTGCGGAACGCCTTCCGCCCGCAGACCATCGACGAGATGACCGAAGCGGTGCTGGAAGCCTGGCACGATAGCGAAATCGGCGTGGTGTGGATCACGGCGAACGGCCCCAGCACGAAAGACGGCGTGTGGTCGTTCTGCGCCGGGGGCGATCAATCGGTGCGGGGTGAAGCAGGGTATGTCGGTGATGACGGCGTGGCCCGGCTCAACGTCTTGCAATTGCAACGGTACATCCGCAATATGCCCAAGCCGGTGATCGCGGTGGTGCCGGGGTTTGCCATCGGCGGCGGGCATGTGCTCCATGTATGCTGTGACCTGACCATCAGCAGTGATAACGCCATCTACGGGCAAACCGGGCCAATCGTCGGGAGCTTTGACGCGGGCTTTGGCTCGTCGTTTTTGGCCGCACACATCGGGCAGAAGAAAGCGCGTGAGATCTGGTTCTTGTGCCGCCAATACACCGCCGCCGAAGCCGAAGACATGGGCATGGTGAACACGGTCGTCCCGCTGGCCGACCTGGAAGCCGAAGTCCTGGAATGGTCGCGGGAGATCCTCACCAAGTCGCCGATTGCCCTGCGCTTCATCAAAGCCGGGCTGAATGCCGAACTCGACGGCCAGACCGGGGTGCAGGTGCTGGCCGGGGACGCGACGATGTTGTTCTACATGACGGAAGAAGGGAGCGAAGGCAAACGCGCCTTCTTAGAAAAGCGGGACCCGGACTTCAAGAAGTTCCCGCGCCGGCCTTAATCGCATCGCAATCAAACCGGGGGCGGCGGGCCAGCCGTCCCTGATTGTCACCATTGATGACAGGAATCTGTATGGAAGATTGGTTGATGGCCCGGAGCCGGGCCACCCCGCATAAGCTGGCACTCGTCGCTGATGACCGAAGCGAAGCGACCTTTCAGGAGCTAGACGCCGCCGCCCAGGTGATGGCGGCCCGCTGGTCTGCGGCGGGCGTCCGGCAGGGGGATAACATCGGGGCGATTCAGCTTGACCCGATGATGATCTTCGCCGCCTTGCGCTGTGGGGCGGTGCTGGTGCCGGTCAACACCCGGTTGACGCCCGATGAAATACGCGGTCAGCTTCACAATGCGGATTGCACCTGGATCTTAGCCGATGACGACTCAGCGGCGGATTTCGACGGTGGGCGCGTCCTGAGTGCGGGGCAACTACCAGCCGAGTCATTCACACCGGCCCGTGTCGATCTCGATGCGCCGCTGGTCATCGTGCATACCTCCGGCACATCGGGCCAGCCCAAAGGCGCGATGTTAACCGCTGGCAACCTGTATCACAGCGCGACCGCCGCCGCTTATCGCCTGGGCGTCCTGCCATCTGACCGCTGGTTGTGTAGCCTGCCGCTCTATCACGTCGGCGGCCTGAGCATCCTACTGCGGGCTTGCCTGTACGGGATTACGGTTGATCTGCACGCCGGGTTTGACCTGCACCGGGTGAACGCCGCATTATGCAACGACGGCATCACGCTGGTCTCATTGGTGCCGACTATGCTCTATCGCCTGCTGGAACACGGCACGCCCGACCGCTGGCCGGATCTACGCTGTATCTTACTGGGGGGGGCGGCGGCCCCGGCAGATCTGCTGGAGCGATGCGCCGCCTATGATCTACCAGTGGCGACGACCTACGGCCTGAGCGAAGCCGCGTCCCAGGTAGCGACGGCTACACCCGCCCTGGCCCGGCGCAAACCGGGCACCGTCGGCAAGCCGTTGATGTTCACACAGGTGCAAGTGATCGACGAGGGCGGTGACGCTTGCCCCGCCGGGGAATACGGCGAAGTCATCGTGCAGGGGCCGACCGTGATGCGTGGTTATTACAACGCCCCCAACGCAACCGCCGCAACCTTGCGCCAGCGGGCTGACGGCCCCTGGTTGCACACCGGGGACATCGGGTATCTGGATGCAGACGGCGATCTGTTCCTGGTGCAACGCCGCAGTGATTTGATCGTCAGTGGCGGGGAAAATGTCTACCCGGCGGAAGTCGAAACGGTGCTGAAAGCACATCCGGCGGTGAAAGCGGTCGCGGTGGTCGGCCTGCCCCACCCGGAATGGGGACAACAGGTGGCCGCCGCCGTCACACTTCAGCCCGCCGCCCGGTTGGATGCCGAAACGTTGATAACCTACAGCCGGGAACGGCTGGCCGGGTATAAGCTCCCGCGCCGGGTGGTGTTCGTAGATGCGCTACCGCAGACCGCCTCTGGCAAGATCCAGCGTGACGCGGTGATCGCATTATTCAAGGGTACACCATGATAAAGACGACATTGATGCTCAACGGCCTGCACTACACCGTCCGCCGCGCCGGGGATGGCCCGCCGCTCTTGCTTCTGCACGGCTTCACCGGGACGGGCGATACCTGGCATCTTCTATGGGATGACCTGGCCCCGGATTACACCGTCATCGCGCCGGATTTGATCGGACATGGCACCACCGACGCCCCGGCGGATGCCAGCCGGTACGCGATGCCCCAGGC
The DNA here is from genome assembly GCA_034437535.1 of Anaerolineae bacterium. Lineage (GTDB taxonomy): Bacteria > Chloroflexota > Anaerolineae > Aggregatilineales > Phototrophicaceae > J038. The sequence continues at coordinate 19,531 of DAOTTZ010000077.1, read as the reverse complement.
CGCCGCTGATCTAATCGCCTTGCTGGATGCATTGAGTCTGGAACGGGTGCATCTGCTTGGGTATTCGATGGGCGGTCGTCTGGCCCTGTACATGGCAGTTTATCACGCCGAGCGGCTCCACACGCTGATGCTGGAAAGTGCTTCGCCGGGCCTGCGGAACGCGCCCGACCGGGTGGAACGCCGCGCCCGTGATGACGCGCTGGCCGACCGCATCGAGCGTGACGGGATCCCGGCGTTTGTAGATTTCTGGCAGGGCTTGCCCCTGTGGAACAGCCAGCAGACCACGCTTTCTGCCGAGGCCCGCGCCGCCCTCCGCGCCGAGCGATTGCGCCAGCGTCCGTCCGGGTTGGCGAATAGTCTACGCGGGATGGGCACCGGCGTCCAGCCGTCCTTGTGGCGGGCCTTACCCGGCCTGGAGTGCCCGGTGAGCCTGATCGTAGGGGAAGCCGACGAAAAGTTCCGGGCGATCAACACGGCGATGCAAGGCGACCTGCCCCAGGCCCGCCTGCACGTCATCCCGGATGCCGGGCACACCCCCCACCTGGAAAATCCAGCGGCCTGCCTGCGCGTGATGCGGGAGGCGTTATCGTCATGATAACGATTCAATCGGTGGCTGTTCAGCGGGTGGCGTTGCCGTTGCGGTCGGTCTTCCGTACCCGGGCCGGGGTGATGACGCATAAGGCCGCGCTCCTGGTGCGGGTGGAGACAACCAACGGCGTGATCGGCTGGGGCGAAGCCTCTATGCAAGCCGACCCCGGTTATATGCCGGAGACTCTGGTCACCGGGGAGCATATCCTGCGTGATTTTTTGATCCCGCTGATTACCGGTGCCACGCTCCATGCGCCGGATGAAGTACCGGGGCGGCTGGCAGGCGTGCGCGGTCATCCCTTCGCTAAAGCCGGGTTAGAGGCCGCCATCTGGGATGCCTTCGGCCAGACGGAGCATGTGAGCATCGCTACGTTATTGGCCCGTCAACTGCCCGCCGGCCATGCCCCGCGCCCGGCGGTTGAGGTCGGCGCGGCGGTGGGCCTGCAAGCCACACTCGACGCGACCTTACAGGTTATCCAGCAACGCATCGACCAGGGGTACGCCCGCGTCAAGCTGAAGATCAAGCCGGGGCAAGATCTCGACGTGATCGCCGCTGTGCGCGGTCACTTCCCCGACCTGCCGTTGATGGCGGATGCCAACAGTGCTTACACACTGGCCGATGCCGATCATCTGGCGCGGCTGGATGCCTACGACCTGCTCATGATCGAGCAACCGCTGGCCTATAACGACCTGTACGAACACGCACAACTGGCGCAACGCCTGCAAACACCGGTCTGCCTGGATGAAAGCGTGACCAGCCTGCACGATTGGCGTCTGGCGTTGCATCTGCACCCGCGCTTCGTGTTGAACCTCAAGCCGGGGCGCGTGGGCGGTTTGACCGAAGCCCTGCGGATTTACCGGCACAGCATCGAGCAAGAGGCCGGGTTATGGGTGGGCGGGATGCTGGAAACCGGCGTCGGGCGGGCCTCTGCATTGGCCCTGGCCGCGCTCCCCGGCATGACCTACCCCGGCGACATCGGCGCGTCAGATCGTTACTTTGAGCAAGACATTGTTACGCCGCCGTTTACGCTGGACCCGGATGGCACACTTCCCCTGCCAGATGGCCCCGGCATCGGCGTGCAGGTGATGCTATGAGGCAACACAGGCCCACCGGGTGCATTGCGCCATCTGGAAGTTCTCACGTAAGAATTCCCCTGGTATGACATTCTGCAAGGTGGTGTTTCTCTAGCAGAATGGAAATGAGATGGTTAGAAAGATAGCCGTGTTCGCTGTGACGCTGGTCACGTTGGTAGCGGTTCTAACGCCGGGTTTGGCGCAAGACGAGACCGACGGTGAAGATTATGGGGCGGTGCAGGTTGCGATGCTACAAAGCCTGATCCAGAGTGGGAGTAGTCCGGGTAGCATCGACCTGACGGTGTTCGAGCAGGTGCGCGACAGTGGCGACCCGCTCTACATCGCGCCGTTGCTCGACCTGGCATTTTTTACCCGTGTCGCCACCTTCGACGACCTCAATACGATTATCTTCGACGCGCTGAGCGACATGAGCGGCGAAGACTTCGGCACGAACTGGCAATTGTGGTTCGAATGGGCCGGGCAGGAAGACATCGCCCTGCCACCGGGCTATGATAACTTCAAGGGCTTGCTGTTCGGCACGTTGATCGACCCGAACTTCGAGTTATTCTTCGATGATGTGCAGGCCGACGCCAATGTGAATCTGGTAGAAGTCGTGTGGGGCGGCGTGGCAGTAGACGGCATCCCGTCGCTGGTGAACGCGCCGCAAGTCACGCCGGAAGAAGCGCAGGCCCAGGGCCAGGAACTCACGCAGTTCTGCCGGGGGGATGATTGCCGCTACCCTGCGCCGGACGAATACGTGTTCGGCGTGAGCATCGACGGTGACGAGCGAGCCTATCCCTTGCGGATTTTGAACTGGCACGAGATGTTCAACGATGTGATCGGCGCGGTACCGATGTACGACGCGCCGAGCGGCGAGGTGGTCTGTGATTTCCGTGCGCCGAACGGCTTTACCGCGTTGGCCCGCCAGGGGGAAGATTGGCTGTACGCAATCGGGCAATCACCCGGTTGCCCTTCGGATGCGGCGGCCTGGCTCCCTGACCCGGCCAGCTTGACCTATACCACCGGCACCTGGGACGACGTGCGCGACCAGATCCCGGAATTCGATGACGGCCCAACCAACGTACTCGATAGCACCGTGAACGGAAGTGTGCCCGGTACGCCCGTGATGCTGGCCTACTGCACGCTATGCGGGAGCGGCGTGCTCTACGATGCGACGGTCGATCTCGCGCTTGACGGCGGCGACACAGAGCCGACCGTGTTGGAATTCAGTTCTACCGGCCTGCTGATGCGGAGCAACAAGCTGATGTACGACCGAAACACGCTCACCGTGTGGAACGCGCTCACCGGCACGCCGGCCTTCGGCCCGCTGGTCGATAGCGACATCCAGTTGGAGCGTCTGCCGGTGGTCGTCACCGATTGGGCCTCCTGGGTAGAACAGCACCCGGATACCAGCGTGTTGAGCCTGAATACCGGGTTCCAGCGGAATTACACCAACGGCGCGGCCTATGCCGATTACTTCAACGATCCAGCGTTCTTGATGTTCCCGGTGTGGCAACAGGACACCACCGAAAACGAGAACAAAGAGATCGTGTTCACCCTCCTGCTGGATGACACACCGAAGGCCTACCCGCTGGAAGACCTGATCCCGTCGGTGGTGGTCAACGATACGCTGGCTGGCACCGACCTGGTGGTAGTGGCATATGAGTCTGCGGTGCGCGAGTTCACCGAGCCGGGCGGCGCGACGGTGCGGGCCTACGAACGCGGGCCGTACACCTTCCGCCCTGGCGAGGCACGGCGCGAACTGGTCGATCAAGACGGGGCGTTGTGGCGCGTGACCGAGTCCGCGTTGATCGGCCCGAATGACGAACGGCTTGACCGTCTACCGGGGCATCTGGCGTTCTGGTTTGGGTGGTTCGGCTTCTACCCAGAAACGCTGGTCTACACGCCAACCTGAGCTAAATGATGAGGATCTGACAGACTCTGGTCTGGATTTAGCTTGTAAGCGGAAGTTCTAAAGGGCAGGTCGAACGGCTGTTGGTCAATCGACCTGCTATCATAGGCGGAAAAGAAGGGGGTGATTATGCAAAATCGAATTGCAAACGATAACTGGCCGGTCTTCTTACGTCGCTCGGCTCTCCTGGCAGAATACATCGCGTTGATCGTCTACTTTATTTACTTATGGGCGACCGGCGGCCCGGACGAAGCCGAAATCATCGGAAACATTGTTTTTGCTCAGTTTTTCGGCGTGTTCTTGACCGTTATCCTGGCGTTCCAGTTCATTCAATGGAGCGGCTTGATCGGTCAGATAGTCGTCACGCTGGTGTATGGTGGTTTAGGGCTGTCGATTTTGGTCGATCTCAGCGATGGCAACCTGATCGTAGCGGGTATCTGGTTCATTACGATCATCAACAGCCTGTTGGCAGATCCAGATGATGCCTTCGTGTATGCGCTGTTACACGGGTTGGGCATTATGGCCGCCGCGTTCATCGCCGCGTTGATCGGCAGTATGGCCGGGGTTGATCCTGACACGCTCTTGCTGACGGACATCGGCACCACGGCATTATGGGGGATTTTGTATTATGGGGTGCTGGTGATCGAGATGTTCCCACCGCAGAAGCGAGAGACGGGCGACCATCAAGTGTGATCGCCCGTTGTCTGATGGTTTTCGTTTATTGCCCCTGCCCCAGGGAGAAGCCGGCTTCGCCGTCGAACATGTACAGTTGCTCGGTCTTGATGATGTCGAAGTTATGATCGTGAACGCGCTGAAGCAGGTCGATAATCTGCTGTTGCGTGACCGGATCTCCTTCATTCGAAGACGCCATGAAGCGGCACCGCCAGTGATCGGTACAGAACGTCTCCGGCGCACCCTTCGGCCAGACCTTCAAACCGCGATTGGTAATCATCGTCAGGCCGACCGTATCATCATTGGCTTCGCTCAGGATTTTGCCCAGTGTATCCGGGTCACGGTCGGAGTCATCCCAGGAGAGGAAGACATCCACGCCGACCAGTTCCCGCTTGACTGGCTCCCGATAGACTGCCGGGGTGGCGGTCGGGATGCCTGCGCCGCGTGCATAGCTGACCGGGGCCAGCGTATCCGGCACTTGGCCCAACCGTTCGATCACCGCGTCGGCGAATTCCTTCGTGCCGACCTTTTCGCGGCTGACGCCATCCCGGAACATATCATAGGTGTGGATGCCCTCTTCGATGGTCTTGAGCCAGGCATTGTGGACGCGCTCGGCGGCTTCCGGCTGGTTGATGTGAACCAGCATCATGATGCCCCCCAACAACAACCCGGACGGGTTGGCAAGGTTCTGCCCGGCGCGGCGCGGTGCAGAGCCGTGAATGGCCTCAAACATCGCGGCGTGTTCACCGATATTGGCACTCCCGGCCATGCCGACCGACCCACCGATCTGCGCCGCGACGTCTGAGAGGACGTCGCCGTACAGGTTCGGCAAGACCAGCACGTCGAAGCGTTCCGGCGTGTCGGACATCTTGGCCGCGCCAATGTCTACGATCCAATGCTCATTTTCAATGTCAGGATACTCTGCCGCCACCTCATCAAACACCTTGTGGAACAGCCCGTCGGTCAGCTTCATGATGTTGTCTTTGGTGAAGCAAGTGACCTTCTTGCGGTTGTTGGCCTTGGCATATTCAAAGGCGTAGCGGATGATGCGCTCGCTCCCTGGCCGGGAGATCAGCTTGAGGCATTGGTAAACCTCATCGGTCTGGCGATGCTCAATGCCGGCGTAGAGATCTTCTTCATTTTCGCGGATGATGACCAGATCCATCTCCGGGTATTTGGTCTCCACAAACGGATGCAGAGCGCGGGTCGGGCGCACGTTGGCATACAGGCTGAGCGTCTTACGTGTGGTCACGTTGATGCTCTTAAACCCACTGCCCTGCGGTGTGGTCAGCGGGGCTTTGTAGAAGACTTTGGTGCTACGGATCGAATCCCAGAAGCGCGGGTCGATGCCGGACGTGTTGCCACTGAGGTAAACTTTCTCCCCGACGACCACTTCATCCAGATCTAATTCTGCGCCAGCGGCTTCGATGATGCGCAGGCAGGCCGTCATGATTTCCGGGCCGATGCCGTCACCATAGGCCACTGTCACGGGTACTTTACTCATTCAATTGCTCCTTGCTTATGTCAGTAGGATGTTAGGACATTGGGTATTTTAACGCTTAAAATTAATGAAGCGCAAGCCGCTTAAGCGAATACTCAGGGCCAGCCGCCAGATCAACCGGCGAGCGCGTTCCTGGCTGGGTGTCATTGTGCCGGCTGGGATGCAGACGCCAGCCACTACTCTGCCGGAGCATGAGCGGCTGGCGTCAGGTCATGGCGCATCGTCGTGACGGCGGTAAACCCTAACCGGCGTAAGAACGGCACCGACTCAGTCTTTATCGCTATAAAGCCGAGTCGTTCATAAAGTTGTTGGGCGCGGGGGTTGGTATCCACCACTTCCAGCCGGACGGTGGTATACCCTTGCGCCTGGGCAAAGTCAAACAATGCCTGGATCAAGCCGGAGCCGACCCCCTGGCCGCGAGCATCAGCGTGGACGGCGATGCCGTCCATCAGCATCTCACCCTCAGCAGGATGACGCTCCAGCAGAAGCCCGACCCCGGCCCGCCAGATCGCCCCGAACAAGCCGAACGCCTGGCGGATCGTCCCAAAGCGGACGTCGAGCAAGTGCGCCCCGGCGTGATGAAAACCGAGCACGCCCAACACTTGATTTGACCGCACCGCGATGAAGGCGGCCTCCGGGTTGAGATCTGCGGTTAATAAGCGCAACGCCTGTTCACGGTCTGCGCCGATGAAGGGCGTCAACTTCTGCCGGAAGGCTTCGTAATAGATCTTAGCGGCCTGTGATTTCAATTCCAGCGGGATGCCGCGTTGGATGATTATGCTAGAGGAAGTCATCACACACCAACGGGTAAGCGAATGGTAAAGGTACTCCCTTGTCCTTGCGGCGCGGATACGGTGACGGTGCCGGTATGCCGCTCAACGATCTGTTGCACAATCGTCAATCCCAGGCCGAACCCTTCCGTCTCGTGGACGTCATCCCCGCGCCAGAACGTCTCAAAGATGCGGGGCAATAAGGCCGGGGGGATGCCCGGCCCGTTGTCGATCACGCTGATCATCACCTCATCAGCCTGACGATAAGCCTTGAGTGTGATGATGCCATCAGACCGGCCATTGGCGGTCACAGCACGCAAAGCGTTATCTAACAACTGATGAATGGCTTCTACCAACAACGCAGAGTCCGCCTGGATGATGGGTAAGCCCGGCTCGATTTCCATCTGGATGACAGGCAGGGAGTCGTCTGCTGGCTGGGCGGCTTCCCTGGCAGATGCGATCACGTCCTTTAAGTTGACCGGCTTCAAAAGCTCTAGATCTTCGTTGCTCAACCGCACCATCAACGCCAGCATATCCACCAACCGCGTGATCCGGTTCACCTGTAGGTTGATCTGGTCGGCCTTAAGTTGGCGGCGGTCGGGGTCATCGGCCCGCGTCATCAGATACGCGCTAGAATTGATGATGGCTAAGGGTGTGCGGAACTCGTGGGCGGCATTCTGGAAAAACATCGTCAACAATTGACGCCGTTCTTTTTCCAGCGCGAATTCAAACTCACGGGCCTGGGCTTGCCGGCGGTCGGTGATGTCGCTGAAAGTGGCGACCACTGCATCCGGCAAGCCGTTCTCGTTGGCCTCGTCATAATAGACCGGTTGGGAGTTGATCGAAAGCCAGCGTTGTAAATCTTGCCCGTAGTAAACCCCCATCATGATGTTTGTTTGTGGCTCCCCGGTGCGAAGCGTCACCATCGCCGGGTGGTCTTCCCCAGGGAAAGGTGAACCGTCTTCATGCACCGCGTTCCAGCGGTTATCAATCGACTTTAAGCCCATCATCTGGTCGGCGGTCAGGCCCAGGATGCGCTCCGCCGCCGGGTTACACGCCTGGATGACTCCGTCACGGTTCTGCAAGACGACGCCTTCGGACATCGTATCAATGACGCGGCGATACCGTTCTTCGCTGTCACGCAGGGCGGCTTCCATGTGCTTGCGGGCGGTGATGTCGCGTACAATGGATAGCACTTCGTCTTGCCCACACACGACCATTCGCGCCTCAAAGGTCATCATCTGCCCGTTGATTTCAGTCTGATATTCGTAATTCTGCTGTTCGCCCGTTTCCAGCACTTGCGGGATGTAGTCAAGGTGTTGCTCTGCCAGATGCGACGGCATGACATCCTGTGTTCTGCGCCCGACGAACATCTCCGGCGTCATGAGCAAAAGATTATCATCGGCGGCGTAATAATCCAGATAAACGCCGTCGCGGTCATTGCGGAACATCATATCGGGCATGGCCTGCAACAGCGCCCGCAACTGTGCTTCGTTATCTTGCCGGGCTTTTTCCGCCTGGATGCGTTGGAGTGCGGTGGATGCCTGCCGGACGAATGTCTCGATCAAGTTGGGATGCTCCACGACATGCTGGCCGCGCATGTAAAGCTGAACCCCGGCATAAAATTCGTCGTCCTTTTGCAGGCCGATCAGGTAAATTTCCCCGATGTTGAACAGGCGCACCAGTTGCCGGGTGAGCATTGGCGGCACCACATCCTTCGCCAGTTCGACCAACCCACCCTCAAAGTTGACCAGATGCCCCTGCTTGAAGATCTGCGTGATGGTGTCATCGGATTCATATGTCGTGTTGACCGGCGAATATCCTAGCAGACTCAGTACCTTGCCTAATTGCGTCTCGTCTAACCCGTAGGCTCCCTGTATGGTCATCGTTTGCTCGTTCTCGTTGCGGTTGATCAACACGATGACGTGACCGTCGAGCAGGCTATAGAGCTTTTGGCCCATGTAGGTGTAAATGCTCTCTTCATCTGGCAGAGAGATTAACTCCAGCGCGGTCTGGCTCAAAAAGCGCAGATGCTTCACGGTGGTTTCATCTGGTGGTGGCGGCGGCTCTGCCGGGGGTGGGCCGCCCAACCAGCGGGCCAATGATAAACGCAAGCGTTTGAACCTGCCGGGGGGATGAGAAACGTCTGGTTTGCTCATGGTCGTGTGGATTGCTCAGTGTCGAATACAAATGTGTCAAAAATAATTATACACAACTTGGATAAGTCCGTTGTATGCAGGATGGCGGGCAATCTGCGTATCATTATCTGCCGTTGTTTGCCGAATGCGCTCAAGGTGCGCTAGAATGGCCGTTGATCTTTAGCACGCTGAGCAGGACAATTGTTATGAGTTACAAAGTCATCGCCATTCCCTTAAACCGCCCGCCGGTGATTTCGTTTTTGACGCAACCGCCCGCCAACCGGCAGGGTGCCCCGGTCTACGTCGTCGGCCAACGCCCCACCCCGACCGCCGAACGTGCCTGGCTGGAACGTCTGCAAGCGGCCCCTTCGGTGACGGCCCTGCTCCAACGCGATGACCCCCACAATCACCTCATCCGCACCACAACAGATCGTCTGATTCCCGATAGCTTTTTGCAGGAAGAAGACGATTATCTGACCCGGAACCTGGGCGGGTGGACGGCGATTTACTTCGGCGTGATTACCGCCGTTGGCGACTGGCAGGCCGACCCGATGCTGAGCCAGGCAACGATGCTGGCCGATTACGGCGACCAGATCCAATTTGAAGGCCCGGACGTCATACTTTCAACCCCAAGACTAGAGCAAGAGACCGGATGCCAGACAGCGGCAGAAGTCACCGCGCACATCACGACGTTAGTTGCACATCGCGATCAACCGGATTACTTCGACCAGCTTTATCACGCCGCCAGTGGTAAAGCCACCCTGGGCGACCGCGAGATCCCGCAGGCCCTGTTGCTGGATGCCATGCTAGGGGAAGTCGTCCGCCAGGAAAGCCGCCGCCGGGCCGCTATCGCAGACGGAGATGAGGCGACGCGCAACGCGATTGAGACCTGGGCACGCCGCCAACAAGACGCGCATGGGGTGCGCTATGTCTTCAAGAGTGAGTACATCATGGGCCGCCACCGCCGGAGTGCTGTCCTCATCCTGCCGGAGTTAAACGCGGTCATCAAGCAACCGGCCCCGGAGCCATTCCACGAGGCAGACATCGGCGCGCAGACCTACCAGGGCAAGCCGGAAAATTGGCCGATGATTACCGACGGCGGGCGATTGGTCACCGCTGGCGGGCGCATCCGCTTGACGTTGGAAAACGGCAAGATCGCGCTGATTGACCATGTTTTCCAGCGTGAGATCGCCTTTAACTCGATCTTCGGCATCATCATCGAGCCATTCGTCAAAGGGCCGACCTTGCAAGATTACGTGCTGGAAGACCCGCGCCGGCTCACCCCGCAGGTTTACGAAGAGATCGTTTTGCACCAGCAAGTGTGTGAATTGCTCGACGCGGATAACAACGACTGGCATTCGGCCAATTTCATCGTCAACGATGGTGACCTGGTTCACATCGACTGGGGCGCGGCCCGGCCCATGCACCCGGACGAACACACGCCATCGGCCCGTCAATCCCGGTTGGATCAGGTGCGGAACCTGGCGTTCTCGTTCCATGATCCAGCCCTGGCTGAAAAGATCAACACATTTCATGCCGAACTGACGAACGACCCGGCCCGGTTGCACGCCATCCGCGACCGGGCGCGGCACAAGATCCGGGCGGTGGGCGCGAAGATTTATAACGATGAAGGGTGAGAGAATCATGATGACATGGTGGCAGACCAGCGCGTTTTATCACATTTACCCGCGTAGCTTCCAGGATGCCGATGGCGACGGCGTGGGCGACCTGCGCGGCATCATCCACCGGCTGGATTATCTGCAATGGTTAGGGATCGGCGCGATCTGGCTTTCGCCCATTTATCCATCACCGATGGCCGATTTCGGCTACGACATCAGCGACCACACCGCGATTCATCCGCTGTTTGGCACGCTGGCGGATATGGATGATTTGATCGCGGCGGTGCATGAGCGCGGGATGCGGATCATCCTGGATTTTGTGCCAAATCATACCTCAGATGAACATCCCTGGTTCATCGAGTCGCGGGCCTCGCGTGATAACCCCAAGCGCGATTGGTACTACTGGCGCGACCCGGCCCCTGATGGCGGCCCGCCCAACAACTGGTTGAGCCGTTTCGGTGGTGAATCCGCCTGGGAATGGGACGAGACCACCGGCCAATATTACCTGCATCTGTTCTTGAAGAAACAACCGGATCTCAACTGGCGGAACCCGGCAGTCCGGCAGGCGATGTTTGATGTGTTGCGCTTCTGGTTAGAGCGCGGGGTGGATGGCTTCCGCGTGGATGTGCCCTACCGGGTGATGAAGGCTGAAGGTCTGCCGGATAACCCGCGCAACCCGGATTGGCAAGCCGGTATGGACCCGGCCCACCGCCTGAGCGAACAGTACACGCGGAATTACAGCGACTCGCACGACTTTAACCGTTGGCTCCGGGAGGTCATCGACACATTTGATGAGCGCGTGCTGGTGGGAGAGATGAACCTGCCCATCGCGCAGGCCGTCAAGCATTATGGCACCCCGCAAAAGCCGGAATTTCATCTGCCGTTCAACGTGGCACTCATCTTCTCCGATTGGAACGCGGCCAACGTCCGCCGGTTGGCCGATGCCTATTACGCCAGCTTGCCGGACTTCGGCTGGCCGAACTGGGTGCTGAGCAATCACGATCAACCACGCTTCGCGGCCCGCGCTGGTCAGGCGCAGGCCCGTAACGGTCTCTTGTTCTTGCTGACGATGCCGGGCACCCCGACGATCTATTACGGCGATGAACTGGGCATGACCAACGTCGAGATCCCGCCGGAACGAGTGCAGGATCCCTGGGAGTTGCTCGCGCCGGGGATCGGCGTCGGGCGTGACCCGATGCGAACCCCGATGCAATGGCGCGATGAGCCACACGCTGGCTTTTCGCCGGTCGAACCCTGGCTTCCGGTCGCGGCAGATTACGCCACCGTCAACGTGGCCCACCAGCAAGCCGACCCGCAATCTGTGCTGACGCTGGCCCGTCGTCTGCTGACCTTGCGCCGACAAGAGCCGGTTCTGCTCCGGGGGGATTACAAATCTCTGCCTGCGCCGTCTGCGGTGTTTGCCTATCAACGGCAGGCTGGCGACCAGACGGCGGTCGTCCTGTTGAACTTCAGCGATGAAGTGCAGACCACCGACCTGCCAGCAGACGCCCCGCCGCTGATGTTATCCACCCGGTTGGATGACGGCCCGATCATTGACGGCGGTACCGTCAGCCTGCGCCCGCACGAAGGGGTGCTTCTGGTTGGTTAGTTAGCACGATTTTGCCCTGTGCGCGGCCAGTCTCGCTATGACGGTGAGCGGCGACTGCTTCTGCCAGCGGCCAGCACCGGTCAATGATCGGCTTGACCTGGCCCTGCTCGATCCAGCGTGTGATGCTACGCAGATCCTCAGCCACCGGCTTGACCATTACCGCCTGCAACCGCCGGCCACGCAACCGGGCGGCCAATTTTGACAGCGGGTTATTCAGGCCAGGGTTCACGGAGACCAACATTCCGCCACGCTTCAAGACGCGCAGGCCCTGACGCATCGGCAGTTTGGCGACCGCATCCAGCACCACATCGAATTGTTCCCGGTATGCCGGGGAAGCAATGTCCTGTGTTGTATAGTCAATCACGGTTTCCGCACCCAGTTCACGCACCATCGAGACGTTGCGCGTACTACATACAGCGGTAACGGTCGCACCCATCGCCTGGGCGATCTGCACGGCGAACGTCCCCACCCCACCGGATGCACCATAGATCAAGACACGCTGGCCCGGTTGTAGTTCAGCCTTATCGCGAAGTGCTTGTAGGGCCGTCAACGCGGTCAGTGGGGTCGCCGCGATCTGTGGGAAGTCCAGGCTGGCCGGTGCCATGACCACTAACTTTTCGTCCAGCGTAACCGCTTCGGCATAGGCCCCACCCTGCCCCATTGGGATCATAGCGTACACGCGATCTCCGGGTTGAAATCCGGTGACCTCCGGGCCGACCTGGGTGACCACCCCGGCCACATCCGAGCCAGGGATGAACGGTAACTTCAGCCGTAGAAGCAGACGAAAAGCACCCCGCCGGATGGCCGTATCTGCCGGGTTGACTCCGGCGGCCATGACGCGGATCTGCACGTCGGTCGGTCCTACATCAGGGCGTGGTACTGTCACCAGTTGGAGCACATCCGCATCTCCATACGCTTCGAAAACCATCGCTTGCATCGTTCTTTCCATTTCTCACCTCTTTCAACCTACAATTTGGTAGAATATTAAGCCAAAAAAATTATCGGGGTCGCCAGCCATCCAGCAACATATCGACAATCTGATGCCCAATTGCCAGCCGGTCGTTTTGGGCGGTCTGCGGGATGTGGCGCACACTCTGCACGGTGCTGATTAAGGTCATGGCCGCTAAATTGGCATCACCCACTGCGATTGTTGCGTTATGATTGGCTTGCGTCAATACATCGACCAGGGGCGTGCGGAGTGAGTGATAGGCCATTGCAGAAAGACGGCTCAGTTCATCGGCGGAAAGTTTGGGCCGGTCGCCCTGTTGCATACGGGCCAGATCCATCGCCGGTTGCGTGATGAACCAATCTGCGACGGCATAGAGTTGTTGGCGCAAGTCTCCCCCCGCCGCTTGCATGGCCTCCATGATGCCATCGCGGTGACGTTCAAAGCTGTGTTCCATCACTTCGATGAACAGTTGCTTCTTGCCCCCCGGTACATAGTAATAGAGGGACGCATGTTTCATATCGACGGCCTCCGCGATGTCACGCAACCGCACAGCGGCATAACCACGCGCGGCAAACAGATCTTCCGCCGTAGAAAGAATTATGCGCCGCGTTTCATTATGCATCGGGTCAGCCATCACATCAATCTCAACCTACAATTTGGTAGAATCATACCCGGAAAACATCTGTCTTGCAAGCCGGATTTATAATTTGCTCATCATTCCGGCGGGGGATAAACGCTATTGTTCCGGCTCTAGCATCAGGATGTCTTGCAAGATAGGTTCCAGACCACCGAAGAAGAATTCCACCGCGATGACCATGACAATCAAGCCCATGAGCCGGAGCATCACCTTGTTGCCACTATCACCCAGGACTTTTATGATGCGGTCGCCACTGCGGAGCATGACATAGGTCAACCCCATGACGGCCAGCACCACCAGGAACAATATCAGCAACAAAGGCGGGGATGAAGCATCACTGGCAAGGACGATCACGGTCGCAATGGCCCCCGGCCCACAGATCATCGGGATCGCCAATGGTGTGATCGCGATGTCGGTCACATACTCAGAGACGGCTTCGGTATCGTGCTTGGTACGGCTTAACCGCGCCTGGAGCATATCAAAGCCGATGATGAAGAAGATAACCCCGCCCACAATCCGCAGACTGTTCACAGAGATGCCGAAGAACGAAAAGATCAACTGGCCGGTGACCGCGAACGACAACAACAAGAGTAACGCGGTAATCACTGCTTTGCGGGCGGTGGCCCGCGTCTGATCCGGGTCAAGTGTGCCAGTCATCGAGACGTAAATCGGCACAACCCCCAGCGGATTAACCATCGTGAACAGAGATGTGAAACTCAGCAGAGCGAATTCCAGCATGATGAATGCCCTCTACAAGACACCGAATAAGCGTAAGGCGGCGAAGACCACCACCCCACCGATCAAAATCCAGTTCCAATATGCGACCAGCACTGTCCAGGCTGGCACCGGGTAGCCCATCGCGCCCAGCTTACGCCGCAATTGCCCCGCCGGGGGTTCGGTCAGTGTGCTACCATCCGGGAAGACCAGGGTCGGCACACTCTCATAACCGTTGTTGATCTCGCGCACCCGGTCACGCGCCTGAGCATCGCGCCGGATGTCGATGTAAGCATAACGCGCCTTACTCCGCCGGAGCATGAGGAGTGTTCCCGGTACTTGCGGGCAAGCATTGTGCGCGTAGACCTTGATTGGCTCAGTCATAGTCGTAATCGCCGGAATCATGCCCCCAATCGCCGTAATCGGGTTTGGATGACTGTTCGCGCCGGGTGCTTTCCTGCCGGGATTGACGGGCCGGTGGCATGGCCTTCATCGACGGGCGGTTAGGATCACGGGCGGAGCGATTGCTGATGAATGCCGCGATCTTGAAGCCAATCGCCAACGTTATCATCGCGCCGAAAGCATAGAGAATCACGATCCATAAGCCGGATTCGCCCGCGCTTGCGGCCATTACCCGCCCGCCCTGGATGAACAAAATGCCACTCAATAGCAAGACACCGCCGAAAAAGCGCGATCCGAATCCATGCAGGCTGACCGGTGTCTCACCGGAAAAAGCGGTCGCGTTAGGCGCGGTCAGCAGATATTGCAACGCACCCAGGATGAGCATCCCGCCGAAGAAGTACATAAACCATTGCATTGGTAATTTCCCCCCTTTGATTCGACCTGTCATCTTAACTATACGTGACATCCGGTTATCGGCGGATTAAGGCTCCGCATAGGCTGATGGCATCAAGCAGGGATTATCCGGCAAGATCTCGTCCAGCGCGTTACAGATCTCCGGGAACATGCTATCTCTTGCCGCCGGGAAGCCCTGGCTGGGGAACGGAAAGCCGTTATCAATGGCGGCTGATAACGCCGGGTAGTATGGATCCCCCGTGACCTGGGGTTGTTGGTAAAAATCTGCATTGGCCGAAAGCAAGTAACGCGGCGGACTGTCAACCGCATCTTCGGCCAAGTTAGTCCACAGTTGAGTCGGCACGCTGGCGTAATACTGGGCGAAGGCTTTGGCGTCTTCCGCACATTGGCCGGTGCAAGCGGCGGCATTGATGGTGAAGGCATCGGTGTAAAAAATCGGGTCGATGGCATCACCGAAGGGAGCCGGTTCGACGTAGGCTTGGGCCGGGTTGGTCGTCAGCATATAATTCAACGACTCCGAGAAGCCGATGTAAGCCACCGCGTCCCCTTCGGCGAAGTCTTGCGGCGCGCCGGCCTCACTCTTGTAATGATCGCCCAGGCACCAATTTTCCCCCTCAAAGGTACAATCGCCGAATAAGTCCGCCATCGGGTTGATGACCGCCGGATCGGTGGGGTTCTGGAAGGCATCGGCCAGGGACGCATTGCCATACACCCCGCCATAAAATGATGTGTAATAGGTCGGCAAGGACGTCTCGCCGTAGAACTCACCGAGCAGGCCGCGCCGCGATCCATCCGGGTTGAGTGTGGCGATGGCTTCGACCAGTTGCGCGGTGTTGCTGGATGTGACGAGGGTTTGATCGTACCCGAAGAGGTACAGGCTACAGATGCGCGATGGCATGGCGTAAAGCGTCTCGTTGATCGTCGCGGCCTGGATGGGCAATTCGAGCAACTGGCTGGTGTCATACGCGCCGATGGGTGCCGCCCAACCCTGCTCTACCACGTAACCGAGCATCATCAGGTCTAACTCGATGGCATCCGGCCCATCGGCTACAAACAGACTTTCCAGGGTGCTGAGGCTGTAGGTGTTATCCGCCACATCCATTTCCAGTATGAGATCAATCTCCGGGTATTGGGCTTCGAACTCACGTTCCACCCGTTGGATGTAACTGGCGAAGTTATCGTTGTTGGCATCTGGGATGTAAGGATAAAGCATGATGTTGAGTGTGCGGGTGGCCTCTAGGTCTTCGGCTTCGCTGGCCGGTGCAGAGACCGTCCCCCGCCCTAGCAACACAAAGGCCATCACCGCCGCCACCAACCCCAAAAGCACAAACATTTGCCGCATGATTGAACCCCCTTGACCGTCGGTTATCATTTGCCCCATAGTCTACCCTAAAATGGCCCCAGATGCAGGCACATTCCCCGGTGGCGTTTATCCTTTGCCTAGCAGATTTCAATCCGGCGCAAATGCTGGTAGCGTATACTTCAAAGCAGATTGTATATGTTAGAGAGGGTTTATTGATGTCTAGCCGCAAACAACCGCAAAAGCCAGCCGAAGGACAGGAATCCGTGTGGGATTACCCCCGCCCGCCCCGTATTGAAAAGACCGAGAAGCGCATCCAGGTCGTCTTCAACGGGGAGACCATCGCCGACACGACCAACGCTTACCGCATCCTGGAAACCAGCCATCCGCCCAGTTATTACATCCCGCCGGAAGATGTGAAGATGGAGTATCTTGCCACCACCAGCCGCCGGACGATGTGCGAATGGAAAGGCGCGTCGAAGTATTTCACGGTGGAGGTGGACGGCAAAAAGGCGGAAGACGCCGCCTGGTGTTACCCCACGCCCAACGACCGCTACCAGGACGCCGCCGGGTATCTGTGCTTTTACGCCAGCCAGATGGACGCCTGTTATGTCGATGGGGAACTGGTGCAGGCCCAGGAAGGCGATTATTACGGCGGGTGGATCACGTCGGAAATCGTTGGGCCGTTCAAAGGTGGGCCGGGCACCTGGGGCTGGTAGTACTTTGGTATCATAACAGCACCGTAACTTGCGAAAGGTAAGGACAGCGTTTATAGTGGGTTATAGGTGGTTAGAAAAAGGTAACGATTATGGCCTCTACAATTCCTGTCCTGGACGGTAAGACCGTTTCCGCCCACTTCGATCTGACCAATCGTGTGTTGATTGTCGTTTATCGTGGTGTGCTGGATGCCACCGCAACCGGCAACCTGACGAGTTGGCTCCAGAGCTTGCGCGATGTAATGGCAGAGCAGGAAGTACGTGGCATTGTGTTTGACCTGCGGAAGGTGGTACGCTTCAAGCGCGACAACCTCTACTCCGCCCATGAACAAAGCACCGAACTCGACCGCGAGTTAGAAGGCCGCCAGTTGCCAGTCGCGCTGTTGGTGGGCAATTATTACCAGGAGCAGATGGCAAAGGGGACATTGCTCCAGGCACCGGATGCCGACCGGCGTGAGATCGTCCACAACATGGACGCGGCGGTCGCTTACATCGGGTCGTGGTACGCACAACGGTAACACCCCGGCCTACCCCAACTAAAAATGATAAAGATCGCGCCGTACAAGCGCGATCTTTTTGATTCTAGCTAACGGAATTACCCGCGCAGGGCATTGGCGAAGATCGTCGCCAGGTGGATCGGATTCTGGGTGATGGTGTAATAGGCGAAGGCCCGCCCGATCTTGTCGGATTTGCCGTGTGTGACGAACCAGGAAGGCTTGGGCAAGAGGGTTAATTCGCCTTTTGCCACGCTACGCGGTGCCGGGTAGAACGGCGCATAGACGATTGATTTCTGCGTGTTATCCAGCAGATAGGTGTTGTGAACGGTGCCGATGCCGCTCTGCACATCATTGAGGGTATGCCCCCGCGCCGCCCCCCAGGGACACTGGCAGATCAAATAAGCCAGCGCGTTCCACCCATTGACCGCAATCGACCCGTAATTGAGATCTTCTAGGGCCTGGTCGAATTCGCTCGCAATCGCCTTGAGCGTCTGCGGGTGGATGATGACATTGGCCCCCAATGTGCCATCAAGCGTGTCGTTGGCGAAGGCGACCGCATTTTGCAGGAAGGAGGCCGGGTCATCACCGGGGAGTTGCGTTTGGGCCAGCACCGGCGCGAAGAACTCATCGCGGAAGCACGTCTCGGCGTCGTCGTCCGGGTCGAGGTCGGTCACCAGGGTACGCGGCACATCGTTATGGAAGGTCTCGGCATCGGGGTGGGCTTCCATAACCGCGTTCTGGCGGGCATCAGCACCCGGATAGTACGCCACACGCGGCGGCAACTCACGGATCACCTGGCGGATTTCATCCAGCAGGCGGGCACTCCCGGCCCAGGTCTCCGGCAAGATCAAGACCTGAGCGGCCACACAGTTAAAGCCGCTGTTGTGGAACTTCATCGTGACGATGCGCTCCGCCTGGAAGCGGTAATCTTCGTCTTCCCACTCGCCCGGCACGACGATCACCGGGCCGACTCCGCCTAACTCGCTGGTCATCGGCTTCTTCAAGAGCGGGTCATTTTCTGCCTTGCGGCGGGCACCTTCTTCACCAGGGCCGAACACGATCAGATCGTGGGTGCGGGCACTGCCGGTGATGTGTACGGTGTCGATGCCATCATGCGTGGTCAAATACTTACCGACCTCCGCCCCGCCTGATGTGACATAGAGATAACCGCGTTCAATCAACGGTTGGAAGATGGCGTTCATCAACGGTTCCAGGTAATCATTCACCGGGTTGAGCTTGATGAGGACGACTTCCCCCTCATTGATGAGCTTGTGGAGCGCGTCCATCGCCGGGATGCTGTTGATGTTGCCCGCACCCAGCACCAGCGCGACCGCGCCTTCCGGATTGGTCTGCTGGTAGAATGTGCCGACCTGTTGCGGCAAGTTGTGCGGCTGGACGCCCGGTTGCATCCACACTTCCGCCTCGACACCGTTTAGCAACATGCCCATGATCGGGTTGTTGGGGAAGACTTCGACCACCGTCTGCCCGTTGAGCCGGGTACGTACCCCTTTGAAGCGCGGCGTCTGCCCGTTGTCGAGCGTGTCGAGCGTACCCATCAATTCGCGGAGCGCAGTAGCGATGGCCCAGGGGCCGCTCACCCATTCCTCCCCCACCCAGGGCGATTGTGGCAGGAGTCGTTTGCCCCGCACGGAAGCATCAACAAATGCCTGGGCCTGCTTGTTCAACCGCTTGAGGCAATCTCGAAGCAGGTCATGCTTCTGGCGGATGGGCAGGCGTGCCCATTCGGTCTTTTTGCGGTTCAGCGTGGCGATGTAGTCGTCGAGTTGTGGTTTATCGAAGTCGGGCGCGGCGGTGGCGACATGATCAGAAACAGTCATCGTATCAAATACCTTTCGTCTATTATACATCTCTGCAAAACAAGGCCATCAACGGGTGATGAAAACTTATTGTAACTACTCAGCCCTCACCCCAACCCCTCTCCCGAACGGGCTTTCAGCCCTGGGAGAGGGGCCAAAAACAGCAATATCAGCTTCTTTCCCCCTCTCCTAGCCGCGCAGT
>DAOTTZ010000076.1:0-13276 GCA_034437535.1 Anaerolineae bacterium | reverse complement strand
ACCAAAATAGCTCAACACACTCGTCTCGAAGTTCATGGTCGCCTCGTTTTTGGCTACCATTATCCTTCCATTGAGACTTTATATGCAATCGCCCTAGTAATTTTATATACTGCTTGACATCTGATTTAAGGTGTGCTAATGTCAATTTAACTGGTACGTACCAGATTATACCAGAAAGAACCGTAGCGTACCACTAAAACGATAAGAGATTATTGTGACGACTAAAAATATTGATTTAGATCAGTTTACCGCGATACTGCCGATGGCTACCAGGCGCATCCGTCATAATTATGCGGCTTACGGTATGTTCTTTCCGGCTTATGGTAGCCCGACAATGGACACCGCGTATAAACTGACCGCCAACCAGAATTGGTTAGCGGCCTTCTGGTCCGGTTTGCTGTGGCTGGTTGCGCATCACAGCCAAGATCCCGATGATGTGCGCCGGGCGACGTCCTTACTGCCGTCGTTTATCAAGCGGCTGGATGATGACGTCCGTCTCAATCATGATCTGGGTTTCCTGTTTACATTAAGTGCGCGTGCCCAATGGCAATATACCGCTGATCCGCTGGCTCATGCGACTGCACTGCGGGCGGCGGATGTTCTGCTGGCGCGGTTCCGCCCAGTGGGTGAGTTCATCCAGGCCTGGGACGACGAAAATAACCGCGATGAACGTGGACGCTTCATCATCGACTGCATGATGAACCTGCCGCTACTTTACTGGGCCACCCGCGAGACGGGTAAGCCGGATTATGCCCAGGCGGCGACGGCGCACGCCCACACGTCTGCCCGTTATCTCCTGCGGGATGATGGCAGTAGTTATCATACCTTTTACCTCAACCCGGAAACCGGCCAACCCATCGGCCCGAAGACTCATCAAGGCCACGCTGATGACTCCTTATGGGCGCGGGGCCAGGGCTGGGCGATCTATGGCTTTACGATGGCCTACGAGTGGACGCGAGAGCCAGTCTTTTTAGAAGCGGCACAATCAGCGGCGCAATGCTACATGGCTGAAGCCACACCGGGGATGATTGTCCCCTGGGATTTCCGTTTGCCCATCGACTCAATCGCTTACCCGGATAGCTCGGCAGATGCGATCGCGGCGGGTGGTTTACTGCGCCTGGCGGCGGCCAGTGGGGATCTCGTTTACCGGGAGAACGCCGAATGCCGCCTGCGTGTGCTGGTTGAAAAAGCCCTGGATACGCGCACGTCGGTGCAGGGATTGCTCCGGCATGGTAGCCAGCATGTACCGCACGATTACGGTGTTGATACTTATACCATTTTCGGTGATTTCTTCTTTCTGGAAGCGATCATGACATTCTTGAACGCGGCTCCCGATTTCTGGGGGCCACACGCAAAGTGAGGCTAACGTAATGACTTATTTTACTGCCCTGAAGACCAACTCTGGCGTTAATTCGCTCGATACCAACCCATGTAACTTACTTGATTTTCAGCTTGTGGTGCTGGCAGATGGTCAGACCGTCAACGGGAGCACGGGCAAGCGGGAAGCACTGGCGATTTTGCTGGGCGGCAAAGCAACTGTCACCGCCGGGAACCAGACCTTCGAGCGCATCGGTGCTCGTCCCAATGTGTTTTCCGGCAAGCCGCACAGTGTTTATCTGCCTGCCAACACCGACTATAGCTTAACCGGCGTGGGTAAGGTGGAAATCGCGCTGGTCAGTGCGCCGAGTGACTTGCAAACCGAGCCATATCTCATCCAGCCGGAGCAGGTAGCGAACGGACGTTGGGGCGCGGCCAACTTCAGCCGTAACTTTCACAAGATCCTGACGCAAGACAGCCAGCCGGATCTTCCAGCACGGCGGTTAATCGTCGGCGAGACGTTCACACCGAGCGGTAATTGGAGCACGTACCCGGCACACAAGCATGAAAAAGAAGAAGGGGGCGAGGTCTTCCACGAAGAAATGTATTTCTTCAAGGTCTCCCCGGCGAATGGTTTCGGTGTGGTGCGGCATTATGGCGATGGCTACGAGGACAATCATACTGTTCGTGATAACACCATTTTGATGATGCCGCATGGCTATCATACTTATGTCGGTGCGCCGGGCTTTAACTCGTACTATCTATGGTTTTTGGCGGGCGATCATCGCACTCAGGGTGTTTCGGCAGATCCGGATACCGGGTGGGTCAACAATACCGTGCCGATGTTGCGCGAGCTAGGACATTAGACGATGACCGTGCTCGATTTATTCGACCTGAGCGGCAAGGTCGCACTCGTCACCGGCATTGATCGCGGGCTGGGGCAGGGGATGGCCCTGGCCCTGGCGGAAGCCGGAGCCGACATTGCCGGCATCGGGATCAGCGACGGCGAGGAGACCGGCGGCATCGTCCGGGGGATGGGCCGCCGCTACTTCTACCAGCGTGTCGATTTGATCCAGGCCAGTACCAGCGATCTCCAGACGGCGGTGGATGCCATCGTCACGGAGCTGGGCCGGCTCGATATTCTGGTGAACAACGCCGGCATCATCCGGCGCACGCCTGCGCTGGAATTCAGCGAGAGCGATTGGGATGACGTATTACAGATCAACCTGAAGGCTGTATTTTTTCTATCGCAGGCCGCCGCCCGTGCGATGCAAGCGGAGGGCGGCAAGATTATCAGTGTCGCCTCTATGTTGTCTTATCAGGGCGGCATCACCGTGCCCTCCTACACCGCATCCAAGCATGGCGTGATGGGGATCACCCGTGCCCTGGCGAACGAACTCGCCAACCAAAATATCAACGTCAACGCAATCGCCCCCGGTTATATGGCGACGGATAACACTGCCGCACTGCGGGCGGATGAAAACCGTAACCAGGCTATTCTGGCACGCATCCCGGCAGGCCGCTGGGGTACGCCCGACGACTTAAAGGGCGTGGTGGTCTTCCTGGCCTCCGCCGCCAGCGATTATCTGAACGGGAGTACCATCCCGGTCGATGGTGGATGGTTAGCCCGCTGAGGACGGGGCAGTGGAGGCACGGGGGATAAACTCTGCCGGCAAACGTATTACCTCTACCCGTGAGGAATCCCCGGTCAGTCGTTTGAGCAAGATTTCAGCACTATGTTGGCCGATCGCCTCACCAGGTAACGCAAAGGTAGAAATCGGAACTTCGAAATGACGAACAGTAATCAGATTATCAACCGAGATCAAGGAGACATCATGCGGGATGGCACGGCGCAATTCGCGCAGAGCTTTATATGCTCCCATCGCGACGATGTCGTTAAAACAGAATATCGCGGTTGGCTGGGGCAAATTGCTGGCATGATCCGGCGTACCCCAGATCTGATAAACCGCCTCGCGGGCCGGATCTGCCAGATGCTCACGCGGGGCACCGAAGGCAGTCGTATCATTCGGGTGGATTTCTTCCGAAAGCTGGTAAATGTGCGGCGGCAGGCCGGCCTCGCGCATGGCTCGCTGGTAACCGACGGCGCGATCATCGCCGGTGCTGTAATCCGGCAGGCCGAGATGAACGATATGACGATGCCCCAGTTCGATCAAATGGCGTGTGGCTTGATAACCGATGGCTTCGTTATCTGTCGTGACGACATCGACGCCTTTGGTCATGCTATCGCGCCCGATGAACACCAGCGGCACATTGACACGCCGCAAACGGTCGAGCACATGTGTGATGTCTCCATAACGCGGCGGGGTGATCGCCAGCGCGACCACATTTTGCGCCAGCAATTCATCGACAACCTGACTCAGCGCGTTGGCATCTTCGCCATGCAAAGCCATTACCAATCCATAACCAGACTGGCGGATGCCCAGATTAAAGGCGGCGGTCAGTTGCGGGTAGAAAAAATTAAAGTTTGGGCTGGATGTAATCAACCCGATCAAACCGGCGGCTTGCGGCTTCGTCGGGACTTCCAGCACGAATGTGCCAGTTCCGGCAATGCTCTGCAAGAAGCCATCCTGGATCAACGAGTTGACCGCCTGGCGTACCGTCGCCCGGCTGACACCAAAATGATTTTTCATCGAACGCTCGCTGGGCAATGTTTCGCCCGGCTTCAGTGTGCCATCCATAATTTGCGCGTGAATCGCCTCACGCAGTTTGTAATGCAACGGGGCGGGCGTGGCGGATTGCACCATCGCCTTAATGCGTTCGATGTCCATGTAATGCCCTGGGAAACATACCGGTTCGTACCAATGGTACGGAGTAACTTTTTATCCGTCAAGTGATTAAGTGGAGGTTTGTATCGACGTAACAGGCTTTTTGTCCGATTTTTTAAGTACGCTCGAATAAATATGCAAAGGATAATGCAATGAAAAAGTATATTTTGTCTCTCGTTATGGTGCTCTTGCTGATGAGCGTTTCCAGCGTCATGTCGCAAGATGATGAAGAAGTCACGTTGGAAGTTATGAGCTGGTCGGCGGAGCAACAAGAATTCTATGAAGACGCCATTGCTGAGTTCGAGGCCGAACATCCTAACATCAACGTAGAATGGGAAACCTTGGAGCAAAGTGCTTATCGGGAGTCGATGCCGTTGCGCTTCCAGAGTGGCGACGCCCCGGACATTTTCTTCTGGCTGGGTGCCAACCGTGTGTTGACCATGGCCGAACTGATCGATCAGGACTGGATCCAACCGCTAGGGCCGGAAGGCACCGATTATAGCGAGTGGATGGATCGCTGGCCGGAAGGCTCATTCGCCGAGGGTATCAACATGGTTGATGGGGTTCCGTACTCTTTCCCGTTCAACGATAACCTCATCTGGGGTGCGGGTTACATGTACATGAACACCAACCTGTGGGAAGAAGCCGGTCTCGACGTGACCAACCCGCCGGAAACCCGTAGTGAATTACTAGAGGCCTGCCGCACCATCGTGGCAGAAACCGACGCCTTCTGCATCGCTGTCCCGCTGGACGGTAACCAACTTCAGCGCACCTGGTACCCGCTAGCTGGCATGGCGATGAGCGATCAGTTCTTCGACCTGCAAACCGGACGCTACGCCATCGACGATCCGCGCCTGCTGGATACGTTTGACTACATCCAGACCTTCTTTGAAGAAGATCTCGCGCTCCCTGGCTTCAACGACCAGACCTTCTCGCGTGGTGCCTTCGCCAACAATCAAGCCGCCGTGTACTTTGACGGGGCCTGGATGCCGAGCGTGTTCCGCAATAGCTTCGACTTTGAAAATGTGGCCGTAGCCGCACCGCCCATCCCGGATGAAGGCCGTACCGGGTCACTGGCACAGACTTACTCCGAGAACAAATACTACGTCAGCAAACAGACTGAAAATCCAGAAGCCGCCTGGGAGTTCATCGAGTTTATGACACGCCCGGATGGTTACTTCGCTAGCGAATATCTGGCGCGTGGCTTCGGCACGCTGGCTTATGCCGATAACTCCGCATACATCGAAGACCCAGTCTTCCTTGATGTCATCGAGATCGCCAACGAGGATAACATCCGCGTGTTGTATCCGGAACCTGTCGTGAAGTGTGCGGAAGTCGCCACCTCACAGGCGCAGACCGAAGCGGAAAACCTGCGCCGCAACTGGGAACTGGAAGCCATGTCGTTGGCACTCTCTGAAGGACAAGACTTCAGCGAAACGGCTCAGGAAATTGCCGCCGAGAAGAACGAAGTTTTCCTGTCTACCCTGGAAGAAGAGGGTATCGACCCGGCTTGCTTTGCCTTCCCGGAGTTTGAATTCACCCAAGCATACGATACATCCAACTACGACAACTAAACGATCATCGTGGGGTAGGGAGATCATCCTCCCTATCCCACAATCGAGGAGTCCGTTATGTCTCAAGCATCACTCAACGCAGATAAACCGCTATCTGCCCGCGCTGAGCGGCGTGCGCGTCGTCGTGAAGAACGCCTGGAAGCCGTGCCATATGCTAAGCGCGTAACCGGAGGTACTCGCTTATGGATTATCGCGTTTTTGGCACCGTTCCTTTTGCTTTATATTGGCTTTACACTGTGGCCACTCGCCGCAACCGGGCTTTATTCTTTATTTGACTGGAATGGCACCCAAGCCCTGACCGATTTCGTCGCTCTAGATAACTATTTTGAACTGTTCGAAAGCGACATATTCTGGTCAGCATTTACAAATACACTTATTTTTGCAGTCACCAATACAGTTATTAAGTTGCCCCTGGCTTTATTCATCGCGATATTGCTGACCCGGCGTTGGGTATGGATGAAGCGTATCTTTCGCACTGTGTTCTTTGCGCCGCTGGTGGTGCCGGTGGCGATGGCCGGATTGATCTTTAACTTCTTACTCCATCCTACGCTCGGCGCAATTAATGCCGCGCTGGAGATGTTCCACATCGTAGATCAGCCTGTCGATTTCTTGAGCGTGCGCTTCGGCATGATTACGATCGTACTGATTTCCGTATGGCAGATCCTGGGCCAGTACATGATCTACTGGATGGCCGCGTTGCAAAACGTGCCGGAAGAGCTTTATGAAGCGGCGGAAATCGACGGGGCCAACGAATGGCAAAAGCTCATTTACGTTACCTTACCGGTCATCCGCCCAATCGCGATTATCATTGTCTTCCTATCCTTCGTCAATGCGTTGAAAGTCTTCGGGCTGGTTATCGCGGTGCAAGCACCGCCGGAAGCAACCCGTGTGGTCAGTTCCTTTATTTATAACCAGGCATTGAGTGAAATGCCTTTCCGTTACGGGTTTGCCTCTGCCGCGGCGGTGTTGTTCGGCATTACCGTGTTGATCGCTGTGACGACGCAAGGTTACTTCGTGCGCAGGTCGAGCCATTAGGAGTTATACGATGGAAATTAGTGTTAATATCAATGACGAGAATGTCAATAAAAACAGCGCGAGACGGCGGTTTCTGCCAAGTTTTCGTCCAAGCCGTTTCTTTAAGTACAACGTTTTGATCATTCTCGTGCTGGGTGTTATTTCCTTCATCTGGATTTACCCGTTCCTGTGGACAGTATTTACCGCGTTTAAGACCGATGGCGCGATCTGGACGGATGGTGCCCGCTTAATCCCAACCGAATGGGTGTGGACGAACATACCGGATGCCTGGGAAAAGGCCAATTTCAGCACGTACTTCTTTAATACGGTGCTGTATTCGGTCTCAGCGACGAGTGTTGTGCTGGTGACAACGGCCATGTGTGGGTATGTACTGGCGCGTTATCGCTTCTTTGGCCGGAATATCATTTATGGTGTGGTGCTGGCGACGCTCTTTGTGCCGATCGCAACGGTGATTATTCCGCAGTTCCAGCTTGTGCGGACGTTAGACCTGCTGAATACCAGGTTCGGCGTGATCTTGCCGCTTTCCGGCGGCGGCGCATTGTATGTGCTCTTATTCACCAGTTTCTTTAGTACGATTCCGGAAGATCTGTATGATGCGGCCAAAATCGACGGAGCCGGGTTCTTCCAGGAATTCCGGTTATCTCTGCCGCTTGCCAAGCCGATCATCGCGACGGTCGTGATCTTCCAGTTCATGCTGACCTGGAACGAGTTCAACATTCCACTGGTGTTCTCGTCGGGCAATAAGGAACTGTACAACCTGGCAGTTGGCATGATGGCCTTCCAGGGTGAATTTGGAACCGATTATCCGGGTTTTGCCGCCGGCACCACGATTTCGATCATCCCGGTACTGCTGGTTTTCTTCCTGTTCCAGGGCTATTTTGTGCGCGGCCTGCAAGGAGCCGTCAAGCAATGAGGCCCAACGAGGAACTAGCGACTGGGTGGCGCTTTCGCTTCGAGGACGACCCCTGGGAGTCGATCCGCCTGCCGCATAGCTGGAACGCGCTCGATACCATGTCTACCGACCCGGCCACGCACTACCGGCGCGGAGTCGGCATCTATGAACTGGATTTCGTCCCACCCTCAGCGGATGATGGCGACCGGGTTTGGCTGGAGTTCGGCGCGGTGGCCCAACGCGGGCGCGTTTACTTTGATGGTGACCTGATTGCGGAGCATCACGGCGGTTATACTGCTTTTAGGGTCGAAGTTCCTAATCAGGCCAGCCTGCTCCGTGTGGAGGCGGACAACCGGCCAGACCCGGAGTTGATCCCATCGGATATGTCCGACTTCTTTCTGTATGGTGGCATCACCCGCCCGGTAACCGCATCTACCACCGGAGCTGTCGCTATTGAGCGTTTGTTTTTCGACCTGGAAACCAGCCGGGAACGAGCGACGATCACACTGCGCGGGCGGCTGAACGGTGTAAATGCCGCGTCGCTCAAACTTCAGGTGAGGCTAACTGACCCGGTGAGTGTTCAACCGGTGTTCGTAGAGTCGCTCTCGATAAGAGCGGATCGGTTTAACGCCCGCCTGCCGGACGTGCTCAGGCCGAAACTATGGTCACCAGATACCCCCAACCTATATCATGTGCATGTTACACTATTGGCGGAGGATACCGTGCTGGATACTTACGAGGCCGATCTTGGCTTTCGCTGGTTTCGTTTTCCAGCAGGTGGGCCGTTTTACCTCAATGATAAACGACTCTTACTCAAAGGGACTCACCGGCATGACGATTGGGCCGGGTACGGGGCGGCGGTGCCGCGCCACTTGATACAGGCAGAACTAGAGGCGATTAAATCCGCCGGGTTCAACTTCATTCGCCTGGGGCATTATCCACAAGACGACTTTGTTCTTCACCTGTGCGATCGGTTGGGATTAATTGTCTGGGAAGAAATACCCTGGTGCCGGGGTGGGGTCGGTGGGGAAGTCTTTAAGGGTTACACCCGGCAGATGCTCATCGAGATGATCGAGGCGCACTATAACAACCCGTCGATTGTCTTCTGGGGGTTGGGTAACGAACTTGATTGGGAGAGCGAGCATCCGGCATCGACTGATGAAGCGGTTGCTGATTTTCTGCGTGAACTGCATCAACTCAGCCATGCCCATGACCCGCGCCGGTTAACCGCCATCCGGCGCTTTGATTATGGATCGTCGATCATTGATGTCTATTCGCCGTCGATCTGGTCTGGCTGGTACCGGGGCCGTTATAGCGAGTACGAGACTGCGCTCCGCCGGAACATGGAACGCTATCCGCGTATGCTCCATATCGAATGGGGTGGAGATAGCCAGGTCGGACGGCACAAAGACGGCCCACATGCTACTGTCGAGATCGAACTGAGCGAAGAGCATGATGAGATTCCCGGTACGGCAGTTTCCAAAGAAGGATTCACACGCTATTCGCGTGATGGTGATTGGAGTGAGAGCTATATCATCGACCTGATGGCCCATCACCTGGCAGTACAGGCCCGCCAGCCGGATTTAGCCGGTACAGCCCAGTGGATCTTCAAGGACTTCGGCACACCACTCCGCCCGGAAAACCCGGTGCCATTCGTCAATCAAAAAGGATTGGTTGACCGTGCTGGACGACGGAAAGATGTTTATTATGTTTTTAAGGCGTTCCAGTCTGATGAACCAGTCGTTCACATCGAGTCATCCGGCTGGCCGGTGCGTGTTGGTCAAGTGCAGACTGTGCGCGTTATCACCAATTGCGAGACCGTCACCTTACAGATCAACGGGCAGAGCGTGGAAACTTACCAGGCCGATACGCCCGCTGGCATTGTGACGTGGCAAGTTACGCTAGAACCGGGTGACGTTCGCCTGACCGCGATTGGAGAACGCGACGGAAAGCCCTGTGTACGGCATGAGGTCACGCAGACCGTTGTACCGGGCAACCTGGGGCCGGTGGCGCGGATCCTCACCAGCCAGACCGGCGATGCCGACGGCCCATTGTTAAACATCCAACTGGCGGATGCCGACGGTTACCCGGTGGCAACCGACGAGCGTCGGGTTCAATTCGACGCCGTTGAGGGTGGCTTGATCTTGCGCTGGCAGGGTGTGATGGGCGGGAGTGATGTCGTCCAGACAGCCAACGGACGTGCCTGGGTACGGCTCCAGCCGGATGATCCCGGCTTGCCAATGCGTGTCAAAGTAACCGTCGAGGGACTTGAACCGTTAAACGAGGTGATCTATGCCGTATCCCGTGTACCAGAGGATTAAACAATGCGGTATCATTGCCGTCATTCGGCTGGATAACTTGAGTGCCGCCGTCCCTCTGTCGCAGGCATTAGTAGCCGGTGGCGTGACGATCATCGAATTTACGCTAACCAGTCCGAACGCACCAGCGGCTATTGCTGAGGTAAAAGATATACTGGGCGATCAATGCGTGGTTGGGGCAGGCTCGGTCATCACTGTCGAACAGGTCGATGAGGTTCGATCTGCCGGGGCCGCGTTTGTGGTCAGCCCGGTGAAGAGCCAGCCGGTCGTTGAGCACTGTCTGGCGCATAGCCTGCCGGTCATGCCGGGGGCGTATACACCGAGCGAGATCCAGACAGCATGGGAGATGGGTGCGACGGCGGTCAAAGTGTTTCCGGCGCGTGACCTGGGGCCGAGATACATCAAGGATGTACTGGCACCTTTGCCGCATCTGCAACTGATCCCGACCGGCGGTATCAATGCCAGCAACGCGGCGGCTTACATCCGAGCTGGTGTTGCCGCAATCGGTGTTGGTGGGAGCCTGGTCGATGGCGCGAGCATCGCCGCCGAAGATTGGGATACGATCCAGGCACGGGCGCGGGCACTGGTCGAGGCGGTCGGTGAGGCCCGAACCCATGCTCTATGATGTCGTGACGTTGGGTGAGACGATGCTCCGGTTGACGCCGCCCGGCCAGCAGTTGATCGAGCAAACACGGAGCTTCGAGGTTTATATAGGTGGCAGTGAGTCCAACGTTGCAGTTGGGTTGTCGCGGCTCGGTTGGAAGACGGCGTGGCTCTCTCGCCTGCCGGATAATCCCTTGAGCCGACTCATCACGTATACGCTTGCTTCGCAAGGCGTGGATGTATCTCACGTCACCTGGACGGATAGCGGGCGGCTGGGTGTGTACTACATTGAGGAAGGCCCCCTGCCACGCGGAAGCCGTGCCATTTATGATCGTGCTGGCAGTGCGATGAGCTATATGCGCCCGGATGATCTGCCGGACGGTCTGTTTATCCCTGGCCGGAGCCGCTTTCTGCTGGTTTCCGGCATTACCCTCGCTATCGGCGAGACCGCCGCCCAGACTGCCAAAGAAGCGGCCCGCCGAGCAAAATCTGCCGGATGGCAGGTCTGCTTCGATGTCAATCATCGCGCTAACCTGTGGACAGTGACGACGGCGGCAGAACAATGTGACCCGCTACTTGACCTCGCCAACGTGATCTTCGTCGCGCTCCGTGATGCTGTAACGCTATACGGTTCGCCGCCCACCGCTGATGATGCCATCCGCCACATAGCAGAGCAGTACCCGGATAAGTTAATTGTGATGACCCTGGGTGCGGAGGGTGCGATCAGCATTACCGCGACGGGCGAGATCCTGCGTCAGTCGATCTATCCGGCTCAGGGTGCAGGGCGAGTCGGCGGCGGTGATGCTTTTGCCGCCGGATTTCTTTCTGGCTATATGGAAACTGAGTCAGTTTCTGCGGCCATGCAATGGGGTGCCGCATCGGCGGCCTATAAGTACACTATCCCTGGCGATATGCCACTCCTCGACCGGCGGCAGATCCAGAACATTATCGCTTCGAACGGCTCTAGTTCCATCCAGCGCTGATAAAACCAATTCAATCCAGATGAATGAAAGAGAGGGGGACACGGAATAATCCATGTCCCCTTTGGGTCATTCTGGGTTAGTTGCAGGGCTGACCGTTAAGCGTCACGCCTGTCGGGAGACCATATGTCCCGTTGTGAGACACCTGATATTTGACATCGGTGGTTTCACCGGGGTTGATCGTGCCGTTGTAGTGTCCGCTTCCAGCGGAGGCAGTCACGATAGCACCTGATTGGCTCGAATTCTGTACACGCCAGAAGTCGGTGAATGTTTCCCCATTGTTAAAGGTAAACGTGAGCGTCCAACCGTTGATCGCCATCGTGCCGTTATTGGTGATGAAGACCTCGGCATTGTAGCCACTGTTCCATTCGCTATCATAGACAAATGTCACCGTGCAGGATGCACTTGCTGGTGGATTCGTCGGCGTCGCGGTTGGCGGCGGTAGTGGTGTATTGCTCGGAACTGTTGTGGCGGTCGGCGGTACTGGCGTATTGCTCGGAACTGTTGTGGCCGTCGGCGGTACTGGCGTATTGCTCGGAACCGTTGTGGCGGTCGGCGGTACTGGCGTCGGTGTTGGATCCTCTACCGGTGTTTCAGTCGGCACCACTGATGTGGCCGTTGGCGGTACTGGTGTGAACGTTGGCGGGACCAAAGTGACGGTTGGCGGTACCGGCGTTGTCGTCGGTTGTGTACCCTGACCGTTACATGCCAGCCCATTCAGGATGTAATTGCTCGGTAGGTCATATGTTCCGTTGTGAGACACCTGATATTTGATGTCAACTGTTTCACCCGGTGCGATGTCGCCGCGTGTACCACCACTATCGAGTGTCGCGCTGGCCAGGGCACCGGATTGGCTCCAGCTATCCACACGCCAGAAGTCGGTGATGGTCTCGCCGTGATTGAACTCGAACGTCAACGCCCAACCGCTGATGGTCGTCGGGCCGTCATTTGTAATGAAGATTTCAGCGTTGTACCCGCTGTTCCATTCACTGCCATAGCTGGCCGTCACCGTACAATCACCCGCGCTGACTTCTTCTGTCGGCGTTGGCGTGACGGTTGGGCCACCCGGTGTCACAGTGGCTGTCGGGGTCGCCGTCGGCGGGGGTGGTGTACTCGTTGGTTGAACCTGTCCGTTGCAGGTCAGGGATGCACCAACCAGTGAATACGTGATGCTGGTGCATAGATCGTTAACGCCACTGTTGGGATCCGCCGAAAAGTCGATGTTTTCGCGCCCTGTCCAGGTGGGGATGTAAGCCCCGTTAGTGCTCAAATGCACCCAGTACGATCCGCCGGCGGTGTCTCGATCCCAACCGAGCATATAGACAGTGCCAGGTGTGCTGTACAGGGTATACGGTGTGTATGCGCCGCCACTACTAAGTTGTTTTTCCAGTGCGTTGTTGTAAAAGACGTTTTGTGGCCCCGACGCACCTGACCAGCCGCCCGCATGGTCACCGGCGGCCCACCAGATCGGATACCACGTCTCCGAACCCGGACTGCAATTGGGGTTGCAATCACGGTGTTCATAGGGCACACGCACCGTGTTGTTTTGGAATAAGTTATAGCGTTCCCAACCACCATGCAGGTTGAGATCAGCGTTGATGTTATTGTTTTGAATGATATTGTTCGATGCTGACCATTGCACCGCCAGATGCCGCAGATTGCGCATCGTGTTGTTTTGTATCAAGCTGTTCCATGCCTTACTCAAACGGAAGTAGCCGTTGCCGCCCTTACCCTTGTTCCAGGAACCATCCAGATAGGTATTTTGAACCTG
>DAOTTZ010000075.1:0-1533 GCA_034437535.1 Anaerolineae bacterium | reverse complement strand
CTTGCAGGTTGGCGCGGTCAAACTCTCTTACATCAACTTGAACGGTGATGAAAAAGTCCTGAGCATCCTGCAATCCGGCGATATTTTTGGCGATTTGTTTCTCGGCAAGTTTCGCTCCCGTATCGGTTTTGCCCAGGCGATGGATGATGTGGTGGTTTGCCGCTTGCTGGAAGACGATTTCCTTCAGTTGATCCAACAGTTTCCCCGGATTGCACTCAACTTCATTCGCCACCAAGCCGATGAACATCGTTTAACGATGGCGCGTATGCAGGCTCTGATGGGGATGAACGCCCGTGAGCGTCTATTGGGTATGTTTTTGAACCTTGCACGGCGCTACTGCTGTAAAGACGAACCCTGGTTTACGCTTCACGAAACCCTGACTCAGGAAGACCTGGCGAACATGACCGGACTGAACCGGACAACGGTGAGTTCACTCATTAATGAATTCAGGCGGGATGGCATTCTCGGCGGGTCGGGCCGTGTCATTACCGTTAATCGTCAGGCTGTGCTGGAGGCACTGGAGCAAACAGGATCGGAGTTATTAGAATGAAACAGAAACTGACCCTGTATGTTGGTGATCAAAATCAGCATACCTGGCTTATTCGGCTTCTGGGTGAGTGGAGTGTACGACACCCGGAAATTGAGTTCTCGACTGAATCGATTCATGTTGACCCGGCACGGGTCGTTCAACTCCGGGTGACACGGTTGCCGGCACTGATCTTTGAAGGTCAAGTCGTTGCCCAGGGAGACCCTATTACCTGGGTAACCCATTTTCTGGATCAGGTCCTGCTCACTTATGGTTCTGATAATGGCTGAGATTGTTTGTTGATGACTGGCTCATTGTCGCTGGTAGGCATCTGGGTGATGCAGAAGTTGCAAGCAGAACAACACAATACACAGAAGGAGACTCAATGACAGATTTACAGTGGCATAAAATCGCAGACCACGAAGACCTCACTGAAGGGCATGTTAAGGCGGTTACTGCCGGACATCAACCGATCTGTTTGACGCGCTATCAAGGTGAATACCACGCTATTGATAATCATTGCCCCCACCAGGGCGGTCCGCTTGGGGAAGGCTTTATTGACGAACGCGGCTATGTTATTTGCCCCTGGCATGGTTATGAATATTCAGCGGTAGACGGCGCACCACCGCCAGGATTTGATGATGCAGTGTCAGCTTATCCGGTTGATGCGCGTGACGATGGTATTTATGTCGGTGTGGAGCCGCAAACCCCAGCAGATACCATCGCCCGCCAGATGATGGAAGTCGCGGTAGATTGGGGGCTGACACATATTTTCGGCGTGGTCGGTCATAGCAACCTCGGTGTAGCGGATGCGATCCGTGTACAGGAAGAGGCGGGCGAAATGCGCTTTATCGCGGTGCGCCACGAAGGGGCTGCCGCCTTCGCCGCCAGCGGTTATGCCAAGCTGACGGGCAAGCCTGCCGCCTGTCTGGGTATCGCCGGGCCGGGATCGACCAATCTTTTGACCGGCTTATGGGATGCTAAAGTAGATCGTGTGCCGATCATCG
>DAOTTZ010000074.1:0-9527 GCA_034437535.1 Anaerolineae bacterium | reverse complement strand
CGACTCATCCACCACATCACGGGTGCTATCCACGATGTAGATGTCATTGCCATCCCCACCGATCAGGACATCACCACCGCCACCGCCATCCAAGGTGTTGTTGCCGTCGTTCCCTTGAATCGTGTTGGCAAAATCATTCCCGGTTCCGTTGATGTTGAGATCCGGTGCATCATTCCGCAGAATCAGACGCTCCAACTCTGGGGCAAGGGTGAAGTCAATCTTGGCGAGTACCGTGTCAAAGTCCGTGGCTGGGCCAGTTTCGATGATTTCATCGAGTTCGTCATCCACCACGTAGGTATCATTGCCCGCATCGCCAATCAGGACATCGGCTCCTTCACCACCATCCAGGATGTTGCTGCCGCTGGTACCGGAGATGCTGTTGTTCCGGTTATTTCCAAAGCCATTGATATCGGGAGTGGGGCCGTCTTCGGTCAAGATCAAGTTCTCAACATTGGCTCCGAGGCTGTAGGTGACATCAGCGATAACGGTATCAAACAGACCACCGCCCGCTTCTTCAATCACCACATCGTTGCCGACATCCACGATATAGGTGTCATCACCAGCGCCGCCCACCAAGCGGTCAACGCCGCCGGAACCATCCAGGATATTGCTACCGCTGTTGCCAAAGATGGTGTTGCGACCGTTGTTACCACCGCCATTGATGTTGATATCGGGGCCGTCTTCGGTGAGATACAGGTACTCAATATTCGGCGCAAGGGTAAAGCTGACATCCGAGAAGACGCGATCGATACCCGCCCCATCGGACACCGTATCGCCAGCGTTATCCACAAAGAAGGTGTCATCACCCGTACCGCCGCTCATGGTGTCTGCACCTTCACCACCGACGATATAGTCGTTTCCGGCTCCACCGCTGATGATGTTCCCGGCTTCATTACCCAGAATGGTGTTGTTCCGTCCATTCCCGGTTCCGTTAATAGCTCCGGCTCCAGCCACCAAGGTCAAGTTTTCGATCGCTTCATCCGTCAAGATAAAGCTGGCTGAGGCTTCAACCAAATCCAACCCATCGCCGCCATCAACGACTTGATCCGCTGAACTATCCACACGGTAGGTATCGTCACCATCCAATCCTTGGAGGAAGTCACCCAGGGTGTCTGCGCCGCCATCCAGAATGTTGGTGCCGCTGTTGCCGATGATGGTGTTGTCGAGGTTGTTGCCCAGCCCGTTGATGTTAATGTCGGGGCCGTCTTCAGTCAGAATCAGGTTTTCGAGATTGGCACCGAGGGTGTAGGTTAGATCCGAAATAACGGTGTCAATGTCGGTGGCTGGCCCCGCTTCAACGACCACATCGTTGGCATCATCCACAAAGTAGGTATCATTGCCGCTGCCGCCAATCAAGCGATCGCCCGCTGTGCCGCCATCCAGTCGGTTATCGCCCGCATTACCAAAAATGGTGTTGACGAATTCGTTACCGGTTCCGTCGAGGTCATCTGTCCCTTCCAAGAACAGTTGTTCAATCTCGGATTCTGGTTCCAGCGCAAAGGATGCGGTGCTGAAAATCACATCCAAATCACCCTGACCTGGAGCATCAATGACGCGATCGCCACTATCGTCCACAAAATAGGTATCGCTGTCTAAACCACCGGTCATCGTATCGGTGCCAGCACCACCATCAATGACATCGCTG
The DNA here is from genome assembly GCA_034437535.1 of Anaerolineae bacterium. Taxonomy (GTDB): domain Bacteria; phylum Chloroflexota; class Anaerolineae; order Aggregatilineales; family Phototrophicaceae; genus J038. The sequence goes on along the minus strand of DAOTTZ010000074.1, from coordinate 7,882 downwards.
CCGCCTCGCCCGTTGATGACGTTATTGCCCGAATTGCCCGTAATCGTATTGCCAAGATTATTTCCGAAGCCTGCAATATTGCCGGTTCCATTGAGAACCAAGTTATCGACATTCGCACCAAGGGTAAACGAAGCGGTTGCAATCACGAGGTCTAGTCCACCGCCACCCGCATTCGTCACGGTCTCGACTGCCTGATCACCACTGCTGTCAACGATGTAGGTGTCGTCCCCTATGCCGCCATCCATCGTGTCGTTGTCGCGACCGCCATCAATGTAGTCGTTGCCACCCAGACCAAAGATGACATCATTGCCGCCTAAGCCCAGAATCGTGTTAGCGCTGTTGTTGCCGATCAGCGTATTGGCATCATCGGTGCCGACAAGGTTTGCAACCCCTGCCGCATCATCCAGAATCACTTGCTCAATATTGGGCGTGAGCGTAAAGGACGAGTTGGTAAAGACGGTATCAAAGCCGCCGCCCGATTCTTCGGTAATCGTATCCAGTGCGCTATCGACAAAATAGGTATCGTCGCCAGCGCCGCCGGTCATGTCATCGTCGCCTGTACCGCCGTCAATCACATCATTACCCAGACCGCCGGTGATCACGTCGTTGCCGCCCAGACCGCTCAGGGTGTTGTCTTCGCTATTGCCCGTGATGGTGTTGTCTTCAGCATTACCAATGCCTTCGATCGCCATTCCAGTCAGGATCAGGTTTTCGATATTTGCCCCCAGCGTGAAAGACACACTGGACTGCACCGTATCAATGCCTTCATCGGCATTTTCAGAAACCTCATCACCGAGGTTATCCACAAAGAAGAAGTCGTCACCATCACCGCCCGACATGACATCAGCACCCAGCAAACCGTTGATGATGTTATCCCCGTCATTACCGGCGATCGTGTTATCGAGTTCGTTACCGATACCGTTAACATCGCGGGTTCCGGTCAGCGTCAGGTTCTCTAGATTGGGCCCAAGAGTAAAGGCAACGGAGGAACGTACCAAGTCAATCCCGCCAGCCGCACCGCCTTCGGCTTCTGTAACGCTGTCACCTAACGAATCTACAACGTAGGTATCATTGCCGCGATCGCCGCGCAGCACATCATCCCCCGTGCCGCCGTTGAGGAGGTCATTACCAAGTCCACCAACGATAGTGTCATTACCATCGTCCCCTCGCAGGGTGTTGTCTTGGTCGTTGCCCGTAATGCTGTTGTCGAGGATATTGCCAACCCCGATCGCGGCTGTCCCCGTTAGTACAAGATTTTCGAGGTTAGTGCCAAGGGTGAAGTCTACGGCCGACTCCACTAAATCCACCCCATCTGTATCCGCTTCACTGACGCTATCACCCAGCGCATCAACGATGTAGGTATCGCTGCCGTTGCCCCCGATCATGATGTCGAGGTCGGTGCCGCCGTCGATGTAGTCGTCGCCGTCGCCACCTTCTAAGCGATCGCCGCCCGCAAAGCCGAGCAGTGTATTGTCGCCACTGTTGCCTAGAATGGTGTTGGCCAGACCATTCCCCACACCGTTGATGTCTAAGTCTGCACCATCATCCGTCAGCGTTAGGTTTTCAAGATTCGCGCCAAGGGTGAAGGCCACATCAGAAATAACCTGATCAATGCCCGTTCCGGCTTCGGTAACCGCGTCACCCAGCGCATCAACGATGTAGGTATCGGAGCCATCGCCCCCGTCCATATCGTCGTCGCCTAGACCACCATCGATGTAATCATTGCCGCCATTGCCCTGAATGGTATCGTTGCCGTCTAGACCGAGGAGGGTATTATTGCCGTTGTTGCCAATGATGGTGTTAGCGGCAGCATTCCCTACACCGTTGATGTTGGGGTTCGGGCCAAGGTCAGTCAGAATTAGGTTTTCGAGATTCGCCCCAAGGGTATAGGCTACGTCTGAAATGACGGTATCTGTGCCCCCGATCGCATCCGGAATACTTTCGATCACCTGGTCACTGCTGACATTAACCACATAAGTATCGTTGCCCTCCCCGCCAGACATGATGTCGGTGTTCAAGCCACCGTCGATGAAATCATTGCCGCGATCGCCGTTGATCACATCATTGCCGCCCAAACCCAACAACGTATTGCTGCCCGTGTTGCCGTTGATGGTGTTGGCCAGGTCGTTACCGCGACCCACAATATTGCCCGTCCCTTGCAGCGTCAGGTTTTCCAGATTCGGTGCAAGGGTAAAGCCAACGGTGGAAATCACCAAATCGGTTCCCGTGCCCGTTGCCGTGACCTGATCACCCAAGTCATCGACCACAAAGGTGTCATTGCCGCCGCCGCCAATCAGCACATCCTGACCTTCCAAGCCATTCAGAATATTGCTGCCAGTGTTGCCGCGAATCGTGTTGTTGCCGGTGTTGCCGAACCCGTTAATGTTGCCGCTGCCGGGTGCAAGGGTCAGGTTTTCTAGGCTAGGGCCCAAGGTGTAGGTGACACTCGAAATCACGGTGTCGAATGGGTCAACGCCGGTTTCGATCACCTCATCGTCCAGGCTATCCACCACATAAGTGTCGTTGCCCGCCCCGCCGATTAGTTGGTCATCGCCCTGACGGCCGTCCAGTCGATTGCCTTCGGCATTACCGCGAATGGTGTTGTTTTCCTCGTTGCCGATCCCAAGGACAGCAGTGCCTTGCAGCGTCAGATTTTCAACGTTGGCACCGAGGGTGTAGGACACTTCAGAGTTCACCAAGTCTGTGCCGCCGCCGGGTTCTTCAATAACGCGATCGCTCTCATCATCTACGAAGTAAATGTCATCGCCAGCGCCGCCTTCGAGTTGGTCAATGCCAGCGCCGCCATCGAGAATATTGCTGCCAATATTGCCAGTGATGGTGTTGTTCTGGGCATTGCCATATCCGTCGATGTCACCGGCATCTTCCGCCAAGATTAGGTTTTCGAGGTTCGCCCCAAGGGTATAGGTTTCAGAAGTGATGACGGTATCAATCCCGCCTGTGGTCAAAGGCACTGATTCAGTAACCACATCATCGGCTGTGTCAATGATGTAGGTATCGTCGCCCAGCCCACCAATGAGGGTGTCTATCCCCCCCTGACCGTCGAGAATGTTATCGCCATCGTTGCCGATGATGGTATTGGCACCGCCGTTCCCCACACCGATCAGGTTTTCAGTCCCCGTTGCTCCCGTAAGTTCGAGGTTTTCGATATTGGCAGCAAGGGTATAGGACACCGAAGATTCCACCGTATCCAAACCACCACCGGCTCCAATGGTTTCGCGAACTTCATCAAATTCCTCATCAACGATGTAGCGATCGTCGCCCAGTCCACCAATTAGTACATCTTCACCCAGTCCACCATCTAGGACGTTGTTGCCCGCATTGCCCGTGATGGTATTCGTGAGGTTGTTTCCGGTTCCGTTGATGTTGCCTGCGCCCGTCAAGATCAGGTTATCGACATTAGGGCTAAGTGCATAGGTGACTGAGGACGTAACTGTATCAATGCCCTCGTCAGCGGCTTCGACAATCACATCCCCGGCTACATCGACAAAGTAGCTGTCGTCTCCATCTCCGCCACGCATGGTGTCTACACCCGCACCGCCCGTGATGGTGTCATTGCCTGCCCCACCCGTCAGGACGTCATCCCCCAAACCACCGCTGAGGACATTGCCGTTGTCATTTCCGATGATGCTGTTGTTGAGGTCGTTGCCGGTTCCCTGGGTTGCGCCATCGATCAAAATCAGGTTTTCGATCGCAGCGAATGCAGCATCAGCCGCCAAACTCAGGTTGACACTCGAAATAATGGTATCGATGTCGGTTGCGGGCCCCGTTTCCACGATCGTGTCGCTGAGATCATTGATAACGTAGGTGTCGTTACCAGTTCCGCCCTCCAAGCGATCGACCCCGGCTCCACCATCCAGCAGGTCATTTCCAGCCCCACCAATAATGATGTCGTTGCCATCTTCGCCGAACAGTTCATTATTACCGTCATTACCGGTGATGGTGTTGTCTTCGATATTGCCCACACCGTCGATGTCGCCCGCCGCCGGATCTAACGTTAGATTTTCAAGGTTCGCGCCTAGGGTGTAGGTCACACTTGCCTGTACGGTATCCGTTCCGGCCGCACTGTCTTCGATGATGATGTCGTTGAAGGAGTTGACGATATAGGTATCATCGCCCTGTCCACCTTCGAGGCGATCGCTGCCAGCGCCGCCATCCAACAGGTTAGAGGCATCGTTACCAATAATGGTATTGTTGCTGGCATCCCCAACCCCAATGGTCGCGCCATCTTCAAGAATTAGGGTTTCAGTATTGCCTGACAGCGTAAAGTCTGCGCTGGCAAAGACTGTATCGTTGCCACCGCCGGGGGCTTCTGTTACGACGTCGCTGCTGTCATCGACAAAGTAGGTGTCGTTGCCGATGCCACCAGTCATGGTGTCTGCACCGGCACCCCCATCGAGAATATCGTTGCCAGCACCACCGAGTAAGGTATCGTCGCCATCTTCGCCAAAGATGCGATCGTTGCCGGTGCCGCCGTTGAGGGTATCATTGCCAGCACCACCAAAGATGCGATCGTCTCCTTCACGACCTTGAATCAGGTTATTCCCATCGTTACCGGTGATGGTATTGTTGCCTGAATCGCCCACGCCAGTGAGGTTTTCGTTGCCAGTGATACCCACTAAAATCAGGTTTTCAATGTTGCCACCGAGGGTGAAGTCAATGTCGGCGAAGACGGTATCAGTTCCTTCTGAGGGTGCTTCGACTACCTCGTCGTTGAGCGATCGCACAAAATAAGTGTCATTGCCAGCACCGCCGATTAACGTATTTGCGCCGCCGCCACCATCAATAACATCATTGCCATTTCCACCGATGAGGGTGTTGCTACCAGCATTGCCGATGAGGGTGTTGTCGAGGGCATTTCCAGTTCCGACTGCGTTTTCCGTGCCGGTTAAGGTAAGGTTCTCAACATGATTTGGCAGTGAAAATGATACGTTGTCTGCGATAACTTGGTCTATTCCTTCGCCAGCTCGTTCAATGACGCGATCGCTGATACTATCTACCAGATAAGTATCATTGCCAGCGTTGCCCTCCATTATGTCTGCACCGGCACCGCCATCCAGAACATCATCCCCACTGCCACCGATGAGATAGTCTGCGCCGCCGCCACCGCTGAGCGCATTATTTCCATTATTTCCAACAATGCTATTCGCGAGGGCATTGCCCGTACCGTCAATATCTGCATCACCGACTAGGAAAAGGTTTTCAAGATTGTCGCCCAGGATGTAGGTATCGCTAGCAACGACGCTATCAATTCCTTCACCAGCTAGCTCTATGACAACGTCGCCTGCGCTATCGACAATGTAAACATCGTTGCCCTGGCTGCCGATCATAACGTCATCGCCAGCCCCGCCGTCTAGGGTGTCGTTGCCATCGCCCCCTTCTAGGCGATCGTTGCCCAGACCGCCACTCAGCACATTGTCGCCCGAATTTCCGATCAGGGTGTTATCGCCTGAATTGCCAGTCCCGCGCAGGTTATTTTCGCCGCCCAGGATTAGCGTTTCCAGGTTCTCAACAAGCGTATATGACTTGAGGAACGACCGCACTGTATCATTGCCGCCATCGGGAGTTTCAATAATAGTGTCGAGAGTATTGAGAATATACAGATCATCGCCATCTCCCCCGACCAAAGTATCTTCACCGAGGCCGCCGTCCAGAATATCATCCCCATCTTGTCCATCGAGGATGTTGTTGCCATCGTTTCCGGTAATCCGGTTATTGGATGCATTGCCGGTTCCATCAATGTTGGCATTCCCAACTAGGATGAGATTTTCGATGTTTGGGTCGAGAACGGTTGTAAATCTTGTAATAACGGTATCATTGCCGCCCCCCGACAATTCAACAATGGTGTCGCCAGCGGTGTTGATGACATAGGTATCGTTCCCGATACCACCGATTAACTGATTGTTACCTGATCCACCGTCTAGATAGTCATCACCCGCACCGCCATCCAGGATGTTGTCACCGCTGTTGCCAATGATGGTGTTGTTTAGGTCGTTGCCGGTGCCGTCGATCGCATCAGCACCGAGTAAGGTAAGATTCTCAACATTATCGCCAAGTGAGAAGCTAACCGTTGCGCGTGCTGTGTCTATTCCTTCATCTGCATTTTCAATGACGCGATCGCCATTGTCATCAACGAAGAATAAGTCATCACCCGCACCGCCACGCATGATGTCTGCCCCAAGTCCACCATCAATGAGGTCATCCCCTGCTCCACCATTGAGGATGTCATCCCCTGCTCCACCATTGAGAATGTCATTCCCTGCTCCACCATTGAGGCGGTCGTTGCCGGCCCCGCCTCGTAGGAGGTCATTGCCGTTGCCGCCATTCAGAATATCGTTGCCGGCATCCCCATTGATGATGTCGTCTCCGTTGCCGCCATTGATGCGATCGTTGCCGTTGCCGCCATTGATGCGATCGTTGCCGTTGCCGCCATTAATGCGATCGTTGCCGTCTTGACCACTGAGGATATCGTCTCCATCCCCCCCGTTAATGATGTCATCTCCAGCGCCGCTTCGGATGGTGTCATCTCCGCTTTTGCCATTCAGGACATCATCACCGCCGAAGCCTAAGATAAAATTGTTATTGTTATTGCCGACAATGCGGTTTGCTAAAGCATTGCCTCGTCCGTTAATGGCTAAATTGCCCAGTAAAACCAGGTTTTCAACATTGGCACCGAGGCGGAAGCTAATTGAGGATCGAACAGTGTCAAGCCCCTGCCCTGCCCCTTCAATGACGCGATCGCCCACGTTATCAACAAAGTAGAGGTCATTGCCAGCGCCTCCCTCCATGCGATCGGCCCCGTCATCACCGTTGAGAACATCATTGCCATTTCCACCAATCAAGCGGTCATTGCCAGCGCCGCCTCTTAAAGTATCTCGTCCATTGCCTCCGTCGAGTAGGTCATCGCCTCCTAACCCCAGTAATATATCGTTACCGCCCAAGCCAAACAGCCGATCGGCTTGATTGGTGCCCCGGATTCGGTTGTTGCGGGCGTCGCCTCTTATTGTTGCCATTGTTCAGTTACCCTCTACCAAGACCTACTTGTTGACTGATTGAATAAACAGAGAACTAAATCTCTAGAAATGAGCTAATGACTAGAACACGCATGACCTGTACTGCGACCCCGATCGCCCAAGCTGGATATGTGTGGGTCATCCCGCCACCTGAGCCGCGCCATTGATCCGTCATGCGTTAAAAACCAAATAAAAAACATCTGATATGATTCTCAAGAGCCGATTTAGGAACTTAGTCTGTTGGACGGCTCTTTCTGACTAACCAACCCGTATCGCCCGATTTCCTATGAACAATTGTGCTGAGGCTATATTTAAGAATGGCCGCAACGTAGGCAACCGTAAGGCAAGTCTGATGCTGCGATCGCTGTAAATCGCTATATATAGTAGCCCAAAGCCTTCAAAACCACCACATAAGCATGGGGGACACATCTTTGCAAGATGGTGCTGCTAGGCTCACCCATCCTTTGGGGCGCAATAGGGAATTAGAAGGTTGCCGACCCGGATGCACCCGATCTAGCTGTGTACTAGATAGTGATGCGCTGTAAAAAAAATGACGGGCGATCGCAATCGGGGCGTTCAAGCACTTCTGGCGTTGCTCTTCAAGCCTGGGTGGGTCAAACAACTGGGACAACGCTTAAACAAAGCCTAGGATAGGCTACCCGGAATGTCCTGGTTACTTAACACGCGCTAGGGTTCAACGACAGTTCTTGACAACGCTGGAGTGGCTGACTGAGGGCGTCAGGGTTGATACACTTCAGTGCCATGGCTAATCTGGGTTAATATCGACTGATGAGATGTAATGATGCAGCGTGCCGGATGGTCACGGGTTTTGTGGGGGCAGGCAGAAATGA
>DAOTTZ010000073.1:0-73426 GCA_034437535.1 Anaerolineae bacterium | reverse complement strand
AATATCAGCTTCTTTCCCCCTCTCCTAGCCGCGCAGTGGCGGTCGGGAGAGGGGGCGGCAACCAAAGGTTGCGGGGGTGAGGGCCAATGAACGGCATCCCTGAGTAGTTACCAATGGCTTCAAAATTTGGTTTAGATCAGAACGGTTCACAAGTAGCGTCTGTGTAGGGGCGGACCAGTCCGCCTAGAAAACACGGGCCGTCACGCTGGACGGCCCCTACAGGCCTACCATGACCTATCTGCTGTGGTCATCCGAGATTTGAGATTTGAGGCGATCACCCTACCATTCGGTCTCGAAGTACCATTCCGGCAGTTGGATGTTCCAGGCCGGGTAAAAGCTGTTAAATTCCATACCGCGCAACCAGAATTGATACAGGATGGCGGGTTGCATCGCCTGGGTATTCACCGGGCGGAAGAACACCTCGTCTTCCTGTACACGCGGGTATTGCACTTCGATTATCAGCACGGTGTACCCGTCATCAGCCTGGAATAAGCGCGGCGGGATGATCTTGGAGTCGAACTGATCTAAAAATGGGCGGACTTGATTGGTCAGGTCTTCGTTGGCGTAGGTGATAACCCGCTGATGGAGTTCGTCGCGGGCGGTTTCGGCATCGGCCCGGTCACGGTAGACCGCCGCGATCAACGCGACTTGATCGTCGCCTTCTTGCCGGTCGGCGAAGGCCAGCAGGTCATATGCCGGTAAGAAGCCATACGGGAACATCTGCCACTGTTGGCGCGGGCGGAAGTAAATCGAGACGGCGCGGGTGCGTAGGGCTTCCAGGTAGCTTTCGGCATCGTCGAACTGTGTCAGGTCGATGTCGGCATAGATGCTCTCTGCCGGGTAAATCTGCGCCTGGACGAATGGCCCGTTGTAGCGCGTCGGGTCGAACAGGGCGGCGACCAGCGCACGATAAGCCGGTGCATCTAGCAGAGAGGGTTGTTCGCCGGCTATAGTGGCGGCGGTTTCTTCCAGGATGCTGTACTCACTGGCACTCGCCAGGTACCCCGGCGGTGTGAGGAACGTCTGGTAGCGGCCATAACGACTGCCAAACAAGGTGCCGTTAAAGGCATTCGACAGGTTCACCCGCCCGCCGTCTTCGCATCCGTTGGGGCTACACCAGGCCGGGATGCCATTAATCTGTGATGGGGCATAATTGAGTGTGGTATGGGCCTGGGCGATGGCGTCCGGGTCGAATTCCCCGCCGAGTAAGATGCCGTTATCCGGGTAGAGGCCATACGTCATGATGCGGTCGATGTCGAACCAATCATAACCAACGGTCGTGCCCATCAGCGGGGCGGTGCGGCTGAAGTGTAAGCTGGTATCGAACTTAAGGTAAGCGATGCGGCTATATGTCCACAACCAGAACGAGGTGTCGAAGCTATCCAGCGCGGCATACTCGGCATAGGTCGACGGGCTGAGTTGGCGCACGCGGGCTTGTTCTGCGGCGCGGTAATCACCATAGGTGATAATCGGTGAAAATGCGCCAGTCGCGGGGATCTGGTCGAGCATCGTTACAAAGGGATGGTCGAGCCGGTCATCGTCTGCGGCCTGGGCCGGGGTCGTGTGCAGGGCCAGCAAGAGCGCGAGCAACAAGAGATAGAAAAAACGCATGATGGGGAATCCTAACGATAAACAATTAACGCATCCCCATCATAACGGACGGCGGCATACCACAGGGTTAGTGAAATCTATCCCAAACGATCACCCAGGATCGCACGTAAGGCTTCGGCATTGTCGATTGAGTCGCTTCGCGTGGCGATGGCCGTCCGCAATTGCAGGTAATTGGCTTCCATCGCTTCGCGGGCTTTATCCCGGTCTTTCAGCGGGTAGAAGTACTCGCGGGATTGCTCTACGCGGCGTTGGATGCGCTCGCGGATCGGCTCTACGTTGTCGCTTTGCGTCACGATGATGAAGTCTTCCGGGCCGAGATGACCGATGTAATCGTCGCTGGTGCCGTGTTCGCGCACCGCATTGCGGATCATCAAGGTGACGGCCCGCAGGACGTCATCTGCCGCCACAAAGCCGTATAACTCCCGGAACTTGCCCAGGGTGTTGATGCTGATTTGCAGGGCCGTCCAGCTTTTGTCTTCGTTGACCAGCATATTCAGGCGTTCATCGACCATATCGCCTTCGGGCAGGTCGGTCACCGGGTTGACCAGCGTCTGACGGCTTACCCGGCTGATGGCGTTGCGGATGCGAAGCCGTAGCTCCTGGATGTCGAACGGCTTGGTGATGTAATCCACCACGCCTAGTTCCAGCCCTTGTAACTTATCCACCCGGTCGCGCTTTTCGGTCAGGAAGATGATAGGTGTATCCTGGGTTTTGCGCTGGGTGCGAAGCTGACGGCAGACTTCGTAGCCGTCAATATCGGGCAGGCGGATATCTAACACGAACAGATCGACGTCGTGTTCCCGGCTGAGGGCCAGGGCTTCTTCGCCCCAGGCGGCGGTGAGGACGTCGTAATTTTGCACGCGGAAGTACGCGGTCAACATTTCGGAAAGATCAAGGTCATCTTCGACGATGAGAATTTGCGGCTTATCCAAAGCTCACACCCCCTATCGGACTGTTGTTCACATGAAACACGGTTGAGTCGTCGGAATTGGGCGGTTGTTCCTGTACATGAAATTCATACCCCTGTGTCGCCCAGCGCAGGGTCTCCTGGATGATGCCGGTCAGCATATGATTGGCGGGTTGATCCAGGTTGCGCCCCCAGGTCATGGGGGCGGGGTTGACGGTGACGATGAAATGGTCGGCGGTTTCGTTGAGGGTGGTCTGTTGGTCGCTAAAGCGCGTGAAGACTGCGGCCAGCGCGACCAGGCCATGCCGGGTGCGTTTGGTCATAGAGAGTTTTTGAAACGCGGGATGCGCCATGCCAGCCAACGCGCCGAAGCGTTTGAAGCCCTGGTCGAGCATGGCCCGCCCGATGCGTAGCGCGATGCCACGCCCACCACGCGGCCCATAGACTTCTTCCAGGGTATGGCTCATGGCGGCGATGGCGGCGAAATCAAAGGCGCGGTTCATGTCGTTGGGCGATGGTTGGTCGATCAAGGCTTCCAAATTGGAAAGACTCAACACCGTGTTTAAGCCGTGCAGGCCCATCACATCCTCCATCGCCTGGAGCATGATGCGTGCGAAGCGATTCGGATAATATAGCCCACTGGGTTCCAACGCCACATCAGCCTCACTAGACTAAGGACGACAGATCATCCACTGTACGGTTTACATCCAGGAAGATCAGGCCTAATTTGGCATCTTTGCGGGCCAAGACGGTCAACACTGCTTCTTCACCAACAGCCGTCAAGATCACGTAGCCGTTTTCCCCTTTGACCATGACCTGCTCTAGCTCCCCCCGGCCTAATTCGCCGGAGATACGCTCACCGAGCGACAACATGGCGGCAGACATGGCGGAAACGCGGTCTTCTTCAATATCTGCCGGGAGCGATGAGGCCATGCTCAAGCCGTCTACGCTGACAATCGCGGCGGCTTCGACATCGCCAGAGCTTGATTGTAAATCGCGTAGACGCTCTACTAATTGTTCAGTCCGTGACTTACCCAACGCGGTCTTCTCCTCGTTTGCGGATTGCGAGTCTCTATGAGATTGTACTATATCTCATAGTGTAGCATAGTTGCAACTGAGTGCCGATAGAAGAAGATGAAACGGAATTCAAACCATTGGGCTGGCGGATGATTTTCTGCCCACGTTTTGATACACTTAAGCCGATCCAATCCAACAACAGGACACAATCGCGATGAGTCTTCAGATTTATAACGTCCTCGGACGTGAGAAACAGCCCTTTATCCCGTTGGATGCCGAGCGTGTGGGCATGTATGTGTGCGGGCCGACGGTTTACGATTATTCTCACCTGGGCCATGCCAAAAGTTATGTCTCCTTTGACTTGATCTTGCGCTGGTTGCGCTTTAGCGGTTATGAGGTGCTGTACGTGCAGAACATCACCGATGTGGGCCACCTGACCGAGGCGGAATCCGGTGAGGACAAAATCTTGCGTAAGGCTCGTGCGCTCCAGGCCAAGCCGATGCAACTGGTGGAGACCTACACCCGCTATTACTTCGAAGATATGGACGCACTCGGTGTCATCCGCCCGGATATTTCCCCGCGTGCTAGCGGCCACGTCCCGGAGCAGATCAACATGATCGAAGATTTGCTTCGTAAAGACTTCGCCTATGAGGTGAACGGAAGCGTTTACTTCGACGTGACCAAAGACCCGGATTATGGCAAGCTGAGCAACCGCCGGTTAGACGAACAGGCCGAAGGCACCCGTGAAGAAGTGCGCAGTGAGAAGCGCAACGCGGCAGATTTCGCGCTGTGGAAGAAGGCCGACCCGGAGCATATCTTGCGCTGGGATAGCCCCTGGGGGGAAGGCTTCCCTGGGTGGCACATCGAATGCTCTGCGATGGCGAAGAAGTATCTCGGCCCGACCTTTGACATTCACGGCGGCGGCATTGACAACATCTTCCCGCATAACGAATGTGAGATCGCGCAGAGCGAATCCGCCAATGATGCGGATTTCGCCCGGTATTGGATGCTGGTGGGGAGCTTGATGGTGCCGGATGCGCTGGATGGCACGCCGGTGAAGATGAGCAAAAGCCTGGGCAACTTCGTCACGGTGCGCGATGCACTGGCCGACCACCGCCCGGAAGTGGTGCGGATGTTCGCAATCAGCGCACACTACGCCAGCCCGGTCACCTACAGCGACGACTCATTGGCGACCGCCCATGCCGGGTGGGAGCGGCTGACCAACGCGGCCCGGCTCACCCGGCGGATGATCGGCGAAGCCCCGGAAGGCGACGCTGGTAATAGCTTTGACGAGCGCGTGGCCCAGGCGCGGGATGCGTTCACAGCGGCGATGGACGATGACTTCAACGCGCCCAAAGCCCTGGCCGCGCTTCAGGAATTTACCCGCGATGTCAACACCCTGCTCAATGGAGACGCCGAGATCGGGCTGAACACCTTGAGCGAGATCGACGCGGTGTATCAGGATTTCGGCACCGAAGTCCTGGGCATCATCCCGGAGGGCGAAGCCACCGCCGGGCCGAACGCGGCCCGCGAAGCCGGGTTGATCGACCTGTTGATCGACATGCGGGCGCAGGCCCGGCAGAACAAAGACTTTGCCACTGCCGACCGCATCCGCGACCAGATGGCCGAGCTAGGCGTGGTGCTGGAAGACCGCGCCGATGGTACCCTCTGGAAGACTGAATAACGTGGGGATCAACGGTGTGATGTCATTGAACGGGGAAGCACACGGCTGATGAAACCAGAATATCTTTATGGGCATTGGCCGGTGATCGAAGCACTGAAGGCCAACCGCCGCCACATTGACCAGTTGCTCCTGGCGGATAAGACCGATGATCGCGGGGTGATCGGCGAGATGATCCAGATTGCCCATGCGCGGGATGTACCGGTGCGGCGGGTGCCGCGCCACATCCTGGACGATCTTTCCGGCGGGGCGAACCACCAAAATGCGATCTTACGGTCGCGGGGGTATCCTTATGGTACGGTAGAGGCGATGCTGGCATTGGCCGCTGAGCGCGACGAACGGCCCTTTATCCTCCTGCTGGATTTGCTTCAGGATCCGCAGAACGTAGGAAGCCTGATGCGGGTGGCGGATGCCGTCGGCGTGCATGGCGTCGTCTTGCAAGAACGCCGGGCGGTCGGCGTCACCCCGGCGGTGAGTGCCGCGTCATCCGGTGCGGTGGAGCATGTGATGGTGGCGCAGGTCACGAATCTGGTCAACACGATGAAAGACTTGAAGGACGATGACCTGTGGATGGTCGGGTTGGACATCGGCGATGACCTGCAACCGCTGGATAAGACCGACCTGGACATCGGCATCGGCCTGGTGCTGGGGAGTGAAGGGGACGGGATGCGCCGGCTCGTCCGGGAAACGTGTGACATCCGGCTGACGTTGCCGATGCGCGGGCGGGTCGCCAGCTTGAACGTGGCGACAGTCGGCTCGGTGGCACTGTATGCGGCCTGGCAGGCGCGGGGTTGGCGGGGCTGGCGTGAATCCCGTTAAGCATTTTCGCCGGGTTGTGTGTAAAATACAAAGGGTAAAATATTCTCTGGAAGGACAATAAAGAATGATTCAAGAGATACTTGGAGACGCAAAAGATAGTATGGAGTCTACCATCAGAGTCTTAAAGGACGAATTGCAAGGGATACGTGGCAACCGCGCCAGTACCGCCCTGGTTGAAAATGTGATAGTAGATTATTACGGGCAGGCAGTCCGTCTGCGGGATTTGGCAAATATTTCTACGCCAGAGGCCCTGCAAATTCTCATCCGCCCATATGATAACACCGCCGTTCAAGAAATTGAGAAAGCCCTGCAAAGAGATGAGAGCCTGGGGATACATCCGAATGTGGATGGGAGTACCATCCGGCTGAATGTGCCCGCGTTGACTCGAGATCGCCGTGAGGAGTTGGTCAAGCATGTCGATAAGCGACTGGAAGATGCGCGGGTTGCCATCCGTAACATTCGCCGCAGTGCAAATGATGATCTCAAAGACTTTGAGAAGGAGAAGGAGATCTCCGAAGACGAACGTAGAAACGGCGAAGCCAAAGTACAGAAGCTCACCGACGATCACATCGCGAAGATTGACAATATGGGCAAAGAGAAGAAAAACGACTTGATGGAGATATAGCGTCCATCAGCTAGCGGGTGGGCCGGCAATGGCCCGCCCATCTCATCGCGTAACTGTGTAATTAAGGAGGCCAGTTCTTATGAGCTTCTGGCAAAAGAATGACGACGATCAACCGGATGAAGCCCTGCCCCTACCGCCCGTTGTGCCGCGTCATGTCGGCATCATCATGGATGGGAACGGACGTTGGGCGACCGAACGCGGCATGAACCGCACACGCGGTCATCATCGCGGTAAGGAAAATCTGCGGCACATCCTGGAGGCGTGCGTCGAATTCGGCATCGAAATCCTGACCATTTATGCGTTTTCCACCGAAAATTGGGAACGCCCGGCGTCGGAGGTCAAGGTGTTGATGTCGATCTTGAACCTGGTGCTAGACCAGGAAGTGAAGAAACTCCATAAGAACGGGGTGCAGGTGCGCCACATCGGCAAGATGGACGGCGTAGACCCTGGCCTCCAACAGAAGATCCTGGAAGCCTGCGATTACACCAAAGATAACGACCGCTTGATCCTCAATGTGGCCTTCAATTATGGCGGGCGTGATGAGATCGTGCAGGCCGTCCAGCAGATTATGTGTGATGGTTACACGCCGGAGCAGGTGACAGAGGACTTGCTGAGTAGTTACCTGTATACCGGCGGCCTGCCAGATCCTGACCTCATCATCCGCACCGGCGGCGAGTTCCGCCTGAGTAACTTCTTATTGTGGCAAGGATCTTATGCGGAGTATTATGCCACGCCGACGTACTGGCCGGATTTCGACAAGCACGCCTTGCTCCAGGCGTTGTGGGAGTTCAACAAGCGGCGGCGGCGCTTCGGCAAGACCGATCAACAGATCGACGCGCTAGAGACTGCCCCCACCCCGGAAAATTAACCGGTTGGCGGCGGCTTTAAGCGGCCTGCCGCCACATGAGCATGATCTAACCCCCCACTAAGAGGTCAGTGAACCTTCGTTGCATCCTGTGCCCTTTCGTCTGATAATAAGATTCAATCTATCCAAAACAATTTGACGTAAGGACTCAAAACATGGGCAGAAAAGTCATCGTAATCGGTAGTGGCTTCGGTGGCCTGGGGGCGGCGGTTCGGCTGGCCGCGCAGGGCTATGATGTAGAGATCTTCGAAAAGCGCGATAAGCTCGGCGGGCGGGCCTATGTGTACGAGCAGAACGGCTTTAAGTTTGACGGTGGCCCGACGGTCATCACCGCGCCGTTTATGTTCGATGACATCTGGGAGCTGGCCGGCAAAAAGCGCGAAGATTACGTGCAGTTTGTCCCGTGTGATCCGTTCTATCGCATCTTTGACTCCGAAGGTAAGCCGTTTGATTACAACGGCGACCCGGATTTCATCCACGAGCAGATCCGCCAACGTAGCCCGGAAGACGTGGAAGGCTACCAGCGGTTTATGAAGACCACCAAAGCCATCTTCCAGAAGGGCTTTGTCGAATTGGCCGACAAGCCGTTCCTCAACATGTGGGATATGCTCAAAGTCGCGCCGGATCTGATCAAGATGCAATCGTACAAGAGTGTGTATGCGTATGCCGCGCAATACGTCAAAGACGAGTTCTTGCGCCGGGTATTTAGCTTTCACCCGTTGCTCATCGGCGGGAATCCGTTCGATAGCCCCAGCATCTACGCCATGATCCATTACCTGGAACGTGAGTGGGGCATTCATTACGCCATCGGCGGTACCGGTGCGATTGTCAACGGGATGGCCCGGCTCTTTGAAGAATTAGGCGGCAAGATCCACCTCAGCACACCGGTCGATGAGATCCTGGTCAACGATAGCGGCAAAGCCTACGGCATCCGGCTGGAAAGCGTCGGCGAAGTTCACGCCGACGCGGTGGTGAGCAACGCTGACGTGGCCTTTACGTACCTCAACATGATCGACCCGCGCCACCGCTCTAAGTGGACTGACCGCCGGGTGAAAAGCCTGAAGTACAGCATGTCGTTGTTCGTCATCTACTTTGGCACCAAACGCCGCTATCTGGATACCAAGCTGGCGCATCATAACATCATCCTGGGTGATCGTTACAAAGCACTCCTGCGCGACATCTTCCAGAAGAAACACCTGGCGGATGACTTCAGCCTGTACCTGCACATGCCGACCATCACCGATGAGAGCATCGCGCCGGAAGGCCACGAGTCATTCTATGTGTTGTCCCCGGTGCCGCACCTGGGCAGTGGGACGGACTGGCGCACCCAGGCCAAGCCATACCGCGACACCATCATGCAGTTCCTGGAAGACAATTACCTGCCAGATCTGCAAGAGAACATCGTGGCGGAGCATATGATTGATCCGTTGCACTTTGAAGGCACGCTGAATAGTTATCTCGGCTCGGCCTTTAGCGTGCAACCGATCTTGATGCAGTCCGCCTGGTTCCGCCCGCACAACCGGAGCGAAGACGTGGGCAACCTGTACTTCGTCGGCGCGGGGACGCACCCCGGCGCGGGCCTGCCAGGGGTGCTGTCGTCCAGCATCATCGCGCAAGATCTCGTCATGGAAGATCTGCCGTTGCCGCGTCGTATCGCGGTCAACCCGGAGCCGGCACCGGAACCCGTCGCCGGGGATTAACCAACCGCAACACACCACATCAAGCGATACTATCTACCTGCCGTCCGGTCTGAGATCGGGCGGCAGTTTTTATGTACGACATGGTTGACCACATCACCCGCGAAACAGTCGCCATCTCCGCTACGCTGGAAGACAACGGGACGACAGAGAAAGGACAGAGACCCAATGTCAACCCGCGTAAAAGCACTGGGTGATGGGCGCGTGGGCGGTTATCTCATCGTGTGGGGAGATGACACCCGCCGCGACCTCACCGGCGAATACTTTACACCCGCCACCGACCTGGGCCTGACGTGGTACCCGGAGCGACCCTTGCTCTACCATCACGGCCTGGACGGCACGCTGAAAGCGGCGGTCATCGGCACGATTGATACCCTGCGCGTGGACGAGGCGGGGGTATGGGCCGAAGGCCAGCTTGACATGCGCGAACGCTATGTGCAGGCCGTGCAGAAGTTGGTGATGAAGGGTGCGTTGAGCTGGTCATCCGGCAGTTTGCCCCATCTGGTCGATGTCGCGACCGATGGCGAGATCAAGCGTTGGCCCATCGTGGAAGGGAGCCTGACGCCCACCCCGGCAGAACCCCGCCGGACGGATGTCCGCACGGTCAAGAGTGCGTATGCCGCACTTGGCCTGGATACCGCCCCGCTCAACTTAGAGCCATCTGACGATTATCAAGCTGAAAAGGATGTAACCCCGATGACGAAATCATTACCGTTTCATGACCCACAGGACGCGGTGACCCCTCAGATCACCGTTAGTAGCGAATTCGACTCGCTGGACGCGCTGGACATGGTGCATGGCTATATGCTCCTGCGGGCTGGCAAGAGCTTCCAGGGTGTAAGCGAACGCTATGCCAACGCCATGACGCACAAACTCACCCGGCAGAATGATCTGCTGGCCGGGCTGAAGGCCACCGGCGACCTGAACGCGACCATCGTCACCGGTTATGGTGATGACTGGGTGCCGGATTTGTGGAGCCGGGAGATCTGGAACCGCGCCCGCCAGGAAAATGTGATCTTGCCGTTGTTCCGCTCAATCGAAATGCCCTCCAATCCGTTCACACTGCCGATTGAAGGCACCGACCCGACCGTTCACTTCGTGCCGGAGACCAAAGACGAAGCGCATCTGACATTGAGCGGGAGCGGTAACCCGATCCCGGATAGTCAATTCGGCAGTGGGCAGGTGCAACTGACCGCCAAGAAGTTGGCCTTGCGTGTTGGCTTCAGCGCGGAGTTGGTCGAGGATGCCATCGTGCCGGTGTTGAACATCTACCGGGAGCAAGCCATGCGGGCCATCGCGCAGAGCATCGACGATGTCCTGCTCAACGGTGATACCGAGACGACGGCGGATAACGTCAGCCGGGGCACCGCGCCCACCGGCACCGACCGTGTGTTAGCCATGGACGGTCTGCGTAAGCTGGTGATGGAGACCAACAGCGCGAACGCCATCGCCCAGAGCGGGGCCTTATCGCTGGCACAACTGCGTACTGCTCGTTTCGCCATGCCGCCGCGTTATGCCGCCCGCCCCAATGACCTGGCCTGGATCGTGGATAGCACCACCTATAGCAAGTTGCTGGGCCTGAGCGAATTCCTGACGATGGAAAAAGCCGGGCCGAACGCCACCGCCCAGACCGGCCAGATCGGGTTTATGGATGGTGCGCCGGTCGTAGTCAGCGCGGAGATGCCGCTGGCGACCGCCGACGGCACCGTCGGCTCCACCGGCAACACCCAGGGTACCGCGCTATGTGTGTATCGTCCGGGGTGGTTCGTCGGGTATCGCAGACGGGTGGCCGTCAACGTGGATTACCTGCCGTACTACGACAGCTACCAGTTGACGGCGACGGTGCGACTGGCATTCATCAACTACGATGAGGATGTCGCCAGCGCGTTAGTCAACGTGTCTTAAGCCGGGGCTACCCGGTGTAGACGATGCGGTAGATCCGCCCGCCCAGGTCATCACTGACCAATAGTGAGCCGTCCGGTAAGATCATCAGATCAACCGGGCGGCCCCAGTTGGTGCCGTCCGGGTTGAGCCAGCCTTCCGCGAAGGGTTCGTAACTCACGGCCTGATCCCCGTTTAACCGCACCAGCGTCACCCGGTACCCGATGGGCACCGACCGGTTCCAGGAGCCACGCTCCGCGATGAAAGCCTGATTGTGATATTGGGCCGGGAATTGCTCACCATCGTAAAAGCGCAGGCCCAGCGCGGCCACATGCGGGCCGAGTGGCATCACCGGGGCGCGGAATTGGTCACACGCACCGGGGTAACCGAACTCCGGGTCGATCACCGTGCCGCCGTGACAGTACGGAAAGCCGAAATGCTGGCCGACCGCGCTCAGGTGATTGAGTTCATCCGGCGGCAGGTCATCCCCCATCCAGTCGCGCCCGTTATCGGTGAACCAGAAGTCGCCGGTTTCCGGGTGCCAGTCGAAACCGACCGTGTTTCGCATCCCGTTTAAGATCACTTCGAAATCACTGCCATCCAGGTTCATGCGGGCCACATAACCGTATGTGTCGGATTCTTCGCACACGTTGCAAGGGACACCTTGCGGCACATAGAGCTTGCCATCCGGGCCGAGCCGCATGTACTTCCAGCCGTGATGTCCTTCGTCCAGGAAGCGGTCGGTGATTAACACCGGGTCGGGGTCGCGGTTGGCATCGACCGCCGCCAGTACGTTGTCATAACGTGTCACCCGGTCGATCTGGGCGACGAACAGGGCACCATCATGATAGACGACGCCGTTAGGGTTATTCAAACCATTGGCGATCACCTGTTGTTCGTCAATCAGATAATCCCCATCGGTATCGCGCAGAGCATAGACCACGCCATCGCGCCGGGTGCCGACGAAGATCGTGCCGTCTTCCGCCCGCGTCATCGACCGGGCACCCTGCACATTATCCGCGAAGACATGAATGACGAACCCCGGCGGCAGGCTGATGCGCTCCAGCGGCAGGTCGCTCTCCACATCCGGCACGACGGCGACCGCGACCGGCTGTGGCGTGCTGGTGATAGTAGCGATAGGCGGTGTGTCGGTCGTTGGGCTGTCGGTGGGTGGAATATCGGTCGGGCGTGGTGTGTTGGTCGGGATTGTGGTGCGTGTGGCTGGTACATCGGTGGGCGCAATGCTGACTTCGGTCATCGCTTCCACCGTCGGGAAGCGTGTGGGCAGGTCGCCTTCGGTGGTCGCTTCATCTTCGCCAGTCGCGCAGGCACTCAACAGGAATAAGGCTAAGGATACCAGTAAAAGCCGTCTCAAATTTGACTCCTCATTGACAACAAATCGAGCGTTCGGTGTCTATTTTATCATCTCTGCGGGCTGGAACCAGACCAGTAGGCCGGTCGCATCGTCGTGGACTTTGGCGCGGTCCTGCGGGCCGGTCGCCGCCGCTTCTGCCGCCCGCAGTGCGTCCACATAAGCCGTGATGCCGTCAGCCGTCAGTTTGTCGCGCATGGTCTTGTAATCCTGGTGCGGCCATAGCAGGCCATCGGTGCAAGCCAGCACCGCCTGCACGCCGGTCAGGTCACGCTGGCCGCTGAGGATGTAATCTGCCGCCTGGGGCTGGCCGTTGAGGACGCCGATACCGGCGGTGGGTCGCGTCTGGCCGGTGGGCGTGGTGAAGTTATGCGCCAATCCCCGCGTTTTGTAATGGCGCACGGTTGGGTCAGCCTCATGAGAGAGATCAACGGGTTGGGCCTGGTGGGCATCGGGCCGCGCCGGTTGGATCACGCGCTCAATGCCGCCATCCGCCCGGAAGAAGAACAATTCGCTATCCCCCAGGTGGGCATAATCCAGCGTGCGGGTCTTGCGGTCGATGCTTACCAGCGTCAGCACGCAGGCCGGCAAGATCAGGCGGACGTAGCGCGGGTCTTCCTGGTAGGCGGCCAGGGCTGGCTCTTGCCGGGCGATGTGGGCGAAATCCCAGGCACCATAAACGGCCTGCACCGCTTCGCGGAGTGCGTCATTAGCCGCCAGCAGACGGTCGATTAGCGGTCGGTCGGCAGTCTGCGCGATGACCTCACGGGTACGGCGGGCGGCATAAGCACTGCCATTCGGCGCACCATACGCCGCGAAGGTGCGCCGTAGCTGGCGGGCGATCAAGCGGTCGGTCACCCCGTCGATGACGGCCAGCGTCAGCCGGTCGCCGTCATCGGCCAGCCAGTAGGCGTCTTCGTTGGGCCGGGTGCCGGTCGGCTCCCCGGTGCAGATCATCTCGATAGTGGTCATGGTGCGGTGGTATCACCGATGATAATGATGGCGTAATCCCCCAGGGCGTAAGGATTGCGGCTTCGCAGGCGCAAGATCTGCCGCTCGACATCGCCCGGTGCCAGCGTCACCCCGGCGGAGAGGCGATCCCCGCGAACGACGGTCTCATCAGCGAATGTCACGCCGATGCCGTCAGCCGAAGGCACCACGTCACAATCTCGCACCCCGGCATCATCACAGGCGAACAGCAGTGTTTCTTCCGCGTCGATGACCTGTAGAACCGGGTCAATGCGGCTGGCACCGTCCTTGACCATGTAGACCTGGAAGGGCGTGTTGACGAAGGCCGGGCCATGCCGGATCTCGAACGCATTGACATCGCCCGGCGAACTGAGGTTAAAGCCCTGGATGACCAGCATAAACGGCCCGGTGCCAGCCGAGATCGTGCCAAGTGTCATCTGCACCCGGCCCAATGCCGCGCCCCCGCTCAGGCCGTAACGCGCCGCCGCCGGTGAGTCGGCTTCGTAGGTGCGGGTGATTTCCCCGGTGAAGTGGGCGGTATCCCCGGCCATGCCTTGAGGATCGACGCTACAATCATCCACCTGGCCCGCCGCCGCCAGCACATTCAACGCGGGCGCGAAGTCGTCCAGGCCATACGCGCTGATGCGGAAGGCATCCATCGCCTGGTTGGCGGTGAAATCTACGGTGAGGACGGTCTGCGCCAGCGAGTCCTCACCACAACGGAACTCGACCGGCTGAAGGGCGTCCAGCCGACTGCCGACGCGGGTTACGGTCAGGGTGTAACTGCCGGTGGTGGTGCCGTCCATGTTGCCGGCGCGGGTGGCGATGGCGGCATGTTCCCCGTCGCGCTGGGCGGTGTATTCCAGCGTGATGGTGCTATCGGGTTCTGCCGGGGGCAGGGGGTCCCCCTCCGGGCCGATGTTGGTGGCGGCGATGACCTCGCGTGAGGCATCGGTGATGCCGACCAACGGGGCGAGTCCGTCACTGGCCGTCATGGTGATGACGATTTGATCGCCCTCATTCAGTTGGAACGTCCAGCGGTCAAAGATGGCCGCTTCGGAGATGGTGTCGGTCACGGGCCGGTCAAAGGGTAGCGGCGCGATGGTGGCACTATCGGCACCGGGGTCAAAGGTTGGTTCGTCGTCCTGGGCGTAAGCTGGCCCGGTCATCAGAACGCACCCGATCAACAAAATTAACAAGCGCATCAGTAGATCCTCTTTAATATGTCGTTTGTCTCATTATAGACTGGACTACCCCTGATTCAGTGGAGGAAAAAGCGGCAGACATGATTAAAGAATCTGCGCGGGCAATGGCCTGATGCATCAGGCGGGGGCGTCGTTATGGCGTCTCCGCTGGTTCCAGCACCGGCAGGCGGACGGTGACAGTCGTCCCGGCATTGATGTCGCTATCCAGTTGAACTGTGCCGTCCATCGCCTGCACCAGCGCGTGAACCAATGCCAACCCCAGGCCGATCCCGCCGTAGGGCCGGGTCGCGCTGGCATCGACCATGCGGAAACGCTCAAAGATGACATCATGCATGTGGGCCGGTATGCCGATGCCGGTATCAGTGACGACCAGCTTGAGGTGATCGCCGTCACGATCCAGCGTCAGCTTGACCGTCCCTTCTTTGGTAAATTTGATGCCGTTGGAGATCAGATTTCGCATGATCTTGCGGAGTGCGTCCAGGTCGATTTTGGCCGCTGAGGGTACCGCGTCGGTCACACGGGCGGCAAGTTCCAGGCCCTTATCGGTGGCTTCGGTCTGGTAAGATGCGATGACCTCATCGACCAACGGGCGGGGGTCAATCGACTCGGCGACTAACGATAACCGCCCGGCTTCCACCCGGCTCAGTTCTAGCATATCGTCGATCAACAAAAGCAGATGATTGCCATTGACGCGCACCCGTTCTGCCCGGTGGGCGTCTTTCTCGTTCAGTTGGTCGCGCATCAGCATCACGCTGATGAAGCCGATGATGGCGTTTAATGGTGTGCGGAGTTCGTGGCTCATATTGGCAAGGAAGGCGGTCTTGGCTTCGTTAGCCTGGCGCAAGCCTGTTTCGATCTCGTAACGCTCGGTGGCATCCACCGCGACACAGACCACGCCTTCGCCCGGTTGCTCGGTGAGCGGGCTATAGTGCAATTCGAAGTAGCGTTCTCCAAACTGTAGCCAATGGCTGAAGGTCTCACCGGTCATCGCCCGTTGTAATCGTTCTTCACCAACCGGGTCGATGTCGATGACGGAATGGACGTGCTGGCCGACGAATTGCCCGGCCTGGATGTCGATGGCCTCTAGCCCGCGGCCTTCCATCAGTGTGATGCGTAGATCGGCATCCAGCGTGATTAAGATCACCGGGGCGCGGTTGATGACCAGTTGCAAGCGTTCGGACGTGGTGCGCTCTGCATTGCGGGTAGAGCGGAGCGCGTCAAAGGTCTGGTTGAGCGTGGTCGTCAGCCGGGCGATTTCGCCATCGGCCCCGGTATCGGCCTGGATGGTCTGTTTATCTCCCCGGCCTACCGCCGCGATCTGCCGGTCGAGTGATACCAACGGGTTAATCACGACGCGATCTGTGATGAAGATACCCGCCGCGATGGTCAGCACGACGACTGCCACCAACCCGGCCACACTCACCACACTGAGCGTCTGGATCGTCTCAAAGCCGATGCGCGGTTGGCTCACCTGCAAGCTGACCGGCTGGCTATCGTTGACCGGCGTCAGGGCTTCTGCCCGGCGGATGGTATCGTCGTCTCGTGTGGTCATCGGGTCGGGGGCGGTTTCGGCCAGGGCGACGGTTAGTTCTAGCTGTGCGCTCAGGTCGGCCAGCCATTCGGCATCAACAACCCGCCAACCGATGAGTGTGTCGGATTCCAGCGGAACCAGGGCTGACAACGCATACCCATCTGGCGTGCGGATGAAGCCGGGGGCTTCCAGCCCGGTTAACGTCGTGATCTGGGCCGCCGTCGCGGGGCCGTCCGGGGTCTGGCTGGTGCGGATCGCACCGTCGGCATCGCGAATGGCGATCAGGTCAAGGTTGAGGCGTTCCAGGTCATCGGCGGTGGGGTCATCCACCGGGGGGGATGTGCTGTAAACGCGCAAGGTCTGTGTCAGTTGTTCGGTCTCTGTGGAAAGTGCATTGGTCACCCGCTGGACGTTCACCGCGATGCGTTCTTCCTCCGCGTCTTCGTATGGCCCCGTCACCAGCGACGGTACGATGAACAACATCAATGCGATGAGCAAGCCACCCAGTACACACCCGGTCAATATGATCTTCGTTCGAACGCCCATAATCACCTTACCTGTTTTCATTCGGTATCAATGTACTTGAATTTGACAGGAAAGACCAGAAAGAGCCGACAAAAATTTACCTTTTATCGGGATGGGACGTTTTTGGGACGGTTAGCGTGTAGAGTGAGAACAAGACGAGACAGATGGGGAACAAAGCGTATGCGTAATACATTACAATTGGCGATCTTCGCCGTGCTCTTGCTGGCACCGACTCTGCTGGCGGCCCAGAGTACCGACGACACGCTGGAACCGATCACCTATGTTGCATTGGTTGCCCAACCGGAAACACAACAACTGTGGCTCTAAACTTATGATCCTGCCGACGCGATGCAAACCGACGCGCAATTGATCGATGAGACGACCTTTATCGGCACCACCGTCTGGAATGATGACGGCACCTTGCTGGCCTATGATGCCTATCGGTTTAGTTCGCAAGAAGGCGATTTTGTCGGCTATGAGCGGCTGGTTTATGACGTGGCGGCGGAGACGACGACCGTTATCAGCCGGCAGAATGGGCTGGCCCTCTCATTACCGGCGGAGTTCTTGCCCGATGGTCGGGTGACATTCGCCGTGAGCCAATTTCAGGAAGATCCGCTGATGATTGATGGCCGGCCTTATGTGCGCCAGGTGATCTACGCGCAAGCGGTGGATGGTACCGGGCTGGCGGAGCCAATCGGCAATGCGTATTACGCGCCGGGTTGTGGCGGCGGGCGGTCACTCCCGACTGAGCGCGGCTTCTGGCAGGAAGCCGGTTATAACGGCGATGCCGACCACTTCCGCCTGACGGAGTACGGCCTGGTGCTTAAGTCGTTTTGCATCGGCGGGGAGATTAGCCGGGTTGACCTGGAAGCCGACAGCTTCGAACCGTTCGATGTTGCGATGCAAAGCGCACAAATCGCACCGGGGGAACGGTTCGTCGGTGGTGTGGGGGACGAAGCATTCAACGTCATCGACCTGATGACCGGCGAAACCACCGCTTACCTGACGCAAAGACCTATCGACCAATTCACATGGTACGATGACATTATCATTTATTACAGTTCAAAGACATTTATCGAAGATCAAGCGACCGGGCTAGGGGAAGACTCCTCTATACCAACGGTACCGGTGTACGACCTGGCGATCCACCGGTATGACCTGACGACCGGGGACGACAGCGTGATCTACACCAGCCAGGGCCACAGCATCCCGCGCTTGAGCATCACGCCGGATGGCGCGGGCCTGGTCTTCAGCGAATTGGGCCTGCTGGATGATTGGCTGGAAGCAGTGCGGAGTGGTGCGTATGATCGTAGCGATCCACAACAAAATTATGAGCTATACCAAAACTTTCAGATGCCAGTCGTGTTATTACCGTTAGATAACCCGAATGACGTGCAGATAATAGGTGTGAACCATTATGAACACACCATCAAACCATAACCCAACCAAGTTCTAAAGCAAGGCTAAGGACACTGCTCAGGTTTTCGTCGATACTAAACCTAGGGATGAGGAGAGCGCGAAGTTACGATCATGGTCGAGTTAATCAACAATGTTGCGAACTTTTTCGAAGCGTTGGTTGCCGCAATCGGGTATCCGGGGATCTTCCTGGTGATGTTTCTGGAAAATCTGATTCCGCCAATTCCGACGGATCCGCTGTTGCCGTTTGCTGGCATCCTGGTGGCCCAGGGTCAGCTTACCTTCGTCGGCACCTGGATGGCCGCCGTCAGCGCGGCGTTGATCGGGTCATTGATGCTGTATGCGGTGGGTATGTGGGCTGATGAGCGTGTGGTGCGGCGGTTGGTGCGGCGCTATGGCCGCTGGGTCGAAGTCGGCGAAGAAGAGCTTGACCGAGCCTTAGCCCTGTTCGAGCGATACGGCGCACCGATGATCTTCTTCGGGCGGATGGTGCCGGTGTTACGTACAGCCGTGACGATCACCGCTGGCATGAGCCGGATGCCCCTGCATAAGTTCGTGTTCTTCACCACGTTGAACTCATTGACCATTACCGGCTTCTGGATCTCCGCCGGGGTTGTGATGGGGGAAAACTGGACAGCGATCATGACATTTATTGACCGCTTCCAGCCGTTGTTAATCGGGGTGATTGCCCTGGCGGTGCTGGTATTCGTGGTCTCTTATGTGCGGCGGCGGCGGGCCGGGGCCAACAGAGACATCGCCGCGCTAAAAGAGGGCGACCAGCAGATCGCCTGATGATCTCCATACGGGGGGCGATTAGTTGCCTTCGTTTAAGTCGCTCCCGGCACTATCGTCTAACGGGGCACCTTCTAAAATTTCAATCGGCGCGTTGCGGAACGTGCCATCGGCTGTAATTGTCTGGTCATCATCGACACTTTCTAACGTAAGCTGGAAGGTGCCGCTGATGGACGTTTCGTTGATGGCGGTAAACGTCACTTCGCCGCCGGTGGTCGTGTTATAGGCGGTGTCATCCAGCATCACCTGGGCGAAGATCTGCGTGTTGGTGAATTCGGTGCGGGGGTTTTCCACCGGGGCGGCAACCGGATAAGTCGCTGTGGTCACATCTTCGGTGAACATCAACTGAAAATCAGTGTCCTCCCCGTGGAAGGTCAGCGTGTATAAGCCGTAGGCATCGGCGATGGTGTTGCCGCTCATCTGCGGTTCTTCGTAATCCCAATTTACTGTGTCGCCGTTGATGTCAGCGACGGAGTCCCCGGTCAGCGCGATTTGATACGTCGGGCCTTCGGCCTGGGCTTCGTCACCGTTGCCGTTACTGCTGGCGGTGGGATAGGGTGTGATGTAAGGGGAATTCGGGCGGCTGTTGGTCCGCGCTTGCGGGTTGTCGTCATCCGCGATGATGTCTACGACATCGCCGCCGGCGGCCTCATCCCCAACGCTCGATTGACTGCCGATAAGCAAGAACAAGAGGCCGAATGATGCAAAGAATGCAAAGATTCCAAGGGGTGCATACCATTTCTTCAAAACGATAAGATCCTCATAATGTCAGATTTCTACCTATGAGTTTACCGTCATGGCCTAAACACAGTCTGAACCCGGCCCTAACTGTCTGTAAGAAAAGCAGGTGACACGGGCCAGCCAGCGGCCAACCCGTGATTTGAGGCTTAGGGCAAGGGGACGGTTATCACCTGGCCGGTGCCGCCTTCTCCATAAGCAGAGTTGACCGTCACCAGCAGGTCACCCGCCGGGCTGAATGCCAGATCGTAAGGATAGTTGATGCCTTCCATCACCGGCGTGATGCCGTCTGCGCTGGCGATGACCACGCTCCCGTTATCCGCCAGCCAACCGCCCGCGTCCATATCAAAGCCGCCGAACTGCGACACGTACACCGTGCCATCGTCGCCGACGATTAAACCGACAGCGGTCGTAAGGCCGGGGTAGGTCTCTACCAGTTCACCCGCCGGGTTGATGCGCTCCACCCGTGAGCTTTCCGGTTCGAAGGGGAAGCCAGTCAGGAATGTCACGTAGATGTCACCCGCCGGGCCGATGGCGGCATCGGTGGGGACCGGGTTGTTTTCCCAGACGGCGAAGGTTTGCAGGCCGTCGGCTTCCGTCCAGCTAAAGACAGCGTTCGCGCCCGCATCGGTGATGTACAGCGTGCCGTCATCGGCCAGGGCCAACGAGACCGGGTTGGAGTCAATCATGCCGCCGTCCGGGTTGTTTTCTGCTTCGTAGGCATAGATGTTGATGTATTCCATCACGCCCAGGGTGGCCGGATCCAGCTTGACGACGGCGTAAGAGAAGGGCGCGTGGGCGGTCTCCTCTTGCCGTTGGGATCCCTGGCCGATGGCGATCCATACCGCGTCTTCCGTCACCAGCACATCACTGACGCCTAACACTTCGCCGCGTGTGATGAGACTGGGCATCCCATAAGCGAACAGGGAAACGGTGCCGTCTTCAGCGACGGCGTAGATCTCACTGGTGCCGCCAGCGGTGGATTCACCCAGCACGCCGACGACTGCCAGATCACCGCCCAGGCCAGCATCGGCCACATACAGCGTGCCATCCGGGCCGAAGGCTAACCCGCGTGGTGTATCGAAGCCATCCGCGACCGGCTCCGCCATGTCGTCATCCTGCGCGAATGCCACCGACGCCAACGCCAGCAACACCAGCACAATGCCCATCCGTAGAATCTTCATTTGCATCGCTCCTTAAGTTGTCGATTGATTGCCGGGGGATGCAAGGCACCCCCCGCTTTTTATTGTAGGGGATCGGCGGAGGTTGTGCGGTTAATCGTTGATGAGGTTGAAGCGTGTCAGCCGGTCTAGCAGGTCGTCGCCGTCCTGGGCCGTGCGGACAATCGCCATGATTTCACGGTAGGTGACGAAGCTCAGTTCCAGCCCGCGCCACTGGTTGCCGTCGATGAAGCGCACGGTCAGCAGATGATCGTCGTAGACATCTGCCGCCATGTCGCTGTCGGTGATGGCCGTCAGCAGGGCATCCAGCCCGGTGCCGAGCGTGTCTTCGTCGTTCAGGTCGTCCCATATCACGTCGATGCTGGCTTCCATGCGCTGGACGTCAAACGTGATGCAGTCGGTGGTCTCCTCATAGGCGATCACCTCAACCGCGCTGACCTCGAAGCCGTTATCGGTCAGGGCTGTCTCGATCTGGTCGCCCACATCATCCAGCGGGCGGAACGTGACCGAATTGCACAGGCCAGCTAGCGGGGTCGGGGTGCCGCCTGTGGTGGCCGGGGTTGCGTTAATCGCCTGGTTGGTCGCGGCGAATTCGGTCGCCTGCCCCACCAGGCGCGTCGCGGTCTGTTGCAACGGGTCGGGCGTTGGCTCCTGGCCGGTGTCGGGTGTCTGTGCGGCGATGGTCCAGCTTAACCCGGTGAGGATCAAGCCGAGCACGATCAATACCTTTTTCATGCTTCCCCCTATCTATGGTGCGGTTAA
Source organism: Anaerolineae bacterium (assembly GCA_034437535.1). GTDB lineage: Bacteria > Chloroflexota > Anaerolineae > Aggregatilineales > Phototrophicaceae > J038. The sequence goes on along the minus strand of DAOTTZ010000073.1, from coordinate 51,832 downwards.
ATATACTGCTTGATGCGGTCGATGGCGTCGTTGATCTGGGCGTCGTAATCGCGCAGGTCGATCATCTGATTGAGTGAGAGCGAATAAGGCGCGGCGTGGCCCGGTTCACCCGCTACCAACACCGGCAGGGCGGGGGTGGTCGTGTGTTGCGCGTGTTTGATCTGCTCGATCAAATCAGGGTGCCCCTTGCTGTGTGGGGAGAGGATGAACAAGATCAGGTCAACCGTGTTTTTGATCTCTTGTATCGGCCCGGCCACAATCTTGATTTCGGTCTCTAATTCCGCCGCACGCAAGTCATCCTGTAGCCGGCTGGCGACCAGCAGATCATCTGCGGCGGCACAAATCAACAAGGTGCGGTCGGCGGATTCTGCCGGTGGTGCGTCGTCGTCGCTCAGGGTCATGGCCGGGGCGAAGCGCATCACCCGCATCGGGTCGATCACGCGGGCGGCTTCGTCCGCACTTTGCAGGCGGATGTGTTGGGCCAGCGCGACGGGGAGCGCGTTCACCAAGCGTTCGATGTTATCCAGAAATTGCCGTCCACCGTCCAGCCGGGGGGCGTTGGCCTGCATGATCGGGCGGATTTCCGGCGGCAGGTCGTCCGGGTCGGGGGCGGCGGCCCCATCAACCAGGATCGGCGCGACTAGCTTGCCCATCTCCAACCCCATGCGGATCTCCAACCGGACGTAATCCACCTCATCCGGTCGAGCCATGCGCTCTTTGAGGATGTCTAACCAGTTCGGCCCGATGATGACCAGCATCACATCGACCTTTTTGATCTGTTCGATGATGAAGTCCTCAAAGCGGACGAAAGGCGGTATGGCGTCGAAATCCATAAACACATTTTCGCGCTCATAGGCCATCATGAACCAGTCGCGGATGCGCTCTGCAAAACAGCGGGCATCATCGCGCCGGTAACTGACGAAAATCTTGATGTCGGTGTTATCAACCATCGGCTTTATCTTTTCTCGTGCTAAGGCTCAGGGTTAATCATACCACGCCAGGGCGCAATCAGCCTACGATGACGATAGTGTAGGGTGCATTTCAATATTTTGGCACAGGCGGGAGACCACATGGGGCCTCCCCTACACACGACCTTGTGTAGGGGCCGGCCCGTGTGCCGGCCTGCCGTTAAAATGCCAATAATCTGAAATAGACCCGGTAGTGTATGCAAGGCAATCGCATCAAATCCCACGCAGTGCCAACGTGCCGGCCCATGTTTTCGGGCGGACACATCGGCCCGCCCCTACACAGACTGCTTATGAACCGTTCTGGCCTAAGCTAACGCCAGCTAATCTGCGTGCTGAACACCTCCGCCGTGCGGACGGTGCCATCTGGCAACACGAAGGCATAACTCATGCCGGATGCAAACGGCGTCTGGAAGGCACCGCTTTGTAAGGTGGTCGTAAACCCTTGCTCCGGTGCGGTGGCCCAGCCTAAACGCGCATTGATGTACCCGTTCTGCGTCCAGAGCCAGCCGAAACCGCGTTCGGGTTGGAACAGGTCAGTCGGCGGTGCCTCATTCCAGATGACCGGGCTACCGTCCCAGGTATCCGGCAGGATGTAGCCGGTGCCGTCACCAAAGAAGACCCAGATCTCCGGTTCGATCCAGAGCATGAAGCCGCGCTCAAACGGTTGATACGCGATCATGGGGTTGGTGGGCGGGGTGAGCGGGCAACCGGGGTTATCGCCAGCAAACCAGGTGAACTGACATTCGACAGCGATCTGTATGTTCTGGTTGAATTGCGGCTCTACGAACCAGAGATCAACGGTGCGGACGGTTTCCGGCAAGGTAAATTGACGTGATCCGGCGGTTTCTACCGGGCCGAAAAGTGATTGGCTGGTGCTGATGATGTCGTCATACACGGCGTAGATCTGCACTGTGTCTACCGGGCCAGCGACTTCCCAATTCACGGTGATCGTCTCGCCGGGGCTGGCGGTCTGCGGGGTGGCGTCAAAGCGGATCAATTGCGGTTCTTCTGGTTCGCTGGTCATAAATGACACCGGCACCTGGATCAACGCGCTATCGAGGACTTCGCCGGTCAACACATTGACCATGCGCAGGCTCAACTCGATGTAATCAAAGCCCCAGAAGGGCGGCAACGGCGCGACGATCCCCTGCCCAGAGGACGCGACATAGGGGTTTTCGCGTGGTAATTCCACGTTGATAAAGCTCTCATCGTCGGCGAAGTATTGCTCGAAGATCAGGGTTGTATTGGCCGGGCGGTTAATCACCTGCCACAGCACATCTAGCCGGGCGGTGCCGTTGCTCAACGCATCGACCGAGACTGAATCTGCCGGGGTGGTGAAGTTCACAATCTCCGGCGTGCCGACCTGGGCGCGACGGCTGGCCGTTTGGAAGGGGACTACCAGCGATTTGGTATCGAAAATCTGCCCTGAGCCTTCCAGCGTGATGGTGAACAGCAGGTCTTCGATGCCTTCTTCCGGTATTTCCGGCATGACGTCAATCGGGTTACGGCTGATCGGCCCGGCGTAGAGTGGGGCCAGCAGGTCAAAGCTGATTTCCTGCGTGATCGTCACGGTTAGTTCCGTGCCGGTCGGGTTGTAGGCGAACATCGAAATGGGGAGCGGATCTTCCGCCCGGAAGTCGTAGACGTCTATATTCGTCCAGGGTGGGAATAAGAAAGCCGGTTGTGAGGGGTCTCCAATGCCGGTGAAGGGTGTGGGTGGTGGTGTGGGGTCCTGGGCCGTCGCCGGGCTGACGGTGGACATAGCGGTTGTTGATAGGCCGACCGCCAGCAATAGGACAGATAAAACCAGCAATCGTGTAATGTGCCTCATCAGGGTGATCCTCCTTCAGATCGTCTCGTGGTTTAAGGTATCCTGATTTTAGGCCAATCCGCGTCATCTGTCAGCAGAGTGTAAATAGATTTTTGAAATAATTGTGAGGCACATACGCAACCGAGCTTACCCGTCTGGCAGATCATCATCTGGCAGGTTCCCGCTGTTGAAGGCGACCAGTCGTTCCCACATGATAACACCGTCATCACAGAATTTTTCCATAAATTGTCTGGTGAACTGGTTGATGATCTATCTTAACCTGAACGCGATCAACCGCCTAGCCCCGGAGTCAAGCAGGCCGAATGGACGGCTTCACACCGGGCGGCTTGCCGGAACATCTGATATAATGGCTGTAGTTGTTATTGTTTGGTGGAGAGTAACGTTTTGAATAATCGACCGCCGGAACCTCCGCACGGCAAACGTGGAGACAAGCAAGATCCAGAGACGCAGGAAACCCCGCCCAATCGTAACGCCGGGCGCATCTGGCTGATTATCGGGGTGATTGCCATTCTGTTCCTACTGGTGATGTTCTTGAATACCGGGTCATCCCCGTCTAATTATCCGATCAACCAATTGGCTTCTGACGTGCAGGCCAACCAGGTGAGCCGCATCATCCCGGAGGGAGAGACCAAAGTCATCGTGGAGTTCCGCAACGGACGCTCGACGAGCATGAACATCCCGCCGAATACCGATGTGGTCACCTTATTGACGCAATATGGCCTGACCGCACAGGAGATCCAGGCGGTGAACATCGCGCCGCGCCCCAGCGACAACACCGGGCCGTTCCTTTTGCAGATTCTCATCATCGCCGGGCCGATGATCTTGATCGTGTGGTTGGTATGGCGCATGATGCGCTCGATGCGCGGCCAGCAAGATCAAGCGATGGGCTTCGGCAAGAGCCGCGCCCGCGTCACCCGTGATGTGGAGCGGCCCCAGGTCACGTTTAACGATGTGGCCGGGGCGGAAGAAGCCAAAGAAGACTTGAAAGAAGTGGTCGAGTTCCTCAAGGAGCCGGATAAGTTCATCCGGTTGGGGGCGCGGGTGCCCAAAGGCGTGCTGATGGTCGGCCCGCCGGGGACGGGTAAGACGTTGATGGCGCGGGCCGTCGCCGGGGAAGCCGGGGTGCCGTTCTTCAGCATTTCCGGTTCGGAGTTTGTCGAGATGTTCGTCGGGGTGGGTGCGTCCCGCGTGCGGGATCTGTTCGACCGCTCCAAGGCGGAGGCCCCGGCCATTATCTTTATCGACGAGATCGACGCGGTTGGGCGGCACCGGGGGGCCGGGCTGGGTGGCGGCCACGATGAGCGCGAACAGACGCTTAATCAAATCCTGGTGGAAATGGACGGCTTCGAGACCGGCACCAATTTGATCATCATCGCGGCGACCAACCGCCCGGATATTCTCGACCCGGCGTTGTTGCGTCCCGGTCGGTTTGATCGCAAGGTCATCATGGATAACCCGGACGTGCAGGGCCGAACCGAGATCCTCAAGGTACACGCACGCGGCAAACCGCTGGCCCCGGATGTTGACATCGAAGCGATGGCGAAGATTACCGCTGGGTTTAGTGGTGCCGACCTGGAAAATCTCATCAACGAGGCGGCCATCCTGGCGGCCCGGCGCAACCTCAAGACCATCGGCATGAGCGAATTGCAAGAGGCGATGGAACGGGTGGTGATGGGGCCGGAACGCCGCACTCGTGTGATTTCCGAGAAGGAAAAACGTCAGATCGCGTATCACGAGGCCGGGCACGCCCTGGTGCATCATTACATGAACAACCTGGGGCCGATCCACAAGATCACGATTGTCTCTCGTGGGCGGGCTGGCGGGTACGTGATGCCCCTGCCGGAAGGTGACATCAGCCTGCAAACGCGGGATATGTTCGAAGATCAGATCGCCTTCACGATGGGCGGACGGGCGGCGGAGGAACTGGTATTCAACCAATTTACTACCGGTGCCAGCAACGACCTCCAACAGGCGACGCGGTTGGCACGGGCGATGGTCACGCAATTCGGTATGAGCGATAAGCTCGGTCCGCGCAGTTACGGCTCCGGCCAGGGCGGGCAGGTCTTCCTGGGGCGGGAGATCGCGGAACAGCGCGATTACAGCGAACGCTACGCTCAGGACATTGACGACGAGGTTAAGCGCATCCTCCAGGCCGGGTATGCGCGTGCGCTGGATGTCTTGCGGACGCATCGCATCAAGCTGGATTCGTTGGCGGATTTCTTGATCGAGTATGAGACGCTCGACCGGATGCAATTCGAAGAGTTGATGACTGGATGCGACGATGCACTCCCCGGCGGGTTGACCACCGCGCCGGCCTTATTCGACCCGGAATAGACCGCCCACACCTTCAGAACCGACGCTTTCCTTACGCACCGGATACCGCATCCGGTGCGTTTGCTTCTCAACCGGCAGTGATCGCCGGCCAGATCTACCGCCGGAAGTGTTGGCAACACTGCGGACGAACCCGGTTTTTACCCGCTACCTGGAATAATGGGATGAGTTAATCGTCGGAGTCGTCGGCTTCCGGTTCGGTGATCCGCACCAGCACCTTATCCACGCGGCGACCGTCCATGTCCATCACTTCAAACCGTAATGTGTCGGATTCCACCACGTCCGCTGCCTGCGGGATGCGATCCAGGTGGGCGACGATAAAGCCAGCGACGGTATGATAGCGCGGGCCGCCGATTTCGACCTTATGCGGTTGGTTCAGCCGGTCAAGCAGTTCACTCCAGGGCATTAGCCCATCGACCAGATACGATCCGTCGTCGCGTTGCACCGCGTCGGGCTGGTCAATCTCCCCGACGACCGACTCGATGACATCGCGCACGGTAATCACGCCGTTCATGCCGCCATGCTCACTGATGACGATGGCGAACGGCACACCGCTAGACCGGAAGCGATCCAGCACCTTGACGCCCGCCAATGACTCCGGCACATAAAGCGGCGGGTCGGCCAGGTCGTGCAGGTCAATCGCGTCATCGTTTAATGCCCGGATCAATAGCTTGCGGGCACTGACTACGCCGACCACCTCATCGGGTGAGCCATCGACCACCGGGAAGTAAGCATAATCCGACTCTTTGAGCTTGGCTTTGATCGTCTCGACATCATCACTGACATCCAGCCAGACGGTATCCACACGCGGCGTCATCAAGGCTTCGGCTTGCAGGTCATCCAACCGGAAGACCCCGGCGATCATTTCCTCCTCGTGCTGTTGGAGCACGCCATGCCGGTGACCCTGGGCGACCATCGTGCGGATCTCGTCTTCGGTGACGGGCGGCGTGTCGTCCGCTTTGATGCCCATGAGCGTCAAGACAAATTGGGTAGAGCGACTGAGGAACCACACGATTGGGAACGTCAGGCGGGAGATGACGCGCATGGGCGGGGCGATGCGCGATGAGATGGCTTCCGGGTTTCGCATGGCTAACCGCTTGGGCACCAGTTCACCGATGATGAGTGAGAGGTAGGTCGTCAGGCCGATGACAATAGCCGGGGCGATGGCACTGGCCAGGTTATCCGGCAGGCCCAGGTCGATCAACGTCAGGCGTAAATCCCCGGCGACGCTGGCCCCACCGAAGGCCCCCGCCATGATACCCACCAGTGTAATACCGATCTGCACGGTAGAGAGAAAATCGTCTGGCTCTTTGACCAGCTTGAGGGCGGCCCCTGCGCCGGCTTGCTCGTCTTGCGCGGCTTTTTCCAGCCGGGCCTGGCGTGATGCGATCACGGCGGCTTCACTCATCGCCAGGATGCCGTTACAGATCACCAGACCAATGATAATCAGAATTTCCATAACTGTCTCTTGTTTCCAGTCTATTGAACGATTCAGGCGGGGGAGATGATGTCAGCAGTAGCTCCCCGAATCATAGCATAGCAGGAAATCAAGCAGGTCGTGTCAATTTCGGTCGGATGACCTAGATTCATCTGATCCAGGCAGGTTTTGCATGTTGATCTGGAACCATTGTAAACCGATGATCGTCTTGGCATCTTCCAGGCCGCCATGCCACAGATGAGACAACACCCGCTGGACGGACAAGCTCACGGTGCGGATGTCTTCGTGTTCCCCGGCGACGCCACCCCCCGCCGCCACCTGGGACGACGCACCGACGCGGGCATAAAACAGATGAATGCGTTCTGATGATCCACCGGGGCTGAGGTAAAATGTGCTGATGTGATGCAGGGTATGCACCTGATAGCCGATTTCCTCCACCAGTTCGCGCCGCATGGCGTCTGTGGGGTGTTCGTCCGCGTCGATCACCCCGGCGGGGATTTCCAGCAACCAGCCGGGGCCTTTTTCCACCGTCGGGTAACGGAATTGCTCGGTGAAGATCAAGCGGTCGTCTTGCGGGTCGTGGATGACCGCCGCGACCGAATCGCCCCGTTCGAAGCTGAGGCGCGTCATGGTATCGCTCATGGTGCCGTCGTATTTTTCGTGGCGTAATTCTGCCGCCTCAATGCGGAAGATCGCCTGCTTGAAGACCTCTTGCTTGCGGATGATTTCGACTTTTTTATCCATCGTTGGTTTGCCCTCGTCGTTAGATGACCTACTGCATCATAGCACAGGCCCACGAAACGCGCTTTTGTGCGGCGGATTGATGTGTTTCGTGATATGCTAATCGGAAGGCACAAACAGAAAGACCGCCCCAGTATGATCGGGTGTTGGGGCGTTACATAGTTGTAACCATACAAAGGGCATTGTCGATGAACACAAACATTTTCATCAGCTATAAAACGGGCGAAAAGGACAAAAACACCCTGGTCGCCAACATGATCCGTGATCTACTGGATGACCATGAGGATTACACCGTCTGGATGGATGATAAGCTGATGGCCGGCAAGCGTTATAACACCCAGCTTTATGAGCAAATCGGCGAAGCGGATGTGCTGGTGTTGATCTACACCGAAGCCGCCGCCAATTCAGAATGGGTCAAGCGAGAGATCGCGGTGGCGCGGGGCGCACGTACCAGCATCTTGCCGGTGCTGGTGGAAGGCGACAACCAGACCATGAACGAAGAACTGGGGAAGTTCGACCTGCAAGACTTCCAATGGGTTGACTTTCGGCAGGGGAGCCGGGAGCAAAAAGATTATCTTTTTGACTCCATCGAGCAGATCAAAGACGAAGCGCGGGAAAACCGCCGCCGCTGGCTAGAATCAACCGTCCGATTGACAGAATCCAGCTTTTTTAAGGCGGAAGATGACAAGGCTCACGCCGCTTACCGCCTGGCAGACCGGCCCGCGACCACGGTTTACCTGGCAACGGGCGACATCACCCGGCTACGCGGGATCGACGTGTTGGTGAACAGCGAAAACAATTACATGCAGATGAGCCGTACCTTTGAGCCAGGGACGGTCTCGCGGGCGTTGCGCTGGGCGGGGGGCTTCGCCGATGGTCGCTTTTACGATACGATCCAGCGCGATTTGAACGATCAGGTCTGGCGGTCAGATCATCGGTATCGAGTGCCGGTGACTGCCACCGCCGTCATCCCGACCCATGCCGGGCATCCACGTAGCATGCTGGTAGATGACAACCGCGTGCGCTACATCTTCCATACCGCTACGGTCATCGCACATGGCGACCTGGGGGATGGCAACCGCAGAAATCGTCAAATCGCGCCGATCACCCAACCCGACCAGATCCAGAACGCGGTAAAGCAATGTCTGCGTGAGGTGGATCGCATCAACGAAAATCACGGCATCATCAGCCCGGAAGGTACCGCCCGCCGCATCCAAGAAGACAACCAGGTACCCCACTACCAGCCGATCACCAGCATTGTCTTCCCGGTCTTCGGCATCGGGCATGGCGGTGCGGCCTTTGATGTTGTCTTCCCGCACATGCTGGAAGGTTTCCGTGACTATCTTTTTGTCCGCCCGGAGACAACGCTCCAGGGGATTCACATCTGCGTGTATGACGGCTCAACGCTGGATTATGCGGAGAAAGCGATGCTCGAAAAGTTCGACCGGGCCTGAGCCTGATCGTGTAAGGTGGGACGGTGAGGCCGTCCCACCCGGAAGATCGCATCTAGTCGTCGTTGAGTTCGTCTTCCAGCCGGTCGCGGAGGGCGTAAGCGTCAGGATCTTCGTCGTCATCGTCGGTACGGCGGAAGTAAGTTTGCAGTTCGCTATAAGCCTCTTCATAGCGGCCCTGCGCGGTGAAAAGTTCCGCCAGGCCGTAATAAGCGTAGTCGGTCTGCTGGTTGATGGCGGCGATGAAGTCTTCCCTGGCCGCGTCCAGGTTGCCCAGGTTGAGGTAAAGCCAGCCGCGTGTATCCAATGCCGAGCCATAATCCGGCTCTTGCTCAAGCGCACGTTCCACATAGGGCAAGCCTTCGCTGTAGCGTCCCAGCCGGTAGAGTGTCCAGGCGACATCGTTCAGGTTACGGGCGGTCGGGTTGATCTCGGCGGCGGTCATGTAATCCACCAGCGCGGTCTCACGGTCATCAAAGCGGCTGGCGTAAACGAAGGCCCGGTTGCGGTACAGGTTGGCGTTATCCGGGTTGGCTTCTATCGCCAATGTCAGATCTGCAATGGCTTGTTCGGGATTACCTAACCCCAGGTGACCGAGCGCACGCAGTTCATAAGCCCGGTCGAGCAATTCGTAATCCTGCGCGATGGCGATCTCGGCAAAGTCAATCGTGCGTTGGTCGTCGTCCTCGGCATAGGCAGAGCGTGATGCCTGATAAGCCGCGACTGGCCCCAGCAGATCCGCGCCCAGGGTCTCCGCGACGGTGACGTAATCCGCCAGCGCATTACGATAATTATCATTGCTGAAGTATGCCGCTGCGCGTCCTAGATAGGCCGGCGCGAATGACTCGTCACGCTCGATGGCGCGGGTGAAGTCGGCCAGGGCGATGTTGAGCGTCTCTTGCTGTAGGAAGAAGGTGCCGCGTGCGGTGTAGATTTCGGCCAGTCTATCCGGTTCGTTGGCCTCCGCCTCGATCAACGCGGCATCCAGCCGGGCGCGGCGCGTGGCGATGTTGAATGTGCTGTTGGCTTCCGCCAGTAGAGTCGTCACCGGGCGTGGATCCACCGCCAGGATGAACAGGCCAGTATCCGCATGACTGAGCACGACTTGCCCGCCATCGGGCGCGGCGGCGATGTCGGTTAACCCCTCCGATTCGATCCCGTTGATCTGCCAGCGGGTGAGGATCGACCGGGTGCGATCAAACAGGCCCAGGTTGCCGGTGCGGTCAGTTGCGATCAAGGCATCCGGCAAGGGGGCATAATGCCGCCAGAAGGCTTCGTCGTCCCGTTGCTCTGCCAGGCCGACTGTGCCCGGTGGGGTGCCAGCCCACGCGGTCAATGCCCCGCTATCGGGTTGAGCGTACAGCCGGTCACCGCTGTAGAACAGATCGCTGATGCCCATCTGGCCCGCGTTGAGCACGTACTGTAGGCGGCCCTCCGCCGTGTCGTAGAGTTGCACTTCGGCCTGTGACTCCGGGTCGCGGGTACCCACCGCCAGAAAATCCCCCGCCGGGTTATAGACCGGCATCGTGTAGCCGTAATCCGCCTGGATGCCGAACGCGAAATCCAGCGCGACCGGCTCGGTGACGAGATCGAACACCGCGATTTGCCCGGTCGTGCTCTGTCGTGTCAACGCCAGTTGATCGCTGGCCGGGTTCCAGGTGGCATAGCGGTAGAGGTTCGGCACCTCGGCGACGAATTCACCGCTGGTAATGTCGTATAGCCGGGTGGCTGGATCCGCGACGACGGCCAACCATGCGCCATCCGGGGCATAGGCCACGTCGAAGACGGCGCGTTCGGTGGCGATGACGGTCGAAATTGGCTCCCAGGTGGCGGTATCGTAGAAGACGACCTCACCGGAAAACAGACCGACGGCCAGTGTCGTGCCATCCGGGCTGAAGTCAATCGCCTGGATGGCGGGCTGGGCGATGCGCTCCACGACGGCGACCAGATGCGCGTTAGCCGGGGTGATGGCGTCGGCGTCGTCTTGCGCGTGGACGCCCAGTGTGCCAGCCAGGGCCAGCGACAGAATCAACAGGAGACGATAGAGCATGATATAGTCTTTCCACTTAGTTCGCAGGATGTTATCACTATAGAATGGCTGGTGCGATCATGCCAACCGACGCTTGCCACACGGTTGCCACACTCAGCGGGTTCTCATGCCGGGCCAAGCCCGCCTCTAGCCGCTGGTGCTATGATGATTGCCATTATCAATCTGGATTTATGTCGTTAGCAAACATGGATTAATCCTATGTCGGTGATCTTTCGTCTGGCGGAGCGTTATGTCAGCCGCCGCTTTCTTCAAAGTCTGTTGTTTATCATCGGGGTCGCGTTGGGGGTGGCGGTGGTCATCGCCATTGATGTCGCCAACGGGTCTGCCCGGCGGGCGTTTTCATTAAGTACGGCCAGCGTGACCGGTAGTGCCACCCATCAGATCGTCGGGGGGCCGGGGGGCTTGCCGACCACGCTGTATGAGGCGGTGCGCGTCGATCTCGGCATCCGGCAGAGTGCGCCGGTGGTGCAAGCGTTCGTGCGGGTGCGTGAATTCGACGACGGCGCGTTCCGCCTGTTGGGGGTGGATCCGTTCGCAGAGGCTCCCTTCCGGGATTATCTGCAAAGTGTCGAGGTGGATAGCGACAACACCGACGATCAATCGTTTGATACGCTCAATGAGTTGATCGGACGGCAGAACACCGTCGTCCTCTCCGAACCGACCGCCAACCGCTACGGCGTTGACATCGGCGATACGATCACCATCCGGGCCGGGACGCGGGCGGTGCCGGTGCAGGTGGTCGGCTTGTTGACTCCGTATGATGCGGTGAGCGAGCAAGCCCTGAGCGATCTTATGCTGGCGGATATTGCCACCGCGCAAGAGATCGTCGGCCAGCCGGGTGAGTTGGATCGCATCGACTTGATCTTAGAGCCGGGGCAAGCGGCGGCGGCCCTGGCAAGCATTCAGGCGATCTTGCCGGAAGGGGCGCGAGCCGGCCCGGTGGATGCCGACGGCGACACGCTCACGCAGATGACAGAGGCGTTCGAACTCAACCTGCAAGCGTTGAGCCTGCTGGCGTTGGTGGTCGGCATGTTTTTGATTTACAACACGGTGACGTTCAGCGTGGTGCAACGGCGTAACGTGCTGGGGATCTTGCGGTCGTTGGGCGTCACCCGGCGGCAGATCTTCGTCATGATCGTCGGTGAGGCGTTCTTGCTCGGCCTGGTGGGGACGGTGTTAGGGATCGGCCTGGGGGTGATCTTCGGGCGGGGGGCGGTCGGCCTGGTGGCACAGACCATCAGCGACCTGTACTTCACGGTCAACGTGACGACGGTCTCGGTCGCGCCGTTTACATTGGCGAAGGGCGCGGCTATCGGCGTGGTGGCGAGTGTGGCGGCGGCAGTCGTCCCGGCGGTTGGGGCCACCCGCACCCCGCCAGCGGGGACCATGCGCCGCAGTGACCAGGAACAGACCGCGCAGAAGCTCGTCCCGCTCATCACACTGGGGGCGATTCTGTCAGTAGTCGCCGGGTTGATCCTGCTCAACATGCCGACCAATAGCCTGGAGATCAGCTTTGCCGGGTTATTCGCGATTGTGGTCGGTGGGGCCTTCTTCACGCCGGTTGTCCTGGTCGGCGCGATGCGCCTGGTGAGTCCGCTTACCGCGTCGGTCTTTGGCGTCGTCGGGCGGATGGCCCCGCGTGCGGTGACGCGCTCCCTCAGCCGCACGTCGATTGCGGTGGCCGCGCTCACAGTCGCCATCAGCGTGATTGTGGGCGTCAGTGTGATGATTTCCAGCTTCCGCAACACGGTGGAAGATTGGCTAGGGACGACACTGGGCAGTGATATTTATGTCGCGCCGCCCTTGCTGACGGCCAATCTAGCGACGGTCGATGTTGAGCCGGAGGTGCGCGATGTCATCCTGGCGGTAGACGGCGTGGAGTCGCTCTCCGCCGCCCGTGCTGTCAGCGTCACCGCGCCGGATTACCCCGATCTGCCGCCGGTGAACCTGCAAGCGGTCGATACCGACATCGCGGAAGACCGGCAGTTCGCCTGGAACACCGCCGGGGAGGATTACTTCGCGGAACTGGAAGCGGGCAAGTTGATGGTCAGTGAGCCGTTCGCCTTCCGCCGGGGTATCGACCAGCAGAACGACACCATCACCCTGCTGACCGACCAGGGGGCGGAAACATTCGACGTCATCGCGGTCTTTTACGATTATTCCACCGACCAGGGCCGCGTTTACATGGCGGATAGCGTCTACCGGCAATATTACGACGATCCGTTTATCTCATCCGTCGGCATTTACATCGAAGATGGTGCGGAAATCGAAGCGGTGATGGACAGGCTCCGCGTGGCGTTGCAGGGATATGACCTGGAAGTACAGGCCAACCGCGAATTACGCTCCGACGTGTTCGAGGTGTTCGATAACACCTTTGCGATCACGGTGGCCCTGCGTCTGCTGGCGACGGTGGTCGCGTTCATCGGCATCTTGAGCGCACTGCTCGCGCTCCAACTGGAAAACACGCGCCAATATGGAGTGATGCGGGCCAACGGCATGACCCCGCGCCAATTGTGGAACTTTACGTTGATCCAGACCGGACTGATGGGGACGGTGGCGGGCTTGCTGGCGATCCCTATCGGGCTGGCGTTGGCGTTGGTGCTTTTGTTCGTCATCAATGTACGGTCGTTCGGCTGGACGATGACGTTCTACTGGGTGCCGGGGGAATTCGCGGAGGCGTTTTTGGTAGCGGTGGTGGCGGCCCTGGTGGCGGGTATCTACCCGGCCTATCGCATCACACGGCTGGTGACGGCCCGCGCCTTACGGGCTGAGTGACAAATTTCACAATGTACTTGTGACAAAAATCACATGCGGAACCCGGTCATCCAGCATAGAGTATATACAACAAACGCTTTATTCACTGTTCTGGCCGGATGGATGGTCACAGAGGGTGCTACAAAAGGTAGTTTCGGTGTTGTTCAGGGGACAGGCGACATCGGCGTAAGATACCCATCGGCAGAACATGAAGATTGAGCCGCACGGCTCTTAAATCAAAGTGGCACGACCAGCACAATCTCATCCCTCGGTCGTGTCACTTTTGATTCGATTATCATGAGTCCTGCTTCCAGCGGAGAATGTGGTAAAGTCAAGGGGCCAGCTTATAGACAGGAGACAAGGCCCATGCAACCGCATATTCTGGTGATCGAAGACGAAGAAGACTCCGGTGAAGTGATGGCGGATATTTTAGAATATCATGGCTTAGGGTCGATGGTGGCGACTAACGCCGAAATCGGCCTGGAATTGGTGGCGTCCAACGACTTCGACGCGGCCATTATCGACCTGGCCTTACCCGGCATGGACGGCATCGCGATGGTGCGGAAGTTGCGGGCGATGGCCGGTTATGAGACCTTGCCGTGTATCGCCTGTACCGCCTATCATACGTCGAAGGTGCGGCAAGAGGCCCTGGCCGCTGGTTTTGATGCTTACATCACCAAGCCGCTGACGCAGGCATCGTTGATGACGGTCTTGCGCGGGTGGATCGACGTGCCGGGCGGCGGTTGAGTGTTGGGCTTTGGCAAGCAATAAAAAACGGACGGCGGGGTTGCCTGCCGTCCGTGCGTCTATCTGTCTGTTAGATAGGTGAAGCTGTCTTACTTGATGGTGACCTTCGCGCCGGCTTCTTCCAGCTTGGATTTGGCGTCTTCGGCGGCTTCTTTCGTCACCTGCTCGACGACGGGGTTGGGCGCACCTTCGACCAATTCCTTGGCTTCCTTCAGGCCCAGGCTGGTCAGGCCGCGCACAGCCTTGATGACGTTGATCTTCTTCGGCCCGGCGTCTTCCAGCACGACGTCGAATTCGGTCTGTTCTTCTTCTTCCGCCGCCGCCGCACCACCGGCACCACCGGCCATTGCCGCCAGCATCGCGGGGTCCATAGCCATACCACCGCTGGCGGCTTGCACGCCCCATTTTTCTTCCAGCAGGGTCTTCAGCTCGGCGGCTTCCAGGATGGTCAGGTTAGACAGATCTTCTACGATTTGTTCCAGGTCGGCCATGATTGGCACTCCTTTGATTGATATGCGTAAGATAACTGGGCTTGCTACGCGGCGTCTTCGTCGTCGCCGCCCTCGGAATTGTTGGCGTCCACATAGGCTTGCAGGACGTTGACGACCTGGCCGGTCGCGCTGTTGATGACGTTGACGATCCCTTGTGCCGGGGTGACCAGCAGGCCCAAAATCTGTGCCCGTAGTTCGTCCAGCGACGGCAGTTCACTGACTGCCTTGATCTGGTCGAGCGTTATTTGCTCGCCCGTCATCACACCGCCCTTGATCTCGGTGCGTTCTTCAAATAGACGATCTTTGGTGAAGTCGAGAATCGCCTTGGAAACACCGGGCATATTCTCAAAGCCGAACGCGACTGCCGTCGGCCCGGTCAAAAGATCATCCGGCACCGGCCAGCCTGCTTGCTGGAGAGCCTTGGTGAACAGCGTATTCTTCGCCACGATGTAGTACCCATCGGCCTCGCGGATTTTGTTCCGCAGTTGTTGTGTTTCCGGCACGGAAAGCCCGACAGCCTTGACGATGACAAAGCCGTTCGAACGTTCCAGGTAGTCTACATATTCGGCGACCAACTCTTCCTTGCGGTCTCTTGTGATTGGCAAGGGCTACGCCTCCTTTCGGTCATTAGCACGAAAAAAACGGCCCGCACACATGCCAAGGCCGCTATCGTGTTCGATAGTCTGGTAGCCTTCACCTCGGCGGGGTATTAAGAGAGCGGGTCTGATGGCTCTCACCTGCGGTCTGTGGCAAGGGTCGCTGTCTTTCGCTTGTGGGTGCATTATAGACCACCCCGCCGGGATGTCAAGGGCCGGGCTAGCAGGTGATTCGATGAGGCTGGCCGTTGCCCGTTTTGAATAAACGTTCTATCATGGAGGGCGACGAAAACCCACCCACATAAGGACGGTGAAATGAGTGATCACAACTGGCCGGCTGGCTCGTACCGCATCTTTATCTCCTACGCTCGCGAAGACGCCCGCGCCCTGGCCTTGCGCCTGCGCGATGACCTCAACGCCGCCGGGCAGGATTCCTGGCTGGATACCGCCGAGATCAACGTCGGCGTCAGTTGGGCGCAGGACATCGAGGAGGCCATCGAAAATTGTGACATCATGCTGGCCCTGCTCAGCCCGGCGTCGTATATCTCGCAGACCTGCCGGGCAGAGCAAGCCCGCGCCCTGCGCAAGAACAAGCGCATCATCCCGGTGTTGGTGCAGGCTGATGCCGACCGCCCGTTAGAACTGGAAACGCTCAACTACATCGACTTTTCCAACCCGGCCATTTACGAGGCGATGTTCAACGAGTTGATGACGGCTATCACCACCGGCACCGTACCCGGTAGCCCGGATACCCGTCCGATGTCGCCTTATCTACCCCCCAAAGAAGGCACCGGGCCGATGAAAGCCGTGAACACGGTACTCAAACGGGACGCCAACGGCTTTAAGCGTTATCTGCTTGACCTGCGTGGCGAACCCTGGCTGGGGGAGCGACATTGGTGGACGTATTTTCTCTTCGCGTATTATGACCTCAACACGGTGATTGACATCCTGCGGGCCGGGCGCGTCACCCCGCGTCGAGAGACCATCCGGCATGGTAGCTGGGATCATACCGTGCGGCTGAACTTCCGCCCGCGCACGCCCGATCTCTACGGCGTGGAAGGCATCCGCCCGGAGAGTGTGGAGCCGCAGAATCACATCCCGGTGCCGGTGTATCTGCTGTTTGACCTGGAAGCGGTCGTCACCCTGGCGGAGACACGCTTTAGCGAAGGCGACGTCAATCAGACGCAGAAGACGTTCAGCACGGCGGCGGCCTTCCGCGATTTGCCGTTCCACCGCATTTACCACGACACCTGGTTTCGTTCGGAAGAACGCGACGAGATCTTAAACGCCCGGCGGGCACAGGTAATCGTCCCGCATCCGCTGGAGCTAGGCTACTTGCGGCATATCTGGTGCCGGTCTCAGGCGGAATACGAGACGTTGTACCACCTGCTACCGGAGGATACCCGCGCTCAATGGGGCGATAAGATCACCGTCCGCACCGATTACGACTTATTTCACAATAAATGGGTGTATGTGCGGTCGGCGGCATTGGGGGAGCAAGGCGCGTTGTTCAGCTTCAACGCCTGCCAATCCCCGGAGGAGGACGATTGCGGGCCGTTCCACGTCCAGGCGCAGATTATCCCGCACCAGGGGCCGGGGCATCGCATCGACCTGGGCGAAATCTGGTTAGAGAATCATGTCGCGCTGGATCTCACCGCGTATGATCTGGCTGGCGGGTACGACATAACCCTGTACCTGGATGATGTGGTGGCCTATGCCGGACGCTATGGCTCGCGTTAATTCGACAGGCGGAGCAGGTTGGAGTCCATCCAGCCTTCGCGCCCATCGACGCCGACCATGAACCACAACCGGCCATCTTGCGCCAGGAAGAAATACGGACTCTGCGACCGCACTTCGACTCGCTCCCCGGCTTGGTAGGATGCGGTAACAGTCGCGTTCTCGGTGTGATTGCTGTAGGTGTTGGCGGCTTCCAGCACGACGAGATCCGTGCCGGGCACCCACCCCAGCGGCACCTCCCCGGCGGCAACCTGGGTGGCGTAGGTCTCATAGCGTATCTGGCGGTCTTCGATGGAAAGCGTGGGCGGGGCGGTGGGGGCCTGGCTCTGGGTGGCGGCCAGCACCCCCAGCGCGATCAACGCGCCGATCACCAGTACGGCGGAAGCCACCCAAACCAGCGGCAGGCCCCGGCCCTGGGCTTGATATTCCGGCGGGGGTTTCATCTCGGCGGTGGTCGTCGCCCGGACGGTGCTAATCTGCCCGGTGACGATGCGGTTCAATTGCTCCACCAGGCGGTCAATATCCCGGCGGAAGTCGGGATCATGGCGCACAACGACCGCGTTTCGAAAGGCCAACGGGCGGATCTCTGCCGGTAGGTCGGTGGGGCCGGGCATCATCGCGCCATCGACCAACACCGGGATCACGATCATGTCGTCTCGTTTGAGTGCGACGGCCAGTTCAAAGCGCACGAAGTCGTCAGGATCATCCAGGCGGCGGGTGCCGCTGGCGGTGATCGCGTTTAGCCAGCGTTGGCCGATGACCGCCAGGACGACGTTACACTCGTCGATGGCGTGCC
This sequence comes from Anaerolineae bacterium, assembly GCA_034437535.1. Classification (GTDB taxonomy): domain Bacteria; phylum Chloroflexota; class Anaerolineae; order Aggregatilineales; family Phototrophicaceae; genus J038. The sequence continues at coordinate 33,901 of DAOTTZ010000073.1, read as the reverse complement.
GTAACACCTGCCGAAAATCTGAGCCGGGCGGGATGTCGTCTACGTCTTTGAATACGTTGTCATCCCCGAAGGCGATTTCGAGCCGGTCGTGGATGCGCCCGGTGATAGCGCGGGTATCATCCCGCCGGTAGGAGATAAAAATGCGCGACATGCGATCCTCTGTTTGGTTGGTGTGCGGACGATGATTATAGTAGTTTAACGCGCTTTGCGCCCGGTTCAGCCGGTTAAACCTTATGATTCCATTTAGAAAGCATAAATAATTTCGTTTTCTTATTGAAAAAACACGTTTTTGAATGGAAACAAACCAATTTTTCAGATAATTTTCGTAAAAAAATCTATATATCTTATTGTGTGGTGCTTTATACCTGATGTACACTATAAATGCTGAAACCCAGAACGCACAATGAGATAATCAAAGGATTTATCCCAATGAAACGTACATTAGCACTTATCCTGGTCTTGATCTTGGCTGTGATGGTGGCTCCGGTCGCCGCACAGGATGATGTCGCCGAAGAAGACGAGAGCGGCTTGATCGCCGTTACGCTTGGTGAAGGCAGTGTCCTTTACGTCAACGAAGCTGGTGAGCTTGCGCTCGACATTATTTCCCCGACTGATTTCGCCCCGTCGATCATCATGGGCGAAACCATGACGACCTACAACTACCCGTTGATCGAACTGGTGAGCGACTGGGCTTTCTTCGAAGGGGATGCAGAAGCCGGTCTGATGGGCGAAGCCGTCATCGACCTGGACGAAATTCGCATTGAAGCGACCATCGGTATGCCGGATTTCGACACCGATAGCGGTATCGTGACCTACATCATCTTCGAAGCCGAAGGTATCGAGATTGATGACAAGACCAATGAATACGTCCTGCCGGAATTTGAGACCGGTAGCATGCTGATCACGATGGACAGCGAATTCATCAGCAACCTGGTGGTTGGCCGCGAAGCCCGCCTGAGTGAACAACGTGGCCTGTGCAATAGCTCCTGCTCTGGTTGGGGTGGATAGTCACACCCATCTGTGCAGATGACACAGTTTGTAACGAAATCAAACTAGGGGATAACCATCTCCTAGTTTTTTTTTACCAAAAAACGCGGCCATGCTCCTGACTGTATGGTATGATTTATCAATCATCAACAGATCATCTATGCCCAGATTTTACGGAGGCCATTTTATGAAAGTGAGATTTTTATTGCTGGCATTGCTGGTGCTGGCCGTCAGCGCGATTGGTGTGGTTGCCCAGGGGGAGGACGCCGCCGCCCTACCCATCAGCGTGACCGGCGAAATCAGTGATGACACACCGTTTGTCGAATATGTCTTCGAAGTGACGGAGACCGGCCAGACGCTCATTGTCGATATGAGTGCGGCGGATCCTGACGAGTCGTTGGATACCCTGCTCTTTCTGCTGGCGGAAGACGGGACCGTCCTGGCGGAAAATGACGACCGGGCCGATGGCGACCTGTCTTCGCGCATTGTCTTCCCGGCCATTGATGCCGGGATGTATCGCGTGATCGCCACCCGCTTTAAGGTGATCGAAGGCACTGAGGAAGGTGAATTCGCGCTGACGATTGAGACGCAAACCACCGATACCAGTGCGGTGGACTTCAACGTAGATGACGCCGCGTTGCAATCGTCAAACTTCCCGGCGGCGGATCCTCAGCCCGAAGGGGCTTACACCATCCTGGCTTATTATGGTGCGGATAACAACCTTGAGGGCGACATCATCGAGGACTTCAAGGAATTTGAAGAGGCCGGCGGCACGACTGATAACGTGCGAATCGTCGTCTTGCTTGACCGTAGCCCTGGCTTTGAACAATACGATGACGACTGGATCGGGACGCGGTTGTACGAAGTGACCGCCGATACCAGCGACGGCGACGAGATCACCTTATCATCCACCTTGCTGGCCGACCTGGGCGAAGACGTTAACTCCGGTGATGGCGAACTGCTAGCCCAATTCCTGGTGTGGGGCATCAACAATTACCCGGCGCAGAATTATGTGGTGGCGTTTGCCAGTCATGGTGTCGCGTGGAGTGGCGTCGTCTCTGATTATACGTCGGATAAGGACGACATCTCCCTGCCGGAATTAGAAGAAGCCTTTCGGCTGGCGCAAGAGGCCGCCGGGCAAGAACGCTTTAACCTGGTGATTAACGATGCCTGCTATATGGCGAGTGTCGAGTATCACAATTTGATGTCGAATTACTTCCAATATTCGATTGCCTCACCGGAGATCGTGGTCAAGCCGGCGCATGATATGGCCTTGTTCACCGAGCAACTGAACGCCGCCGCGATTGGTGAGTTCGTCTTGCCCGGTGTCGCAGAAGTAGCCGAAGGCGAAGCCGAAGCCGTAGATGAGGCCGACGCGGAAGGTGTGACCGTGCTGGAAGCGGCAGACCCGGTGGTGCAGGCCATTGCCGCCAGCCTTTCGGATCGTTACATCAATGAAGATGTGCAGTTGCGCCCTGGCCCGGAATCAGCATATTTGACGAGCGTCGTCACCGACCTGACGCGCTTCGGCGCGGTGACTGACGCTGTGAACGACTTTGCGGCCTTTGTGCGGGAAGACCCGGCCACGCGGATGCCGGTCTTGCGGCAGGCACGGGATGACGCTTATGTTTACTCCGGGTATGCCGGGGACGACGAATTGATCGACCTGGGCAGTTTGATGAGCCTGACGATCCAAATCTTAGACCCGGTGGAAAATGCGGAATTTGTCGATAAGGCCCAGACCGTCATCAACGCGCTGGAAAGTGCGGTTCAGCATACCGACGGCGGCGCGTTCGTCGCGCAGAACGTCAACACCTATCACAACATCTACTTCCCGGCCAATGCCAGCGATTTCGAACCGGAGTACTTCGCGCTGGGCCAGTATCCGCAATGGGGTGCGATGCTCCGTGCTTATTACAGCAGTGCGACCCCGGTCGTGTGGGACATCGGCGAAGCGACCTTCAACTTCCATGACCCGATTGCCCCCGACCTCCAGGTGACCAACATCATCCCCGGCGGGGAGATCAGCACGCAGACATCGCTCTTGATCGACATCGAGATCGTCGGGCGCAATATCTCCAGCGGGACGCAAGTGGTAGACCAGCTAAACCCGGATGGTACGCGGGTGCGCCTGTTCACCGAGCGGTTGCTGGTGCCGCGCACCACCGACGACGGGCGGCAGGTTTTCATCAACCAATGGAACCAGGGCGTAGAGACGACCCCGGTCTTCTGGGAAGTGCGCCTGCAACAACTTGTCGGCCAGGATAACGCCAACCTGGAAAACTTCAACCTGGGTGAAGAAGTCGCCTCGTTGGAGGGGAATTACCGCGTGAGCGACGACGGCGAATGGACACCGGTTACCCTGTTGTTTGACCGTGTGACGGGGGACTTTAGCCAGGCCATCTCTCAAGACCCGGAGACCGGTTCGACGGCGGCGGTCGATATTCCGCCGGGGGCTATCTTTGAGTCGTTGACGTATTTCGTCACGCCGGATGGCCGCACGCGCCCGCAGATCGGCAATCAATACATCGTGCCGGATGACGGCCTGCGGTTGGAGTATGTGCCAGCCCCCAGCGGGGAATACAGCATCGGCCTGACCATTCGCGCTTCCGGCGGGGTGGAAGACACCGCCACCATCGACATCACCGTCAATAACGATGGCGTCGATCCTGATCTGATCGGGCGGTTGAACAAGGGCCTGGGGTACGTGTTGACCACCCCTGGTGATTGGACGTTCCCGGATTTCGACGGCGCGAACAACTTCTTCCGGTCACTCAGCCCAGATCAACAGGCCAACATCACCATCTTTGGTGACCTGACCGGAGCCTCGGTGGAGGCCGAAGACAATGACCGCGCCTTGATCGATGCGGTCGTCGCGTTCTATGAGCTGGAAGTGGATAACGACCTGGAAGTCCGCGAGATCACCCTGCCGGATGGCGAGCCAGCGTTAGAGTTCGACTACTTCCATACGCTGGATGGCGAAGTCTTCCGCGGGCGGGGCTTTACCAGCTTCCTGCCGACTGTCTTCCCACCCGGTTTGATCTTCGCGGCGGAGACGAACGGCACACCGGATGACCTGGACGCGATCTATACCGACTTGCTGAACAATTTCGACCGTTTCGACCCGGCAGAAGTCGATGCGGCGGATACCGGCAACTGGGTGATTGACGCCGCCATCGAAAACACCGAGCATCCCATGCGCCTGGATTGGGCCTTAGACGAGATCTCGGACGTGACGGTGTGGAGCACATGGCGTCCGGCGGAGGAAGCACCGCTGACGTTCCTGGCCGAAGGGGTCTTCGTGCGGGATACCCGCTTTGACCGGCCCACCGCCGCCCAGGATCTGTTTGATCGGGAGATTGCCCCACAATACCAGGAAATCGAGATCATCGCGAATGAACTGACCTATACCGGGGCTTATGCCACCTGGTCGTCGATCATCTTCCAGGGGGAAACAGACGCCGGTGAGACGGTGCGCGGGCGGCTTTATGTGACGCTAGCGAACCAGCAAGTCTATGCGGTGTGGGCACAGGTGCCCGCCGATGAAGACGGCCTGTTGACCATGAACAGTGTTATCGAGCCGATTGTCGATGGGTATCGCATCCAAGAACAGCCGCTTGAGGTGCTGGGTGTGCGCCCCAATATCGTCAACCTCGGCCCATCGCAGATCAATGCGGCGGATGATACCGAGCCGGATCTGCTCCTGCGCTATGATGGTCGCTCGGTGGTGTTGTACAACCGCCTGCCGAACAACAACATCGACATCAGCCAGTTAGAGTTTGTGCAGTACGAGACCAATGAGGTAAATAGCGGCGTACTGCATACCTATCCGACCGCGAATTTCGTCGTCGGTGATACCAGTTCCGTCCGCCCGCAAGATTGCTATCAGTTGTGGGCCAACGGTTACTTTGAGCTATCGGCTGATGAATACCCGGCGGAGATCTGCGCGTTCCGTCAGGGCTTCGGTGCCACCCGCAACACGTTCTGGACGAGTGAAGAACCGGGCCGCACCTTCCAGGTGTTGCAGAATAACACACCCATCGCCACCTGCCTGACCGTCCGCCCGATTGACCCGGCAAATTATGAAGCGGGCAACCCGGATAATGAAGAACGGTTGTGCCTGGTTGATATTGGTGAATAATCCTCTGGCACATCTGCCATGTAGAACGCACCCGGCAACGGGTGCGTTTTGCTTTTTCTGAAAAATATATGGAATTTTGCACATCATCCTCTGCTTGTCCTCTATAATGGGGCGTAGCTGTTGTATAGGAGTGAAGTAACCTTATGATCCGTCGATTCTGGCTTGTGTTTCTCAGTGTGTTTTTACTCGGCCTGGCCCCGGTTGACCGCCAGGGTGAACCGATCCTCGGTACGATCCGCGATGAGCAACCGTTCGTCGAGATTCCTATTTTCGTCGCGGAAGACGAAGCGGGGAGTACCATACAGATTCGCATGTCTGCGATCAACGGTAACCTGGATCCGTTTCTTTATCTGGTAGATGCCAACGGCAACATCATCGACGAGAACGACGACCGCGCCACCGGCGACCTGGACTCTCAGATCACGTTTGTGCAGGCCCCTGCCGGGGAATACACGGTCATCGCGACCCGTTTTGGCGTCACCGGGGGGGATACGGTCGGTGACTTCCGGCTGGAATATCTGGTATCCCCGCCGGTGAGCCTGACCGAACAGGCGATTTATGACGTCACGCCGGAGAGCCTGGCCTCTGCTGGCTTCCCGCAGATGGAACCACGCCCCCGCGCTGAGTGGACGGTGCTGGCGTATTATGGCGGGGATACCGACCTGGAAGCCAGCGTCATGAACGACCTGGACGAGTTCGAGGTGGCGGGTGGCAGTGATGAGACGGTGCGGGTGGTCGCGCTGTTAGATCGCAGTCCGCAATTTGCCACCGCCAACGACGACTGGAAATCTGCCCGCCTGTTTGAAATCAGCGCGGATGTCTCTGGTGATGCAGATGAGCGGGAGATCGCCACGTTGGATAGCGAGCCACTGGCCGACCTGGGTGTGTTGGATACTGGCGACGGCGAGACACTGGCGCAATTCCTGGTGTGGGCCATGACGACCTACCCGGCGGAGCGTTACGCGCTGGCGTTTGCCAGTCATGGGGCGGGCTGGCGCGGCATCGTCAGCGACGAGACCGGCCTGTACTCGTTGATGTCTGTGCCGGATGTGCAGAAGGCCCTGGCGACCGCCCGTGACGCCACCGGGGTTCAGCGGCTTGACCTGTTGATTAACGATGCCTGTAGCATGGGCAGTGTCGAGTATCACGCGGCGATGGCCCCGTTCTTCGATGTGTCGTTCGCTTCGCCGGAGATCGTGGTCAACCCGGCCCTGGATATGACGCTGTTTACCGAAGGCTTGCGGGCAGACCCCGACCAACCGATGGCCGAATTAGGCGCGACGTTGATCGACCGTTATATCGACGTGGACATCCGCTTACGCTCTGGCATTGACCGGTTGTTTTTGAATCATGCCGTGATCGACCTGAACGCGATTGATCCCATCACACAGGCGGTTGATGCGTTCGCGGCGGTCTTCCAGCAAGATCCACTCTTGCATAGCATCGCCCTGGGGCAGGCCCGCGCCAACGCCTATACTTACAGCGCGTTTATCGGCGACGACTCGACCGTAGACCTGGGCAACCTGATGCAACAGGTCATCGCAAACAGCAGTTCGCCGGAACTGGTGGCGGCGGCGCGGGATGTACTCACCGCGCTGGATGGAGCGCGTTTGTATGGGCGGGCCGCTTCCGGCGTGGAGACAGTCACCAGTTATTACAGCATCTACTTCCCCCAGCGTAGCAGTGCCTACCGGCCTGATTATCTGGACGATAGCCCGTTGAAAGATTGGGGCGCGATGCTCCGCAGTTACTTCAACGCCATCACGCCGCGCCTGTGGGTGGTGGAAGATTCGGTCACGACGTATCATCCGCCTATCGCGCCGGAAGTCACGGTTACGCGGGTATACCCGGATGTGAGCAGTAGCGCGTTCCCGCCCACCATCAGCGTGGAAGTCGTCGGGCGGCGCATCGCATCCGGCGCGTTGACCATCGACCGGGTGGAAAACGGCCAGACGTACCGGCTGGTGGAGACCCCTATTTTGACCGAAGTGCTGGCGGAAGGCGGCGCGGCCCTGGTCAACAACTGGCGGGCCGGGGTGGATCAAGCGATCTTCAACTGGTTGCCGCTGGAACTGCCGGTCGTCAGTGATGGGGAGACGAACAGCCCGGAATTCTTGCGCCGCTCCGGGGATACCGCGTCCTTAGAGGGCCGCTACCGGGAGACACTCGACGACGAATGGCAGGATGTATCCGTCGTGTTTGACCTGGAAGGTGAGACGCAGACCGTCATCAGCCGGGGGCGGACGGGTGCGCTTGCCACCATCGAAATTCCGTCCGGATCAGAGTTCCAGGTGTATCGTTATCTGGCGACACCTGACGGCGAACTCAAGCCGGAGCCGGGCACGCGCTACATCTGGCCGGCGCAAGGACTAAGCTGGCGCAACGAGCCGACCGCCAGCGGGACGTATCAGCTTGGATTTTTGGTGCGGGCCTTCGGCGGGGTGAGCGGCTTCGACTCGACTCGAATTGAAGTCGATAACGCCGCTTATGACGAGTCGTTGTTGGGCTATGCTGATATTGACCTGGGGATTAACTTCCAGCGTCCGGCGGGGTGGTCACCCGTGATCGACCAGGGCAACTGGCTGACGTCTTCCAGCCCGGATGGAGACGCAACACTCAACGTGTATTACTTCCGCGCCCTGGATAACGTCTACGCCATCAAAGAGGAAGTGCAGAAGCGATACGGCATCGACCAGAGCACCTATTCCGAAGTCTACCGGGGGCATGATGACATCGCGGTGATCTTCGGGTATCAATATCAGTTGGATGATGGCTCAACCTGGACCGGGGAGGCGGTCGCCTTCCACCGGGAGACAGCGCAGGGCGGGCGCGGCCTGGTATTCACGGTGGATACCCGTGACGGCTCTACCCAGGCCGCCCAACGTGAGACCTTGTTTGACAATTACCTGAACAGCATCGCGTTCTTCGATGCCGAACGGTTGGCCGACCTGGACACATCCCGCTGGCGTTACGAGTTCTTAGAGCGGCGCATCCCCTACCCGATGCGGAATCAATGGCGGGTGGCGGCGGAAGGCGATTGGACGGTCTACACGCCGCCCAATGAACCGCGCCGCTTGGTCGCGGTCGCCGGCCTGCCCGGTGAAGACACCCGCGCCGCGCTGGATGATCTCTTGTTCCAATACGGCGTCAACCGGGAGACGGCCCAATTCCGGCTTTACAACGGCGAATATCACGATTGGGAGACGGCCCAATACAGCGTCAACCGGGACGGTGTGGATGTTATCGGACGAATTTACGTCGCCAAGATCAATAACCGCCTGTACGGTCTGCGCTTCGAGACGCCCGATAACGCTATCGCTGACGAAGTGATCCGCTACACCTTTGAACCGATCCTGGATGGCTTCGCGCCGCCGGGGAGTAGTAGTTACGCCGCCGGGAATCGCAACGCTTTTGTGAAATCCGCCCTGGTGAGTGCCAACGACATCTGCCGGGATAGTGGCTGGAACACGGTCTGTTATGTCGGCCAGCAAGACGAAGCTCTGCGGGCGATCTACGTGGAAGACGGTGACATCGTGCCGCGTGAGGTGACTGATACGGCCCCGGTTGAGCGGATGTTGGGCTTTCAGGTCGGCGTCCTGCCGGATGGCTCGTTTGATCCGTTCAGCGTGGCCGTGTTGACCCTGCAAGCCAACCTGCCCGATGACAACGCGGACGAGTCGATTCAGTTGATCGTGTTCGGTGGGGCGACGGTGTTTAATCGCTCCGTGCTGGAAGGCGGGCAGGTGCCGGAAATTCAGATGATCGTCCACCCGGATACCCGCGAACTGACCGACCGCATCAACATGCGCCGGGTGCCAGCGTCGGATGCGTTCGTCAACGGGGCGTTCGGCATCGACGATGTGGTGACGGCGGTGGGCCGCTCTGATGATGGCGAATGGCTTCGCGTGCAGGTGCCCAACGATCCGTCGCGGACGGGTTGGGTGCGCCGTACCTTGCTCCTGCCGGAAGGCATCAACCCGGCCATCATCACATTTGATGATTACAACGCCTGGCAGAGCCTGCCGCTGAGTAATCCCAATCGCCCGCACTGGCAGACCATGCAATCGGTCGAGATCCAACTGGCGGAAGAAAGCCAGAGCGGGGCCGCGCTCAACGGCGTATTGATCCAGACCACGCCCAGCGACGAGATCATCAACCTGGAGATTAACGGCGCGGTCTTTGAGATCGCCGGCGGGTCGATGTTCTTCTGGCGTGGGTCGTTTAACGATCTGGAGACCGTCAGCACGGCAGAGCAAGACGACGTGTTCGATGATACCGTCGCCCGGCGGCGGCCTTCCGGTTGGGAGTCGGAGGTGTTATCGGGGTCGGTGCGGATTCAGTTGGCCGATACCGGCAGTGACATCCAGCGACCGACCACCGTGACCGGCGTCGCCGGGACGTCGGTGCAATTCGACAGCGCAATCGGCAACCAGCTTCAACTCCAAAATGCTGATGTGGGGAGCGGGTCGCTCGGCTCGACCATATCCGAGACGTTTACACTGCTACCGGCCCGCTTTACCGATGAAGAAATCGCGGAATTGCTGGCGAATCAGGATGCGGTCAACGCGCTGGAATTGGGCGAGACATCGGCGATCAGCGAATTCTTCTTGAGCGAAGCGGCCATCGAAGGCGGCCTGAGTGAAGACGCGCTGTTCGACTTCCTGTTCGATGACTTTGAAGAAGAAGCCGAAGAAGATCCGGCGGAAGAGGCTCCGGCGGAAGAGGCCAGCAGTGAGTAACCGCACAGGGATCGCATAGTGGCGATCACAAGCCATCATACCTATGAGGGCCGGACTTTTAAGCGCGTGGCGTTGAAGGCGCAGACGATCAGCAAGACTCAGTTCGTTGAGTGCGCCTTCACCCGCTGTGATTTCTCTGAGGTAGCATTCAAGGCGTGCCACTTCTTAGATTGTACGTTCGACGATTGCACGATGCGCTTAACCAACGTCGAAAATACCACCTTTGCTAAAGTCCGGTTTGACCGCTGTAATCTGCTCGGCATCAATTGGACACAGGCTGATTGGTCGCAGTGGACGACCAAACTCAGCGCGATGACGTTTACGGCATGTGACCTGACTTATGGCATCTTCCTGGGGCTGGAACTCAAGAACGCGGTGATGACGGACTGCATCGCTCACGAGATTAATCTGGCAGAGGCTAACTTGACCGATGCCGACTTCGCCGGGACGGATTTCGCCAGCGCGATCTTCCTACAGACGGATCTGACGCGGGCGAACTTCGTCGGTGCCAAGAATTATACGCTTAACCTCAACGACAACACGACCAAAGCGGCCCGCTTCGCCCTACCGGAAGCCATCCGTCTGTTGGAGAGCATGGATCTGGTGTTGGTTGACCCGGCGGCGGGCGAAGCCGATGAAACCGCTTAATCCATCGCTTCCTGACGTTCCCATTCGATGCCGCGCACTTTTTCCAGCGCACGCCATTCCGGCGCGATCTCTACCGCGCCCACCTCACGGATGATCTGCCGGGCGGCCAGACCGACGATGGCGGCAAAGGTGGGGTAGGCCAATTCCATCTCGGCCAATTGATCGACCGTGATTTCCCCGGCCATGCCCGCCGCCACCAACTGAGCGACTTCGACGGCTTGTTCCCCGACGATATGCGCCCCTAGCACGCGATGGCTGGCACGGTCTGCGATGAGCTTAAACAGACCGACGGTGCGATCATCGATCACGGCCCGGTCAAGATCAGCATACGGCACGGTCGCCACGACGTAATCCAGATTTTGCTGGCGGGCGGCGTCTTCCGTCAGGCCCACCCCGGCATATTCCGGATCGGTGAAGCCGCCATGCGGCACCAACCGGTGCTCAGCGGCTTGATCGGCGTGGCTGAGGGCATTTTCTACCGCCGCCCGCGCCTGAGACCCGGCACTTTGCACCAGCATCATGCGCCCGGTGATGTCGCCCGCCGCATAGATGTGGTCGGCGGTCGTCTTGAGGTGGGTATCGGTGACGATGTAATTCCGTTCGACCGCCACCCCGGCTTGATCGAGCCGGAGCGCGTCCACATTGCCCGGCCAGCCGACCGCTATAATCACCGCGCCGACCGGGTGGGTGTGTTGTATGTCGTTTTTGCTGTAGACCAGCCGGGTGGCCCCGCCGAACTTTTCGATGCGGTCTACGCCGCTAATGCCGGTGATGACGTCGATGCCGTTGGCCTTAAACTCGGCCTGCACCAGCGCGGCCACGTCGGCGTCTTCCGGCGGCAGGATGCGCGGCGCAATATCCAGCAGGACGACATGCACCCCGAAGGCATTCAGGATGGAAGCCAACTGGCACCCGGTCGCGCCGGTGCCGATGATGGCGACCGAACGCGGGAGTTTTTTCATTGTCCACACGTCACTATGAGTCAGCGCGTGTTCCCCGCCGGGGATGGGCAACCGCCGGGCAGATCCACCCACGCACAGGATGAAGCGGTCGCCGGTGAGGGTGCGGCCATCCGGCAGGCTGAGGGTGTGGGCGTCAATGAAAGCGGCATCGCCCACTTCGCTGAATAGATCGACCTGGACATCTTGTAGATGGTCGATGAGTTGTTTCTTCTCGTGCATCTGGTAGACGACCTGCCCGGCGCGGGCCAATACAGCCGGGAAGTCAACCTCTGGCGCACCGCGTGTCTTCAGGCCGTAATGGGCCATCTGCTGATAATCGCGCATCAGGCGGGCGGCCTTCGCCAGCACCCGCGTCGGCACACAGCCATCATTGGTACAGGTACCACCCAGGCGGCCCCGCTCTACCAGCGCGGTCTTCGCGCCCAATTCCCGCGCCTGGAGTGCGGCGGTCACGCCCGCCGGGCCACCCCCCACGACAATCACATCATACATACAACACCATCTTTCTCTTTATTCCGTCAGTATAGGCCCAGCATAGCAGGGTGATCTGAACAAGCCGTGAGCCAGTGAGTAACAGATCCTGCGTGTTTTAAGCGGGCTTGCAGTTTCCGCCCAGACAGCGATAATGGCAGAGGTAGGATTGATCTGTAAGGGACAGAGTAAGCGATGACAACCCGGAGCCAACCGACCGACGACCGCCGCACACAAATCATGATTGGCTTGATGCTGGTGGTGCTGGTGTTGATCGAACTCCTGGCCCTGCATCTGCTGGCCCCGCGCTTCGTGGTGAGCTTCAGCGTGTTAGTGGCGGTGGGATGCTTGATGGGGTGGCGCGTGCTTGGCGGGCCGGCCTGGATTCATGGCGCGTGGCCGGGCCGGTTGGTCGTGTTGATAGCGGTCTTTATGTTTACCGTCGGCACGCTCTATTATCACCTTGAACTGGACTACGCGCCGACCGGGGCCACCTGGGTTTACGCCGGGGTGATCGCACTCCTCAGCGGATTATTGCTGATTGATCTAAGGCATCTATTGCCGGTTCAAGCCGCCGATGATCTCACCAACCCGGCCCAGGACGCCATCAGTAATATGAGTGTGCGCTGGGTGCCGCTTTTGGCCGGGGTGGGTGCCCTGGCTGTCCTGGCGGAGATCAACGGGCAACTGCTGGCCTTGCAACCGCTCCTGCGCGTCTCGACTCATCTGCAATTTGGCCTGCTGGTGGGCGGTGTATTGCTGGTGGGGTATGGCTTGGCCGGGTATCGTTGGTTCTTCGTGCGGGTGGATGCCACCGGGACGGCGAAGGCGTATCTGCGGCGGGAGCGCGTGGCCGGGGTGCGCTGGCGAGAGCGATTGCGCCGGGTAGATTGGCGCGAAGTGGCCGGCCTGCTGGCGATTCTGGTTGTTGCGCTGGTCTTGCGCGTGTACGACCTCAAAGACGCGCAACGCTTCTGGATCGACGAGATCCACTTTTCCAACCCGATCACCCATTTTTGGGCCAACCCCAATGTGCTGTTGCTGATTCCGTTCAGTTCGGTGGCGGCCTTTCCTTACGTGTATCCGTACATGCAATTACACGGCGTGTATCTGCTGGGCAATGACCTGGACGGCCTGCGGATCGTCAGCAGTTTGTTCGGCGTGTTGAACGTCGTCGCGTTGTATTTGCTGGCGCGGGTGTTGTTCGGGCGGCGGGTGGCGTTGGTCTCTGCCGCGCTGTTGGCCGTCTTGCCGGTGCATGTGCAGTGGAGCCGCATCGGGTTGAACAACATCGTTGACCCGGTGTTGGGGTGCCTGGTGTTTTTCTTCCTGGCGCGGGGGATCAAGTACCCGGATCGTATGCCGGGGCATTTCGCCTGGGCCGGGGTGTGCCTGGGGCTGACGCAATACTTTTATGAAGGCGGGCGGTTTCTCTTCCCGGCGTTGGCCGGTGGCTGGCTGATGGCTTACGGGCTGGCATCAGCGGTGACCGACCGTGGCCGCTTTTTGCTGGCGGCCTTCAGCGGGACGGCCAGCCGTCCGGTCATTGACCAGACACGCCGCCGCAAGCGCATGATGGCGATCTTTTTGTTGGTCATCGCGGCGGTGATGGTGGCCGCCCCGGTCTATTACACGTTGGCCGGGCGTCAACAATCCATCGCGGAGCGTATGGACTCCGCTGGCATCGGGGGAGATACCGTCAGCGAGATCGACTCGCCGCAGGCGTTGGCTTCGCATTTCGTCAACCGGCTGAACGAAGCCTATCTGATTCACACGGCTGTTCCGCCGTCCGCGTTGTATGTGGGCGGGGATGAGCCGATGATTCCGCGCTTGGCCCTGCCGTTGTTCTTCGCCGGGATGACTTATGCGTTGTGGTTGGCGACGGTCGGCGCGGCCCAGGGTGCGGCGGCCCGCGCCCGCACGGTGGCCCAGGCCGGGGGGATTCTGGTTCTACTGTGGATTTTGTTGACCTGGTTGGGCAATACCTTCATGGAGCAAAGCCGTATTTCCGCCCGGTATGTGGTGGCGTATCCGGCCCTGGCGTTGGCCCTGGCCCTGGGCCTTGATGTGATCGTTGGTGGATTGTTCCCGACAGGGAACCGGACGCGGCGTTATCTGCTGACGGCCTGTGTCGCGCTCCTGGGGACGGTGATGGTGTGGTACTTCACCGGGCCATACATGGAACGCTACAACGTGCAATTCCGGCAGGAACAACGCGGGCGCAACCTGGATGTCGAAGACGCGATGTATCGTTCGGTGGGCTTCCCGGTTGATACCCAGATTCACATTGTTGATGATCCACCCCGTTATGGGGCCGACCTGAATAACAAGCTCCATTATCTGCGCGGCGGGCCGTATCGATCCGTTTGGGTGAATTCGATGGCCCCGTTTCAGTTTACCGATGCCTATCTGCTGACGCTCAACCGCACGTTGAACCACGCCTTTTTCCTGCCGCCGGGGAATCTCGTCTTGATCGAACGCTTGCGGGCGAAATACCCGGAGGATGTGTTGAGCGAACCGCAATACAGCGACTTTATACCCAGCCAGACGACTCAATTTGTGCTGTTCTTCCTGCCAGCGTCTCAGCAAGCCATCGACTCGGTGCCGGAGTGACAGCCCCATGAGTAACACGCTGGAACGACGCATCGCCTGGCTTCTGCTGTTGGCGACATTGGCAACACTCATCCTGCCGCGTGAGCTAGGGGCGGGTACATTGGGTGCGGTGGGGTTGGTCTTCCTCACGTTGATCGGCTTGCGGGCCGGGATCAAACCGGGTGTGTTGCGCTGGGCCTGCGCCGGGGTCGGCGTGGGGTGCCTGGTGCACGGCGGCGGGTTGATCAACGTGGCGGATATGGCACCGGGCTTACGCTGGGCCTGGGCCGGGCTGGTCGGCGTGATTCTGGCTTTAGCCCTGCAATCAGACGAAGCAGACGAAACGGACGAAGCCGCGCCCCCGACCAGTACCGGGCGTGATGTTCTGCGGGCCGGGCTGATGCGCCGCACAACCCAGCTTGGCATCCTGGCGTTGATCGCGGTCACGCTCTGGCCGGATATGCATTACGGTGTGCAGACCGCCGGCCTGTTGGGTGGTATCGGGTTGGTCGTGCTGGGGATGGGCGGCGGGTGGCAGGTCTGGCGGCGGCAATTCACAGTGACGTTGACACCCCGGCTGACGCTGGAATTGTCGGTGCTGGTCGTGATCCTGGGGTTGGCCGCGTTAGTCCGGCTGAACCAGCTTGATACCGCCATCCCGCGCTTGATTGATGAGATCATCAGTGTGCAAGCCGTGAATCAACTCAGCCGGGAACCAGCCACCAATATCCTGACGCCTTACGGCCTCATCGCCCGCTTTAGCTGGTTGTTTATTGTCCTGCAAAAGGGCGTGATCGACCTGACCGGGCCGGATCTGGCCGGGATACGCATGATTAGCGTGATCTTCGGCACGTTGACGGTCGCGCTGACCTGGTGGACGAGCCGCGTCCTGTTCCGTCAGCCGTTCATCCCGTTGTTGGCGGCCCTGGCCCTGGCGACGTTCCCGGCGCACATCCACTTCAGCCGCATCGGGTTGAATAACATCGCGGATCCGCTGTTCTTCCTGCTGGCGGTCGGCTTGCTGGCCCTGGCCTTGAACACCACCCGGCCCGCCGGAGCCTTCCGCTATGTGCCGGAGCAGGGCGGCTGGTGGCGGTTAAACACCCCGACTTTGCCTTATTTCGCGCTGGCCGGGGCTAGCCTGGGCCTCACCCATTATTTTTATGAGGGTGGGCGTCTGCTGTATGCGCCGGTCTTCGCGCTGTGGTTGGGGATCTGGTTATGGCGGGCACGGCGCGGGCGTATCCCCCGCCCGGAAGGCGGCCTGCGTGTTCTGCTGGTGGTCTTCGTGATCGTCATCGGGCCGTATTACTGGACGACGATCACCGCGTCGGAGCAAGTCGCGCCGCGCCTGGAGACCGAGAGCCGCCTGCCGGAAGACTTACTCACCGATTATGACCAACAACTGGCCGGGCCGGTGCATGCTTTGTTGGCCCGGCCCGATGAGAGCGAATTTTACGGCGGCGCGACCGGCATCATCCCGCCGGCCTGGGTGCCGCTGGTATTGATGGGGGTCGGGGTCGCGCTGTGGCGTGGTCGCTCTCTGCCAGGTAGCTTGCTGGTGGTGTGGCTGGCTGGCTTCATCCTGGGGATCAGTCTGCTAATCGAACAGGCCGACGCCCCGCGCTACGTCGTGATCTTGCCGGCGTTGGCGATGCTGGCGGCGTGGGGGGCGTATGCTGTGGCGCGGTTGCTGGTCGCGTGGCCGGCGGCGGTGTTGATCTGTGTGATCGCTTTCGTCCCGCTGGCGGAAGATAACGTGCGCTACTACTTCCAGACGCATATACCGGATTACATGGCGACCTATGGCCCGGCGACCGCCCGTGACATGGCGATCCAGCAGGCGGCGCAAGTGCCGCCCCACACCGATATTTACGTGGTGAGCAATTTTCCCTTCTTTTACGATCATCTGCGCCGTTACCTGTACTTTGTGCGCGGCGGGGAAGATCCGACCACGTTAATCTATGCGCAAACGCCCGGCGAGACCGAGATGAGTGCGTTATTGACACCCGACCAGAGCAAGAATCAATTGTATGTCATCGCGCCGTATAACCCGGAGTTCCTGGCGCGGTTGACTCGTGAGATCGGCCCGCCGGATTACACGATGCCGAGTATGGATCCGTATCACCAGTATGCTTTCTTCTACCTGGAAAATCCCGACGCGGGCCAGCCACCACCTTGAGCGACCGCATCTTAATGCATTAACAAACGGCTCTTAACTTGGTTTGCTCCCACGCATACGTTAAAATTACATGATATATCGAATTCCAGGGGACATAAGAATGATGTTGCGTAAATCACTGATCGGGTGCTTGATCGCTCTGCTGGCGTTGGTGGCCTGGCCGGGGCTGGCCCAGGACGACGGGAGTCCGTCGCGGGTGTGTATGGTGTTGAATATCGGTACAGTCAACGATGGGACGTTTAACCAGGTCGCCTATGAGGGCTTGCTTGATATTCGCCGTGATTATGATTTATCCGAAGCGGATACGATCTTTTTGGAATCACAAGGGCCGGAAGACTGGGGGCCGAACATCCAGCAGTGCATTGACGAAGGGTATGATGTAGTGGTGACGGTCGGCTTCCAACTGGCGGAGCAGACCACCCAATTCGCGCTGGATCATCCCGACGTGTACTTCATCGGCATTGATCACTTCGTGGCCGATGGACCGGAGAATTACGTCGGTATTCAGTTTCGTGATGACGAAGCTGGCTTCCTGATGGGGTACTTGGCCGGGCTGGTGACCGAAAGCAACGTGGTGGCTGGCATCTATGGGCCGGAGATCCCGGTCATTATGCGCTTCCGCAATGGGTTTGAAAACGGTGCCGCGCTGGCATCGCAAGAGACCGGCACCCCATTAACCGTGTTGGGTGAGTATCTGGCCGGGTTTGACAACCCGGAAGCCGGGGCCGAAGCGGCGGAAGACTTCATCGAGCAAGGGGCTGATGTGATCTTCGGGGCGGCAGGGCTGACGGGTTCCGGCGGCATCCAGTACGCCGCGCAACAGGGCGTCTACGTCATCGGGGTTGATCAAAACGAATACTTCACCACGTTTGAGGGCGGCGAGGCCGAAGGATCGGAGTTTATCATCAGTAGCGCACTCAAGCGCGTCAACGTCGGTGTGTATGATATGGTCTCGACACTGCTGGATGGCAACTTTGCGGCCTTCCCCGGTGGCAGTAATTATATCCTCAGCCTGGAAAATGGCGGGATTTCCTTCGCCAACCCGCAAGAGGCCGATGTGCCGGATGAGGTGTTCGACCGCGTGGTAGAAATCGGCGGGGAATTGGCTTTTGGCGATCTCTCGACCGGCGTCAACCCGGAGACCGGGATGCTGGCCGATGCGCCGACCGAGACAACCGACGAGACGGCTGATCCGACGTCGGTCGTGGAGACCTACCTGACGGCGACCTTTGTCGATTTCAATGTGGATCTGGTTTCCACGCTGACTTGCGCTCAACTGGCTGATGATATGGTGCTGGATGAGACCTTCATCGCGGAGGCGCAATCCTTAAACATCCGCATTGAGGGCATCGCCTGCACCTTTGATGATGCGTCCCAGACCGTCAGTTGTGCGGGGGAGTTCGTGGCAACCGTTGACGGCCAGGAAGCGCGGCAACCGCTGGGGACTTACAGCGTGGTGCAAGAGGCCGACGAATGGAAGTATTGCGGCGAAGTAGGCCAATAAGCCGCACCTGTATGCCGTCACCGGTTCGTAACAGAGAAGGTATCGACTATCCATGACAGAGAACGTACAAAACTTTGAACCGCCTAACATCCGCGTTCGCATCGGCACGGTGTTGAACACGTACTCGATCTTACTGGCCGTCTTGCCCACTGTCGTCGTGATCTTGATCGCGACTCAGCTATTTGGGGCGCAGGCCCGCGATCAAGCGGTTAATCAGATGACTTCCATCGCAGAATCACGGGCGCAAGAGATCCAACGCTGGTTGGAAAACGGCGAGATCCGGCTCAACGTGGTGCTGGCGAACAACGAACAGGTGCGCGATATGCGGGCCATCGTAGATAACCCCCTGCCCAACCCCAGCCTGAACAACAATGTGCGCGTCTTCCTCCGTAATCAACTGAGTGTACAGGCGTCGTTCGAGTCGTTGTACCTGTATGATCTGGATGGGGAAGTGCGGCTTTCTACGGTGGGGGATGACCCGCTAGTGAGCGATGTCAGCGATCAACCGTACTTTGAGAACAGTCTGACCGCCGCCCATGTCGAACCGCCTTACTTCAATGAGGCCACCGGGGAGATCGAGCTGGTCGTCACCGGGCCGATCTTCCGCACGGATGACAGCGATGACGTGATCGGCGTGCTGGCGGGCCGGCTCAGCCTGGAGGATCTGGCCGACATCACGGAGGCGGGCACCGGCCTGGGGGATACCGGCGAGACGTATCTCGTCAATGAAAATGGCCTGCTGGTGACGGCCAGCCGGTTTGACGAAACCGCCGTCGGTGATCAGATCGCCAGTGAGGGCATTACGTCTGGCCTGCGCGGGGAGACCGGCGACGACACTTACATCAATTATCGTGGGGAAAATGTGATCGGTGTTTATCGTCCAATCCCGACGTTAGACACGGTGTTGCTGGCGGAAATCGAGCAGTCGGAGGCGTTGGCGGCGATCAACGATGTGCAGACGGCTAGCATCATCATTGCCGGTATCGCCGCGTTGATCGCGTTTTTGATCGGACGCGGTGTGACCAGTTGGATCTTGCGCCCCATCCAGCGGTTGACGACTGTCGCCCGCGCCGTGATGCGGGGGGATTATTCCCAACGGGCCGGCCTGAACATGATTACCGAAATCGGCCAATTGGGACGCGCTTTTGACACGATGACCACCAATCTGGTCTCCACCATCGGGGAGCGCAACGAGCGTATCGAACAGATCGAGCAACTTTCCGCCACGCTGGAAACCCGTGTGGCCGACCGGACTCGTGACCTGCGGGCGGCGGCGGATGTCTCCAAGCAGATTACGACCGTGCTGGATATTGACCGGCTTCTGCAAGAGGTCGCCAAGCTGACCGTGCGGAGCTTCGACCTGTACCGGTGTTACGTCTACCGGGCGAACGAAGCCGACCAGGTGTTGACCTTCACCGCCGGGGCCGACGCCGACGGCGGCATCATCGAGATGGACGCGCTCTTGCCGATAGACGCCACCAGTGCCGCCGGTCAAGCCGCCCTCACCCAGGATTCGCACATCACCAACCTGGATGCACCCGGCCATCTCAAATATCTGGGCGAAGAAACTGACGACTCCGCCAAGTCTTTGATGGCGATCCCGATGGTATTGGGTGGTAATCTGCTTGGCGTGTTTGAAGTCCATGCACTGGTGCCGGATTACTTCAGTACGGATAGCCGGAGTGTGTTGAACACACTGGCAGAGCAGACGGCCATCGCCATGCGCAATGCCGAACTCTATGCCGAGGCAGAGGCCAGCCGCCAGGAAGCCGAAGAAGCCAACCGGGTGAAGTCACAATTTTTGGCAAACATGAGCCACGAGCTACGCACGCCGCTGAACGCGATCCTCAACTTTGCGGAGTTCATGGCCGATGGGGATCTTGGCCCGGTCAACGACGAACAGGTGGACGCGCTTAACAAGGTCGTCAACAGTGGGGAGCATCTGCTGGCGTTAATCAACGATGTGTTAGACATCACCAAGATCGAAGTCGGCATGTTAGAATTATTCATGGAAGAGGTGGACATCAACCTTTCGGTCAAGTCGGTCATCTCCACCGGCAAGGGGCTGGTGAGAGATCGTCCGGTCAACCTGATTACCGAGATTGATCCTGATCTGCCCGTCATCCAGGGGGATAAACGCCGCTTGCATCAGGTGTTCTTGAACCTGCTGTCGAACGCGGTCAAGTTCACGCCGGAAGGCGACGTCAAGTTCACCGCCCGGCAAGCCGGCGAAGAAGTGCATATCTCGGTGAGTGATACCGGTGTCGGCATCGCCCCGGATGAGCAAGACTCCGTATTTGAGAGCTTCCGCCAGGCGGAGCATGGCCGTAGCTCTGGTGGGGGCACCGGGCTGGGTCTGCCGATTTCCAAGCACTTTGTCGAGGCGCACGGCGGGCGCATCTGGCTGGAAAGTGAACTGGGGGTCGGCTCTACCTTCCACGTCACACTGCCGATGAAAAAGACCGCCGAGCCAGAAGGTGCCAGTGATTGAAATGTCGCATGAAAACCGCTCCTATCTATACGTTGAAGACGACGCCATGAGCCGGATGGTGATGGAAAAAGTGCTGACAAAGCTAGAGGGTGAGCCAACGGTCATTATCTACGAAGACAGCCGCGACTTCCTGGAACGGGTAGCCGCGCTAGACTCGGTGCCCGATGTGATCTTCCTTGATATTCAGATCCAACCGTTAGACGGGTTCGAGATGCTGGCATTGCTTCGAGACGATGACCGTTATAATGACGTGCCGGTCGTCGCGATGACGGCATCAGTCACCGTTGCGGAGATCGAACAATTGAAGAAAGCCGGGTTTGACGGTTTGATCGCCAAACCCGTTCGCAAGCGCATCTTCCCGGATCTGCTGGCCCGTCTTTTAGACGGCGAGTCGATCTGGTATGTGCCTTGAATCACGCGGAAAATAACAGAAGGCGATTATCATCATGACTGACTCAATGCAACATCTACAAGGTAAGAAGATCTTCATCCTGGAGGATGACGTCAACAATCTAGCGGTCGTCACGTCGATGCTGAGACGCTATGGGGCGACCATTTACTTTGATAGCTGGGGGGTGGATACCGCGCAGACCATCAAGGCGTTTATGCCGATTGATATTATCCTGCTGGATATTCATCTGCCCGGTGGGGTGACCGGATACGACGTGTACGACGCCATCCAGGAAATGCCGGAGTTAAGCGGCGTGCCGATTGTCGCGGTGACCGCCAGTGACCCCGACCGTGAGATGCGTAAAGCCAAAGAAAAAGGCTTCAGCGGTTATATCACCAAGCCCATTCGTACCAAGAGCTTCGTCCGAAGCCTGCTCGCCATCTTGAACGGCGATGAGGTGTGGGGCGCACTTCTGTAGCTTATTCTAGGAGTTGATCCGTTATGTCGGAGTTATCCGCGCTTATCATCGAAGACAACACCAACGACGCCAGCGTGTTGAAGCAATTGCTGGCGAAGATGGGGGTTTCGTATACTTTGTTATTCGACAGCCGCCGCTTTAACGAGCAATTGATGGAAATCGACCGTCCAGACGTGATCTTCCTCGACCTGGAAATTCCCGGTACATCGGGCTATGAGGTACTCAACCTGATTCAATCCATCCCGGATTTTGAAGATATTCCGGTGGTGGCCTATACCGCGAATTCCGCTCAGATGGGGGAGGCCAAGGCCGCCGGCTTTCATAGCTTCCTGGGGAAGCCACTTCGTAGCTCTACCTTTGCCGGCCAGCTAGAGCGCATCCTGGATGGTGACCCGGTGTGGGAAGTACGCTGATCTCACCAGGAGACTGCCTGCAATCCACAAATAGATAAGTAAGACACGATCTTATAGCAGTCTCAATGATTGCCCTGCCTGCCCTGAGTTATAATTATAAAATAGCTTAGGACAATACAACACAACATAAAAGGGGGCTATCTATGCAGAAGGTGTTCGTTAGTTACGCCAGGGAAGACATTAAATTTGTGCAGATGTTGGTCAAGAAGTTAGACGCGGCCGGCTTTGTGGTCTGGGTGGATAAAGACTCGATCAACATCGGTGAAAAATGGAAAAAGGAGATTAACACGGGTATCGTTGAGTGTGACGTGTTGCTTGCCATCCATAGCAAGTCTTCCGTTGAACGCTCTTACCACTGCAAAGGCGAATGGATGCATGCGCTCGATAAGGGTAAATGGGTGATTTCGGTGTTCCCCGCCGGAGAAATGCTCCAACCTTATGCGCGTTTAGACGAAACTCAGGCGGTGCGCATTGAAGATGATCACGACCCGAACATCGAACGGTTAATCGAAGCCATCAAAGCCGGTAAAAAGGACGATGAAAACGCCTTTGCCAAACAAACGCTAATTAATACCGACGTTCCAGAGTATTTCCCTTACTTCTTCAATCAGGATGATGCCGCCTACGCTAAACTGATCCGGCGGTCAAAAACCTTGTATTATTCAAGTTCCTCTGGTTATGGGTTTATCGCCAATTATTTGAACACCTTCCAGAGTATGTCGGGCAAGGAACTCTACTTTGTGCTATCGCGCCCGACAGAAAGTAACCTGCGCCACATGGCATACTGGTCGGCCTGGCGCTGGCAAGGAGATCCGTTTGGTGATGGGCTGGCCGGAGCATACGCCCGCATCCGCTCCAACATGGGCCTTGCCATTGATGCACTAGACAAGATTGACCTTGCTGGTAACGCCATCCAATTGCGTATTCTGGATCGGTTTGCCCCGGTACCGATGGTGATGTCCGACCCGGATACCGAAGCGGGTGAAATTATGTTTGGCATTTATTCTTATGGGCCATCGACTAACAAGCTGATTCTGCGGCCCGGCACCAAGCTGACCCGCGCCAATAACGACACACTCTACGACCATTTTTATCAGGTCTACCAGAATATCTGGAAGACCGCCGCACCGGTGGAACCGTCAGCGTTGGTGGAGATGTTTGAACCCATCCCGGAGGCTTACGACTTCAGCAAACACAATTGGGAATGAGCCTAAAGTGTCGCGTTAATCAGCGCGGGTAGGTCTGTCATCGTGGTAAATACTGTTTTTGCCCCCGCATCTTTTAGAACTTGTGCGGGGGTTAAATCGGCAAAGCCGAACACGGTCATGCCTGCCGCCACCCCTGCCGCGACGCCTGTCGGGCTGTCTTCGATGACGATACACTTAGCCGGATCAACCCCGTTGATTTGGGCCGCCAGCAGGAAAATATCAGGGGCGGGCTTGCCCCGTTTGACATCATCCACTGTCAACACCCGGTCGCCAAAATAAGGCGCGAGATTCGTCACGTCCAGCGATAGGGCTACCCGGTCGCGCCCACTGTTGGAAGCGGCACAAAACGGAACCGTTAGCGATTTCAAGATCGCTTCTACACCCTCAATGGTGACCAGTTCTTTGCGAAATGCGTCAAACAATGCATCGTGATAGATCGTGTCGAAATCAGCGGGGACAGTGACGTTAAAATGTTCCAGTGCCAGTGCTGGATGCCCGGTGAGGGGCTTACCCTTAAACACAGCGATAACCTGTTCTGTGGTCATGTTGCCGCCAAAGCGGTGAAGTACATCACGCAACACACGACTCGCCAGTCGTTCGCTATCCACCAGCACACCATCACAATCAAATATAACTAATTCTGTTGCCATGACGCCGCCTCATCAGTGAAATCTACGTGTGTACTGTTCATCATAGCTACAGATATGTGAGCTTCCAAGCCACAATATGTAGGCAATTGCATCAACCATGTGATGTGATCGATCTGACGGTGGGGGCGGCGGATGCCTGGCCCCCGCCCGGATGTGAGATGACGTTTAGGAAAGCAGGCGCATGTCGGCGTCTACCATCAGGCCGATCAAGTCTTCGAACGATGTGCGCGGCTCCCAGCCCAGGTTACGCTGAGCCTTGCCATAATCCCCGCGTGAAGCCGCAATTTCCGTCGGGCGGACGAAACGCTCATCGACTTCGACATGATCTTCCCAGTTCAGGCCGACGCAATCGAACGCCACCCGGCATAGATCGCGCACGGTATACGCGGTGTTGGTGCCGATGACGTAATCTTCCGGCGTCTCCTGCTGGAGCATCAAGTACATCGCCTCGACATATTCTTTGGCATAACCCCAGTCGCGCACCGCGTCCAGGTTGCCCATGCGGAGCTTGCCGTCTTTGACGAGCGGCTCACCGATTTCGTTGAGGGGCGGTGCGGCGTTCTGCTTGATGCAGGCCACACCCATTGTCACCTTGCGTGTGACGAAGTGCAACGAGCGGCGTTCGCTCTCGTGGTTGAACAGGATGCCAGCACAGGTGAACATCTCGTAAGATTCGCGGTAGTTCATCGCCATCAGATGCGCGTATTGCTTGGCGATGCCATAGGGGTTATTGGCGATGAACGGGGTGTTTTCATCGCAGACTTCTTGCTCTACCCCGCCGAAGATTTCGCGGCTGGTCGCCTGGTAGAACCGGGCGTCGGGTGCGTTGCGGCGCACTGCTTCCAGCATCCGCACCGTACCAACGCCGGTGACTTCCGCCGTGACCAGCGGTTGATTCCAGCTATCCGCCGGGACGGATTGGGCCGCCAGATGATAGACCTCATCTGGTTGGTGCTTGGCGATGAGCATATTCAGGTTCTCACCGTCGATCAAGTCACCATATTCGATTGTGATCTTGCCGATGAGATGTTCGATATTGGGGTAACGGTAATTGGTCGAGCGGCGCACCAGCCCGACCACGTTGTATCCCTTTTCCAGCAACAGATCTGCCAGAAAAGAGCCATCCTGCCCGGTAACGCCTGTGATAAAAGCGGTTTTCGTCATGTAAAGTTTCCTCTGTTATCTGCCATTAACCGGGCGATTATAGCAGTATGCAGTGGGGATCGTCACCCCGTTTAATCCGGCTGGAATCCTTCCGCCGCTCGCCGTTCGGCCTGCGCTTGCTGGAGCTTTCTCACCTTTTCCGGGCTGAGTCGTTTGATCTGCGAGTCGGTCATCTTCTCGGTACCGGGCCGGGGGAAGCCCTGCGAGGTCAACCGTTCACCGTGAATATTGAGCATATCTACCAGCAAATCGAGGATCACGCCGTCGTCAGCAGAGGCGGTACGGGCGCGGTTGTCATACGCCGCGTAGAGCTTTTCATGGAAGGCCCAGGCGTGCCCGCCCCACTCCGGTACGACTCGATGCGCGACCAAGGTGCCGGCCAACACCAGCGGCATATAGAGGTAAGTGAGCGATGCCCCGCCCTTGCCGGTCAGCCACTTCAGCAGATTATCGGCATAAGCCCGGCGTTCCCCGGCAGATCCCAATTCTTCGTGCATGTGCGGTTCCAACAAGCGGAAGCCGACCAGCACCGCGTCGTAAAGCGCGGCATTGAGCAAGCGGCCTGCCAGCACCTCCGGGAAAGACCGGCTGAACAGATCCGGCTCCGCCGCTAGCAAACTCGCCAATTCACGGAACCAGCGCAAACGCTCCACCGGGAAGTTTAACGTCGGGTCGGCCTGCACATCTTCCACCGCAAACGTCACCGCTTTGGCCATGGCGACGACTTCAACCGGGTGCAGAAGCACACCGCGTCGCTTCATGCGGATCGTCAATGCCTCGCAGACCAGGGCAAACAGACTGTCGTCTTCACCAGGGCGGGCATACTTAAGGATGTCGAATTGATTCTGCCGGAGCCAGGGGCCAGTTTCCATCAGTGTGTCACGAGTCCACAAGGGTTCATACGTCACCGGGGGCAGGGTGACGGGTCTGGCATCCTGTCGAGGGGTGACTTCCAATTGGAGCCGGGTCGTCTTCTTAGCCTGATCCCAATCCGGCGTGGTGTAGATCATCTCGCCCAATGCCTTGAGCATGTAAGATGAGACGGTCATCACGGGCGGCGGCGGGCCACCCCCCGGCAGACGCACCCGCCGGAACTTCTGCGGCGTCTTGCTCTGCACGCTGACGCCAAATGCCAGCGCGGCTTGTGGTTGTGTCGGCGGTTGAATCATCATCGGAAAGCGAACCAGACCGACTTCGCCCGGCGTGAGTGTCAGCGTCAGTGTGGTCTTCTCCGCATCGAAGATGACCGCCCCGCCGTTGTCATCGGTTGGTGGCAGGGTGAGCGCAAGCCGCACCGGGAGCGGTTGATTGACTGTACTTTGAAGCAAGATCACGGTTTCGAAGGGTTGGCGCAAGGCCACTGTCGTCTGATTGACTCCAATAAGCACTTGTAGGTTATCCAGGTGGATGACTGGATGCTCGGTGATGATCCCGATCACATCCGGGTACAATGGCTTGATAAATGCATGGATGGTCTTGTCGGTCATGATACTCAATTCCGCTAATTTTACACTTATTTTAAGTTAACTTCTTGCTTATGTTTATTGACGTGAGGTTATAATTTTCAAATTGTCAGCCGGGGAGAACGAACAACCGAATCACAGCATACAGAACACCGCGACCCCGGTCAAGACGACCGGCCAAGATCCTACCGGGAACCCAACAGACCCCTAACCGATTTTCAGATTTCGGCCTGCTGGTCAATCTGCACAAGCCATCTGGAAAACCTTTGCATATATTACCGAGGCAACGACATAATCGCGCCATATGACACAATCGACAAACGTTTTGTGAGATATAACCAAAACACACGCTTATTATTTCATCATATACTGCGGTGATGATGCTCCTTTTGTGGATAGTAAACTAACGTCAAACTCGATTTTGTGTACTCTCAATAGGGGAGCGAACAACATGTCAAAACGAAGCAGACGAATGGTACGGATCTTTTTCTCAGTCGGCATCGGCATGATCTTCTTGCTGGCCGTCAGCGGTGGCGCGTTCGCACAGGACGAAGACCCGGCGGGCGACCCAGCCGGTGATCCCGCGCCTGTAGCGGCGGAAGTCGCCACAGCGGACTCAGTCACGGCGGTGCAGACCAACCTGGACTTCACCTGGATGTTGCTGGCTGGCTTCCTGGTGTTCTTCATGCAGGCTGGTTTCGCCATGTTAGAAGGTGGCTTCATCCGCCAGACGGGTGTGGTCAACTCGATGGCCGAAAACTTCATGGATGCCTGTGTCACCGCGATTGTATTCTTTGTGGTGGGGTATGGCATCGCGTATGCCTCTTATGTCAACGCGGATGATGTGGCCGCCGCCGCCGCCGAAGGTGAAGTGATCGAAGAGGTGGGTAATCCCTTCTTCTCCGCACCGGTTTTGGCCCTGGATGGCGCAGATGGCACCGAAGAAGGCGACGGGCTGACGTTCATCGACTTCTTCTTCCAGTTCGCATTTGCGGGTGCGGCGGCGACTATCGCCACCGGCGCGATGGCAGAGCGGACTGATTTTCGCGGTAAGCTGATTTACAGCGCGATTTTAGGTGCATTCATTTATCCAGTGGTCGTCTTCTGGACGTGGGGCGGCGGCTTCTTGGAAGACCTGGGTTTCCTGGATTTCGCCGGGAGTACCATCGTCCATCAGACGGGCGGTATATTGGCCCTGGTCGGTGCGCTGGTCGTCGGGCCGCGTGTGGGCCGTGTCTTTGGTAAGCCGCCCCGGCCTAGCAACCTGATGATGGCTTCGCTCGGTACGTTCATCCTGTGGTTCGGTTGGTATGGCTTCAACGTCGGTTCGACGCTGGCCGCCAGTGACCTGGATCAAATGGGCCTGGTCGCAGTCAACACGACGTTGGCGGCGGCGATGGGTGCGCTCTTTGCCATGCTCTACGCTTACTTCACCAAAGGCGGCACCTGGGATCTCAGCCTGATCTTAAACGGATCGCTGGCTGGTCTGGTCGGCATCACCGCCGGGTGTGCGTTCCTGGCACCGGGTGCCGCGCTGATTACCGGCGCAATCGCCGGGGTGCTGGTCGTCGTGGCGATGGACGCGATGGAAGCGGTTAAGATCGACGACGCGGTCGGCGCATTCGCGGTACATGGTGCCTGCGGTATGTGGGGGTCGCTGGCGATTGGTCTGTTCGCACTCGGCGGCCTGACCGGGGGCGACGCGGGTATCCTCTCTGGCGGTGGTGCAGATCTGCTCATCGCACAGGTTATCGGCGTGGTCGCGGTGACGGCCTGGGCCGGGGTGATCGGTTTTGCCATGTTCAAGGCGATTGACGCAATCGGCCTGCTCCGTATGCCGGAAGCGGCAGATGCCGTCGGTATCGACGCTTACGAGCACGGTGCCAGTGTGTGGCCGGACGTCCTGCCGGTACCCGGTGACGACGAAGAAGCCAGCGGAGCCACCCCGGCCCCGGCCACCGGTGACTAAGCATCATTAACTTATGAGCATCGCCGGTTGGAGCAAACAACCTGACCGGCGTTAACTCAAGCGTTTAGTAGAAGTATCCTCCTTTGATAGACAGGCGTGTGTCGGGCAGTCACACGTCTGTCGCTTTGTATAGCCCTAGGGTGATCGCCTCAAATCTCGGATGACCACAGCAGACAGGTCATAGTAGGTCTGTAGGGGCCGTCCAGCGTGACGGCCCGTGTTTTCTAGGCGGACACACTTGTGAACCGTTCTGATCTAAACTAAATTTTGTAGCGATTGCCCTGTGTATAGCCCCATCAGGTCATTGACGTTCGCCCCGGATCATGCGGTATCATGCAACATAGTTGATCCAACCCGGAGGCAACCATGACCCTAGTGCAAGGTTTTGGCTGACAGTTTGAGTGTGGCAAGGAGTTTCTCCCTCAAAGTGCGATATCATTCCAAGCCACTGCCTCATTCCTGCACTAGCAATCCGCTTAGACAATTTGACCAAGGTCTTTGGCCGGGGGAAATCCCGCGTGGAGGCCGTTAAGCAGAACACGTTATCGGTGGAAGCCGGCCAGGTGTACGGCTTCCTGGGGCCGAACGGGGCCGGCAAGACCACGGTCATCCGGCTTCTGCTTGATCTCATCCGGCCCACCAACGGCAACGCTTACCTGTTTGAAGAACCGGTGCGTGATAACGTCGCCGTTCTGCGCCGGGTCGGCTCGATGATCGAGACCCCGGCCTTTTATCCTTACATGGGCGGGCGCAAAAACCTGCAGATCATCGCCCGCACACATGGCAATTTCGACCCGGCGCGTTTGGCCGATGTCGTCGATCAGGTCGGGCTGAAGGGCAAGGGCCTTTACCGTTATGCCAAGTATTCGCTTGGGATGAAGCAACGGTTAGGGCTGGCCGCCGCGTTGATCCACGATCCTGAATTGTTGATCCTGGACGAACCGACCAACGGCCTGGACCCGGCGGGCATCCAGGAGATGCGGGTGTTCATCCGGGAGTTGGTGGAGCAACACGGCAAGACGGTCTTTCTTTCCAGCCATATGCTAAACGAGGTGGAGCAAGTCTGCGACCGCGTGGCTATCATCAACCAGGGGGAGATCGTGCGCGAAGGCGCAGTCGGTGACATCCTGGAAGACCGCCCCCTTTTGCATATCGACGTCGGGGACACCATCGACCAGGCCGAAGCGGTGCTGGCGGCACATTGGCCCCTACACCGGGAAGACGGCCAACTCTACGCGGAAGCCCCCCGCGAAGACGCCCCCGCCATCGTGCGGAAGTTAGTCGAGGCCGATCTTGATGTCTACGCGATCAAGCGGTCGCTGGAAGCCTACTATCTGAGCGTTACCCAAAACGAGGAGACCCCCCACGATGCAAGCTAACCTCTTCCGGGCAGAATGGGACAAAATCGCGTCCAACCGGATCACGGTCGGCGCGTTGGTGTGGGTTTTCCCCATCACCACATTGGTTATCAGCTTGCTGGCAATTGTCGGCCTGTTACTCTCGGAGTCATTCCGCGAAACGCAGATCATGCAGGGTGTTTACACCTGGGATGAGTCCTTCTTGTTCTTGTGGCAGGTGCTCAACTCAGAGATCAGCCGGTTTACCGTCGTGATCTTCGCCGCTATCGTCTTCGCCGGGGAGTTCCAGAACGGCACCTGGAAGCAACTCATCACCCGGCAAACACGCACCCGCATCATCGTGCATAAGTTCCTGGTGTTGACCGTGTTCGTGACGGTGGCTTTCATCAGTGCGACCGTAATCTATGGGATCGCTAATGGCTTGGTCGCGGCAGGGCTGGGGCTGGATTGGGGTGCGTTCAGCGGGGAGCGATTGGTCACCTTCCTGGGCGATTATCTGATGCAGGTCGCGGTGACGTTGAGCGCGACCTTGATCGCGACCGGGTATGCCGCTGTCGCCGCCATCCTGACGCAGAATGTGGTCGCCGCCGCCATCACTGGCGTGTTGTTCACCCTGGCGGAGCAGGCGACACTGGTTCTCATCAGCCTGATTAACGGCTTGTTCGGCGTGGACATCAGCGGCTTGTATCAACTGATGCCCAGTTACAACCTGTCGAATGTGCTAGTGTGGCAGAGAACCGGGAGCGGGTTTCAACCCTTCGGCCCGGATTCAGCCCTCAGCACGCCTTTGCCGTTGGCCGTCTCGGTGGTGATTATCCTGGTGTGGTTGATCGGGTTGGGTTGGCTGACGGTGAATCGCTTCCGGCAGGCTGATCTCACGACATGATGCCGCGCCCCATCATCCGGCTTCTCATCGCCGTGATCTACACCGCGTTGATCGCGGTGTTGTTGTTGCAACCCAGCCGCCAGCCGGTGATCGGCCCGGCGGCTCCACCCGGCCCGCCGACATTGGGCCGCGAACTCTTGCTGATCGCCGCGCATCTGATCGCGTTCGCCGGGTTAACCGGGGTATGGTGGTGGGCCGGGATCGCTTACCTGCGGGCGCAACAGGCGTTAGGGCTGGCGGTGGCGGGTGCATTGAGCTTCAGTCTGTTGACCGAGATCTTACAGGCCGCCGTCCCCGACCGCAGTACCTCCTGGCTGGATCTGGCGACGAATACGCTGGCGGTACTGCTGGTCGCCTGGTGGATCACGCGGCGATAGTTGCACCAGGTCGTTTAGCGCGCTACACTCCACGCGCTAAACGACCGACACAACAAGGAAAAGCCGCATGAAAACATATGCCCCCCTGGCCGCCTACCGTGACAAGATCCTGCCTTTGCGGGCGCAGAACGAGATTCGCAACGACTGGCTCAAGACCCGGCTGGATACCCTCCTGCCGGAGTTGATGGAACGGGCCGAGATCGACCTGTGGTTGGTGATCGCCCGTGAGTACAACGAAGACCCGGTGGTGATGAGCCTGCTCCCTTCGCCGTCTATGAGTGCCCGCCGGCGTACTATTCTGGTCTTCGCCCGCAACGGCTCCGGCGGGGTGGATCGCCTGACGCTCAGCCGGTACGAGATGCGCGGCTTTTATGAGGCCGACTGGAACCCGGAGCAAGAAGCCCAATATGACGCGCTGGCTCGTGTGGTCAAAGCCTATGATCCAGCGCGGATCGGCATCAACTACTCGGCGGATACCGCCTTTGCCGACGGCTTGAGCCACACCGAATGGACACACCTCGCGGACGCGCTCGGACCGGACTGGATGGCGCGGGTGACCTCGGCGGAGCCGCTGGCCGTCGGCTGGCTAGAGCGGCGCATCCCGGCGGAGATGACCGTCTACCCGGCCATCATCGAGATCGGCCACGCCATCATCGCGGAGGCGTATTCCACCCATGTGATTACCCCCGGCATCACCACCACACATGATGTCGTCTGGTGGATGCGGCAGACCATGCAGGACATGGGCTTGCGGGCCTGGTTCCAGCCGACGGTCGAACTCCAGGCCCCCGGTGAGTCGTTCCAGCCGTTGCAGGATAAGGACAGTATGCGTAAGGTGATCCAACCGGGAGATTTGCTCCACTGTGATATGGGCTTTTATTACCTGGGGTTGGCGACCGACCAGCAACAACACGCTTACGTCCTGCGCCCCGGTGAGCATGACGCGCCTACCGGCCTGCAAGACGCGCTCCGGGCGGGGAATCAATTGCAAGACATTGTGAACCAAAATATGATCGTCGGGCGGACGGGCAATGCGGTGCTGGCGAAATCACGCGAGCAAGCCCTGGCCGCCGGCCTGACACCACAGATTTATTGTCATCCGTTGGGGTATCACGGTCACGCCGCCGGGCCGACCATCGGCCTGTGGGATCAACAGGACGGCGTCCCCGGCACCGGCGATTATCCACTGTATGATGACACCGCCTACTCCATCGAACTCAACGTGCAACAGGCCGTGCCGGAGTGGAACGATCAAATTGTGCGGATCGCGCTGGAAGAAGATGCTTTGCTCACCAACGGCCAGATCCGCTGGCTAGATGGCCGCCAGGACGCATTCCACCTGATCGGTTAGGCCGCTTAATGGACGCCGAAACGGGCCAGTAATTGCTTTGCGCCACTGGTCGCCGGTAGATCACCAGCCATGATCGCCTGCTCGACCGACTCCAACGACTCCGCGACGGCAGGATGACCGTAGAAGGCCCGTTTCAGTTGCGCCTCGATGATGGTATGGAGCCAGGCGCGGCTTTGATCCTGACGGCGGCGGGCGAACACGCCCGATTTCTGCGTCTTCTCGCGGAAGCGTTCGATGAGTTGCCATAGGTCGGGGATGCCATCGCCAGTCAGGGCGGAGCAAGTCACGGCGCGGGTGCGCCAGCCTTCGGTGGCCGGGGCCAGGAAGTGCAGGGCGCGGTTGTACTCTGCACGGGCGGCCTGCGCGGGGATGACGTTTTCCCCGTCGGCCTTGTTGATAGCGATGGTATCGGCGATCTCTACCACGCCTTTTTTGATGCCCTGGAGTTCGTCCCCCGCGCCGGTGATGAGCACCAGCAGGAAGAAATCCACCATGCCGCGCACCGTGACTTCACTCTGGCCGGTGCCGACCGTCTCCACCAGCACCACATCAAACCCGGCGGCCTCACACAAGAGCAGGGTTTCGCGGGTTTTGCGGGCCACGCCGCCCAGCATCCCGCCGGTAGGCGAGGGCCGGATGAAGGCGTCTTTCTGCTGGGCTAATCGTTCCATGCGGGTTTTATCACCCAGGATGCTCCCGCCGGTCACGCTACTGGTTGGATCAACCGCCAGCACCGCCACCTTGAGTCCCCGTTCGATCAACATGACGCCCAACGCTTCGATCAACGTGGATTTGCCGGCACCCGGTACCCCGGTGATGCCGACGCGCAACGCACCGCCGGTATGCGGCAAGCATCCCTGGAGCACCTTCTGTGCCAGTTCGAAATGGCGTTCGGCGTTGCTTTCGATCAAGGTGATGGCGCGGGCCAAGGTCGCCCGGTCACCAGCGCGGACGCCCCGCACATAATCTTCCACGCTTGGTTGGTGGCGGGTGCGGCGGGTGGCTTGTGGGGGTGTGGTGTCATCCACACCGGGCATCACATGGCTGGCGAATTCTCGTCCGCCGTCATCGGGTGTCCATTCGGGTCGTTTATCCTGGGGCATGAGTCCGTCTTGCTTTCGTTTGCAGAACTTGCTGGACTCCCATTGAACCACATCCCGGCGCAGGATAAAAGGTATTTACGGGTGCATTTCAATATTTTGGCGTTGCAATCTTATTGCCCTCACCCCTTCCGAACCTACGGTTCTCCCTCCCCTCTCCCAAACGCTACGCTGATAGAGGGGAAAAGACGTCCTCTATGCTTTGTCCCCCCTTCGCCTAGCCGTGAAACGGCGGTCGGGAGAAGGGGGTTAGGGGGATGAGGGCTAATTTCAGTAGTTCACGAAAGTTGAGCGAACCTTGAAAAAGAGGTCCAAGTTGGGCAAGGTTAAGTTACCAAACTGAAACCAGACCAACAGGGACCACTATCATGATACC
>DAOTTZ010000072.1:0-9248 GCA_034437535.1 Anaerolineae bacterium | reverse complement strand
AATTTGTGCAGTCCCCAGCTGAAACCGGACATCCACCTATTTCTGCTGATGTTTTGCATGGTCTCGTGGACGTTTTATGCTATGCGGCCTGACATGGATAAAGTCGAGTTTCAAGTACCCGTTCCAGCAGATGTCACTGCACTATTTGATGAGCATGTCGAACCCAATTATGCGGGCTTGTAAGTTGTTCTGTGGGTGGCACACTAAATGCGGTTGTGGAAACGGATCAACAAGTTGTTTCCCAAAGAGCCGGAAAAGCGCGACGAACCGCAAATACACATCATGAATGGCGGCGAAACCAACCGGGATAACACTATCATGCCCCATAAACGCAGTGCGTGGATGGCAATATGGTCAACCATTTGACTCAGGACTGATCGGTTGACAATTTAAGTAGGGGAGTGCCCGTGTGCGCTCCCAGGGCGACCACGCGGGGATCGCCCCTACAAGAACGCAATGATTCATGGATTCGCCAACAAGGTCCGTCTCAATTGTACCAGGGTGGGAGATCTGGGCGCAGTGGCAGAGCGGGCCAGCGGTGGTCTGCACGCATAGGTAAGCACTTAGTGAGTACGAACAGCCTGATACCAACTCCCCGGTAGCGGCTTGCCAGTCATTTGCTCCAGATCATGATACATCGTGCTGATGCACGCACGGAAGTCTTGCAGATCTTCCGGTAGAATATCGAGCGGCGGCGTTTGGTTACTGTACAAAAGTTTAGTAAACACAGGATTTCGCTTGACAGTCCCGACGAACGATGCCAGGCCGATACGCCGCAATGCC
The DNA here is from genome assembly GCA_034437535.1 of Anaerolineae bacterium. GTDB lineage: Bacteria > Chloroflexota > Anaerolineae > Aggregatilineales > Phototrophicaceae > J038. The sequence goes on along the minus strand of DAOTTZ010000072.1, from coordinate 8,465 downwards.
CCCGCCGTGTCGTATGCCAGGCGAGTGAGGAACCGCCAGCGTGAAGACCGCGCTGTATTGAAACGCCGGTCAAGCATCTTCGGCTGAAATGTTGCGTCAACTTTTAGAAACGTATAAATATCAGCGATGAACGCGGACGGCGAAGCCTTTAAGTCTTCAAAATACGTAATGAAGATATTCTCTGGCGGGAAAATCTCATAAAACGGCTTCAGGTTATCGTAATAGTTAACGTAGCGGTAAACATCCGGGTGGTTGGCAAATGTGCGGAAGCCTTCATCCGCCAGCTTACTATGCAACTGCGAGTATCGGTAAAATGACCGAAGAAGACTCCCCGGTTCACGCAAGGTCACGATAAGCCGCATCTCAGGGTTAAAGCGATGAATCCGTGCCGCTGTCTCTGAAAACAAGAAATAATCATGGGAGATTTCGCCAACGGCCGTTTGTTGGTCTGCCGGGGCAAAATGACGCAAATACCACTGTTCATCTAAATTATATTGATGGCAAAAATAATCTAAATCTTTTGCTACTGGCACAAAAATATCTGGATGTTCGGCGAACGCCTCAACCAGCCAACTGGTGCCGGCCTTTGCGGTCCCAATGTAGAGAAAATTAGGCCGTCTCATCGAAATTATACTCCTCTTTGATCGCTCCTCGTCACTTTCAAAGACCTAATCAATGGGTGCTACACCCAGCACTAAACCACAGTAATTCTCCACTTACCCACCCCATGGTTGAATTTGCTATAAGACAATCATACCTTAGATATTGAGCTTCTGAAAAGCACCGAATATTAAAGAGTGTATCTGTGTTTACAAATTCCGTGTGGAGATCGTAAATTGGCCGGCCCAACCCGCAAACGGACAGGTTAACGGTCGTTAGCTTTAACACGAGCTTAATCCTTTAGTCACATAAGACTATCTTCGCTATAATCAAAGGCGATGCATCAATTTGCACATGATTTTTTTTAGGGAGGAATAGAATTATGCAAAAACAACTCTCACGGAAAGTTGTCTTCCTTGTCATGATGGTCATCGCACTTTTCAGTGTGACCAGCCTCATGGCACAGGACGATGAGATCATCGTCGAAGAAGGTGAGCCAGTCACACTCGGCATCGCCCTCAGCCTTAGCGGGGATACCGCCCCCTTCGGCATTGACATTGTACGTGGTATTGAATTCGGCCTCGAAGATCGTCCGACCGTCATGGTCGATGGCGTCGAATTTGAAGTCGCCCTGGACGAGCAAGACTCCGCTTGCAATGCGGAAACCGGCCAGGCCGTCGCCAATCGCTTCGCTTCTGACGAAAACATCGTCGGCGTGATCGGCCATATGTGCTCGTCGGCCTGCTCTGCGGCGGCCCCTATCTACGACTCCGCCGGCTATAGCATGATTAGCCCCAGTTGCACCGCCCCGGTGCTGACGCAACGCGGCTTCACCAGCTTTAACCGCGCCGTCGTGCCGGACGGCATCCAGGGTGCGCTGGCGGCAGAATTCATCTTTGATAACCTGGGCTTGACCACCATCGCCACCATCCATGATGGTAGCCCGTATGGTGAAGGTCTGGTAGATGTAGTCGCCACCGCCTTTACCGATCTCGGTGGTGAGGTCGTGGCATCGGATGCGGTCAACGTCGGTGATACCGACTTCCGCGCCCTGCTGGAAGACTTCGCCGCACAAGAGCCAGATCTGATCTATTTCGGCGGCTTCCCGGCGGAAGCGGCCCTCATTGCCGAGCAATTGCCAGATGCCGGCCTGGCTGATGTCGTGTTCATGGGTGCAGATGGCATCCAGGGACCCGAGTACATCAACCTCGCGGGCGATGCCTCCGAAGGAACCTTCGCCTCGGTCGCCATCCCCTTCAGCAGTGATGAACTGGACGCCTTTGTCGAGCGGTACATCAACGAATATGAAGAAGAACCGCCTGGCCCCTACCACCCCAACGGCTACGACGCCTATAACCTGTTCCTCGACGCCATCGAAGCGACCGGGACAGTCAACGATGAGGGTAGCCTCGTCCTCAGCCGCAGTGCCATCCAAGAGTACCTGCGTAGCTTTGAAGAATTCGAAGGCCTCACCGGTCTGCTGACCGCCGACGGCACCGGCGAAACCGCTTCCTCTGCCATTGGCTTCTACGAAGTGGTAGACGGTGCCTTTGTCGAAGTCGCCATCCTCGGTGGCATGGACGACATGATGGACGACGACATGATGGGCGAAGCCACCATTGCCGACATCGTAATGGGTGACGAGTCCTTCTCTACCTTGCTCCTCGCGGTGGAAACAGCCGGGCTGACGGATGCCCTGGCCGCTCAAGGCCCCATCACGGTCTTCGCACCCACCAACGACGGCTTCGACGCCGCCCTGGCCGAACTCGGCATGACGCCGGAAGAAATCCTGGGTGATACCGCCCTGCTGACCAGCATCCTGACCTACCATGTGGTAGAAGGTGCAGTGTTCGCAGAAGATGTCGTCGAGCTGGATGAGTTCACCACGCTAAGCGGTGAAACCGTCACCGTCACCGTCACCGAAGAAGGCGACGTGGTGCTCAATGACACCGTGACCGTCATCGACACAGACATCGAGGCCAGCAACGGCGTCATCCATGTGATTGACTTTGTACTCGTGCCGCCGATGGGCGAATAAGCAACATCTCAACGAAGAATGAATGACCAAAGGTGGGGCGAAATCCCCACTTTTGGCGTTATTTAGGGGATCACTATGCAGTCGGACGCACCCTCAAGCTGGTTGGCCTGGCCCATCAGCCGTTCTCGCGATTTCATCAATTATCTGCGTGACCCAATCCGCCTGGGCGGATTCATCGTCTTGTTGCTGATTATCGGCATCGCGGTCATCAACCTCTCTCGCGGGGGATACTCGCTGGAACAATTCGTCCAACAATTTATCTTCGGCCTGTCGCAGGGGAGCATCTACGCGCTGATTGCGCTAGGCTATACGCTCGTCTACGGCATCTTATTTATGATTAACTTCGCGCATGGCGAAGTCTTTATGATCGGCGCGTATGCCGGCTTTTTCGCCCTCTCCGCGATGGAATATAGCGGCTTCCTGGCGGAAAATACCTTTTTCGCCATCGCCTTGACCATGCTCGCCGGGGCCGTCGCCTCGATGCTCGTCGCCGTGATACTCGAGCGCGTGGCTTATCGACCACTCCGCAACGCGCCGCGTCTCGTCCCGCTGATTACCGCGATTGGGGTCAGCATCACCTTGCAGGAATTGGCCTTGCGCTTGTTCGGCGCAGACGCCAAACCTTACCCGGAGGCCAGCCTCGTCGTCCTCCAAGACCCCTTCCCAGACGCGACTTGCACCCGTACACGCGGCGGCGAGACCTGCATCGACGGCATCGACCTGATTAACGGCATCTACGAGGTCGATATTCTGGGCCTGGGGTTACGCCTGCGCCCGATGACCTTCATCATTTTCTTCGTCTCGTTGATCGTCATGTATGCCCTGTGGGCTTTCATCCAGCGGACGAAGACCGGGCGGGCGATGCGAGCCGTCGCAGAGGACAAGGCGACTTCTGCCTTGATGGGCATTAACGTAGATCGCGTCATCGTCATCACGTTTGTACTGGGCGGACTACTGGCCGGGATCGGCGGCGTACTGGCCTCCATCGCACCGGGGGCCGCCCCGGCAGAGCCACGCATGGGCTTTCTGCTTGGCATCAAAGCATTTACGGCGGCAGTAGTCGGCGGCATCGGCAACGTCCCCGGCGCGATGTTCGGCGGCCTGTTCTTAGGCGTCGTAGAGTCGGTCGGCCCCTCAATCCTGGGGATGGACTCGCAATTGCGCGATGTAGTGGCCTTTGGCTTGCTCGTGTTCATCTTGATCTTCCGGCCAACAGGCATATTCGGGGAAGTCGTAGCGGATAAAAAGGTATGACCATGCGTTCAATCAATATCTCACGCTTGCTGGCCCCTGGTATTTACGGCGCAATCGTCGTCGTCATCCTGACGCTGACCGGCGTTTATGCCACCTTCGAAGGGCAAGAGATCATCGAGGACACGCTGACGACCAATACCATCCTGCTGGTGTTGATGCTGTTCGGCAGTGGCTTTGTGGCCGCCTCACGCGGGCGGGCCTATGGTGGTGCCTGGGCCTTGTTCGCTGGCATAGGCGGGAGCCTGCTGGCCGCGCTCTCCCTGGCCCTGCTGGTGCTGGTGAACCTCAGTATCAACATGCGGCCCATCTTCGCCAATATCGGCACCCTCAACGATACCACGTTGACCTTCGGGCGTGAAATCTTGCTGGATGGTGCCCGCCTGGGGACGCTATTCGTGGAGCAGATCGCGCCACAATTCACACCGGTTATCGCCCTACCAAATACCGACTTAAGCGGCCTGATCTTATTATTGTTCTTCGGCCTGCTGAGTGGCATCGGCGCATTTTTCGCGGCTCATGGACCGCATCTGCTCCAACAATTTGCTTATGGGCGCGATGGCTGGCTGGCCGGTCTCATCACCAAGATCTCAGGCACCATCGTCGGCACCATCGGCATCAGCATCGGGATTGTGGCCGTCATGGGCCTGGTGGTCGATCAAATCGACGAGATTATCACCCTGCCAGACGCGCTAACGCTGGGTGTGGTGTTCGTCCTGGCGTATATCCTCGGTTGGGGGGTTAAAGCCTGGGATTATTGGCGGCGGGCGGTTGCCGGGGTAATCGTCGGCTTGCTGGTAGGTGCTTTGCTAATCACCATCGTGGAGGGCGGCGGCTTGCAAAGTGCGGAGACCATCCGGCTGTCGGCCTTCCCCACCGCACCGGATGCCATCACCCTGGAAAACCAACCGGCGATGCTTCGCGTCCAGCAGGACGCCGGCATTCTACGCGGCACCGGGACGGTGCCGCGCATTCTATCCTTACCGGCAGACGGGCATACCGCCGGTTTCCTGTTGATGTTGACCGTGATCGGCGCGGTGGGCGCGGTAGCCGCTCGCGGCTCGATGGTCATGAACAGCGGTGCGTTTTACTTCCTGGCGTTTGTGCTGTCGCTCGGCATCATCAACGCGCAGAACGGCATGACCTCGCTCGCCGCATTGGTCATCTTCCTGATGATGTTGGCATTGATGACGCTCGCACCTTTAGCCGGGGAAGTCGCGGCGCGCCGGTTCCAGACTGCCCCCAAGCAAGACCAACAATTAACCCGCATCAGCTTTGCCATCGTGACCACGATCATCCTGTTGATCTTGCCCCAGTTCGTCAACCTGTACATCGCCAACGTCATGAACTGGATCGCGCTCTACATGATTATGGGCATCGGCTTAAACGTCATGATCGGCTATACCGGCCTGCTGGATCTCGGCTATGTCGCGTCCTTCGCCATCGGCGCGTACACACTCGGCATTTTGACGACGCCCAACCTATTGACCTGTGACGGCATCCACCCGGATGACATCCCGTTTAATGAACTGGCGCAAGCCTGCACCGGCACCCTGACCTTCTGGCAGGCGTGGCCCTTCTGCGTCGTGATCGCCGCCTTCACCGGGATGTTGCTCGGCGTGCCGGTCTTGGGCCTGCGCGGGGATTACCTGGCGATTGTAACCCTCGGCTTCGGGGAGATCACCAACCGCATCATCAATTCGGGTACGGCAGAGCCGCTATTGGGCGGGGTGCAGGGCATCCAGTTTATCCCCACGCCGGTACTGAACCTGACCACGGTCAACGAGAATTGGTTATACAACCTCAACGATTCGACGAGTATTTACTATTTGTATTTGTTCAGCGTGGCAGTGGCCGCCTTTGTCGTCTGGCGGCTGGTAGAGTCTCGGCTGGGCCGGGCGTGGCGGGCCATCCGTGCGGATGAAGACGTGGCCGAAGCGATGGGCATTCACCTGATTCGTTACAAGCTGATGGCCTTCGGCATCAGTTCCGCCTTTGCCGGGCTGGGCGGGGCGGTGTTCGCGGTTCAGGTGCAGGGGATCTTCCCCAGTACCTTCACCATCTTGATCTCGATCAACGTGCTGAGTCTGATTATCATGGGTGGCATGGGGTCGATCCGGGGGGTTTTACTCGGCGCGATCATCGTAGCCGGCCTGCCGGAGCTTCTGCGCGATCTTCAAGCCTATCGACTCTTGGGCTTCGGCGTGTTGCTGGTCGTGGTGATGCTGACCCGCCCCAGCGGATTGCTCCCGCCGCAACCTGCCCGCCTATCTGACGCGGCACAACCAAGCGACAAAGGGTACACCGCCCGCGTTCAAGCCCGGTTAAATGACAGCCAACCAGCCGCACCGATTACGTAAAGAGGATGATCAACGTGGCCCAACAACCGTTACTTGATGTCGATAATATGGTCAAACGCTTCGGCGGGTTGATCGCCGTGAACGAGGTCAGCCTGACGATTGAACCCGGCATGATCGCCAGCTTGATCGGCCCGAATGGTGCCGGCAAGACGACTTTCTTCAATTGCATCACCGGCTTTTATACGCCGGAAGCCGGGAATATTCTATTCGACGGGAAACCGGTGCAAGGCTTACGTACCGACCAGATCGCGCAACGGGGCATCGCCCGCACCTACCAGAACATCCGGCTTTTTAATGAGATGACCGTGTTAGAAAACATCCTGGTGGGGATGCATAACGCCCTGCGTTATTCGCCCGTTTCGACGCTTTTCGGCCTGGGCGGTCACCGCCGGGCAGAGCAAGACGCCCTCACCGAAGCCGTCGATCTGCTGGATTTCGTCGGCATGGGCGGCATGGGCGATCTGCTGGCTGGCAACCTGGCCTATGGCTTCCAACGCCGGTTAGAAATCGCCCGCGCCCTTGCCCTACGGCCCAGGTTATTGCTGTTAGATGAGCCGACAGCCGGTATGAACCCGCAGGAAACCGGCGACATGATGGCCTTTATCCGCCGCCTGCGCGATGACCTCGGCCTGACCATCTTCTTGATCGAGCATGATGTAAAACTCGTCATGACCGTCAGCGATCAGGTCAGTGTGATGGATTACGGACGCAAGATCAGCCAGGGAACGCCGAAGGAAGTCCAGCGCGACCCGGTGGTCATCGAAGCCTATCTCGGCAAAGAAGCAGTCGATGAGCCGACGCCAGAGCCAGCACCGACCAATAATGGATCGCGCCGGACAATCCCGGAAAAGCCGTTATTAACTGTGGAAGATGCCCATGCCTACTACGGCAAGATCCATGCGCTGAAGGGGGTTTCCCTCACCGTTAATACGGGTGAGATCGTCACATTGATCGGCGGCAATGGGGCCGGTAAGACGACGACGCTCAACACGATCTGCGGGTTGGTGAAGACGGCGGCGGGACGCATCACGCTGGATGGCGAAGACATCACCGCCCTGCCCGCCCACGAGATCGTCGGGCGCGGCGTGATCCAATCACCGGAAGGACGGCGCATCTTCACCCGCATGACCGTTCGTGAAAACCTCGAAATGGGGGCCTTTGGCCGCACCGACCGCGCCGGCATCCGCCAGGATATCGCCTATGTCTTTAACCGCTTCCCCCGGCTGGAAGAACGCCAGAAGCAGTACGGCGGCACCCTCAGCGGGGGTGAACAGCAAATGCTGGCAATGGGCCGCGCCTTGATGGCCCGCCCACGTATCTTGTTGCTGGATGAGCCGTCAATGGGACTTGCGCCGCTCCTGGTGGAAGACATCTTCGACGTGATCGCCTATCTCAACACAGAGAACCACACCACAATCCTGCTGGTGGAGCAAAACGCGCTGATGGCGTTGGGCGTGGCAGACCGGGCCTATGTGTTGCAATCCGGCTACATCACAGAAGGCAGCGACGCCCAAGCACTCCGCGATGACCCGAAGATCATCGAAGCCTATCTCGGCGGGTAAACCCATGCACAGAGGACAGTCTCATGCAAGACATCACCATAACCATCCTGGCCGGTGGGCAGTCGCGGCGGATGAGGCGCGACAAAGCCTTTGTTCCGCTGGCTGGTAAGCCGATGCTACAACACATCATTGATGCAGTATCCACGTTAAAATGCCCCATCCGCTTGATCGCCAATGACCACAACCGCTACAGTATCTTTGGGTTGCCCGTCCATGCCGATCTCATGCCGGGAACTGGGGCTTTAGGCGGCATCTATACCGCGATGATGACCTGCCAAACACCATCGGTGTTGTGCCTGGCCTGTGATATGCCTTTTGTGGATCCCGCTGTGCTTCGCTTCTTGATCGCGCAACGCACCCATGCCGCTGATGTGATCATCCCCCAGGTAGATGCAAGCCTGCAACCACTACACGCCATCTACCATCGAAACGTCATCCCAATGCTTGAAAAACAACTGGCACGCGCCTCACTCGCCATCCATGATTTCCTGGCCCTCGTGGAGATCTTGACCGTGCCCCAGGCCGTCCTACACGCCGCAGGTTTCGACACACGATCTTTCATTAACTTGAATACACCCGAAGACCTGGAACGCGCAAAAACCATAACCGACAGCTTTTGAACCCGTCCCGCCCCCAGGTCTTTATATCAACAAC
>DAOTTZ010000071.1:0-2014 GCA_034437535.1 Anaerolineae bacterium | reverse complement strand
GACAACAGGCGCACCAAAAACGGCATGGTTCCTTACACCCAAGTGTCATTCCGGAAGAACGCTTGTTCGATGTCGCCGCATGAGTTCAAAACGCAAAGTAGCCACACCCTTTGATTTCGATAGTGACGATCAGTTCGCCAGCTTGCCCCAGGAAGTCCGCAATCTGTAGCGTGTACTCATCCGGTGGCAGGGTGAGATCCCGCAGTTGCGCGTCGAAAGCATCCAGCGTGAGATCGTCGCCGGGGTGGTCGTCGTTCATGGCGACCACGCGCCCATCCGCATCCACCACCCGCAGAACCGGGTCGAGTGTGCGCCCGGCATCCTGCGCCGTCAACGTGATGGTCTCGCCTGCCTGGGTAGCGAAGTTATAGGTAAAGGTGCGCTCAGGCGGGAGCGTCAACCGCAACACTGTTAAGTCATCGGTGTCATCGTCCACGCGCAGGTCGAACAGATCCAGCACATCCAGCGTCACGGTCAAGGTGCCCGCGTAGATCCCGCCGTAGGTGTTCACATAGACGATATACAGGCCGTCTTGGGGCAGGGTCAAGGATGCGATGTGGGCGTCTTGCGGGGCCAGGTCTTCGGTGTTGTTATCATCGTTGTAAGCCAGCGGTCGCCAACCAGGGGCAAAGACCGCCACCACCGGGTCATTGAGCGGGTCTTCTGGCGCGTCCGGGTCGTGGGTCACCGTCAGGCGGATCGTCTCCCCGGCGGTTCCGATAAATTGGAGGATCGCGGCGTTGTCGCCGTCCAACGTGACTGCACGCGGATCATCATCGACCAGGAAATCCTCATCCTGGGCGGAAACGGGCAGTATCATGATAAGCATAAAGATCGTTATAATAACAGACACGGTCGTTTTGCCTTTCTGAGCGAATCGACCTATATTGTGATTGACCGCATGTGAGATGTCAATTTGATGATGAGACCCATTCTGATTTTAGTTTTGATTTTAATCTTGACGCTATCCGCTTGTGAGGGGGAGGGCGAAGACTCGGTTTCCCAGGTGCCGACGGCTACCCTCGTCCCGCTGGTGACGCTTTCGCCACAACCGACCGCGACGCCGGTCGTGACGCGCACGCCACTGCCGACGAATACCCCGCTTCCGTCAGATACACCGCCACCGTCCAACACACCGATCACCCCTACGCTGACGCCGACGCCGACCATTGCCGGCATTGTGGGCGGGGCGCAACGGATCAACTTCCGCGATGGGCCGGGGCGAGAGTACAACGTCATCGGTGCCCTGACGCCCGGCGACGGGTTGATTATCCTGGGGCAGAACAGCGAAGGCACCTGGTTAAACGTGCGCGATCCAGATGGTGTTGAAGGCTGGGTCTCTGCCGGGTTGATCTTCATCCCGCCGACGGCCACGCCATTTCCATCCTTGACGCCGACCGTTGACCTGACCGCGCTGGCCCTGGGTACCCCACTCCCGACGACCGTTATCGGCGGGGGGACGGTGACCGTCACGCCGCCGCCAGTCGTGCTGACCGGGACACCCGATGATGATGACGACGACGAGGCCGACTCCGCCAGCATTGCCCAGGCGGAACCGACCGAGCCGTTCTTGCCGGTGGTCAACGTGGACGCCATCAATCAGACCGCGACTGCGCTGGCCGGTGGCATCGCGGAGATCAGCCCGCCCCCACCACAAGATCCACTCACCCCGGCGGCGACCGGCCAATCACCCAACGTCATCCCGACTGCGACACCCGGCGGCACCTCCGGCGCACCCCGCCCGACGACCACACCGCCGCCCGCCAGCGATAACGTCAGTGTGCAGGATAACCGGCTGGTGTTCGCGCTGTGTGATAACCCCGATCTGGGTGGGCCGCCCGCGCCGAACGATCTGGCCGCCGGGTCGAGCATCATCGTCTGGTGGAGTTGGATCGTGGCGGATCCGAGTTTTATGCCCCAGCACGAGGCCAACGTCACCTATGAGGTCACCGTCAACGATGAGACGCTGGCGAACTGGCGCAGTTACGGCGGGGAAGTCGCCCAGAGTGGCAAC
>DAOTTZ010000070.1:0-15796 GCA_034437535.1 Anaerolineae bacterium | reverse complement strand
ACAATGGATGTGAAAGACATGGAATCTCCTTGACGGTTTTTTCGTAAAGCAATCGTCATGAGATTCTCTCTGTCTTTCAACCCCTTTTAAAATGCAAAGTAGCCACACCCTATTCATATCGCAACACATTAAGCACCCGTTCTTTGACCACCGAGCGGACACTGAGCAATGTCGCTAGCAGGCCGATCAGCACCGCCGCGATCACCAAACCGACTACCACCGGGCGTGAATCAGCGGGTAAGATAACCACATTGCCCAGGCCGAACGCCGTTAACAGGCTGATGACGATGATGCTGGCCCCGATGCCGATAAACGCCCCTAGCGTGCTGATGATGACATTTTCCAGGATCATGATGGCGACCACATGATGCCGTTTGAGTCCGACCGCTTTTAAGATGCCGATCTGCCGCCGGCGTTCAAAGGTCGCTAGCGCGACAGTATTCGCCATAATCACCGCCGCCGCCGCCAGAGACAACCCGCCGACTAAGATCGGCAATGCGCTGAATTGTTCGATCAACAAGTTCACCACCCCGTCGATCAACTGTACATCCACCGTAAACACAAATGGGATGGCGGCAGTAATGGCCCGCTGGACGGTATCGACATCATCGGCTGGCACCTGGACGGTATTGATTTGAAAGTTCGGTTCGACTTCAGGCAGGGTGCCGAATGGTATCGTGATCGTCCCCAGGGTATCCGGTTCGAAGTCGGCATCATCACGCACCAGGCCGACGACTTCAAAGGTGTATTCTTCTCCCTGGATCTCCAGCACAATATCACTGCCCAGTTCTAAACCCCAGCGTTCGGTGCGGTCTTCCAGCAGAACCACCGCGACATTTTGGCCGGTGTCCTCCAGCGTGAGATCACGACCGACATCGATGACATTCGTCTGTAAATTGGGGTTGTTGGTCTGCACGCTGACGATTACGACCGGAGTCACCAGGCTATCGAGTTCTCTGGTAATTTCCCTGGCTTCCTGGAAGTCACCGATCTGGCTGGCGCGGTTCAGTTCACGGAACAACGCCCCCCGGTCAACATCGGCTTCGACATCACGCAAAGAGACATCATCGACCACCATATACCGGCCATCAAAGGATTGAAACCGGGTACGGTATGTCACCTGGTCGCCCAGTTCATCGAAGACCGTATTCAACGCTTGTTGTGTTTGTTCGGAGCGAGCAAAGTTATTGCCGAAGAACGACGCCGGCGACACAATCAAGATGTTGCCGCCGAAGGTATCCCCGACGGATACCTGTAAGATCTCGCGCACCCCCGCCCCGTAGAACGAAATCGCGCTGAGAGCAAAGATACCGGTACTGATAGCAAGTAGCGTTGTCGCGGTACGGAGCTTGTTCGTCCCCAGGTTACGGATGGAGAGGTTGAGTTCTATCCAGCGGGTGGTGGGGGCCTGGCTGATGAGCCAGATCAGCATCCACAGTACACCCGTCAGGATGGCAAGGATCGTCAGTGTGACGGCGACCAGCAAGATGCCAGCGGTGATATTCTGCGGTAGCGGCAGGGCGGCAAATGTGTTGATCCCCGCCGGGAAGGGGCCGATGATATGCCCGGCGATGAGGCCCAGAGCCAACACCACGAAAAGGACGGCCCCCAGGCTTTGTAAAACACCCAGGGGCGGGATTTTGCTCTCGTTAGGTCGCAAGATCACACCGGGGCGCACACGCACCGCCGTCAGCACGGGCATAAAGCCGAAGACCGCTGTGACGACCACCCCCAACACCACACCAAATACGAGGGCTTCCGGGTAGATTTGCCAGGGCAAATTCTGCTGGATGAATTGTTCGCCATAGGCATTGGTCACCCGGCTTAAAATGGCCCCGATAAAACTACCGACCAGGCTACCGATGAGACCAATCAGGATTGCTTCCGTCATGAACAAGATAGCGACTTGCTTGCCCTTTAGCCCAAATGTCTTGAGGGTAGCAATTTCGGTCGTGCGCCGCCGTACCATCACCAGCATGGTGTTGATGATGCCGACGCCACCAATCAGCATGGCCCCTAAGCCCAGCACGACGACAAACCGTTCCAGTAAATCAGCGATGATCTCGTTTTGTTCGATCAAACTGGGAACGGTCAAGACGCGGGTATACCCGATGCCCAGGGCCAGGATGTCGTTTAGTTCGTGGCCGGCGTCCTCAATCTGCTCGAAGGACGTGCCAGCCGGCAAGAGGATGCTGATGTTATTGGGGTTGGGGTTCAGGCCGATGGTCTCCGCCTGGGTGATGGGCAGGTAGGAGAACCCGAAGAACGCGGCGAACGGATCACGCAGGTTGGCTTCGGCGTCATCACTGACGATGCCAACGACCTCAAACGGGGCGGTGGCCCCGGTCAGTTGCACCTGAGAGCCGATGTCGAGACTTTGGGCTTCGGCCAGAGTCACGCTGACGATAATCTGCCGCCCCCCGGTGAAAAGCGCGTCAAATGGTTGGCCGGGTGGGTTTAACGTGCGGGGTGTGGTTATCGGCGTATAGGTGGCCGGGTTGATCAAAATCGCGGTCATGAAGGTTGAACCGCGTCGTTCTGTGTCCTGGTTGCGTAATTGCAGGTTGGTGGTGCTGTATTCAGTGGCCAGCGCGTCGTTCTCGTCGATCCACTCTCGCACCAATTGCAATTGCAGGTTGGAGAAATAATTGGCGGCGGTGCCCACGCCGAAGTTAAACCCACCTGGCCCGCTGGTGCGTGATAGCGTGATGTCCCCTTTGTTGCTGGCCTGGATGTTCTGCGTCAGGGAGTCGGTAATGGCAAGGCCCATGCTCCGCAGGGCGACGACGGTCGCCACGCCTGCCGCCACCGACAGTACGGCAAAGAATGACCAGCGGCGGTTACGCCACAGGTTACGCAGGGCATATTGCCAATAAAAAAGATAACGATCCATGTACCAAATCCAACCACATTACAACACAGCATCAGTTGCATCGAGCATAAGGTAAGAGTATACTGCATGGCAACTATCGTATCAAAGACAGTCAAACCACTTATGCCGGACGAACAATCCCCTATTCAATCTGTAATGCAGGATCTTCGCAAGATTAAATCACTCATCGAAGAGACCGAAGCATCCTTACGGAGCCAGCGCGAGATCCTCAAAACACGCGGGATGAACCTGCCGCCGATGGCTCTAAAAGCTGTGACTCAACTGAATCAACAGCTTGAAGCCTTCGAAGGGGATTTACTGAGCGAGCAGACCGAACTCGGTCAATTGCGCTTCCTGGTGGAAACCGCCGCGATGATTAACTCTGCTTTGGATATGGACGTGGTGTTACTGCGAGCGATGGATGTCGTCATCGACCTGACCAACGCAGAGCGCGGATATATCATCTTGCGGAACCCGGATAGTGGCGAATACGAGTTCAAAGTGGTGCGCGAAAGTGAGATCACGCCCAAGCAAGGGGGATCGGCGGAGCCAGAGATCAGCCATACCGTTCTGCGTGAGGTGCTGACAACCCGGAAACCTCTGCTGGCCGATAACGCCTATAAGGATGATCGTCTGCAAAGCGGCGTAAGCATCGCCCGCATGGCCTTGCGGTCGGTCTTGTGCGTGCCGTTGAAGTATCGCAACGACGTCATCGGTGTGGTGTATGTTGATAATCGCCTGCGGGCGGGCGTCTTCACCGAACGTGAGCGGTATCTGTTGACCGCGTTCGCCAATCAAGCGGCGGTTGCCATCGAAAATGCCCGTTTATACGAGGCGATCCAGGCATCACTCAAAGAAATCTCTGAGACGAAAAACCTGATGGATAATGTCTTCGCCTCGATAGGTAGCGGCGTAATGACGACGGACGCTAAACATATCATCACGCTATTTAACCGGGCGGCGGAAAAGATCTTGAACAAATCAGCGGCGGCGGCCATCGGCCAGCGGTTAACAGCGGCCTTGCCCGGTGTGAGTGCTGACCTGGACACCCACCTGATTACCGTGCGTAACCGTGAAGACAATCAGGCGGTAGAAGCTGAGCTAGAGATCCCGGAGCGCGGGCGCATCGCGCTGAACATCAAGTTTAGCCCGTTGCGAACCGAGCCGGATGGAATCAGCGGTGTGGCCGTCGTCATAGACGACACAACCGAGCAGAAAGCCAGTGAAGAGACCCTGGCAATGATGCGGCGTTATCTACCGCCGGAGATGGTCGATAACATCGATACGATCTCTCAGCTTGCGCTGGGGGGAGAAAAGCGCGAAGTCACCTGTGTGTTCGCCGATGTCCGGTCGATCAAATCGTTCCCGGCAGATTATCGCCCGCAAGAGGTGATGCAACAACTCAACCAGTATCATAGCCGGGCCACCGGGAGCATCCACGCGCATAAAGGCGTGGTGGATAAATACATGGGGAATGTGGTCATGGCGTTGTTCAACACACAGTTAAACCCGATGGCCGACCATGCCCAGCGGGCGGTGGAAGCCGCGTTAGGCATCCGTGAAGCCTTTATGGCATTTTATGCCGAGCTAGGCATCAAGCCAGAGCCGCACTTCTACCGGATCGGCATCCACACCGGGGAAGCCACCCTGGGCAACGTCGGGAGCCTGAACCGGCGCGAATTTTCCGCCATTGGCGATACCATCAACCTGTGTAAACGGTTGGAGGAGAACGCCAGCGGCGGGCAGATCATCATCAGCCAGGCGACATATGACCATATCCAGCGGGCCAACAAGGGCCGTATGCCCGATCACATCCGGTGTACAGAGTGTGAGGCGTTACAGGTCAAAGGTCGCCAGCAAAAAGCGCGTATCTACGAGGTGAACAAAGCCTAATGTCTGATTCGACCAGTACCCGCCTGCATAAATTGACCCAACAGGTCGATGACATCACACAACTTTTACGGAGCCAACGCGAAACACTCAAACAACGCGGTATGAGCCTGCCAACTGGTTCGCTCGATAACCTATCGCTCTTGAGACGCCGCGTCGATACGTTAAATAAGCACTTTGCCAAGATGATGACCGAACTGGGCCAACTGCGTGCCCTGGCGGAAACCACCGCGTTGATTAACTCCGCACAGGAGACCGATTCGGTTTTGAACCAGGTGATTGACACCGTGTTGGATCTAACAGGAGCCGAGCGCGGTTACATCGTGCTGAAAGACCGGGCCAGCGGGAAATTCGATCAATTTCAAGTGGCACGCGGCGGCATCGACCCGTCGGAGATCCGCAAGACGGAGACCAACCAGACCCCGGATGTCCCCTCTGATTTTGTCGTCAGCCGGACGATTGTCAATGATGTAGCGCGGACCGGTGAAGCGGTATTGACCGATAACGCCAGCCAGGACACCCGCTATCAAAGCCAGAATAGTATCGTCGGCTTTGGCTTACGCAGTATCTTGTGTGTGCCGCTGAAGGTGCGCGATGAGGTGATCGGCGTGGTTTATTGTGATAACCGCATCATGGCCGGGTTATTCCAGGATAGTGACCTGGATATCCTGACAGGATTTAGCGATCAAGCCGCCGTCGCCATCGAAAATGCGCGGTTATTCGAACAGGCACGCGAACAACTGGCGCAACTGACCGAGATGCGCGACCTGATGGACAATGTCTTCGACTCGATTGCTAACAGTGTCATCACAGTAGATGCTGATAACAAGATCATCGCGTGTAACGCCGCCGGCTATGCCCTCCTCCGTGTGCAGGGGGACAACGCAGATACAATCTTAGGCCGGGATCTGCTGTCGGTCTTGCCGGCGATGGGCAAAGCATTTGACCTGACATTGAAGCAGGTGCGGGCTGATGGCGAACAACGTCTGATCGAGGTCGAGCCGGATGGCCGTTATTGGAATGTGCTTATCAGCGGGTTGCGCGGTGTAGATGGCATGACCCAGGGCCTGACACTGGTGCTGGATGACCTGACCGAAACCCGCAAGCGTGCTTCTCAGTTGTTAGAATTGCGGCGGTACCTGCCCGGCGCATTGGTGGATAAGTTCCGCCATGTGGATCAAGTCAATATGGCCGGGCAAGAGCGCGTGATTACCGCGATAGCGACCGATGTTCGCGGCTTTACCAGTTTCAGCGAAAAACTCGCGCCGGAAAAGTTGATGGAAATCATCAACCGGTATCTCAGCCTGGCAAGTGACGGCATCAACCTGTATGAAGGCATCGTCGATAAATACATGGGCGACGCCGTGACCGGCCTGTTCAACACACAACTGAACCCGCAGGAAGATCACGCCATCCGGGCGGTACGGGCCGCCATGAGCATCATCTATGATCTGTATGCCCTGCACGAGATCATGCCGGAAGACCAACGGCTGTTCTACGGCATTGGCATCCACACCGGCCCGGCTTACCTGGGCAACGTGGGCAGTGATGACCGCCAGGAATTTGCGGCGATGGGGGAAGCATCAACCATTGCGAAGTTGCTTGAGTCAAATGCTAACCCCGGTGAAATCCTCATCAGCCCGGCGACCTTCGCCCAGGTCGAAGACTTCTTCGATTGTGAGATGCGCCAACTCGACAAAACGGCGATAGGAGCAGACACCGCTTATAAAGTCCTCAAGCGCAAGAAAGGCGTGAATACCAGTCAGCTATTCCTTGATCCTGAGTTGGCCGATCTGCTGGCCGATCTCAAGGACGATTAACGACGGTCTTTCTGGCGGTTAAATTGGTGCTACCCAGACCGTCGCTTTCCGGCTACGCTTAAGCTGTTTTGGCTCCAACCGGGAAGACAAGGATCATCATTTTGAACATCCCACGCACGCGCCGATTCTGGTCGGTCTCCCTGGCGCATATGCTCAATGACACCTTTATTAGCATGGGGCCGGTGGTACTGGCTTTTCTGTCGGTCAGCATCTTGCCGATGAGCAACACACAGATCGGGCTGACGGTCAGCGCGACTCAGTTCATCGGCGCGGTCAGCCAACCCGGTTTCGGCTTGATGGCCGACCGTACCGGCGGACGGTGGCTCGGCTCGTTGGGTGCCGGGTGGACGGTGGGCTTCTTCATGATCGCGCTGGTCACCGCGCAGACCGGTTACTTCTGGTTGATGTTCTTGCCGTTCGTCCTGCGGGCAGTGGGGAGCGGGGCCTTCCACCCGGTGGGGGCGATGCACGCCGCAGACAGTGATCCCGATCAAGCGGCCAGCAACCTATCCTACTTCTTCCTCATGGGGCAGATGGGGCTGGCACTCGGCCCGGCAATTGCTGGCATCTTGCTGGATGTGTTTAACGCATCGTCCAGCACGGCATTTATGCTTCCGCTAGCCGGGGCCGGGGTGGAAGGCTTCGTGTGGTCGGCACGGATGTATCCGTTGTTGTTGGTCGGGCTGGCGGGTTTACCGCTGGTCTGGTGGATGATTACGCAGATCCCGGATCGGGCGACCTACCAGGCGGCGCAACCGACAACCAAACAGGCCCGGCTAGATTGGCGTGCCCTGCCGTTGAAGGCATTCGCGGTGTTGGGTGCGCTGGTGGCCCTGCGAAGCCTGGCCCAACCGGGATCGGTCGCGTTCATCCCGGTGTTGTTCCAGCAAAAAGGCTGGACGCCCGCCGAATACGGCGCGATCACCAGTTTATTCTGGGTTGGCTCCGGGGTGGCGGGGGTGTTCTTCGGCAATCTGGCAGATCGCATCGACCGGCGGTTAGTCGTCACCGGGAGTCTGGTGGTCGGTGCGCCGGCCTTCTTCTTGCTCCCATTGGTGGATGGTGTGCCGTCGTTGGTGCTGGCGGTGCTGGCCGGGGCATTAACTGGCGGCTCGCATAGCATCATCGTCGTCTTGGCCCAGGAACTCATCCCGGCGGCCAAAGGCTTCGCGTCCGGCGCGATCCTGGGCTTTATCTTCGGCATGGGTGCGCTTGGTAGTGTGTTGATCGGGGCGTTATCGGACGTGATCGGCCTGGGCGTCACGTTCCAACTGGTAGCTGGCGCGTTGATCCTAGCGGGTGGGCTGGCCCTGTTTTTGCCCGACCGAACACCGCCAACCCCACCACCCACAATAGAAGACGCCATCGCGGAAGCGGTCTAATCTTAGTCCGGGATGGGCACGCGGCCCCATTGAGTCGTCCATGCGCCGCCGCGCCGGTAGGCTTCACGCAGAGGGGCATCCAGGTCGGGCATATCCGGCTCGATCAAATCCAATGAGAGCATTTGATCCAACAATTGCTCGGCTATATCAAACCAGCCCTTGAGCGTGCTGGGGTCGCGCACCACATCCCGCTGGCGCAATTCGATCTCTTCAAATTGTTCAACATCCCGCCCGGTAATGCGTGGATCTTGTACCCCGTGCCAGATGTTACTGCCGATGCGGAGTCGGGTTCGGGGTTGGTCGGTAAACTTTTGGAGCAAATTGCCATAGGTCAGCAACGTCCGCGCCGTGATGGCATCTGTGCTACAGGTGAAAAATTGTGTGTCGATACCTTCATACCCCAGGGACATCGGTTCGCCATCGGGGCAGGCGATCTGCCGGCGGCGGTTTCTTGGGCGCAGGTAGAGCGAAAACGGTTGGCGTGGGCGATAGGCCACATACATTACGGTGAATAACGTTTCGGTCAATTCGCCTGTGTTCGCGCTCACACAGTTGATGAACATGGCCCAGGGGCCGTGATCGAGTCGGATCATGGGCGGTTCGAAGAAATGATCGCCCGCAAATAACCCACCGATAGATTGACTCAACTGCCGCCAGACGTCATGAATGGGTACCTTCGCCATCGCACATACTCCACCAATACCAATACTGCGTCTATTGTTTCACATCGAAAACGGTGGCGCAAGCAATTCAAGCATAGATGGGCTGATGGTCGTCATTGCACCAGGTCGAGGACGACCATCAGGCTATCACGCTCGTGGTGCAGGATCTGAGTCAGGGTCGTCTGGGCGGCGACACGATTTTCATAGCGGATGTGCGTGATGAGGGTGCCATAATCCGTCAGGCGGTGAGCGATCTGCCTTTGATCGTCGGGGTCATGGTCAGAGCGGAGGTTCGCCAGGAGATGAGATCGATTCAAGATCGGGGTGAGCGTCTCAGTCAGCAAGGGTTGCGCGGCGAGGGTGACCAACCGCCAATGAAATGTGATGAGCCGGGCCAACACCGCCCGAAGATCCCCGGTGCCGACCTGGAGCCGGGCCTGCTCGATGTGGCCGGCCAGGTCGCGCTTGATGCGCTCGTCAAGCTGGCGAAAACTGGCTTGCAGGGCCAGGGTCTCCAACGAGACACGGATGGCGAACAAATCGGCGGCATCGTCGGCTGTCAGATGGTAGACGATCATGCCGCGCCGGGGCAACCGCCGGAGCCAGCCTTCTGACTCCAGGATGCGCAGGGCATCACGGGCGGTATTCTGGCTGACGGACATCTCTCTGGCGATGACGGCCTCCGCCAGCCGATCTCCACAGGTATAAGTGCCATCGCGCAGTGCCTGCCGCAACGAGTCCGCCAGCACATCAGCCAGGGTCGCTTTGCGAGACATTACGGGATCCAGACCGGGTAAAAGCCAGAAACACCGTCGAGAGCTTGCAGGTCACTGCCATCGGCCCGCATGATGTAGACCGTCGAGGTCTCCGGCAGTTCTTCATGGAACAAGATAAAGGCACCATCCGGGCTGTAATGCATCCCCCATTCAAAGCCGGCCCCGTCGTAAAGTGTGGTTGGCAAGGCCCCGCCATTAACCGGCAAGGTGACAACCGCCGCATCCCCAACCCCATCGGTGTTGTAGATAATCACTTCACCATCCGGGCGGAAAGAGGGAGACGCATCGCGGACGTTGTTATTCGTCAGCGGGCGGGTCTCTCCGCTAGCGAGATCAAAGTAGAGGATCTCCCAGGTCGTGGCGTCGTTGGCGGCACCGTTCGTAAAGACCAAGGCGCGGTCATCCGGGCTAAACCGAGCGTGACCGTTGCGCTGGCCGTCACTGTAAATCAACTGAGGTGTGCCACCCGTCGCCCGCACCCAGTAGAGATCAAAGTTCTCGTCTTCGCGTGTATCCGACGCATACACGATGTATTGCCCGTCATTAGACCAGGCCGGGATGCGCTCATCGACGGCGGTATCGACCAATTGTTCGACCGCCCCAGAAGCCAGGGTCATCACGTAAATATCCCAGTCACCATCACGGTTGGATTGAAACGCCATGCGCGATCCATCCGGTGAGACCGCCGGATAAGAGGCGTTGCCCTCGGTCGTCAATTGTGTCTCTTGCCCGGTGCGGAGGTTGTAACGGTAGATGTTGAAGACACCTTCACGGCGATCAAAATACACGATTTCATCCTGCGCGATGTCAAAATCCCCCGGTAAGGCGGGACGCTGGCCGACCGGGGCCGGGGTCGGGCTGACCTGGGGTTGGCGCGTCGGGATCGGCGTCGCGTTCTGGAAGAGTGGTGTCTCAAGCTCCGCACCGGGGATGTTGCCACCGCCGACCATCGTCTGCCGGGCGGATTCACTCACCTGGTCGAGCGTAGGCAGTGGCGTGTTCTCACCGCGTAGTTGAGTGGTGCTGTCCTGATCTAAATATTGCCGGGCCAGCATCCCCAATACCACCACCGCCCCGGTCAGGATGGCACAGCCGATCAACGCGCCGATGGTGATGCTCAACCAGAAGTTGGTCGGGTTGCGCCGTCTGGCACGTCGCACACGCGAGCGCATCCCGACGGATGAACTAAAGGGTGGCGGCGGGGTGCGGTTATCGGTCGGCGGGTGGGCCGCGAGCTGGCGTCTGCTGGCCGGCGGTGGCTGGTAACTGGTGGCCGGGACGGTGGCCTGGGGCGCACTGGCGGGCTGGGTCAGGTCAAGCGGGCGCGGTTGGGTGTCGTCCTGGCGTTCTGGCCCTTCCAGGGCGGCTTCCAACTCATCGGCCAGGGTTGCCGCATTGGGTTGACGATTGTCGGGTTGCTTTTTAAGCGCACGCAAGATCACGGCTTCCATCGCCGGGCTGATGTCGGCGTTGAGGTTGCGCGGGTTGGGCGGTTGAGCGGTCACCTGCATCACCGCGATGCCGTAGGGTGTCTCATTTTCGAAAGGTCGGCGTCCGGTCGCCATTTCGAAGATCATCACGCCGAGCGAATACACATCACTGCGTCCGTCCAGCGCGTTGCCCTGGGCCTGCTCCGGACTCATATAACTGGGTGTGCCGACCACGCCCTCGGTCGTAATGGTGTTGCCGCGTGCCTCAGTGCCGAGGATGCGGGCGATGCCGAAATCGGTGATATACGCGCCGCCGTCGTCATCCATCAGGATGTTGCTCGGTTTCAAATCACGGTGGAGCACGTTCTTGCTGTGGGCGTAATCCAGTGCAGGGGCGACCTGTTGAATAATACGGACGATCTCTGCCGGGTTCATCGCCCCCCGTTTGACGCGATCATCGACGGAACCGGCTGGCATGTAGCGCATGGCGATGTACGGCTGGCCGTCGTCCTCCCCGTAATCATGAACCGGCACGATGTTGCGGTGTTCTAATTGGGCCACGATCCGGACTTCGCGCTCGAAGCGTTGCAGGTAGGTATCATCCCGCATGAGATGCTTAGGCAGAATCTTGAGGGCCACGATTCGATCCATCGAGGTCTGCCGCGCCCGGTAGACAGTCGCCATACCGCCCTGGCCGATGCGTTCGAGAATTTCGTAGCCACCTAGCTTTTTGCCGATCAGCTCATCGCTCATGAAATGCTAGTCTCTGTTCCTGCGGGTATCAATCACCTGTCGATTATACGATAGGATAGGGAGCGGCACCAACCGCCTACCGGGCAGACACTCGCACAAATCGCAGGGAATGATTACAATTTGGCGATACGATATGCGATACAAAGGCGCA
Source organism: Anaerolineae bacterium (assembly GCA_034437535.1). GTDB lineage: Bacteria > Chloroflexota > Anaerolineae > Aggregatilineales > Phototrophicaceae > J038. The sequence continues at coordinate 4,060 of DAOTTZ010000070.1, read as the reverse complement.
GGCATGACCCAATTAATCGCAGGACGGTATGAGATCGGCAAACGCATCGGCCAGGGTGGCTTTGCGACCGTTTATAAAGGGCAGGATACGGTCACACGAGAGGCCGTCGCCATCAAACACCTGAAGCGCGAAGTCGTAAAGGGCGATCCAGAAATCGTCATGCGCTTTGAACGCGAAGGCGAGGCCCTGCGCCGGTTGAATCACCCTAACATCGTGCGGGTGCTGGCGACCGACCGCCAGGGGGATGACAATTACGTGGTGATGGATTATGTGGACGGCGGCGACCTGCGAATCTTGCTAGGTGACTATCGCCAACGGGGGGAACGTCTACCAGTACAACGTGTGCTGGAAATCGCGCTGGATCTCTCCGACGCGCTGACCCGCGCTCATCGCCTTAAGATCATCCATCGAGACATTAAACCGGCGAATGTGTTGCTGGCCGCCGACGGCACGCCACGCCTGACCGACTTCGGCGTGGCCCGCATGGATGACGCGACGCAAATGACCGAGAGCGGCGCGGTGATCGGCACATTGGGTTATCTCAGCCCGGAGGCTTGCGGCGGGGATAAGATCGACGGACGCGCCGACATCTGGTCACTCGGTGTGATGCTCTACGAGATGTTGACGCTTCACCGTCCGTTTGAGGAAAACAACGCCGCCGCCCTATTGACCGCAATCCTGAGCAAAGAGCCGACCCCACTCGATAGCCTGCGCGATGACCTGCCGCCGGGTCTAGCCGATCTCATCCACAGGATGTTGATTAAAGATCGCGATATTCGTATCGGTAGTATCCGGTTAGTCGGGGCGCAGATCGAGGCGATCTTAACTGGGCGCGAGATCCCGGAAGGGGCCGACCTGACGCCGACCTCATCGCTCAGTATAGAGCCATCCATGCCGACCCCGACCGGGACGGCGACCGTCCCCGGTGCGGAAACCCCCATTGTTCCCGTTACCCCCACAAGCATCCAGCCGAGTAGCCGCACCCGCTGGTTACTCGGCGCAGGGATCGGCGGTGTGCTGGGCCTGGTGGCGATTGGCATCTTGTTCTTCCTGCTGAGTGCGCGTGAACCGGAAATCGTGATGGTAGAGCCGGTGGAACCGGGGAATTACATGGTGTTGATTGCGGAGCCAGAGCCAATCAATACTGATGTGCGACCGATCACGCGCTTCATCGTCGATGACCTGACACGCCGCTTTGAGATCGACATTCCGTATACCATGCTTCGCATTCGTCAATATCCCGATGTCATCACCAGCGCGGAACAAGCGCAGGCCGTGGCCGAAGCCAACGAGGCGGCGGTCATCGTCTGGGGGAATTATGACGATACAGTCATCGACCTGAATGTACAACTCGGTTCGACCGCACAATTTACCAATATCCCATCGACAGTGACACGGGATGACATCACCGTGATGACCGACGCCCGCGTGGAATTGACCGATCCACGCGAGGAGTCCATCGCCGCATCAGTCACGGCGATCATGAATACGTTGCACTCCTGGGAAGAAGACATCTTTAACGTGGGGGCGAACCTGGGCGTCTTGATGATTACCCGGCCCAATAGCGCACCGGTAGGGGGCGAAAGTGCCGCCGCTTACTGGCATCGTTACCTGGTGAATTTCCACAGCGACCCGGCACAAGCCCTGCAACATGTGGATCGGGCTATTGAAATCGCTGGCCAGCAACCGGTGCTATATCTAGGCCGCACGCTAGGGCGCATCAACAATAACGAGATCGGCACCATTGATGAAGACTTTGATACTGCCGCTTCACTTGGCCCGGCAGACTGGCTGTTGCCAGAAGCGGCGGAGTTGCAATATCTCATCATGGTCGCGCTTGAAATAGACGACGCACGCGCCCTGGCAGATGCCATGCGGGATGATGTCGCAGTAGATAATTGGTGGTATAACACGACGCTCGGCATGGTCTATTTGCAAGCTGACGAAATCGAGCAGGCCAGGACGGTATTAGAACGGGCGACGACGGCTAATCCTCCCGTTAGTTTCCCGTATGCCTTCCTGACGGTCGTCGCCATGCGCGAGGCCAACCTGTCGGAAGTCCAACGCTTGCTCGCATTCATCCGGGAGACCTACCCCAGTGCGACAGTGGGATCAGAAATCTTCACGGCAGTATATGGCATAGATGAAGTGTCACTGAGCGGGGCGATGGAAGCCTTCATCTTCTTCACGTTGGAGCAGTGGAGCGAGACCATCGAAGCGACCGAGCGATCAATCAACCTGGGGTTGCCCTTACCGGATGTGCATCTGCTAGCAGGCCTTGCCCATTGTAATCGTGGAGAATACGCCGAAGCCGAAGCGAGTTATACCGCCCTGCTGGCAAGCGACCCGGATTACACAATCGGCTACGTCCTGCGCTATGAGGTGCGGCTGGCCCAGGGCGACCAGGTCGGTGCGTTGCAGGATCTCACCCAGGCGTTGGGGACTTCACAGGCGGCCAACCTTGAGCCGTACATCCCGGCTTACCAGGAAGGGCTGATTAACTGTGAAAACTTCCTGGAATTAGATCTGGCCCAGGCGACCGGCACATGACGCGGTTCTGGCGTATCGTTCAATGGATTTGCTTGATCGGGATCGGCGGAGCTATCGTCATCAGCCTGGGGGCGTGGGGCGTGGCCGGGTTGCCGGGGGGTGATGCCGTCATCTATCCGCTGATGTTGGTGGCGTATACCGTCGGCGAGACCGCACATCTACCGTCGGCGATCGTGCTCATCGTGACCATTGTCACAGTCTGGCCGTTGGGAATTCAGTATTTCATCGCCCGAAGCGGAAGCACGATCACCGGGATTGACCCGCCTGATATGCGTATGATCCTGGCGGTACTGGCGATCAGCGCACTTGGCTTTACCCTGTTTCGGACGGTTGACCCGCCGGTGACGCTCGACACGGCAGAGAGTGACGCGCACTATTACATCTTCCGGGCCAGAGAATTAGAGTTAGGCCCGCCTGAATTTTTTCTCTTCGAATGTGACTCATCCGGCATCATGTGTACATCGGTGCTGACGCCGGATGATGTGAATCGGTCCTGGAATATGCGTTTGCGGTTGGATGCCCAGGGAGAGACCCTGCGTATCCTCAACGGGCAGACGCCCATCTACACACGACAGGCCGATTAAGGGGTAGCCGGCCAATCTTCTTCGACCGACTCATATTCGATGGTGACGACTTCCTCGACCATTTCGGCAGAGCCGGTATCAAACGTGCGGTAACTGACCGCTGTGATGTATGCCTCTTTGAACGTCCAACAACGTGTCTCTACACCATCGTCAATCGCCTTGACGATAAACGCCCGGCGGGGTTTATCCGCACCATCAGCCATTGTCTCCCGAAGCCACGTATTAAAGGGGTTCTGGCCGTCACGCTGAACCATCTTAGTGAGTTGTAGCGGCGTATGAATGCGTTCGCCGGTTGCCGGGTCAAGCTGGAAGGTCGTCATCCCCTCCAGGCGGAAAACACCCTGCACCATGTCATCATTCAGCCAGATCTCAAACTCATTTCCTACCAGACTATCGACTTCAATCATTAGAATTACCTCCCTGTCAACAGATTGCAATTGTCTAAAGTATGCTATCGGGTAGCTGATTTGGCAACCTGCCCCTATAATGAGATTGACTTGGATAATTACAGGATGGTGTATGTCACGTCTCTGGTTTGTCTGCTTTGTAGTGATGCTGGCGGCCTGTGCCCCCACACAATCGGGCCAGGGTGACCCAACAAACCCGCCAATGCCGACTCGGGTTCCTTCCGCCACGCCAGAATACAATAACATCGACAATGCAGAGGCCGTCGCGTTGACCTTCCTGGAATTCTGGACTCAGCGTGATTACGAATCGATGTATGACTTGCTCAGCCCGGCCAGCCAGCAAGCCTACAGCTTTGATAGCTTCCGCACAATTTACCAGACCAGCCACGACGAAATGCGACTGGAATCGCTGACGTTTACGCCGGTAGCACGGGCACGGCAGAGCAACCGTGTGGCGGCATTGGTGTATGATGTGACGTTTACCAGCGAACTTGTCGGCGAATTCAGCGACCAGGGGCG
>DAOTTZ010000069.1:0-10885 GCA_034437535.1 Anaerolineae bacterium | reverse complement strand
GCAGTCCCGTCATCTTCAAGAGCACATTCGGATGTTGCTTGAGGTGTATATATCGCATGATCATGCCTGCCAGTTTATCTCACTTCACGCTATTTTGAAGGTTAACTATTGGCCTGGTGTTCTACTTTTTTGGGGTGGCGGGATTGTTGCGCTTTCCTGATGTCTTCATGCGGATTCACGCGGCAGGTAAGGTTTCTGCCCTGGGGATTTATGGCATCGGTTTTGGTGCGGCAGTGCTGGTGCCGGATTCAACTTTCAAGGTGATTATTCTGATTGTGTTCATGTTCGTCACACAACCAGTTGCTTCGCACGTTGTGGCCCAGGCCGCTTATCGTACCGGCGTAGCGATGTATCAGGCAGATGAAGACGCACTGGCCGGTAAGATCGAGGTGCGATCTACCAAAGAGCAAAATGAGCTATGGCGCAGGGAAGTGATCGAATCAGATCAATAACCCCTCAAAATTGGGGGCATGATTGCGCGTCAGTTTACCTATAGTGGTTATATATTGGTAAACCAACCGGCGGGGAAACCTGCCGTTTTTGTTGCAAGAGGTTAGAGATACACATGGAAATGGAAGCACAAAGAACACAAGACCGTCCCGCCAACTGGCACACCATCGACGCAGATAGGTTGCAATCGGCACTGGATGTGGATGTTCGGCAGGGCCTGGACGATGAGACGATCCATCAGCGGCAAGCACAATACGGTGCCAATGAACTGATCGACCGGGGAGTCAAGAATCCGCTACTCATCCTGTGGGAACAGTTGATCGACCCGATGGTGCTGATCTTGATCGGTGCGGCGTTGGTCTCTGCCGTGCTAGGGGATGGCAAGAGTGTGGTCGCTATCAGTGCCATTGTCATTCTGAATGCGATGTTAGGTGTCAGCCAGGAATACCGGGCGGAAAAGTCGATGGCGGCCCTCAAGAAGATGGCCGTGCCCTCCGTTCGCGTGCGGCGCAACGGTGAGGTTATCGACCTGCCACCGGCTGACCTGGTGCCCGGTGATGTGATCCTGCTGGAAGCTGGCACCGTCATCCCGGCGGATGCACGCTTGGTTGAAAACGCCAATCTACAGGTGCAAGAGGCATCTTTGACCGGCGAATCGCTGGCGGTCGATAAAGACATAAAACCGCTATCCGACCCCGATGCGCCGCTGGGTGATCGGTACAACATGGTCTACATGGGCACATCGGTGACTTATGGGCGCGGGGCCGCTGTGATCGTCGAAACCGGCATGAATACCCAATTAGGCCGTATCGCGGAGATGATCCAGTCTGTTGAATCGGAAAAGACCCCGCTCCAGCGGCGGATGGCCCAGTTGGGCACGGTGCTGTTTTATGTCGGGCTGGCGATTGTCGCGGCGGCGTTCGTGTTGGGGTTACTGGTCGGCAATTCGGTGAACATCGCCTTCCTGAACGCGGTTGCCATCGCGGTGGCCGTCGTGCCGGAAGGTCTGCCCGCCGTCGTGACGATCTCGCTGGCGTTGGGGGCACAACGCTTGCTCCGGCGGCAGGCACTCATCCGCAAATTACCAGCCGTAGAGACACTCGGCAGTGTGACCGTCATCTGCTCGGATAAGACCGGCACGCTGACGGAAAATCAGATGACGGTCAAGGTCATCGACGTGGCCGGCTTCACCCACGATGTCACCGACATCGTACAGGCCGGCAAGCATGTCCTCACCCGCATAGAGGCCGACGAAGCCACACCCACCCGCGCCGAGGCCCTGGCGTTGACCGCCGCGACCCTCAGCAACGACGCCATGCTCAAACGGCATGACGACGGCTCACTGGTCGCGCAGGGCGACCCCACCGAAGGTGCATTGTTGATGGCCGGGGCTTATTTTGGCCTGTGGAAATCCGACCTGGAAGACGTGCTTCCGCGTGAGGCTGAGGTGCCGTTTTCATCCGAACGCAAACGCATGAGTACCGTTCACCGTGTTCATCCGGTAGAAGGTCGCCTGGACGAGCCGCTAGACGAAATCTACGGCACATTGATGGTCCCCAGCGGGACGCACGTGGTCTTCACAAAGGGCGCGGTTGATGGCTTGCTGGATATTTGTAACGCGGTCTGGCTAGAAGATCGCGTCCAACCTTTGACGGCAGAGACTCGCCAGCGGGTCGCATCTGCCAATGACGAACTGGCGGCCCAGGGCTTGCGTGTGTTGGGCCTGGCCTTCCGCCCGTTGAATGGTGATCCCGGTACGATGGACGAAGACGACATCGAGCGTGACCTGACGTTCGTCGGCATGATCGGCATGATCGACCCGCCACGCCCGGAAGTACGGCTGGCGGTGGCCCAATGCCGCAACGCTGGCATCCGCCCGGTGATGATTACCGGCGATCATCCGCTCACAGCCCAGGCCATCGCGCGTGAACTGGATATTACGCGCAATGACCGCGTGATGACCGGCTCACAACTTAGCGCGTTATCAGACGAAGATCTGCGCGAAGCCGTCAGCCAGACATCGGTATTTGCACGGGTATCGCCAGAGCATAAGCTCCGCATTGTAGAGGCCTTCCAGAAGCAGGGGAACATCGTGGCGATGACCGGCGATGGCGTCAACGATGCACCGGCCCTCAAGACCGCCGATATCGGCGTTTCGATGGGCATCACCGGCACGGCAGTCAGCAAAGAAGCATCGGATATGGTCATCCTGGATGATAACTTCGCCACGATTGTCTCTGCGGCGGAACAAGGCCGCACAATTTATGACAACGTGCGGAAGTTCGTCAAATACATTCTGGCGAGTAACACCGGCGAAGTGATGGTCTTGTTCTTGCTTCAGATGTTGGGTATGCCGCTTCCGTTGAACACCATCCAGATCTTGTGGATGAACCTGGTGACCGATGGCTTACCCGCCCTGGCCCTGGGTGTAGAAAAAGGTGAGCCAAACGCGATGAACCGGCCACCGCACGATCCCCGCGAAGGTATCTTTGCACGGGGCCTGGGGGCCTATCTGATTCGCATCGGCACACTCATCGCGGCGGTGACGCTGTTCGTTGCGTTCGTCGTCCCCGCACCAGATGAAAGCGCGGCCCGTACCACCTGGGGCACCATGATCTTCACCACGTTGGTGATGAGCCAGATGGGCCATGCGTTGGCGATCCGTTCGGAGACGGACTCAGTGTTTAGGTTAGGGTTGTTCAGCAATCGGGCTATGCTGATCGCTATCGGCCTGACGATTGGCCTGCAACTGGTGCTGATCTACGCACCCTTCGCGCAGGATTTCTTCCTAACGACACCGCTCTCGTTCGTGGAATTGGCCTTCTGTTTCGCGCTGGCGAGCCTCACCTTTTTCGGTGTTGAACTGGATAAACGCTTCTTTGGGGCACGTCGTCCTCAACCTCAAGATGAAGGCGAGACGACATCCAACGTGACCGGGTAACCGGCGCGATCTTCAAACACAACCCAGAACGGGCGCACCAGATCATAAGGGCAGTCGCCTTCCACCCGGAAGGTGACCTGCATCCGCAGGGTGCGCCCGTCGTCGTTCAACGCCATCACATCATAATCGGCGGTGCATCCCCGCCCCGCCTGCCACGTCCCGGTGATGACGGCATCGTCTTCATAAGGATAGGGCACACGCTCCACTGGCCGCCGGCATAGGCCGCGTGCATCTACCAGATCATACAACGCGGTCAGGTCATCCGCCCCCTGGATCACAAAGATCCGGCCCGAAAGTTCCAGCGCGGCCTCAAAACAGATCGAGTCGATTAACAATCGTGCATCCGCCCAGCGCGGTGTCATCGTGGTTGGCTGGCCGCTGGGGGGCGGCCCCGGCGGGGCGATGCATCCCGCACCGGCCAAAAGTCCGCCAATTATAAAGATCATCTGAAATCGAAAAAATGGAATTCGCATGGTAGCGCAAGCCGTGATATGATTTTAGCATTAACGACCACTTAAAGGCTTTGACCCATATGCGGATACTGATCATCTCCGACATTCACGCTAACTATACTGCGTTTGAGACCGTACTGGAACATGCAAAAGGTGACTGGGATTACGTGTGGTGCCTGGGGGATGTGGTGGGTTATGGCCCATCCCCCAACGAATGCGTTGAGCGTCTGCGCGAATTACCTCACCTTTGCCTGGCCGGTAACCACGACTGGGCCGCGCTCGACCGGCTGGACATCCGTACCTTCAACCCGGATGCCCGCCGCGCCGTTGATTGGACGCGGGAAACCCTCACCGATGAAAATACCCGCTGGCTCCAGGCGTTGCCCACGACCTTTGTCATCGGCAATTACACCCTGGTTCATGCCAGCCCGCGAGAGCCAATCTGGGAATACATCCTGGAGCCGCTGGTTGCCGCGTTGAACTTCCCACACTTCGAGACCGATATTTGCTTCGTCGGCCACACCCACCAGCCCATCGTTTATTCACTCGTCGGCGCGGATGGCGACACAACTTCGCGCAAGCCCGTTTACTTTGAGCCGTTCAAGATCAACGGCAACCGTGTGATTATCAACCCGGGCAGTGTGGGCCAACCGCGTGATGCCGACCCGCGTGCCGCCTATGCCTTGCTCGATTTCGAGACCGGCATGTTCGAACATCGCCGCATCGAGTACGACATCAGCAAGACCCAGGAAAAGATGCGGACGGCCAATCTCCCGGAGCGGTTGATCGTGCGGCTTGAGCACGGGTGGTAACCATGAGTGATGTCAGCGTGACCATGCGCGACTATCTCGCCAAAATTTATACGCTCAGTGCCGCCGTGCAGGCGGAGTATGTCAGCACGTCAACACTGGCTGAGACGATGGACGTCAGCGCACCCGCCGTCAACCGCATGGTGACCAAGCTCAAAGAGATAGGTCTGCTCCTGCATGAGCCATATCAAGGTATTATGCTGACTGACAACGGCAAACGCGAAGCTCTGATTAAGCTCCGTTACGAGCGCATCGCTTCCGCCTTTTTGACGCGGGTGATGGGCTTTGGCTGGCATGAGGTCAGCGTCGAAGCGGCACGGATGAGTTCCGCCCTTAGTGAATCATTGGCCCAGCGGATGCTCGAAATGTCAGATCACCCGGTCTATGATCCACACGGCGAGCCGATCCCTAGTGTGGATGGCACCGTGCCAGAGCTTGATGACATCCTGCTGAGTGATGTTGAGGACGCGCAGATGGTCTGCTTGACGCGCGTCCTCACACGCGAATCCGACCGGCTGGAATACATCGCCGCCCTGGGCCTGGTGCCCGGTGTTGAGCTTGAAGTGATCCATAAAGCTCCCTTCAACGGCCCGATGCAACTGCGCCTGGGCGACGAATACCGCATTATCGGGCATAATCTGGCAGAATTAGTGCGCGTCCGGCCTATAGAAACTGCATGAGCATTCTGGTTCTTCCGGCGGTTGAATACCGGCAGAGTTTTATGGCGGCCATGCAAGAGAACCGTGAGATCGAGGGCTTAACCACCCATCATGAGATGGTGATCCCCCACAGGCCGCAAGATTTCGCGGCTTTTGTCGCCCGTTTGCACGCAAGGGAGACAAATCCCCTCAAGCCGGGTTATATTACGGATACAATCTTCTGGGCAGTGGTAAACGGGGAATACGTGGGTACATTGGGGCTACGTCACGATTTAAACGACTTCTTGCGACAATTCGGCGGGCACATCGGGTACCGGGTGCGTCCGTCTCGCCGGCGGGAAGGCTGGGCGACAGCCATGCTGAAAGCGGCCCTCGACCATGCCCGCCAACAGTTCCCTGACCGTGACCGATTGCTCATCACCTGCGACGATGATAACATCGGCTCTCAACGGGTGATCGAAAAGAACGGCGGTCAGTTGATGGATGTGATCAAGCTCGACTTCCGTGACCGCCCGACGATGCGCTGGTGGCTCCCGCTACGATGATTCGACTTCCTGGCGCGGGGTCATCCGGTCCATCAGGTCTTCCGCCGTGAAGTCGAAGTTGACAGTGCGCGTGGGGAAGGCCACCGAGACCCCGTGCGCTTCCAGAATCGCCATGATGTGAAAGTTGACATCCGCCTTGATGCGCTGGAGTTCTTGCCAGATGACTGTGCGGGCAAAGTAGACCACCATGATGTTTAACGAACTCCCGCCGAACTCTACAAATTCGATCAACGGGCGATCAGGCGTGACTCGCCGGTGTTCGCCTAGCATCGCTTTGATGTCTTCGATGACCAACTGCAATTTTTCCGCCGAGGTGTCATACGTCACGCCTAGAATCATATTGACCTGACGTTTTTCCAGCGTGGTGAAGTTGATCAAAATCGAATCGACGACAGTCTTGTTTGGGATGATGATAACGGCGCGGTCACGCCGGCGCAGGCGTGTGCTCCGCAGGGTGATCTGTTCGATGTAGCCTTCTTCGTCTTCGATCTGGACATAATGCCCAACTTTGAACGGGTTATCAGTCAGGATGACGAGATACCCGATCAGATTCGCCAGCGCGTCCTGGGCGGCCAGGGCCACCGCCAGGCCACCAATACCCAGACCGGCAATCAACCCGGCCAGATCCAGCCCCCAGTACCCGACGATCACCACGAAGCCCACCAGGATGATCGTCAACTTACTCAGTTGACGCCCAAATTGGGCCAGGGTGCTATCGAACATACTCAGCCGCTCAGTCTGTTCCAGGTAATCGACCAGCACATCCAATAGACGGATCAACGCCCAGAAGAACACGATTGAAATCAATGAGTCGATGAGATCCGCTCGAAAGCGAAGAAAAAAGTCGGGTAGATCCAGGGCGAGCAGGATAAATTGCAGGCCAATCACCAGGATTAACAGGCGCATAGGTGGGATGATCGCCTGGGTGATTTGTGCGTCGGTGCGGTCGTTGCGCCCACGCACCACATTAGCCGCCCGCCAGATCAAGTTCAGCAAGTTGCGGGCTATGTACGGCGCGACCCGCCGCAAGATCAGCGTGACGATGATAATAAGCAGGATAGCGACGAGGCGACCCAGTGCGTCTTGCACCTGGGGGGAGAGTTCCATAGACATGCGGCCTTCCGTCAGATTTTTTGCTATAATGACGCACATTGAGTATAGCATCTTAATAGATTTTTTGGAGATAGCATGATGACGTATGAAACAATTCTGGTGGAGATTCCGACGCCCGGCGTCGGGTTAATCCGCATGAACCGTCCGAAAGCCCTCAACGCGCTTAACAGTCAACTCACTGACGAAATCTTCACACAGATGGAAGCCTTCGACGCCGACGACAGCATCGGGTGTATCATCCTCACCGGCAGTGACCGCGCCTTTGCCGCCGGGGCAGACATCAAGCAAATGGCGGAAGCATCCGCCACCGAGATGATGACAGGTGGCGATTTTACCGATTGGTCGCGCATGACACGCATCGGCAAGCCCATCATCGCCGCCGTGAGTGGGTATGCCCTGGGGGGCGGGTGCGAGATCGCCATGATCTGCGATATGATCGTCGCCAGCGAGACCGCCCAATTCGGCCAGCCGGAAATCAACCTGGCGATTTTGCCGGGGGCCGGTGGCACCCAACGGCTCACCAAAGCGGTCGGCAAGGCTATCGCGATGGAAATGTGCCTGGCAGATCGCAAACTCAGCGCGGAAGAAGCCAGAGCCTACGGCCTGGTTAATCACGTCTTCCCGGTAGAACGCTACCTGGATGAAACGATTGCGCTGGCTGGCAAGGTCGCGTCGATGTCACGGGTTGCCCTCCGCATGACTAAAGATGCCGTCAATAAGTCCTTTGACTTGAGCCTGGAAGAGGGCCTCAATTACGAGAAGAAGAACTTCTATCTGCTTTTTGGCACCGAAGACCGCCAGGAAGGGATGCAAGCCTTCATCGAAAAGCGTAAGCCCACATGGAAACACCGCTGAATCTGCTGTATACCTACGACATCCGGGGGGAATTACGCTTGCTCCCCCGGTTGTATACGTTCATCAAGTCGTTACGCGCTTCTTTAGAAGGGTCGTGTTATCTGGTCGATCTAGGGAATTCCTGTGCGCCGGATGTATGGCCCTGCAACGTGACCGAAGGCCGGGCGACGTTGGTCGCGCTGGATGCGATGGGATATGCGGTCGCCAATGTCCAGGGCATTCTTTCCGCCGCTAGTCGTCATCGGCTGGTAGAGCAGGTCACGCTGGCGATGGTCGATGATGAACACGCGCATCAACAGGATGGGGTGATGTTCCACAGCCAGAAAGATCCTTCGCTCCGCCTGCGGGATGCGGTGCGTTATGATGTCATCCTGGCCCCGGCACAGGAAACCCGTTATCACAATGGGGTCGTCACCTTGCAGGCTGTGGCTACTGGTCAAGTCGGCGTGGTCGGGGTGGCGGATAACGTGGTCTATCGTGATATATATACCATGCCGCCCCAAACACTCCCTGATGCTACGATCTCCGGTGCGGTCGATTTCATCGAGTCGGAAGCTCGCTATTTTGAGAAGCGCGGCAAGCGTAACGGCAACGGGTAGATAGATCAATCACCCAGTGGGAGTGTTACCGCGCCCTCCGGGTCGCTTCCTGTTGGGGTAAATGTCAAGCCGATGTTGTTTAACCCGTCGTACTGCCCGACTCGTAATGTGAACGGCCCTTGAGCATCTGGCGGCAGGGTGAATGTCATCCGATGAACGTGTAAATCGCCAACCCGCCACTCGTAACCGGGGAGTCCTTCGCCGCCTGCGTTGATAATGCGCTCACCCTCTGCATCATGGATATGGGCGAACGGGCCGAGAATCAAGGTATCCACAGCATCCGGTGGGGCATCCACCCGCCAGATGGTCGTCAATGTCCAGGTTAAGTCATCGCGTTGTAGATCATACCGGTGGAGTGTCAGTCCTTCCTGGGTTGGTGTGTCGATCACGGTGCCGGGCAGGGTGGCTTCCCCGGCAGGGGGTAGCTGGTCGATGACGATCACGGTGCCATCGGGTAGCGGGATCTGCTCGACACGCACACTCCCCAACGGTTGTGGCGCATCTTGCGTGCTGATCTGGATGTAGAGTCCGCCTTCTGCTGGTAAATAATGAAAATTTGGTGCGCGGGTATCTAACCACGCCGGGAAGAGGTCGCCGCTAAAGCTGTTTAGAATCCATGTCTCCGCTGGCGCATACACGCGGCCTGTCGGGGATAATGTCGCGTCGATCACGGTGCCCAGGTGATGGCCGTAATCGACGGGTAAGGCCCGCAGGCCGTGTACGCCGGGGATGGTGGCGGTCTCCTGATAATAGCGGGCACTGTTGGTCAGTGAGAGGGCGGCCACCGGCACGAAAAGTAACCCAACTGCCACCGCCCCAACCCGATACCGGTGCGGCTGGATGAGGTGCATCAGGCCCCAGGTTGCCAGCGCGTATCCACCGGGCAGAGTCAGCAGTTGGTAAAATGGATGCACCGGGTTGCCGGTATAACTCATCGCGGCCACCGGCACGAAGAACCAGATGAGTACGATCACCGCCGCGTCCCGGTGGGTAGTCCGGCGGATTAGAGCATAGAGCGCACCGCCGATCCCGATCAGAATCAGGCCGAGCAAGCCAAAATGCACGATCCGCGTCAGATCATGCCGGGTGGACATGTCATCTGCCGGGGCCAGGGTGCCGCGTGCCAGTTCGTAATCCGCCCCGGTGACAAGCCGCACCGCGCTAGACCACGCTTCCGTCGTCAACCGTGAGTCGGCTTCACCGAAGGTCTCGATGCGCTGGTTTACATCATCCAGTTGGCCGAGCAAGCCAACGCCGTATAACGTCAACGGGAAGGCGAAGATCAACCCGGCGGTGAGTACCGCCCGGCGCGGCATCCGCCGCCAGAAGATCACGACCAGCATCAACACGGGTGCCACGATAAAGAATGCCAGCAGGTAGGTGTGGGCACCCACCGCCAGCAAGACCCCGGCCCCGATGACCCGCCGGCCCGGTTGCCTGGCCCGGCCCAGCAAGACCGGCCACAACATCCAGGCGATAGCTGGGATGAAAAATGGCAGAAGAGCCTGCACCCACGATGTCCGGCTGTATTCGATCACCCAGGGGTTAATCGCCATCAAACCCGCCGCGATGACGCCGAGTGTCGCGTTGCGGAACAACCCGCCGACGGCGCGATAAGTCAGCCACACGCCGAGCGTGTTCAGCGCGATCACCAGCACATACACCGCAATTGGCGCGGGGAAGATCGCCACGACTGGCAGATACAGATACCCGGTCACCGGCGGGTTCGCAAACAGAACCGAAGTCCCTTGCCCGGCCAGCGGGAAGATACCGTCGCTAAGGGTCCGCATCGCCTGCCAGATCGGGTAAGCGTGGTCAATGTTATGTTCGATTTGAGTCAAATAACGGAAACGGGCGACCAGTGCCAACACCAACACCGCGCCGATCCATAGGTGATGTCGTCTCATAGCGGCGTATCGTATCATGGAGATGGCATAAAGCCAAGTGATATATGCCACTATGTCTTAAGCCTTAACTGCGCTATGCTTGAAAAAAATCAAATGATACAGGATATTTTGTATGGAAGACTTACTCTGGGTCGCCGGGGTGATGGGCTTAGCCGTATTTTTACAAACTGCGATGGGTTTTGGCTCTGCATTGGTCGCCATGCCCTTGTTAATCAGCAAGCTTGGGTTGATGACCGCCGCGCCATTGGTCGCGCTCATGACGTTGACAACCCGGTTAGTGATGCTCTCGCGCTATCGGGCGACTTTTCGTCTGGCGGATGTCTGGCGGCTCATGCTTTCTGCCGCTGTCGGCATTCCGCTGGGGTTAATCATCTTAGTTCTTTAGGACTTCGCGTGGTGAACAGAAGTTCCAGTGAAATGAGTGAAAATATTTGTTAAGGTAATGGGCTAAGTATATCAGAAGAGAAACGACCCTGATGAGCGACCAACCCGAAATACGCTTCCCATTGGATTTGCCCAACGTGACCATTCTCAAGATGGAGACCAACAAAGCAG
>DAOTTZ010000068.1:0-21792 GCA_034437535.1 Anaerolineae bacterium | reverse complement strand
GTCGCCGATGTAATCGACGATTTCTTGTAGTGTGCGGAGTTCGGCCAGATCTTCGGCGGGCAGTTCGGGCAGAGCCGGGAACTGATCGCGCATGGCACCGAGGATCTCGACGCGCTTGATGCTGTCGATGCCGAGGTCGGCTTCGATGTCCATCTCAAGTTCGAGCATTTCGGTGGGATAGCCGGTCTTGTCGCTGACAATATCCAGCAGGGCACCGGAGAGAGCTTCGACTGAAACCGCCGGTTTGCTGGTGGGTTGCGCGGCGGGTTGTGCCGTTGGTTGGGTGGGTGCGGCAGGTTGCGCCGCTGGCGTCGATGGTGCGGCGGGTGTAGCTGGTTGCGTCGGAACCACCGAGGCCGTAGGCCGGGCGGCGGGTGCAGGCCGGGCGGCGGTTTGGGCCGGTGCCGGTGGTGATGCCGGAGCCTGCCGCATGACACCAAGCAGGGCTTGAGTCTGCTCGGATTGCCGCTGAAGATAGGCTTCGTGTACGCGCAGGGTCTCGGCCTGGTGGGCGTGGAACGACTCCATGCTCTGGTTGATGCTATCCAGTGTGGCGGGATCGAGCGTGCCGTTATCCAGCGCGGCCTGCTGTTGCCCGGCTAATTCGGTGAAGATGCGGATGTATTCTGCCTGATTATCCAGATATTGCTGGTGCGTCTGTAGGATGTCGCGCTGTTGCTGGCTGAATTGGTCGAGGGCAGAGGCCATGCTGACGTTGGCGGGCGGTGCGGTTGGCTCCGCCGCCGGTGCCTGGACGGGGACTTCTTTAATTACCTCTTTGACGACTTCGCGCACGCCGGTTTCCAGCGTCCAGCCGTCGTTGAGTGTTTCCTGATATTGTTTGATGTGCTTATCGCTGGTGAACAGCCCGCCATTGATTTTGATGTTCATGCCCTTTTTGCGGCCAACGGAGGCCGGTTCTTCGGGGTCTACATCGTGCGGGTCAACTTCGGCCAGTTCCAGCCCCAGGACGCGCAGATGGGCGATGGCTTCGCGGAATTGCTGGTCACTGCCCTTCTGGCGGCTGGCATTCAGCGCGATGGCGATGTGAGGTTGCCCATCAAGGGTGTCTTTGACGAGATTGGTCAGGACGGCTCGCGGCCCAAATTCGATGAACAGGCGTGCGCCAGCGGCGTACATATTTTCGATCTCCCCCCGGAAGTTGACAGTTTGGAGGATGTGATCGCTCAACATGCCGCGCATACTGCTTTCTTCACGCGGGTAGGGCTGGCCGGTAGCGTTGGAATAGACCGGGACGGTGGGTGTGTTGAAGCTGACGCCCTGGATAGCACGGGCGAATGGCTCCTGGGCGTGGCCGACCATCGGTGTGTGGAAGGCCGCCGAGACGGGCAATTGCACCATGTTATAGCCTTTGGCCTCCAGCCCGGATTTAGCCGCCGCCAGGTCGGACGCTTTGCCTGCCAGCACGGTCTGGCGGGGTGAGTTGACATTTGCCATGTGGACGCCGGGATAGGGTTGCAGGTCGGCTTCCAGGTTTGTCAGGTCGCCGGTGACGGCCATCATGGTACCGGCGTTGAAGGTCGGATCATCCGGCGGGGCCATCGCCAGGCCACGGGCCTTCACCAGATCATAATAATCGTCATCGTCCAGCACATCCGCCGCCCATAAAGCGGTCAATTCGCCGAAGCTATGCCCGGCGACGAAATCCGGCTGGAAGCCAGCGTGCTTGAACAGGTTATATAACCCGGCACTCATCGCGCCGATGGCGGGTTGGACGTAATCGGTGCGCTGGATCATCTCCGACTGGCGGGCCTTTTCTTCTGCGGTAAAGGCCGGGGGTGGGAAGACGACATTGCTGACCAGAGGCCGGCCATCCTGCTTGAACAGGCTGTCGATCTTGCTGTAACTCTCGCGGATGGTGGCGAAGTTCAGGGCCAGTTCGCGCCCCATATCGACATATTGCGATCCCTGGCCGCTGAACAACGCGGCGACTTTGCCGTTAAGGTCGAGGGCTTGCCGCCGGTAGAAGATGCCTTTGGGGTGCGTCCATTCTTCGGCTTCCGGCTTGAGTTGGACGAACTTAATGGCCGCTTCTAGCAGGTCGCGGGCTTCCGCCGGGGATGCGGTGACGAAGCCGAGCCGGGCGTCACCCACCGGGACGTTGGTCACGCGGCTGTATTGCGACAGGTTGAGATATTGGGCCTGGGAATTGCCGTTTTGTAATTTGTTGACGACCTTTTGCATCTTCTCCACGAGTTCTGCCGGGGTGGGGGCGTGGAAGATGACGGTTTCCGCAGTGTGGTGCAGGCGATATTGGCCGCGATGATCGTGGGTGTATTCCTCTAAGATGAAGTGGAAGTTCGTGCCGCCGAAGCCGAACGAACTGACGCCAGCGCGGCGGGGTGCGCCCTGCGCCACCCAGGGCCGGGTGATGGTGTTGATGTACAGCGGCGAGTCTTCCAGGCCGAGCTTGGGATTGGGATGCTCGACATTGATGGTGGCGGGCAGGACTTTGTGATGCAGGGCCAGCGCGGCCTTAATCAACCCGGCGATGCCAGCGGCGGCCTTGGTGTGGCCGATCTGCGATTTGACACTGCCGAGCGCGACAGAGCGGTAATTATCGCCGCGTTGTACGTCTACGTGCTGGTTAAAGAAGCGGACGAGGGTGGTGGTCTCGGTGAGGTCACCGGCGCGGGTGCCGGTGCCGTGTGCTTCGATCAATTGCACTTCATCCGGGCGGATGCCGGCGTCTTCGTAGGCCCGTTTGAGGGCTTTCTCCTGGCCTTCGCCGCGTGGCGCGTAGATGCTCTTGAAGCGACCGTCGCTACTGCTCCCCATGCCGCGCAGGACGGCGTAGATGCGGTCGCCATCGCGTTCGGCATCGGCCAGCCGCTTGAGCACCATCATGCCGACGCCTTCGCCGACCATCATGCCGTCGGATTGTTCATCGAACGGGCGCGGGTTATCCCCCGGTGTGAAGGCCGGGGTCTTGCTGAAGCACATATACATGAAGGGGCTGTTATCGGTATCCACCCCGCCGGTAATCATCATGTCAGAGCGGCCTTCGACCAGATCGCTGACGGCCAGCTTCATGGCGGCCATACTGCTGGCGCAGGCGGCATCGACGACGCAATTGGTGCCGCCGAGGTCAAGGCGGTTGGCGATGCGCCCGGCGATCACATTGCCGAGCATACCGGGGAAGCTATTTTCTTCCCAACGGATGTAAGCGGCTTTCATCTTCTCGATGATGCGGTCGGCGTCTTGGCCGGTGATGCCGCTGGACTCTAACGCTCTGCGCCAGACGGGGTATTGCAGGCGGCTGGTCAGCGGTGTGATGAGCTTCTGCCCGCCGCCCACACCCAGCACGATGCCGGTCATATCGCGGATGACGGTATCGGCATCACCATAACCGGCGTCTTGCATGGCATCTCGCGCCATCACCAGGCCGATCATCTGTGAGACATCGGTGACTTCCAGGATATTGGGCGGCAGGCCGAACTCCATCGGGTCGAAGTCAATATCCGGCAGGAAGCCGCCGCGTTTGCTGTAGGTCTTATCCGGCACTTTAGGATCCGGGTCGTAGTAATCGTCAATATTCCAGCGTGAGGGGGGTACATCGGTGATGCAATCCGCCCGGCTGACGATATTATCCCAGAATTGGCGCAAGTTCATGGCATTAGGGAAAACGGATGCCATCCCGATAATTGCGATAGGTGTTTGGTGTAATTTGTGAACCATAATTCGTCCTCGAACGTCAAGTTGACAGGAGGGGCATAACCCTCGTTATAGATAACAGTGATGACCCTGTTTGGTTGTGGTTTTGCAGGGCACCTAGTTTAACATATCCCCCCGCGCTGAAAAGATTCAAAACTGTTTTGATTGTTTTGCTGGATGGATGAACGAATTGCCACGGTATGTGTCAAGGACTTTGAGACAACTTCGGGTTTGAGATTAAGCAACATCCTCCGGTGAAGCTGGTGGTTTGCGGATACCTGCTTCACCGTCTATCTTTTGTCCTTTTCGCCAATGTTAATAACTTGTCCCGGCTGGATCATTTCCAGCACCTCACGCACCTTCGGCATGAGCGGTTGCAACGTGGCGAGCTTGTTGTTGACCGCACTCAATACGATAAACCCGACAGATTGTTCAGCCAGTTGTTGCTGATCTTTCAGGTTGTTGTCGATGGTGATGAACACGTCATATATCCCGGCCATTAACTGCAACAGTACACCGTTTTTCGTACCTGACCAGCCTGCTTCCGGGACTGTCTTGACCTCATGGCCGGGCAATTCACGCTTGAGCTTGCGCGGCAGGCACTCATCAATGAGAATCTTCATGTGCCGCCGTTGCTCCGGCTTCTTGCAAGAAGCGGATCACCTGTTCTCGTGTAACGGTCGGGAAATCGTCCAGGAAGGTATCGATTGTCTCACCGGTGGACAGGTAATCAATTAGATTTTTCACGGGGACCCGCGTGCCGCGAAAGACAGGTATCCCACTGAGGATTTCCGGGTCTCTGATGATGACTGGCTCGGTCATTGTGACCTCCATTCGTTTTCTCTCATTCTACCTGATCTAGCCTCGGTTTTGAGAGTAACAGTTACTCATGGGCCAGGCCATCACGACCTCGAACGGATCCAGCGAGGGGAACACGCCATAAATGGTATGCCTAAACGTGGATCCTTACGCTGTGTTTTGGGTGGCTAACCCGCGCAGGTCATCGAGGTGGTCGATCAGCCAGTGGCGCAGTTCCACCGTCTTGATGTTCAGCGCGTTGATGGGGTCCGCTTCCAACTGTACAAAATCCGGCAGGAATAACCCGCGTGAGGGATCGAGGAACTCCGGCCCACAGCGTTGGCTGAGGTCATAGCGCATCAGGCGGCAGATGTAGAAATATTCGCGCAGGTCTTTGCCGGCCTTGTGGTGCTCTAGCACGAAGGCGGGGCGGATCACCTGGGCGACCGCGCCTAATTCTTCCATCAGTTCGCGGTGGAGCGTCTGGTTCAGGCTTTCGTCGTGTGCTTCCACCCCGCCACCCGGCGCAACCCAGTACGGATCTTTATTCGGCTTGACGCGCTTGATGAATAACAGGCGGTCATTATCCGTGAGGAGGATGGCACGCACGCGCAGAACAAGATCTTGTGGGATGTGGAATTGCATACGAAACCTTAAAAATAATTAAACCGCTCAACATCATATCACCACATCCGGCGGCCAGAGTCAACAAAAGGTTAAAAAACATTTAAGGTCAGGTTGGTATGCGAATTGTTTCGAAATAATCACTTGTTTGAAGTTGTTGTGACTCGCAACAATTTTAGTTGATTACGGTCTTTGATTTGCGTTGGGAAGTCCACAGGTTACAATAAGCGTGATTTTATGGCCTGGAGACACGTCCTTGAGAGTTCTGCTTTTACTGCTGATGATGGTATTGGGGTTGACCGGGTGCGGCCAGCGTGGGCTGACGCCGGATGATCTGCCGACTCGTATTCCGTCGGTCGAGGAGTTCGCAACGGCAGAGCATCTGACAGCTATCGCGCCGCCGCCGGGTATGCGCCAAGCTGTGAGTTTCCCTGTGTTGGATCGTGAGATGATCTTCGTACCCAACTGGCGGGCAGAGGCGCGAGTCACGTTTAGCGGCGTCTTCGCCGGTACCGAACAGACCGCCTCCGCAGAGGCCAACGTCCGTATGTGGTATAACCGCGTCGGCAACCGGCGGCGGATCATCGTTGACGCCCAGGGGAACTTATTTGGCGAAGAACCCTTGCCGACGCGGGAAGGGGTGCGTCTGGGCGGGGAATCCTATCTGTTGATCGACGGGGCCTGCCTGACGGGGGCGGATGGCGAAGCGGAGACGCTCAACGAGTTGTTGATTGGTGATTTGCTGGGCGGCGTCAGCGGGGCGGCCCCGGCTGGTGAGACGGCCATCATACACGGGCAGGAGGTGTGGCGGTACGATTTTCTGGTCAACGACATGACTTTGCCGATGATAGGGGCGCAAGATACCGGTGCGATCACGGCGATGGAGGGTGAATTGTGGGTGGCCGATGTCCCACCCGGCCAACCGGCGGTCGTGCGTTATTACGTCAATCTGGCAGTGGATAACGTGGTGCTGAACTTGTTCCAGGCCAGCCAGCCGGTCAGCGGGACGCTTTTGTTACGGTATGATCTGTACGATGTCGGCGTGGATCCTAACATCACCCGTCCCAACGGCTGTTAACTGATGCTTGCCCACCGCTGGCTGTTACGCATGTTATGCAGGCGTATAATCAAGGCAAACCTATAGCATAGTAAAGAGACTTATTTTCGATGAAGTAACGGTCAGGAGTGTAGGTCAGTGAGTGAGTGCAGACCGGGCCGTTACCCTTCGCGCCTGAACTTGTTCTTTTCGAACAGATGAGCTGATTTACTGGACAAGGTGTATAAGTGGGGTGTATATTAAGGTAATGTAGGCAAGTTTTGCCTTGCTTGATGATTAAGATACGGGAAATCCTGTTATGCTCATCGCTCATTTGGAAGACGATTCACAGCTTCGCCATATCTTCAAGACGGCGTTAACCGCGCTAGAACCAGAGATTGTCGTGGTTCAATTTGCTGATAGCGACCAACTCATCCATTATCTGGATGAAAAACTGCGTGAAATCCGGGTATTCGTGCTGGATATTCGCGTGCCAGGGCAGATCAACGGGATGGGCATCGCCAACGAGATCCGCCGCCGGGGGTCACTGCGGCCCATCGTGGTCACGTCGGCTTATCAAAAGCCGTCTAAGGACATTCTGGACGAACTGGGAATCACCTGGATGCCCAAGCCGACACACATCCTCAGCGCGGCTCGCGAAATCATCCCGATGACGAAGAAACCGTAAATACCCCATCTAGTTGAATCAAAAACCGGACGAGATACCCCGCCCGGTCGGTGCAACACTATCAAGTGGTTTAGTACATCCCGCCCATGTCCGGCGGCATACCGTTGCCGGCACCGTCATTCTCTTCGGGGATGTCGCTGATGAGGGCTTCGGTGGTCAGGATCATGCTGGCGATGGAGGCGGCGTTTTCTACCGCGCCGCGTGTCACCTTGGCCGGGTCGGGGATGCCGGCTTCGATCATGTCGATGTATTCGCCGGTCATCACGTTGTAGCCGACGCGGTGGTTTTTGCGGCTCTTTTGCAGGCGGCGCACGTTCTCGATGATGACGGCACCGTCTTCACCGGCGTTGGACGCGATCTTGCGCATCGGAGCTTCCAGGGAACGGCGCATAATGGCGACCCCGGTGTTTTCGTCGTCGCCATCCAGCTTAAAGCCTTTGAGCGAGTCTACCGCGTTGACCAGGGCGACCCCGCCACCGGGCACTACACCTTCTTCTACGGAGGCGCGGGCGGCACTGAGGGCGTCTTCTACGCGGTGCTTCTTTTCTTTCAGTTCGGTTTCGGTGGCGGCACCCACGCGGATGACGGCCACACCACCGCTGAGCTTCGCCAGACGCTCCTGGAGCTTTTCGCGGTCGTAGTCGCTGGTGCTAACTTCGATTTCGTTGCGGATCTCGTTAATGCGGCCATGAATATCGTCTTCGTCCCCGGCACCGTCTACGATCACGGTGTCTTCTTTGGTGGAAACGACCTTGCCGGCGCGGCCCAGGTCTTGCAGGGTGACGCTATCCAGCTTGCGCCCGGTCTCTTCGCTGATGACTGTACCACCGGTCAGGACTGCGATATCGCGGAGCATGGCCTTGCGGCGGTCGCCAAAGCCAGGGGCCTTGACTGCTAGCACGTTGAGCATCCCGCGCAGTTTATTGAGGACGAGTGTTGCCAGGGCTTCGCCGTCCACGTCTTCTGCGACGATCACAAACTCACGCTTGCCGGTCTGGACGAGTTTTTCCAGCACGGGCACGATGTCTTGTGCGGCACTGATCTTCTTGTCGTAGATCAAGATATATGGTTCTTCGATGACGGCTTCCATCGAGTCGTTGTTGCTGATGAAGTACGGGCTGATGTAACCGCGATCAAACTGCATACCTTCGACGTAATCGGTCTCGAATTCCAGACCGCGACTTTCCTCCACTGTGACCACGCCATCTTTGCCGACTTTATCCATGACATCGGCGATCAGGTTGCCGATTTCGTCATCCTGGGCGGAGACACTGGCGACCTGGGCGATTTCGTCACGGGTTTCAATCGGGGTGGCTTGCTCCAGGATGAAATCTGCCACGCGCTCTGCGGCGGCCATGATGCCACGCTTGAGGAGCATCGGGTTGGCACCGGCGGCAACGTTCTTCAGCCCTTCGCGGACGATGGCCTGGGCCAGGACGGTGGCGGTGGTGGTGCCGTCACCGGCGATGTCGTTGGTCTTGGTGGCGGCTTCTTTGAGCAGTTGGGCACCCATGTTTTCGTAGGGATCTTCCAGTTCGATCTCTTTGGCGACGGTTACGCCGTCGTGGGTGATGGTGGGTGCGCCGAACTTCTTATCGAGCGCGACATTGCGCCCCTTCGGGCCGAGGGTGGTGCTGACTGCTTCGGCCACTGCGTCTACGCCTTTTTGCAGGCGACGACGGGCTTCTTCTTTGAAAATCAGTTGTTTAGCCATGTGTTTTTCTCCTTAGGGGTTGGTTCGGATTATTCCTCGACGATGCCGAGGACATCGGTTTCTTTCATGATGAGCAGTTTTTTACCATCGAGCTTGATCTCGGTCCCGGCGTACTTGGCGAACAGAACTTTGTCGCCTTCTTTGACGTCCATCGGGATGCGGTCGCCGTCATCATCACGACGGCCCGCGCCTGCCGCCAGCACTTGCCCTTGTTGCGGTTTTTCTTTGGCCGTTTCCGGCAAGAGCAGGCCGCCTGCGATGGTCTCTTCTTTTTCGATTGGCTCCACGATGAGACGGTCGCCTAGCGGTTTGATGTTGATCGCCATCTTACTTAGTCCTCCTGATGAACTTGATAGAGTTTGATATTTATTACTATAGTTAGCACTCGCGTGTGTTGAGTGCCAAATCCATGATGGAATATAGCATTATCAGGCTGGATAGTCAATAAAAAGCGGGGTGTTCTAGCATAGTTCTTATGCGTCTGCTAATGAATCAAACTTGCGTTAAGGTTGGATAATCTGGTTTTCATGATGGCTTAACATGATGTATAATGCAGGGCATAATCACAGCTTGATCGGTTAGGGGTTTATGGGCATTCGTGTTGTTTGGGATGATGCTGATTATCGCATTTTGCGCCAGGTGTACCCAGCACACTGGACGTTAGAAGATTTCGAACACATCGTGCAACGGAGTAACAAGCTGTTGCGTGGCCTGCGACATACGGTACACATCATCGCCGACGGGCGGGGATCCGGCGGTGCGCCTAACATCCTGACATTGGCCCGCAAGGTGAACGCATCGGTACCGGATAACCAGGGCGTGGTGGTGGTGGTGGGTGCAGACCCGAACACGCGGCGCAACATCGAGGCGGCGCGGCGCATCGCGCCCCGTGCTACCGGCAACCTCTATTTTGCCCAGTCTTTAGAAGATGCTTACGGCATCATCATGACACATGATCCTGCGGTGCAACTGGGTACAGAGGCGGCCCCGCAGGGATAAGTGTTACGACGTATCGTATTCAAACGGTCGATTGAGATCGCCGGCCAGACGCTCAAATGTCTGAAGCTGGTCGGCGTTGAGTTCTTCCCGCCAGCGCATATCAAGTTGAATCCCCAGGTGATGATGCGCGTAATAATCTCCATGACTTTGATCGGGCGCGGAAGGGGCTTGATAGCCGCCCTGTGTTTGCTCTCGATAAGCAAAGATGCGCGAGCGCGTGCCGGCATTGCCAAACAAGATATGATGATCCGCCTCCCAATACTTCAACATCCCCGGCTGGAATTCTACGCCTAGATGATCGCACACCATGTTGAGCGTGTCCTCTGGATCTGTAGCCAGCCTCTCGTACTGTACTTTCAGCTTGGGGATGGTGGCCTGAGCATAGAGTGCGTTGGCTTGCTCGATGGTTTCCTTCCAGTTGGTGATGACCTGCTGGAAAGCGAGGGTATCGTTATATTTGCGGTAGAACGAGTTAACCACTGCCCGGCCATCGCGCAGGTTGTAGATCAAAAGTGGGTCAATGGTGCTGGATTGTGCCAACGTCTGAATTTGAGTCCCGATCCAGCCGGGTAATTTGCTTGAATCGACCAGGATCGGCACGTTGAACCAATCGAACAGATGATTGTAGAGCGTGGGCATGTAGTGCCGGCGGGCGCGGCGGTGCCAGCGGGCGACCAGCCGCCCCACCAGGCCGCCGGTCTGAGTCATCGCTGGGGTGTGCTTGAGGAAGACCGGCCTTCGCTGTGGCGTCCAGATCGGGCAGTCGGCCTCACAGATGCCGCAAAAGTTTTCTCGATCTCGTTGGCTGGCCGCCCCTAACGCGGAGAGTTCCCCCAGGCTGGCGATTTTAGTATGACTGCCCAGCAGTAGATCAAGCAAAGTAGAGCCAGAATGCCCGGCCCCCAGGATGAAAACGAGCTTACGTTTGCTGGCGGTATGTTGCGACACGTTGGACCTCAAGGACTCATTCGATGGCAGACTTTATCAAAAGCATAGCCTCAATGCAAATCAAAGCGGGACGTTCACAGGGCAATCGCTTCAAAATTTGGTTTGGACCAAAACGGTTCACAAGTAGAGTCTGTGTAGAGGCGGACCAGTGTGTCCGCCTAGAAAACACGGGCCGTCACGCTGGACGGCCCCTACTATGATCTGTCTGCTGTGGTCATCCGAGATTTGAGGCGATCACCCTAGGGTCGTTCAACCGGGCAGGGCACCACAGGCCCCGCTGGTCTGCCCGGTTTGTGCGGGTACCCAGCCGCGCCCGCCGTTTACATCCCCGATGAAATAAAGGTCGTCGGTTTGGCGTAAGACGATCCATGTGTCGCCGGTGTCGGCATTGTTGCCGGTTTCTTGTTGTTGGTCAGGGGATTGGTAGAGCGGCCCGGATTGGGTGACGGTCAGCACGCATGTGGTGGGGAACGTCTCGACGGGTTGTTCATCACGCGGGACGAACTCTGCGCCGCAATTGCCGGTGGCTAAGCCCTGGAAGGGATCAACATAGCCGCCATAATTGGCCCGCAATTCGATATAGAGTAGACCGGTGGGCGCGTGGATCATCCGCACGGGTAACGGCACGCTGATGGGTACGGTGTCAATTGCCAGTGCATCCGCGATGAAGGGTGCGCTATACAAGTCAATTGAATCTTGCCCGGTATTGGTGAAGTTACACTGGACGAAGGGGGGTTCGGTGGCTTCTACCCGTGCTTGTTCTTGCCGGTCTAGCCGGATGAGCGAAAACGTCAAGAATCCCCCCAGGCCCACAGCCGCAAACGCCAACAGATAGAGTACGGCCCGTGTATACCAGATGGGATTGACATTGTTATCCATACAATTACACACTCGCTAATCTCAGATTTTCATCATCATTATGCACCGTTCCGGCCCAGGTGATAGCAATTCTTATCTATAACTCAGCTATATTCAGTAGCCTAGCGTCAGCCATACATGCTTGGATCATTTACATCAGGGCAATCGCTTTAAAATTTGGTTTGAATCAGAACGGTTCACACGGGCCGTCACGTTGGACGGCCCCTACTATGACCTGTCTGCTTTAGTCATCCTTGATTTGAGGCGATCACCCTATCATTTATATGGGGAACTTCACATGATTATCGAAGATATTGTGTTTTTACAGGATTTACCCTACGCGACACAGATCATCATCGCACGGGTGGCGATGTTTATCGCTATTGTATTTTTGATCGCGATCTTGCAGACCTTCACCCGCCTGGCCTTGATGCGTCCGCTTCGCCGGATGGCGCGGCGGACGGGCTTCCGCCATGATGACGCCATCATCCAGGCCATGACCACGCCGATTCGCCTGCTGGTGATCGCGCTGGCGTTCTTCATCGCCGGTGCGATCTTCCGGGTGGATGCGGACAATCCGTTTGATGTCTTCATCGGCAACATCGGCGAGACCTTCGTGATTTTGGCCTTGCTGACGGCGTTCTACAAACTGGCTGATCTGCTGGCCCCTAATGCCGACCGACTGACCCGTGTTACCGGTCTGCACGTCCAGGATAGGCTGTTGCCCTTCTTACGCACCGGCTTCAAGCTGATTATCATGGCGATTGGTCTGGTGATTATTTTGCAAGAATGGGGGTACGATGTCAGCGGGTTGATCGCCGGTCTGGGCCTGGGTGGGTTGGCCTTTTCGTTGGCCGCCCAGGATACCGTCTCGAATCTGTTCGGCTTTATGGCTATCGTCAGTGATAATCCCTTCGATGTGGGCGAATATATCATCATGCCCAGTGCGGAAGGCATCGTGGAGCATGTCGGGTTGCGGACGACTCAGATTCGCACGTTGGATCAAGCGTTGATCTACGTGCCCAACAATGAGATGGCGAATTCGGCTATTACGAATTGGTCTCGGCTGGAAAAACGGCGTATGAATTATGTGTTGGGTGTGACCTACGACACCACCAGTGGTGATCTACGCGTCCTGCTCCACCGCATCCGCGAATATCTCAAAAGTCAGGAGACGGTCGATGAGGAATCGGTGACGGTGATCTTTATGGATTTTGGCGATAGTTCGCTGGAGATTCTAGTGCGGGCTTACGTCATGATTCAAGATTGGGCGGAGTTCAACCTGGAGAAAGAACGGATTCATATGGAGATTATGGATGTGGTGGACGAACTGGGCATTGGCATTGCCTTCCCCAGCATGTCGCTCTATGTGGAAAACATCCCGCCGGTTTCCGCACCGCAGACGGACAGCTCGCCGCGCCTGACGAGTGTGGAAAAAGCCCTGCGGCGTGGCACCATCCAATCCAAAGAAGAGCAAATTAAGACGACCGAAAACTCCGACGAGAACATCACCGGCCAGCAAGACGAAGGAGATTAGCGCGAATTTGGCAGTCCGGCTACACTGACTTCGACACAATTTTATAATGAAATAGTGTGGGAGGATTAAAACCGATATGCGCTTGATGATTTTGACATTGGTCATCCTGTTGATGGCGGGTGGGGTGGCCCAGGCTCAACCCGCCGAGCCACTCTGCCCTGGCCTGGACGAACTTAGCCCTGGCACCATCCAGAGTGGCACCATCACCAACCAGAACAGCCTGATAGGGTATTGTTACCTGGGTACCGTTGGTGAGACCATCACGGTGCAGGCGACCGCCACCAGCGGCGACCTGGATACGTATCTTGGCATCATTGATCCGTCTTCTAACGAAGTCTTCGCGGAAAATGACGACATAGTTCAGGGCAATACTGATTCTGAGGTGACGTTTGAAATCCCGGCGGATGGATATTATCTGGTGATCGTCACCCGTTTCAACTTCGAAGAGGGCGTCAGCACAGGGGATTTTGACGTTGTGCTGACTCGTGACGGGGCCAGTGCTCCGGGTGGCGACGACCGGGACGATAATCTGCCCCTGCTAGGTGACGGCAGCACGCTTGATGCTGACGCGGCGATCTTTGTCGAATGTGACACCGGCGAACGCATCAGCGGCGGGGTGCAATTCTCTTATATCAACGTTGATCCGGGCTTCCCCTACACTGTGACGGTGATCGGGCTGGATGGCTTCGACCCGGTGCTGGCGGTTGAGACACGGCCCGGTATCGGCACCTGTAACGATGATAACCGGGACGGCGCGGGCAGTGTGGTGCTGGTGCCGGAAGAAGGCGAAGTGGTGGGGGATAGCCGCACCTCACAGATTACGTTCACCACGCCGCAACGGGGCTTCCCGACTAATCTACTGGTTGGTTCGTTCAACGATGAACCGGGCCGCTTTGTGATGGTGATTGAAGGCTTCCGCATCGCGCCGGAAGACGACCTGGACGGCTTTTCGGTGCGGGTGCCGGCACGCTCCGCAGAGGAACCGCTGAGTGTTTACATCATCTCTGAGACGGCTGAACTGGATCCGACGGTGGGCATTGGCACCGGCCCCGGCCTGACGAATGCTTACAGCGACGGCGATTTTGATCCTGATGCCGTCGATTTCGACCGTATCAACTTCCCGGTGCTGGAATGTAATGACATGGGCCGGGGAACCTGCGACTTCACGCCGGAGTTGCCGGGCGGCGTGTTGAGCATCAGCGGCGGCGGGGAATATATCGTCGGGCCGTTTGACGCGGGCTTGAGCCTGATACCGAACACGACCGATCCGATTCTGTATGCCTTTGGGTCGGCGGGGTCAGCCTCTAGCGGAACCTATGCCATTGCCATCTTCGGGTATGTGCCCGGTTCCGGCGATGCAGAGGATAATTCATCGGTCGCGCAGTCGAATTGAGATCGCATCAAACGGTAGGTGAACGGCGACTCCGGCGTAATCCACCGCGTAGAAGCCGTTTTCTTCACCCATGATGGCGTATTCCCCCGGTTGGAGTTCTACCGCAACCGGGGCGGAGGCACGCGGCGCGGCATAAGCTGTCGCGCCGTCTTGATTTATCTGCAACACATAATCAGCGGCGGTTGGCATGTCTCCCGGTGGTTCTGGCGGCAGACCGCGCCAGGCTTGCACCAGCGGGCGTAAGGTCGCCAGCGCGGACTCACCGTGTAAGATGCTCGGCTCGATGTGTGAGTTTTCCACAAATTCGTTCCAACTGACGATCAACACCGCGTCTGGCTCGGTCTCTAGCGCGGCAGACCAGCCCGCCGCCAGGAAGTCACCACCGGCCCGGTCACGCGGGGAGGTAGGGTTGGTGCGCCCGGTCGCGCTGGCGATGCGGTCTTCATCCCAGCCGGGGGAAATCGTCGGCACATAATGCAAGGTTTTGGCTGACAGTTTGAGTGTGGCAAGGAGTTTCTCCCTCAAAGTGCGATATCATTCCAAGCCACTGCCTCATTCCTGCAATAATAAGCCCCGCCCCGTGTGTGGATGAGGTTACGCTCCGCGATGTAATAATCACCTTCGCCATCGGCCCAGGCCATGTTAAAGGCATACATGCCGTCCATCGCGCCGCTGTAGAGGCAACAGGCGTTTAGTCCTTCTGCCAGCCAGATTGTCTCCCGGTTGGGATCAACCGCTTCACGCAGATTTTGCCATTGGGCGGGTGTGTAATCCGCCCGGTATTGAAACGCGAAGGTAATCAACGGCTTGCCGTCGTAATGGAGGTAGGCGGGATGGGTGGTGAGTTCATCGACCACGTAGCGCACCGACGCGACCAGTTGATCGTAATCGCGGTTAAATTGCTCCGGGTAGAGATCCACACTGACGGCGATTTCAAAATCGGCTTCGGCGGCGTGATCCAGCAGGTTGAGTAACGCGGGGGTGGTGGTGACGGCTTCATCTAGGCCCCACCAGTTAACCCAGAAGCCGGTGATACCGGCGGATTGGGCCTGGGCGATATGGGCGGCGGCTACCTCCGGCAGTTTGCTGTTATACAGGCCGATGAGCGGTTCATCGTCGAGGAAATCCGCGCTGAACGCCCAGGACTCCGGCCCGGCCCAGAAGCCCAGATAATAGGCCCACACATGGCGTTCGGGTGGATCGTCCTCGGCAGGCTGGCCCGGTGGAATCCATAATAAGAGCATCACCAGCATGAAGCGCATGGGTCAACGCTCCGCCGCGCTGGGGATTTCGTCACAGTCTCCACTGAGTGTGACGGTATCCGACCGGGCGAAGGCGTCGTTTTCCAGCCGCCACCATACGAAGCCATCACTGCCCTGGGCCTGGGCGGAGATGCCGAGCGTCTGGCCGGGTTGCAGGCCGCCGACGCGGTCAAAGGTGATGTCGGGGCCGCTCCGCAGGTTGATGCGCCCGGTGGCGGTGGCGAAGCAAGCCGCTGTTGGCTCTGCCGGGGGGAACAACAACGCGGCAAAGGGGGCACCTGCCGGGGGGACGCTCATCTGCACGCCGAGATCAAACGCGACGGGCGACGGCCCCGGCTGTAGCGGTTGGAAGCTCAACACGAGCAGGATTAGCAACCAGCCGTTCATGTCAGCACCACTTCCGCGACGACGGGGTAATGATCGCTGGGGTAAATCGGCGGTTCTGCGGTGCGGATGATGTTGAGGCTTTCCGTCTCGATGTGTTGGTCGTCGCCATCACGGATCAAGACCCAATCAATCCGTAAGGCGCAGGGCGGGAAGTCCTCCCCGTGGAAGGCATGAAATGTGTTCATGTTCAGTTGATTGTGGTGCCCGGCTTCGATGTAGGTATCGCGGAAGCCGGCCTCTATAAAGACTTTGTAAGCGGTGTTGCCGGGGGGCAGTTGGTCGCGCTGGATGATCCGGGGGTAATCAAGCGAGTCTTCGTCTGCCGGTGCCCAGGCGCGTGAGTTAAAGTCCCCGGTGAGGATGACCGGCAGGCCGTGCGACAGTGTGTTTAATTGTTGGATGATCAAATGGGCACCCTGTACGCGGGCGGTTTCGCCTATGTGGTCGAAGTGAGTGTTGAGGTGGATGAACTGTGCGCCGGTCGTCCGGCTTTGCAGGCGTACCCAGGTGGCGGCCCGCACGAAGGCTGAATCCCACCCTTTTGACCATTGATCGGGTGTTTCGCTGAGGAAGAAGCCGCCGGCGGCTACGCGCTCCCAGCGGTCGTGCTTCCAGTAGATGGGGTTGAAGAACACCCATTTGGCCGGTTTATCGCCGGTTTCCTCTCGGCCCACGTCGTACTGATAATCGGGCAGGTGGTCGGCGTAGACCTGACGGTTATCATTTTGCACTTCCTGGAAGCCGATCACATCTGGGGCGACGGCGCGGATGGTTCGCACGTTGAGATCGGCGCGATTTTCCCATAATCGTTCGTCATGCTTCTCCGGGAAGCTCCCGCGCACGTTGAACGTCATAACTTTAAACAATTCCACCAGAAATCCTTATCAGGTACGCGATAATTCTAAGTGTAGCGTACCTGCTTTTTTTGTTCTACGCCAGAACGACCGGTGAGGGTGTGTATGGGATGTTATTTGAATTCTGGCTGTTGACAGGCCACCGGGGAAACGCTACAATTCGGCACAGCTTAACCCTCCTGGGATTTACACGCGCTGTGGCGCGTGATATACTCTCGAAAGTATCTGTGCCCTCTTAGCTCAATTGGCAGAGCACGTTACTTGTAATAATGAGGTTATGGGTTCGAGTCCCATAGAGGGCTATAGGTAAGTTGGGTCCGTGTCCCGAGTGGCAAAGGGGGCTGACTGTAAATCAGCTGGCGGAAGCCTTCGCAGGTTCGAGTCCTGCCGGGCCCACTTTCAACCAAATGCCTCCGTAGCTCAGGGGTAGAGCGCATTCTTGGTAAGAATGAGGTCATGGGTTCAAATCCCATCGGAGGCTTCGCGTGCCATAGGACGTTATTCTATGGCATTCGTTGTGTTAAGAGGAGGACGATTATGGCGAAAAAAGGTAATCGCATCGTGGTGAAGCTGAAAAGCACGGAGAGCGGTCATATGTATGTGACGTTCAAGAACCGTAAGAACACCACCGAGCGGCTAGAACTGAAGAAATATGACCCGCATGTGCGCCGTCATGTGATCTACAAGGAAACGAAATAGGCTAGACACTCGATGTGCTGATATGGTAAACTCGGCACGAGTGAGTTAGGGGTGTAGCTCAGTTGGCAGAGCAACCGCCTCCAAAGCGGTAGGTCGTGGGTTCAAGTCCTTCCACCCCTGTCATTAGGATTGTGAACGCCGTCTCTGCTGAGACGGTGTTTGTTATAAGGGACAAAGCTGAGGAGAGGTCGAGATGGCTGTGGATGAGACGGTCGAGAAGAAATCTCGCAGACGGCGTAAAAATCAAGATGAAGACGCCGATGGCGATAAGGGAATAACAGAGGGCAAAGGACGCGCTACACCCGGCAAGCGCACGCGCTCTACCAAGAAAGAGGGTGGGAACTTCATCACGCGGAGTTTTCGTGGGATGGCGGCTTACCTGAGTGGTGTACAAGATGAGTTGGACAAGGTGGTGTGGCCGACGCGGGAAGAATTGGTGCGGTTATCGCGGATTGTGATCGCGGTGACAATTGCTTCTGCGATTATGTTAGGATTTATCGCGTTTATCTTCACCGAATTGTTCATCCTTGGTCTGGATAACGAATGGTTGTTCCTGGCGTTTGCCGCTGTCTGTGCGCTGGGTTATGTGCTGGTGCGCCAGCTCCGGCAAGGAAGCAACCAACCACCGTTTTAGTTGGGCGTGGTGATGTGCCAGGCCTTCAATCAATTGCAAGTAAGTGTTAAGGATGGTGTGTGATGTCTGACGACACGAACACCCCACAAGACGATTACGATCCGGAGCCGGTATACATCGACGACGGGGGCGAGGAAGCCACCGGGTCGATCCTGGATGATCCGGGTCTTTATTCTGACGATGTAGTGCGTAAGCATTGGTATGTGGTGCATTGTTATTCTGGGTATGAGTATAAGGTGGAGCATGCCATCCGCCAGCGTATTGAGACGATGGGCATGACGGACAGTATCTTCGATGTGGTGGTGCCGACGGAAACCGAGATCGAGGTTAAAGACGGCAAGCGGCGCGAAGTCGAGCGGCGGGTGTTCCCTGGTTACATCCTGGTGCAGATGAAGATGGACGAGGATTCGTGGTATGTAGTGCGGAATACGCCGGGTGTGACGGGGTTTGTGGGGATGGGCAATGACCCGACGCCGTTGGAGGTGGGGGAAGTCAAGCAGATTTTCGCCCGTATGTCTAGCGATACGCCCAGTTACAAGGTCAATTTCAAGGTGGGGCAGAAAGTCCGTATTATCGACGGGCCGTTTAATGATTTCATCGGGGAAGTGGCGGACATCGACGTGACCAAGCATAAGGTGCGGGTGATGGTGAACTTCTTCGGACGTGAGACGCCGGTCGAGCTGGATTTCTTGGAAGTGGAACGAGTCTAGTACATCGCCACGCTCGATTGCTATAATGGCGTGGTTTGTAAATGAAAAGGTTACTCAGTCATGGCGAAGAAAGTCAAAGCAATCGTAACCCTACAGATTGAAGCGGGCAAAGCGAACCCGGCACCGCCGATTGGCCCGGCGCTGGCCCAACACGGCATCAACCTGATGGGATTTTGTAAGGAATATAACGCACGGACGGCCAACCGCCCCGGCGAGATCGTCCCGGCGGAGATTACGGTATTCGGTGATGGGTCGTTCAAGTTTCGGTTAAAAAGCCCGCCCACCTCGTACTTGATTAAGAAGTACGCCGGGATCAAGACGGCGGCCAGCAACCCCAAGACCGAAGTCGCCGGGCAATTGACCCGTGACCAGGTGCGCGAGATCGCCCAGCAGAAGATGGACGCGGGCGACACGAACGCAATCGACATCGAAGGCGCGATGCGCCAGATTGAAGGCACCGCCCGTCAAATGGGTGTCAAGATCAACGAGTAAGGTTTGTATTGGTGGGAGAGCGGAACGGCTCGATGGAACCACATAAGGAGAAATCAAAATGCCACGTTATGGTAAACGCTACAGAGCTATTTTCGACAAGGTAGACCGCGCTAAGGATTATGGACTTGAGGAAGCGGTTGATCTGGTCAAGGAAATTGCGACCGCCAAGTTCGATGAGACGTTGGAGTTGCACTTTCGGTTAGGGATTGACCCGCGCCACAGCGACCAGCAGGTGCGGAACACGGTTATGTTGCCGCATGGGACGGGGAAATCGGTACGGGTGTTGGTCTTCGCGGAGGGTGAGGACGCCCGCATCGCGCAGGAAGCCGGGGCAGACATCATCGCGGACGACGAGGTTATCACCAAGATTCAGAAAGAGAATTGGCTGGAATTCGACGCGACAATCGCCACGCCGGACATGATGAAGAAGGTCGGCCCGGTGGCGCGTATTTTGGGTCCGCGTGGGTTGATGCCGAACCCGAAAGCGGGGACGGTGGTGCAAGCGGACGACATCCCGCGTGTGGTGAAAGAACTGAAGGCGGGCCGGGTGGAATTCCGCAATGACAAGACCGGCAATTTGCATATCCCGGTGGGGAAGATGAGCTTCAGCAAAGAGCAATTGTTGGAGAATATCAGATCTGCGGCTGACGCGGTTGAGTCGCAACGGCCTTCGTCGATCAAAGGGTTGTATGTCCGGCGTGTGACGCTTTCCCCGACGATGGGGCCGGGTGTGCATGTGGATTGGTCTAGCTTGAATTAACTGCCCTGCCGGGTGTGGTAGCAGGTTCTCATACAATGCTATGACTCACACGGTTGATTATCCCCGGTGAGGGTGTATAATGCGGAGTGGGTCTGTAGCTCAACGGTAGAGCAGGGGCCTTTTAAGCCCTTGGTTGAGGGTTCGAATCCCTCCAGGCTCACATTCAGTGAGACGCTCACTTCACGAGAAATAACTCGAACACATGCCAGCCTCCGGGCTGGCGTTTTGTTTTCCCCGGCTCGGCTTCGGGAGCCGTACCCGCTCTGCAACATCCGCCAGATAGGCGAAAGGCGGTCGCAATTCCATCCGCTGGATCATTCCCGCCGGGTTGACGATCACCCGGCTGACCTTCCTCGATGGCGACCAGCAGGTCGCTCATACAGCGTGCCTTGCCTACCACGTTATAGCGATGGTGGAACGGTTGGAGTGACCATAAAACGTAATGTAGCGTATCAAAACCGTTAGCGTGAGTGCATAGAACGGTATATAATTCGCTTTATGTAGTGAACCACGAGGTGGATTAACAGACATGAAACTCTTTATTAGCTATGCGCGGGTAGACAAACCCCTGTGCAAGCAAATCGTGCATCATCTGGAAGATATTCACGACGTTTGGTATGACAAGCGCCTGCACGCCGGGCAAGACTGGTGGAACGAGATTCAAGAGCGCCTAGAATGGTGTGAGGGCTTCATCTATTTGCTTTCACCGGAATCGGTCGCATCCGAATACTGCCAAAAGGAACACGCGATTGCGGTTGACGCGGGCAAGCACATCTTCCCCGTGTTGATACAGGCACGCACCCAAATCCCGGACAGTATGCGGCACATCCACTATGCCAACCTGAGCGAAGGCATGGAGGACATCATTACATTAATGAACGCGCTGACGATTGTCGAACGCCGCCAGCGTAGTGCCTCACCCCCACCTAAAACCACGCCACCAGTCAAAAAACCAGACAAGCCCCCCAAGCAAGAAGTGTCACCGACACAGGCGCTGGCACAGGCAGCAGATGCGCTAGAAGCACAGAACTTTGATAATGCCGTGTTTGTCATCAAGGGGGCACTGGACAAGAAACCGACCGGGCGCGTGGCGCGTATGCTACAGGGGATGTTGGGGGAAGCTGAAACCGCCCTTGAGCGCCAAGCCTACCTGCGCGAAGCGGAACGTGAATACGCGCCGATTCGGGAACTGGTGCAGCGCGAAACGACCCGCGAACTGGGCTGTGCCGAGTTTGCCGAATTTCAGCAAGATTTCCCTGACTATGACCCGGATGATGTGGCAAAGGTGTGTGCTTCTACCGTGACGGTTTCCACCGCCACCACGCCTGCGCTATTGCCCGCCCCCTTCGACTGGATCGAGATTCCCGGTGGGCGTGGCACGCTGAAGACGGATGAAGGCAGTGTGACACTATCCATCCCGACTGAAACATACTGGATGGCAAAATACCCCGTGACCAATGCACAGTTTGCCAAGTTCATTGAAGCAGGAGGCTACCGTGAGCGCAAGTGGTGGACGGATGCCGGGTGGGGGCAACGCGAAAGCTACGACTGGACCGAACCGCGTTATTGGAATAACAGCCATTGGAACGGCGCGGAACAGCCGGTTGTGGGTGTGTCGTGGTATGAAGCCGTCGCCTTCTGCCTGTGGCTGAGCGAGATGACCGGCGAGACGATCATGCTGCCG
Organism: Anaerolineae bacterium; assembly: GCA_034437535.1. GTDB lineage: Bacteria > Chloroflexota > Anaerolineae > Aggregatilineales > Phototrophicaceae > J038. The sequence goes on along the minus strand of DAOTTZ010000068.1, from coordinate 40 downwards.
ACCGAAGCACAATGGCAGTATGCCGCTCAGGGTGATGATG
>DAOTTZ010000067.1:0-19486 GCA_034437535.1 Anaerolineae bacterium | reverse complement strand
TCGGCAAGATCGCGGCAGGTGTCGCGCTGGGCCTGTTGATTATCCGGGCGGTGTGGTTGCTCTTGCGCTTGATCCGTAGCCGGAACGAAGGGGTGCGCGTGTTCGACCGGGGGTTTATGTGGTACCGGCGGGGGGATAAGTATCAATATAGCTGGAAGCAAGTGCAGACTTACCAGCAAGGGGCGCGTCAGCGGCGGATCCTGGGGCTTCCACTGGGCAAGACCGGTTCCCAGACTTTGACAATGTACGATGGCCGCGTCTTTAACTTTACACACCGGCTGGGGGATCCAGCCTTGTTCGACCGGGCGATTTCGTCGATACTGGCGACGATCACCGCTTCCCGCATTGGCCAGGCATTGCGGGAGGATCGCAACGTCAAGGTGGGCAAAGACCTGATGATGGCCCCTGCCGGGTTGGTCGCTGGTAAGCATCGCATCCGCTGGAAAGATCTGGATCTTGAACTCAAGAATGACCGGCTCATTATCCGGCGGCTGACGCCTGACGGCCAGTTCCAGCCGGTGACGACCTACGGCACCCATCAGATCGTGAACTTATACGGCTTTCTCGATATTGCGCAGAGTGTGATTCAAAATCATCAGCCGCACCGGTTCAACATCCAGACCAGGATCTAATCGTGCTGGTCCCCGGCGGGATACATCAAAGCAGGCGAATCTTGTCGATCAGGCGACGAATCATGCCTTTGCTACTGGAGCGTGCGCGTTTTTTACGTGCCAGGTCGCGCAAGCGGTCGATCTCATCGTAGAGCGTCCGCCGATGAACCATCTCGCCGTTGATCTGGTACCAATGATTGCCGACATAACGGGTGCGTGGGTGTGCGTCATAGACAAGGCGATAGGCATGGTTGTACTCGTAGAGCGCGTCTTCTGGCGTCTGGTCAATCGTCATGCCATGCTACTCGCATCGTGTCCTACATAATTTAACTATACGGCATGTTATACACCGGGGGGATAAAGCGCAAATGAGTGTTCGTTTGTGTGTCGTTTGCTGGAATTAACGGTCTATGCTAGGGTTAATCAACATAAAAGATAGGGGTGGCACATGTCAAACGAACAGGACTTCCAGCAGATGCGCCGGCAAATGGTTGAAGAACAACTTCGGGCGCGTGGCATCGATGACGACCGTGTGCTGTCAGTCATGCATCGAATTCCCCGTCATCATTTTGTCCCGCCGGAGTTAAGGCGGCAAGCATACCGCGATGGCCCCCTGCCAATTGGCGAAAAACAGACCATTTCTCAGCCGTTTATCGTCGCGTTGATGTCTCAGATGTTAGAACTTAAAGGCAATGAGCGCGTGTTAGAGATCGGCACCGGGTGCGGCTACCAGACCGCGATCCTGTGTGAACTGGCGGATTACGTCTACACGCTGGAACGCTTCCCCCTCCTGGCAGATCAAGCTGGCGCGACCCTGACGGCATTAGGATACAGCAACCTGGACATTCACATCGGCGATGGGAGCCAGGGGCTGGCCGATATGGGGCCGTTCGACGCTATCATCAGCACTGCCGCCGCGCCACGCATCCCCCGCCCGTTGATGAGCCAACTGCATAAGAGCGGTGGGCGGCTGGTACTGCCGGTCGGCAATGCGAAAGCTCAGCATTTATACCGCATTCACCGCTATGGCGATCATTACAGCGTCGATAAGACGATAGGCGTGCGCTTTGTGCCATTAGTCGGTGAACACGGCTTCAAGAAAAAGTCTCAGGATAAGCCCAAAGGCGGCTCATCTGCCTATGTTTAGGGCACATTCCACAAGCGCACAGTGTTATCCCCACTGCCGGAAGCCAGGAGCGTCCCGGCGGCGTTGAACGCCAGCGACATGACCGGCTTTTCATGGTCGTTTAGGGTGATTAGTGCGTCGTCCGGGTTGGCTTGTTGGTCGGCCAGCAGGCGATGCACACTCCACAGGCGAACGACATCATCACGCCCGCCAGTGGCGATGAGGGCACCATCTGGGCTGAAGGCGACGGCATCCGCCCCGTTGATGTGGGCGTTGATGCGGGCGTAGGTGTGGCCCGGTTCGTAAATATCCCACAGGGCGACGGTGCCATCTTTCGAAGCGGACGCCAGCATCGTCCCGCTTGGGCTGACGGCCAGGCCGCGCACCCAATCCTGATGCGTGCCGAAGACCGTGCCTTCAGTCTCCGCGCCCGTATCCCACACATGAATTGTGTTATCCCACGAGCCAGACAATAACAGGTTGCCATCAACGGCAAAGGCCAGGGTCGAAACTTCTTTTTCGTGCCCGGTGAGGGTGGCGCGGGCGGTACCCTCTGCCACATCCCACAGGATGATAGTCCCGTCGGCTCCGGCGGTTGCCAGGGTCTTGTTATCCGGGCTGAAGGCGACGGCATCGACCGAATCGGTATGTTGGGTCAACGTGGTGACGGCTTCTCCGTCGGCGGTCATATCCCACAGCTTGACCGTTGTATCCGACGCGCCAGAAGCCAGCAGACGCCCGTCCGGGCTGAGCGCGACACATTTTACATGGCCTTCCTGCCCGCTGAGGGTGTGGGTTGGTTGGCCGCCGAATTGCCCGACGTAAACCCGTACCCCGGTTGCCCCGGCAATTGCCAGGGTCGCGCCATCGGGTGACCACACGATCCCGGTGATCCAACCGTACTTGACCTGGGCCAGTTGGACGAGACCTCTTATATTCTGCACGGTGATTGTGTTACTCATGAATCTTGTTTTCCTCGTTCAATTGTCGTCTGTGTCGAATATCTGCGCGAGTACCAGCACAAAACTGCCGCTTGTATTGGGGTTATCAGCCCCATCATAACGTGACGCCTGCACATAGTATACGCCGGTTTCTGGCAGGCGAAACCGGTCAATCCGGGCATTCTGGCCGTTGCCGCCGTCGTCATCGCTGAATAGCAATGTCTCGTTGGCATTGAGGATGCCGACACGCGGGTCGAGTGCGCCGGTGCTCTGGTCCATCGTCACGCGGATGGTATCGCCGGCTTCTCCCCAGAAGGCGTATTGGATGTTGGGCGTCACATCGTCAACGGTGCCGGTGATCGACGTGCCATAACGGATCCGGCGCACATTAGGCGGCACCGCGTCGAAGGCATTCCCGCGTGATTCCAGCGTGAGCCGGTAACTGCCGTCGGTACGGCCTGCTTCCCGCTCGTAACGGGTGGCGACCAGATAATAGGTGCCATCCGCCGGGATGAGGTAATCATCAATGCGGGAATTTTGTGTCTCGTTGCTGATGTCGTCATTGACGGCCAGTTCTTGCAGGCTGGCATTTGCCAGGGCCACCAGTGTATCCAGGTTGCCGGTCTGGCGCGTCATGTTGATTCGAATTACATCGTTCTGGCGGGCTTCGAAGCGATAATAACGGGTGGATTGTGCATCGTCTAGTTCGCCATCTACCGTGCTGTCCAGCGTGATCGGTTGGGCCGCTAACGGGGAATTGCCCAGGCCGCTGTTGGCCGCTTCGCGCAGGGTCAACGAGAAGTTGCCGGTGCTTTCCCCGGCTTGCAGGCCATAGCGGGTGGCGAAGATGAAGTAGGTGCCTTCCGCCGGGATGACGAAGCCGCTGATCTGCGCGTTCTGGCTTCCGTTGCTGTCGTCGTTGGCCGCCAGGATCAAACCGTTGACGTCTACGACCTTAAGATACGGGTCGAGCGTGCCGCTACGGCGGGTCATGGTTACGTCGATGATGTCCCCGGCTTGCCCGCGAAAGCTATACACGACCTCTGGCAGGGCATCGGCGATGGCATAGAACACGGTGTCATCGTAACGGAGGGCGCAGTTTGGGTCGCTCCCGTTGCCGATGCGGTCAATACGCAGTTCATAGGTGCCGGTGGTCGTGCCCAGGTCATAGCCGAACCGCCCGACGATCACCTCATAGGTGCCGGTCTGCGGGATGGCAAGCGGTTGATAGGCGACGTCCTGGGTGCCGTCGGCGTCGTCCTGGCGGAGCATCACATTGCCATCGGGGGAGACAACCGTCACCATCGGGTCAAGGTCGCCGCTGGTGGTCTGTACGGCCAGCGCGACAAAATCGCAACGGAGCGCGTCGAACTGGTACACGGTGCGCGGGGTGTTGCCGGTCACGGTACCACTGACGACTTCACCGTACTGGATCAACGGTGTCTCATCCTGTGCATGGGTCGATGTGATCCCACATAGCAATACAACCAGCAAAATGAAGCGTTTCATACCTGCTCCACGACTACGGGTAATTGAATATCGAAGGTGGTGCCCTGGCCGGGGTCACTCTGCACGTTGATCGTACCACGATGCAGATCCACCGATAATTTGACGATTGCCAGGCCCAGGCCAGTGCCGGAGATCATGCCGACATTTTCCGCCCGGTAAAATGGTTCGAACAGGTGCGGCAGGGCCGCTCTTGGAATGCCGATGCCGTCATCTTGCACCTTTAGCGTGAGGGTTGTTTCGTTGGCCGCCATGTATAGTGTAATCGTCCCATCATGGGCGGAATACTTGGCCGCGTTCGAGACTAAATTGCGGATCATCTGGTAGATCATCTTTTCGTTGACCTGTGCGATGCCTTGCAGGTCATCAAGGTCAAGCCGGAACTTTTGGCCGGGGCGGACGATCTGAACGACTTCTTCGCGCAGTTCATGGCCGAAGCTCTGGAGATCAACCCGTTTATGGTTTAGTTCAAGGCCGACCGTCTCTGCTTTGCTGATCGTCATGATGTCATCTAATAGGTTGACCAGATGATGCACTTGATGCCGGATGCGGTCGGGTAATTCCTGGAATTTGGTGATCTGGTTCTTTTCACCATACCGGCGGATCAAGTCGGCACTGGTCTGGATGACGGTCAGTGGGGTGCGGAATTCGTGTGAGATCATGGTGCCGAAGCGGGAGCGAAATGCGTTGAGTTCTTTCTCTTTTTGCAGGGCGCGTTTTAATTCGATGTTGAGGTCTTCAAGCTGGGTGGTGCGCTCGATGACACGCGCTTCTAACTCGGTGTTGAGATCGCGCATGGTTTGTTCCATCTGGCGGGCTTCCGTCACATCCTGGACGACCATCACCGCGAAGCTATCACGGGTGAGCGTGTCGCTATAGGTCGCTTCGTGCAGGGGATGCAGGCCAACCAAAAACTGGCGGCTGGTCTGGGCGTGGTGGATCTCGAACTGATAACTTCGGTTGTTGTGCAGGGCGTCCCAGGCGGTTTGTAGCGTATCGTTGATGCTAGCGGAGACATCGACCCGGGTGCAATCACTCATGAGTTCGAGCAAAAGCAGACCGTTGATCGACCCGAGATCATGAATGCCCCAATCCTGGATCTTGCGATTACTGCGAATGATGCGTTTGTTGCCATTTAGCAGGGCGATGAAGTTGGGCAACGAATCGACAGTTGCCTCCCATTCTTGCTTGGCCTGCCGCACGAGTTGATTGGTGACGTTCAATTCGAGTTCGATCAATTTACGCTCGGTGATGTCTTCCAGGCTACCGTCCAGATACAAAATATTTCCGTCCGTGCCATACGTCACCCGCACTGTATCCCGGCCCCAGATGTATTTGCCATCCCGGCGGATCAGTAAAATATCGTTAATCGACACGGCGTCACTTGCCTGCCATTGTTGGAGCAGTCGGGCGCGGTCGTCGGTATTGGCGAAGAGATGTTCCGTGTTCAGGCCGATCATTTCCTCCGGGCGGTCATAGCCGAAGATCTGGGCCATCGCCTGGTTGACCGTCAGCAATTGTCCGTCGCGCTCAACACGATAGACCCCTACCGGCAGGCTATCCAGCAGAGAGTGAAGCTGGCCTTCACTCTGGGTTAATTGTTGTGAGGTCTGCCTTAACCGGCGGGATTGTGACGCGAATAGGTATTGTGCATAGAAGATCGGCACGAGCATCACGACGACCGTCCAACCACCCCAACCGCCGAGAGGCGATTGTAAATACATGACCACGCCCAGGTAAGCCAGCGGAGCTAATATCGTGTTATAAAGCGGGAAGCCGCCTGAATTTGCAACGATATATTGCACCAGATACATATTTTTCACCCAGGCGACAATGCCCGCCATAATCAACAGGTTAGCCAGATAGAAGACGGCCATGCCACCAAATGCGACGAATAAGCCGGTCGTAGATGTGACCTCGAAGGGGGTGACGGTGTAAACGCTAACGTACAACCAACCGACCAGCGCGGTACAAATGCCGTACATCAGGTGATTGCTGATTTCCGTCACCCAGCGGAAGTGAGGGTTGCGCCAGATTTCCGAACTGATGGCAAACACCGCGACGACCAACGCGGCCAGGGCCGGCGGCAAGATGAAAACCGCCATCACCGCGACCACATCAATCGGTGAGAGGATGATGTCTTCTAACTCTGCTTCGAACCGCAAAGCGATGAAAACCATGCCACACCAGAACAATACATCACGCAGATCAATGGTACGCGGCACCTCGACGGTCGCTAGCAGACCGGCAGACAGGGCGAATCCGATCCCCAGGCCGATCATAATGTACTTACGCTTTCGGTGCGCACTCATCCGACGGCCTCAGCACTCGTTACAGGAAGAAATCACGCAGGGCATCGCGGATGTCATCGGCCAGCATCTCCCAGGGGATGGCCGGTTGCCGCCGGACGATGAGCGTGTCCTCAACGATGGTCAACGCCTGGATCCCATCGACGGCGAAGAATAACGTCTGGGCAATGGGAGAGCCAGTTTCACCCGCAGATGGATCCGGGTAAATTTCTTCGTCCTGGTGCGTCAACCGCTGGTTGGTGATGAACTCCCGAACATCAGGATCATCGGTGCGTTCGATCTCAAACGTAAAATATTCTGACATCGCCTTACGATCATTTTCGAAACGTTATACATCATGAATTATATAGCGATATAGCGACAAATTGCTACAATGGTAACCAGCGGATATAACAGCGGGGAGGCATCGATGCTGACAGCAGATCAGATCTTACTGGAAGACGAGCAATTAATTGGTGATTACAACATGGAAATCGCCCGGTGGACGCGCCAACGGTGGACTTCAACGGTGCCATCGCTCTATGTCGTCATTACCGACCGTCGATTGGTCATCCAACCGCATGGACGCAAGCGACGGGCACCCGCCATCATCCCGGCTTCGCACATCTTGCACGTCCGCCCGCTGGATGACACGCCGCGTGCTGGCATCAGCCTGCGGTTGAAAAGCGACCACCGCATCACGCTGTTCGTCCCGGCGGCCAACCATCAGGCCATCTTGCAGACCATCCGGCAGATCGCAACGCCCCGCCAACGGGTAGATCGCCCAGATTACCAGATCAACCTGGACTTAGGCAGTCTGCAAAAGCTCATTGACTACTTCAACCGGCTGTAACATTTGCAATTTTCCAGCATCTTGTTATAAAATAATAACGTTGATAACGTATAAGCTCAATCTCATGAGATTAAACACCTTAAAAAATATGGTGTTAATCGCCTGTTGTGCGCTGGTACTCAGTTACCTAATCAACGGGCTAGCCACTTATACCCCCAATCCGGGCTTGCTGAGTTACCAGCCATACCAGGTGGATGGTTACTTGCTGACAACGGTCCAGACGCGCCCGGTGGCGGTTTACCCGTACCTGAAAGGCAGTCGCACGACTGTCATGACTGGCGGGCTGGTCGTCTTCCGTGCGCCCACCGTCTATTAAGCGTCCCTTGCCAACACCAGAAAATCGGACTACGATGCACCAACCTTGATGAAGTTAGTTATCAGAGGTTTGTATGTCTCGTCACGACGATAACACTCGTTCGACAGATACAATGCCGCAGGTCTACCCAGGCCCGAACCAGAAGCTCAAAGGGCCGCGCTGGCTCTTACTCGTGATCGCGGTGATCGGTGTGAGTCTGTTAGGCACGATTGCCTTGCTGGTCTTGAGCAGTGACGGCGATGACGACGCCGCGCCGGATAATCCCGATACCGTCGCGCAAGTCCCGACCGACCCCGACGCGGAACAAGACCCGCCGACAGAGATCTTGACGACAGAGACCCCGCTGGCTGGAATGCCGCCGGCTGAAACGCCAACCGTAGAGCAGACGCCAGCCATCACCGCACCGGCAGAACCAGCAACCGATGTAGATGACACAGCGTTGGTCATGCTGGATAGTGACCTCGCCAGTTCCTTGCTCCAGGCACCCCTTGCCCCGGCGGAAGATACCGGGATCGACGTAGAGCGTGGACAATCGGAACCGTTTACCATCATCCCGGCAAGAGATCGGACTGATTTTGTACAATATACCGTCGTCCAGGGGGATACCCCGCAGACGGTGGCGGAACGCTTCAACCTGGAGCCAGAGTCGATTGCGTGGTCGAACCCGCGTAGCTTGATGCAACGCTTCTGGCGGCCCGGCGATGTGGTCAACATCCCACCGACCAATGGCGTTTACCTCCAGACTACCGGCACCACGCGCACCTTCCGCGATTACGCTATCGAATACGACATTGATGATCCTTACGTGATCCTGGATAGCGAATACAACCCGAATCTGCGCCAGTATCAGCCGGACGATGTGCCGCCCGATGGCACGCCGATCTTTATCCCCGGTGGGCAGGCCGAAGAAATCGTGTGGGTGGCCGCCATCGAGATCATCGAAGAGTCCAGCGGTGGCTCTAGCGGTTCGGTCAGTGGAGGGGGGGATAGTGGCGGCGGCGCACCGGCCCAACCGCAGGTCTTCCGCGTGACATTCCAGAACGGCGAACCTGGCTCTTGCCCGGCGCAAGAAGCCGTCGGCGGTACCTTCTGGCAAAATCCGCTGGATCCTGGTTACCGCATCACACGCGGCTTTACCAATCTACATCCCGGCATCGACCTGGCGGCCAGCCCTGGCACACCGATTAAGGCGGCGAATGGTGGCCGTGTGATCTTCGCCGGGTGGAATGGCTTCGGTTATGGTTACATGGTCGCGCTGATTCACGGCCCGACGATGACCGTTTACGGTCATATGCAAGCCTATTATGTCAACTGCGGCCAGGATGTCGCCGCCGGGCAGGTGATCGGTGAGGTGGGGAGTAGCGGCAATTCAAGCGGGCCGCACCTCCACTTTGAGATTCGCTCGCGCAGTGGCAATACCTACGTCCCCTATAATCCGGCGTCTACCATCGGTTTTTAGCCGTCTGCGTTTATAAAGCCAAGCGGGACGCAGACAATCTTATCTGTGTCCCGCTGTTTTGGATCAATCGTAATCCCAGGTGCCATCTGGATCCAGAACATAGCGGGAGCCATCCACCCAGGAGACGGCCCGCGTGCCATCACCTTCGATCCGTACGCGTGCAGTATATGCGCCTTCGGGCAAGGTCGCCCAACCCAGGTCATCGCGCACCCCGGCAGTGTTACGCCAGATCGCCCCGAACCCACGCACCGGCTGGTAATAATTGGTCGGCGGGTTAATCGCCGGGTTGAACTCCCGGTCGCCTTCACGGAAGATGTCTGCATAGCTAGACCAGGTGCCATCCGCCCGGATAACCAGGATTTCATCAGTACGCGCCAACCAGATCATGACGCCCCGTTGGAACGGCTGATAGGCCCCTTGCGTCGAGTAGTTCTGCGGTCTTGGGGTGGGGGTAGGGGTAGCATTAACCTCGTCACACGGATCGTCAGGCGGCACACCGACATCAATCGACTCCGGGTTGCCCTCCACCACCACCAACGCATAACTGCCGGTACTCCTGCCGAAGCGGTCGGCCCGGATGAGATACCCGCCGGTGTACGGCAGTTCAAAATCAATAATGGCGGCATTGTAACCGTCGAAGTCGTCGTTGGCGGCAATCGTCTCTGAGTTGTTGTCTAGCAGATACAGGTAAGGATCCAGTTCGTCATCCAGGCTAATCATGACGATGGTGATTTCGTCACCCCGCCGCATCCCGTTGAGATTCCAGCCGTCAGAGGAATCGCGTTGGGTCAAGCATCCATAGTGGGTGCGGCCCAGTTCGACTTGCCAGCTTTGCGCTGGCTCGGCCTCTGGCGTGGATTGTGACCGGGCGGTCGGGCGTGGGGTGGGGGTGCTGGGGCTTTGGAAACCGGTGCGTTCGATGACAAGGGCATATCGCCGGGCCTCACGTCCGAAATTCCCGCCGATGAGTACCCGATATTGCCCTGTTTCCGGCAAGACGACATCACGCATGTCTACGTCGTAGCCGCTGTTGGCCGCCCGAAACAGGCCCATGCCATCGCCGGAAGGACTGCTCAAGCCTAACTCTGGCTGAAGCCCATCATAAGGGATCACAACAATGTCGATGACATCCCCGGCTCGTCCATCAAACAGATAATAATGATAGGTGTCAGGCTCCAGGAACTTGACATATGCGCCACCACTTTGATACGCACTGTCGCTCACGTAGTAGGTGTTCTCGTCGTCGTCTTGCCCGTAGACATTGCCAGCGGCAACCAGCAAGCAACCCAGTAACAACAAATATCGTAAAAATCGCATTTTGTTCCCCTTATACGGATTTGTGACTATTATAAACCGGCATGCCAGTGCTGAACGTTGAGTTTTGTTGAAATCAGGCAGAACCGGGAGCCTGGAAAGGTGCCCCCGGCTTGCGGTCGGTTATTCGATGGGAACGTTGCGGATGTCGCCTTCTATCACCCGCACAAAGGACGAGAACACCCAACCAACGGTGCCCTTCCACACGACCTTGTACCATTGGCCGCTGGCGGTGCGTCCGATGACCGGCAGGAAGGCCCCCCACTCAATCCGCCCGTTTTGAATGGAGTTGGTCGTTGGTTCAACCCGCAGGCGCAGGCCCGCTTCCGTCTGGGCGCGGACGCCGAAATCAGGCTGGCCGGCCAGGTCAATTACCGTGTTCGGGCTGACGATGGGCGCGTTGAACTCGTTGCCGTCTATGAACAAGTAGAAGCCGTTTACCCAGCCACGATACCCGCCTAGCTGAAGCACGAACCACCGCGCATCCGGGTCACGCCCGATGACGGCGTAAGTCTCCCCACGCAGGATGCGCCCCAACCGGGGGGAACCGACCGACGGGCCATTCCGCACGTTGAGCCGGTTGGCGTTAATCACGGTGCCCGTCAAAGCCCCTGGCGGTATGAATGGCAACGGTGTGATCGTCGGGAGTGGGGTGGGTGTCGCGGTGCCGATGGGCGTCGGGCTAATCAGCGGGTTGGCCGTCGGTTGTACGCCGCCACCCCCTCCGCCGCCGCCGCTACCTGTCCATTGCAATTGGACGAATGCGGCATCGATCAACTCGATGTAATCGACCTGAATATTAATCGGCCCACCAGGGAGCGCGACCTGTGCGCTTTGCGTGCCCGGTTGCGTCAGGTTCAAGATCTGCACCCCGTTGAGCGTCACCCTGGCCTGGTCATCTGCCGTGACGGTGAAGGTGTACGCACCGGCGGCCAGGTTCTGCTGGCTGACGAACTGCGCGGAGAAGTTATCCTGTGGAATGCCAGGGATTAACAATCCGTTGGCATCGGTCGGCGGGTTCAGGCCGAAGTTGAGATTCAGCGCGGAGTAAATGGCACTGCTGGCCCCGCCAGAAAAGGTGGTATTGGGGTAAAAACGCCCGGTCCAGCCGGTGCCGGTGCCGGGTTGTGGTTGCTGGCCGACTTCAGTCGCAAAGCCAGGAACGGTGGTGGGTGCTTGCCCGCCGGGGGGTTGGTCCCCGCCACTACCACCGGCTCCGGTCGGCTCCCCGGCGAAATCCCAGTTCAGGTTGATGAACGCCGGGCCGATGAATTCGACATAATCGACTCGCAGTTCGAACGGGCCGCTTGGCGCGGTCAGGCGGCGCACGATGCTGGTATCTGGCGTGTCGTTACCAAAGACGAATTCGCCGTTGATGTAAACCAACGCCTGATCATCGACCCGCAAGGTGAAGTCGTAGTCACCGGGGGGCAAGCTCTGCGTGCTGACGAACCGCACGGAGAAGTTATCCGCCGGGACGGGCAGAGGATTGCCGTTTTCATCCACCGGTTGGCCGTTGGCCCAATCCAGGTTTAACGTGCTATACGTGGTCTGGGCAATTTGATTCGTAAAGTTCCGGTTGCCGTAAAAGGTCGCCGTCCAGGGCGCAATTGCGCCATTCTGGGCAGAGGCAGTCTCTTCGCCTTCCAGCAAGACCCCGCCTACGACCAATAATAAGCCGGCGGCTATGAGAAAGTATAATCGCCGTAACATAAGGTGTGTCTCCCTCAATCAAACTCGATTGCATTCAGTATACCCCGGTTGTGTCCCTGGCGCATGGGGCATAGGCCAAAAGTCCGGTAGCTGGTCTATACTGATGATAAGAAGTTCATACAAAAGGATGATGCGATGGAAACGAAGACAGAATTATACCTCAAGCCCATCGACCGGGAGAACTGGCGGGCGGTGTGCAAGCTCAAGCTGGCGGCGGAGCAAGAAAATTACGTCGCGCCGAACTGGTATTCGATCATTGAGGCGTTGCTGGATTATACCGGCGTCCCGACGGTGCGCTCGGTGGCGATTATGGCCGGCGACACCGTGATCGGGTATGCGCTTTATGGTTACTTCCCGGAAGATCCCACCGGCGAATGCTGGGTCGGGCGGTTGATGATCGGCCTTGACCATCAGCGCAAGGGCTACGGGCGGATCGCCCTGCGGCAGATCGTCGCCGACCTGCAAACGATGGCTGATTGTTCAGCTATTCTACTGAGCATCAACCCGGAAAATGCCGGTGCCCGCGCCCTTTACGAATCCGAAGGATTCGTTCATGAGGGACGGATTGAAGATGATGAATTGGTGTTCGTCTATCGTGGTAGGTTGGATTAGAGCGCGGCGTGGATCGGTTGTGTCGAGTGGCGAAATCGGCTATGATGTTAGACATGGAAACCCCATCCATCCCCCGCTGTAAAGTTATGAGGAAGACGTGTTATGGATAAGCGAATGATCGACTTTGTCCGCGCCTTACGTGCCGCTGGTGTGCGCATCTCACTGGCAGAAAGCCAGGACGCACTCTACGGTGTAGAGATCATCGGTGTGGAAAACCTGGAACACTTCAAATCGACCATGAAGACGACCCTGGTCAAAGACTCCAACGACCAGGACATGTTCGAGTATTTCTTTCCGTTGTTCTTCAACGCTAACAAACCGCCCCTGCAAAATATCCCGGAGAACTTATCGCAAGAAGATCAGGATATGCTCCAGCAGGCATTACGGTCGTTGGCGGGCATGTCGCAGGCTCTCAAAGACTTGCTCCAGCAGATGTTGCAGGGGCAGAACTTCAGCGATGACCAATTACAAGACTTCGGGGATCGCGCCGGGTTAGATCAAGGGGCGGAGATGTACCAGCGGCCCTGGTTCGAACGGCGCATGGAGCAAGCGGCCAACATGCAACAGCTACGCAATATGATGGAGCAATTGCTTGAAGCATTAGAGCAGATGGGCATGAGCCAGGAGTCTTTGGACGAACTGCGTGAGATGATGGAAGAAAATATGGACGGGATGAGCGAACAGCTTTCCCAACATACTGGCGCGACAATGGCCGAGCAAATGGCCCAGCAAGAGCCGCAAACCAAGCCCGACCTGATGGACATTCCGTTTCAACGCCTGGGCCAATCCGAGATCGATCAGATCCGTGATGAGATCCGGCGGTTGGCGGCCCGGTTACGCAGTCGCGCTTCGTTACGGCAAAAACGGGCCAAAGCCGGGCAGATCGACCCGCGCCGCACCATCCGGGCGAACATGCGCTATGGTGGCACACCCATCGAACTGCGGCGCAAGACCCGCCACAAGAAGCCGGCCCTGGTCGTCATCTGCGACATCAGCACGTCGGTGCGTTATTGCACCGAGTTCTTGCTCACCTTGATTTACGAATTGCAAGATCAAGTCGCCCGGACTGATAGTTTTGTGTTCATCAGCGATCTGGTAGACGTGACCATGCACTTCAAAGAGCATGACCCGCAAGAGGCCGTCCGCCGGGTGATGGAGCAAAACCGCCCTGGGTATTACAACACCGACCTGGGCAACAGCCTGAACACGCTCAAGCAAGATCATTACGGCTTGATTACCGGCAAGACGACGGTCATCATCCTGGGGGATGGCCGCAACAACTACAACAACCCGCGCCTGGATATTGCCAGCGACATCCAACGCAAGGCCCGCCGGTTGATCTGGTTCTGCCCGGAGCCGCAAGGCCAATGGGGAACCGGCGACAGCGACATGCACCAGTACGCGGCCAAATCGGACGGCGTGTATTACGTCAACACGCTGAACGATCTGGCCGATGCGGTCGATAAAATCCTGACGGATAGTTAGACCGTCACCACAACCTTGCCCTTTGCGCGGCGTTCTATCAACGTCTTGAAGGCCGCGCTGGTTTCTGCCAGGGGGAAGGTATCGGAGATATGCGGCTTGAGTCCGCCGCTTTGATACCAACCGAAGAGCGTCATCAAAGATCCGGTCAGGACTGCCGGGTCTTTTTGTGCATAGGCCCCCCAGTATACCCCGACGACAGAGCAATTTTTGACCAGAGTCAGGTTGACGGGAAGCTCCGGGATGCGCCCGCTGGCGAAGCCGATGACCAGCAGGCGGCCTTCCCAGTTGATGGCCCGCATCGCCTGGTCGAAGGCATCCCCGCCCACCGGGTCGAAGATGACATCGGCCCCTTTGCCGCCGGTGATCTCCTTCACGCGGTCGCGGATGCTCTCGTCGGTGTAATTGATGGTGTGATCTGCGCCATATTCCCGTGTAAGGGCCAGCTTGTCTTCGGTGGAGGCGCAGGCGATGACCGTCGCGCCCATGCGCTTGCCGATCTCGACTGCCGTCAGGCCGACGCCGCCCGCCGCACCGAACACCAGCAAGGCCTCGCCCGGTTGGAGCTTGCCGCGATGATCCAGCGCGATATGCGAGGTGCCATAAGCGATAGGGAAGGCCGCCGCCTCTTCGAACGACATGCCATCCGGTTTGGGCAAGAGTGTACGCGCATTCGTGTTGACTTGCTCCGCCAGCGCACCGAAGTTATTGAGGCCGATGACGGCGGTGCCGGGTTGATAATGCTCGACGCCTTCGCCGACGGCCAACACCTCACCGGCAAATTCTGCCCCTGGTGTAAACGGTAACTCCGGCTTGACCTGATACCCACCCTGCACGATGAGGGTATCGGCAAAGTTCACGCCGACCGCTTTCACGCCGACGGTAACTTCCCCCGGCCCCGGCTTCAGGTCTTCGACCTCCTCCAATACCAGCGCGTCCGGCCCGTCGAGTGTCTTACAACGTATTGCTTTCATGATTCAAATCCTTTAATTTGATGATCTAATTTGCAGTACAATCAAGTTTAACAAACCAGGATGCAAAGATGCGAAAATGCGAAGCGTCACAGCTTTGGTCACCGGATAGAATTTGCCCGACCTACGAATGACGCATACGGCGGAATACGGTAAACTCCATGTAGATCATGTTTTTATAATGGAGTTTGTAACAGATGACGAATCCGCTGGATGGCATTAAGGTGCTGGATCTAACCCGTCTGCTCCCTGGGGCGGTGGCGACAATGATGCTGGCAGACCTGGGCGCAGATGTGATTAAAGTAGAAGATCCCAACGGGGGAGATTACGCCCGCTGGATGGGGCCAACCATCGACGACCAGAGCGTGTTCTTCCGCATGAACAACCGCAACAAGCGCAGTATGATCCTCAACCTCAAAGACCAGGATGGGCCGGGTGTGCTGAAGCAGATGATCGCGACGGTGGATGTGCTGGTGGAAGGCTTCCGCCCTGGTGTGATGGCCCGGCTCGGTGTGGATTATGACACGCTGAAGGCGATCAACCCGAAGCTGATCTTCTGTTCGCTTTCCGGCTGGGGGGCAGATGGCCCGTATGCGGCGGTGGGTGCTCATGACTTGAATTACGTGTCGATTGCGGGGTTGCCGGGTGGGATGGAGACACCGCAGGTGCTCGGCGGGCAAATCGCCGATATGGGCGGCGCGTACATCGGCGTAAGTGGCATTCTGGCCGCTCTGTTCCGCCGGGAGCGTAGCGGCCAGGGCGCACATATCGACACCAGCCTGAGCGAATCCGCGTTGCCCTTTGCGCTGTATAATTGGGTGGAGGCCAACACGCTCAAGACGCCGCCAGGCGGTGGCACGCTCACCGGCGGGCTGGCCTGTTACCGCATCTACACCGCGAAGGACGGCGGGCATGTCGCGCTGGGTGCGCTGGAAGAAAAGTTCTGGTCGAACTTCTGCCACGCGGTCGAACGCCCCGATCTGCTGGAAAAACATCAACAGTCCGACCAGCAAGCCTATCTGCGTGAAGAGTTGGCCGAGTTATTCATCCAGAAGACGGCTGACGAGTGGGAAGCACAACTGAGCAAGGCCGATTGTTGTTTTACCCGGGTGCGCCCCACCGCCGAGATTGACCAGCATCCGCATTATCAGGCGCGGGGGATGCTAGGGCAGTTTGATGATGGTACCTACTGGATGCGAAGCCCGATCCGCATGAGTGACAACACCCCGGACATCACCAACCAGATCCCCGGTTATGGCGAACACACCGACTCTGTGCTGGCAGAATTTGGATTTGATGCCGATACGATTGCCGACCTCAAGGCGCGTGGGGTTGTTCGATGAGCCTGGCCCAACATCCGAGCCGGCATGTGTGGGATTTCTGGTACTATCATGAGCCTGACGGCACCTTCCATGTGCTTTACCTCAATGCAGAGCGGGCGTTAGTCGCCGGGGGCGATCACCATTATCACGCGCAAGTCGGTTATGCGACGACGCTCAACTTTGTCGATGTGCTATGGTTGAACGATGCCGTCTTCAAGCCAGATCCAGATGGATGGGATAACACCGCCATCTGGACAGGCGATGTGATACGTGGGCGGGAAGGTTTCTTGATGTTTTATACATCGCGTGATCGCGGGCAAGATGACGGCATGACGCAGAACATCGGCCTGGCTGTCTCTGATGATCTACGTGAGTGGGAACGGGTGCCAGATCTTCGCATCGAGCCGGACCCGCGCTGGTACGAAACTGCCGCCGTCACCGGTGATGACATCATCCATGCCTGGCGTGATCCGTATTTGTTCCGGCATGAGTCGGATTTGTATATGCTGGTGGCGGCCAAAGATCGAAGCCAACCCAACGGACGACAGGGCGCGGTCGGGATCTTGCGGTCGGTGGATGGATCTCTGCTCAACTGGGAGGCCCTGCCGCCGTTGTATTCTGCCGGGTACGTCTCAGAATCTGATGTGCCGGTGCTTTATCGAGATGACGACGGCGGGTATAATCTGATCTATACCGTGTGGCCCCGTTATGATTACGCACCGACCACCAACCGGGCCGGTGGCTTGCACACCGTCCGTACTGAGTCGCTCTTCAGTGGCGACTGGACGGCACCGCGAAGCTTGCTCCCCGGTGCCAGCGGATTGTATGCCGCCCGCGTCATCCCGGAGTTAGCGGGCGATCTCGTCGGCCATGATACCCGTCAGGGTGGTTGGCGGCGCATTCATGCTCATCTTGGTTGGTCGCATGTAGACCGTGATTTTTCTAACCTATGGATTGATTGATTTGAACCTCTTATTGTTATCTGTTGTATGGATCGTTGCTGGCCTGCACCTGCAACCGGATGTCCCCCGCTTTGAGCCGACCGCGTGCCATCCAAGCGTTGTCCGCACTGGGTTGGCGGCGACCTGTGGTGATTTGATCGTACCGGAAGATTATGATGACCCCGAATCACGCTCAATTGCGCTGGCGGTGGTCATCCTACATGGAGAAACACGCACCACCGACCCGTTAGTGTTTCTGCGCGGTGGCCCCGGCGGGATCTCCGTCCCGAACTTTGACACCGCCTTTCGTCAGAATTATCGTCCGTTCCTGCAAGATCGTGATGTGATCGTCTTTGATCAACGTGGGGTGGCTCAGTTAGATTGTCCGGAGTCGGTCGAAGACAGTTACGCGCTGTATAGCCTGCCCCCGCGTGAGCGAACGTTTGCGATTCAGATCGAACCGTTGCTGGCCTGTCATGACGCCCGCATCGAAGCCGGGTACGATCCCGCCCTGTATACCACCGCGCAGAACGCCCGTGATGTTCGCACTCTGCGGGATGTGCTGGGGTACGATCAACTGAATCTACTTGGGGTATCGTATGGGGCGCGGCTGGCCTTGACCGTCCTGCGCGATCATCCCGACATCGTGCGGAGTGCCTTGTTAGATTCACCGTATCCGCCACAAGTCGCGCTGTATGAAGTCGCCGGGGAAAATCAACGTGATGCCATCCGCCGGTACTTTAACACCTGCCGGGCGGATGCCGCCTGTAACGCCGCGTTCCCGGATCTGGCGGCGCAATATTCGCGTGTGATTCGTGATCTAAGCGGCGAGCCGATCCCGCTGACCATTCCACGACCGGCTGGCCCGGTGACGATCCTGCTCGATGGCGGCCTGTTCATCCAGACGATCACGGCCATGCTGTACGATTCCGTTGAGATCCAGCGGATTCCGCTGGTGGTTCAAGCCCTGGCGGAAGCCCGCGATGCCGGGCCGATCACAGTGACGGTGCAGGATTTGATCGAGCGAGACGCGACCATCAGCGAGGGGATGTACTATTCGGTGCAATGTTCGGAAGAATTGCCGTTCAGTGAGTTCTACGCGACGCTCCAGGCCGATCCATCCGAATTGCGGCGGTTAGGCGGCGGGGCGCGGGTCATCAGTACGATCTGCCTCAACTGGCAGACGCGCCTGCCCGGCCCAATCGAAAACGAGCCTGTCGTCAGCGAGATTCCATCCCTGGTCTTTTCCGGTCAATTCGACCCGGTGACACCCGTCACCTGGGGTCAGCTTACGGTAGAGGGCTTGACCAATGGACAATTGCTCATCGTGCCAGCGATTGGTATCGTGCCAGCGATTGGTCATGGGGTGATCCGGGGTAACGATTGTGCGCGGCAGATCGCCGGTCAATTTGTGAACGCGCCCGGCCAACCGCTTGATACCGCCTGCCTGGAGGATGAACCGGCTATTCGGTTCAATCGTTCTGCGGAGACTGCGTCCGGTGAAAGATGATGCCGAGGGCATAGGGTGTACTGCTGTGCCCGTTGATGCTACTCGGCTGGCTGAAGTCATCGAGTAAGTCGATGATGCGATCATAAAAGACTGAAAGCTGATCTTCGGTCATCTGGTTGATGCGCCGCTGGATGAAAAGGGCTTTGGCGGATGGCGGTTGCGCGTCAGGATCAACCAGGCCATCGCTTAAGCCCAGGCGAATGTCTGACCGGGAGCCATCAAAGACCTGATCCATCAAGGCTTCGAGGGTCTCATGATTGTCTTGCAGGGTTGTCAGCGTCAGCAGGTGGCGGTTGATGACGAAGGTATGGGCCACCACACAATAAAATTTTTCCTCCACTGCGCCGGAAAGTGATCGGGAGGCGACATGTTGGATCAAGTCATGCCGTTCCAGCATCTTGATGTGATAATATAGGCGCGTGAATGGCACATCGAGTTCTTTTGCAATATCTTGTACAGAACGCGGACTTTCCGACATCGTTCGCATGATACGACTTCGCATTGGATCAACGAATACTTTT
>DAOTTZ010000066.1:0-2734 GCA_034437535.1 Anaerolineae bacterium | reverse complement strand
TAACCCCGTGCCCGAACCAACCGGGCGCACCGACGATGCCGATGGCGATGGTACCGTCGATGTGCTGGATAATTGCCCCAGTGAGGGTGGCCCTGCTCAAAATGGCGGCTGTCCGGTGGATGACAGCGACGATTCAAACCCCGCCGCACCGACCGCCACCCCATCGGTGACGCTGCCGGCCCTGTCGAGGGATGGCGCGTGTGTGCTGGCAACGCGCAGCACCCAGCGAGTCAATGTTCGCCGGATGCCGACGTTAAATAGCAATATCGCCTTTCAGCTTGACCCGGTGCAAATCTATCCGGTGTATTGGCATATCATCGGCGCGACCTTATCCGACTCGTGGTACCGTACAACGGGCGGTTGGGTCAATCATGATGTGGTGCGCCTCGGTGGTGATTGCAGCGAACTCGCCTCGATGGTCGGCGCGACGTTGGGGCTGCTAGTGCAGGGGCAAAACCCGAGCCTCATCCCGCTCGACACCCGCCCTTTTGACCCGCAAACTGCCCCATCTCTGCCCGCGTTCTACTTACAAATCTGCGATACGGCTATCAAAATCCACACCGGGCCGCAGGAGGTGACATCCTGTGATGGCAGCGTCATCCCGTTTGATGGTATGGATATTACGGTCGAATGCGATGGCGAACAATACGGCTTAATCGACCCTGAAATCTGCCCGCAGGCGACGAGTTTCGGCATCTTGCTCTCGCCGAATGGCATGGATGCAACGGATAATCCACAAGCCGCCGCGCTGGTCTTGACGATCCCAGGGTCGCTCGTGGGCTTCAACCCGCAGCCAGAACCCCCGGCACCTGTTGGCGAATGTCTCGCTAATTTTGGGGTGTCCCCCAATGGCCTTGCGGAAGTGGGCTTCAACCCACAACCAGAGCCGCCCGCCCCACAATCGTGCATCATGATTGTTAACGGCGGCAGCATCGGGTCATCCGGCTTCACCATCCTCGGCGATGTCGATGGCGAGAGACGCGCTATCGGTATCGATAGTAGGACGGCCTCGGCCATGACTTTCCTCACCACTGTTCCCGTATCGCAAATGGTCATGCCGCCAGATACCACCGCGTGGACGCAGATGGTCGATTGGCGTGGGAATGTGCTACTCATCGGGGTCGATGAAGAAAGCGGTGGTACATTCTTGTTACCAACCGATATTTTCGGCTTCAACCCACAGCCGGAACCGCCTGCCTCGCAGTCAAACAATACATTTGATGCCGGATTAGGCGCGTTGAGCTTCAACCCACAGCCAGAACCTCCAGGGCCAGCTATCCCTGTCGGCGCAGGTGGTTTGTAGTCATCACCCGTTAGTGCATATCGTGCGTCCCCGTCGAGGAGGTGTATCAGGTGGTGACACAACGCTGAAGTTTTGGTGTATCCTCAGCATAGCTTTACCGAGTGGACCGCAATTGTGATCCTGACGCTGGATGCTGCGCGCGTTCCCACACTTAAAACCATTCAGTAAGCAAGGAGGGAAAGACCACCATGAAATCACGACGAATCCATCACGTGCAGATCACCATCGCGCCGGATGAGGTCGAACAAGCACGGGCGTTTTACTGCGATGTACTGGGGCTTGAGGAAGTTGAAAAGCCGGAGGAACTCAAACCGCGTGGTGGCTTCTGGCTGGTGTTGGCCGACCAGCAGATACACGTCGGTGTTGAGGATAGACACGGACAGAAGCCGACCAAAGCCCACATCGCCTACCAGGTCGATGACCTGAACGCATGGCGGCAGCGGTTGGAAGCCGTCGGGATTCACATCAATGAGTCGGTGCCGATATCGGGCTTCGCCCGCTTTGAGTTCCGCGACCCATTCGGCAACCGCGTCGAGATGATTCAGCCAGACACACTATGATGGAACAACATCCCAACTGGATGCCGGCTCAGCTCGCCACCGCGCTGGGACGCTGCGAACGTTGGGCGCGCAAATGGGCGCGACGATTTCAGGTGGTGACGGGGCCGAGTTTCAACATGTATCTGAGCCAATCGCGCGCGCCAAAAAATCGCTCACGCCAGACACCCGAAGCGGTCAAGGATGTCATCTGCAATCTGCGGGTATCGCTCTCCGAGCAGTATCATCGTCCCGCCGGTTCCTGCCTCATTCGTCATTACCGAGCATCAGATACACCGTTTATCGTGCACAAGCTGCGGCAAAAGCCCTGTCGTAACAAATCACCGATTTGTGCTCTCGAACGAAAGTCCTGATTCATACTCTTCCTTTATAGGACTTTCGCTTGACAGTCGAAAACGGTGATTTGTTATGATAGAGATATGGTTACGAAAAAAGACTATATCGAATATCTGATTAGCACACCAACCAATTATACCTGCACGAATTTAGCTGAGCATCTTGACGATGTGAGCCATGATGCAGTCAATGATTATCTTCATCGCGAGAAATTAACGGCACACCACCTGTGGGAACAGGTCAGTCCATTATTGAATGATAGCCCAGACGCTTATCTGATTGTGGATGATAGCGTACAAGCCAAGAAATATGCTCGCAAGATGGAGATGGTCAAGCGCCAGTGGAGTGGCAATGAAGGGGGTCTCGTGAAAGGGATCAACGTCGTTAACCTCGTTCATAGCGATGGTGAGGATTACTTGCCGATTGATTTTGGGTGTGGCTACTTTGCATTTTAAAAGGGGTTGAAAGACAGAGAGAATCTCATGATGATTGCTTTGCGAAAAAAACATCAAGGAGATTCCATGTCTTTCACATCCAT
>DAOTTZ010000065.1:0-46687 GCA_034437535.1 Anaerolineae bacterium | reverse complement strand
GATGGTGCCGGGCGATAGTACCCGACCGATCAAAGATCTGGTGAAGGAGTCGTTATTTAACATCATCGGCACCGATATTCAGGATGCGACCCTGCTTGATCTATTCGCCGGGACGGGTGCAGTCAGCATCGAAGCGTTGAGCCGGGGGGCGCGGTCGGCCATTTTGTGTGATCTGGATCGAATGGCGATCAAGACGATCCACGAAAACCTGAAGACGACCAAATTAGCCGACCAGGCGACCGTGCGCCGCATTGACTCGCTGGCGATGCTCCGTGATAAGACACCGGGCACCGCACCGGATTTTATCTACGTCGCCCCGCCGCAGTACAAGGGCCTCTGGCTGACGGTGTTAGAGACACTCGACGCGCACCCCGTCTGGCTCAGCCCGGAGACTCGCGTCATCGTTCAGATCGACCCCTCTGAGCATGAGGACGTGTTTCTTAAGGAATTGGAATGTTATGACGAGCGGCGTTATGGCAAAACCATGCTATTATTTTTTATGCGACGTGAATTAAACTTGATTGATGAGGCCGAATGACAACTCAACCAGAAGATCATTATGAGACGCTAGAATCAGCCGCTGTTGAACTAATGACGGCGTTCGAAATCCACGCTCCACCCGTGCCGATTGAGACAATGCTCCAGAACCCGCGTGACGAGATGTGGGAAACCGTCGATGTCAATCAGCTTTCCGGCACATTTTTAAGTATCAAAGATCGCTTTTCGCCGCGTA
The DNA here is from genome assembly GCA_034437535.1 of Anaerolineae bacterium. Taxonomy (GTDB): domain Bacteria; phylum Chloroflexota; class Anaerolineae; order Aggregatilineales; family Phototrophicaceae; genus J038. The sequence continues at coordinate 45,954 of DAOTTZ010000065.1, read as the reverse complement.
TGTCGCTGGCCCGTCTGTTGGCGCGGCATGTCGTCAGTAGCCCCTGGGGCCAAGCGCGTAACCTGCTGGCGATCTGTCAGGAAGATGAAGATTACCTGCGGGCCTTCGCGCGGATGCTGATCATGCCCCGGAACATGATCGAGACGATGACAGGGTCATCGCGCAATTCGGCCATCATCCACCTGGAATTTGAGGTGCCGGAAGACGACGCCCGCCAGCGATTGAGCGAATTGTTCGTCTAACCTCAAGATCGTCAGCGGACGTATCAACGCTTGAGCGACCGCGCCAGGGCTAGTGCGTCGTCACGGGTGAGGACATCCCCGGTGACCTGCGCTTCACGAATGGCGGTCAGCATCTGGCCGATCTGCGCCCCTGGTTCCAGGTCGAGCGCATCCATCAGGTCTTTGCCGTTGAGCAGGGGCGGCGGGTTGACGATTACATCGTATTGGGTGTAATACGGCGTCAACAGTGCCCTGGCCTGCTCCACTGTACGCACCCAGTCATCCTGGTCGAGCTTTAGCGTGTTCTTCCCCAGGTAAATCGCCAGGGCCAGCAGAATTTGATCGACCCCGGCTTCCCCAGCCTGATACCAGTACCGGTGCAATGCCAGCGGCGTAGCCGCCGTTGATAACGGATCTGCGTCCAGCATCGCCCTCAATCGCTTGATTTCCTTGCGGCTCAGGCGCAGGGCTTCGGCCTGTTCGCTGGCCTGTGCCGGGGATGTGGTGTGCAAGAGGGCGGCCAGCAGGAGCAAGGCGGTATGCCGGCGATCTTGCGGCCCGGTCTGCGCGATGTGGGTCATAAGCTCCGCCCGGAAGCGATCCAGACCAACCACAATCAAACCCAGGTCAAACACGGCGGCGGTTAGATCGGTTCGGCGCGGGCTGATCGTCTCGATGATGCCGTAGAGCTTCTCCACGACGGCCAGCGTATAATCCCAGCGGGTGCGGCCATCGGTCATTGTCGTCTCCGTCATGCCGGTGGTGGCCGGCAAGACGTGGGCCAGTACGCCGAGCTTCTGCGCGACACGTAAGCCCAGCACCGGCTTGGGGATGCTCAATAGCTTGAAGAATTCGTCGCGCACACGCTCGCCGGAGACATGCGCCAGGCTGGGTGTGGCTTCACGCAGGGCGTTGAGTGTCCCCGGTTCTAACCGCAGGCCGAATTGACTGCTAAGGCGCACGGCGCGAAGCGTCCGCAGGGGGTCGTCGCTCATGGCATCTGGCCCACACCGGCGCAGGATCTTATCGCTCAGGTCGGTCTCGCCGGAAAGCGGGTCGAGCAGGGCGGTAAGATCACCCCGTAGATCGACTGCCATCGCATTGATCGTAAAATCACGGGCGGCCAGATCATCCAGCAAGGTCTCCCCCCGGAAGGCGGCGATGTCAATGACATACGGTTGTTGCTGATACGTGATCAAGGCGCGGGCGACCCCGCGTTCGGCATCCATCACATAAAAATCCCCCTTCAGCCGGTTGGCGATCATCTTCCCGATCTGAGTCGGGTCGCCAGGGGTGGTCAGGTCGAGGTCGTGGATCGGGCGGCCCAGGTAGGCATCACGCACCGCCCCGCCCACGATATACACCGGGGCCGCTGTTGGATCGCTCAGTGTGTCGTGTAGATCCAGTACCACATCCGGCCAGATCAACGGACGATTGGGACGACTTGGTGTAATCATACCGGTTCCTTCGCTAATTGGTCGAGGTCTACCACACCGATAAACGGCAGGTTGCGGAACTTCTCGTCAAGATCCAGCCCGTAACCAAACACGAACTTATCTTCGATCTCGAACCCGGTGTAATCAATCGGAATGTCGATCTCCCGGCGAGATTGTTTGTTCAAGAGGGTGCATAACTTGAGGCTGGCCGGATGACGGGCATTCAGCACCCGCAGGACGAATTCCAGCGTGTAACCACTGTCGATGATGTCTTCCACGATGAGGACGTGCTTGTCGCGCAGTTCGGTCGTCAGATCCATGTCGATGCGGACGGTCTTGTTCGATTGCCGCACGCCCTTGCCGTAACTGGAAACCGCCATAAAGTCAATTTCGTGTGGAATATGGATGTTTCGCATCAGGTCGGTCAGGAACATCACCCCGCCCTTGAGAATGCAGATCAAGACGAGGGAGCCTTTCTGGGCGTAATCGTTGGAGATCGCCTCTCCCAGGGCTTGCACCCGGCGGGATAGCGTCTCGGCGTCGATCAAGGTTTCTTTTAGATATTGCTCGTAAGGTTCGCTCATTGTGCCTCCCGATTGTTGGATTGGGAGGCATTATAACATCAACGGAAAAGAACCTGGACGGGCAGACGACCGAGAACCAGTTCATCACCTTTACGCAGTGGGGTAGGGGTTTCAGGTACAATTTGTTTACCGGCGACATAGGTGCCGTTGGTACTGCCCAGGTCGGTGATGTAAATGGTGTTGTCATTGATGGTCAACTGGCAATGCTCACGCGAGACCCCGCGATCCACCGCGCCATACTGCGTGAGATCGACGGTGACGCGGCTTCGCGCACTGACATCAGCCCGGCCCAGGATGACCGGCGTATCGTCCCGCAAGACGACGCGCTCGACAATGCCACGTATGACCAGGATGATCTCATGTTGATCTGCCAGGGAGGTTGTGTTACGGTTGACTTTCGCATTGCCCTGACGACGTAAATACTTCAATGACGATGACGACAGGATGGCGGTGTCGGGCCGGTTGGCACGATCTCTCATGTCATTGCTTAACGGTGTCGCCTTGTTGTCATTGTCTTCTTTTTGCTTGTTGTCTTCTTTTTGCTTGTTGTCTTCTTTTTCCGGATTATTTGATTTAGACATCCGCTCGTTCTTATGAGTTAATCCGCCTAATGAAGACATTATAGCATAAATTTTGTCTTTCGCAGGAAATTTAGCGACATATTTATGAGTACAAACCAAATCCAAAGAGCAGACCCCCGCCAACAGGTGCGCGTCACCATCCAGCCAGATTACATCCTGGAAGGCGCGATTGATACGCCAACTGGGGCCTTTTTAACACAGGCGGATGCCGACCTGCACTTCCCCGCCCCGCTGATGGGAGCGATTGTAGACGGCCAATTGCGCGAACTGACGTATCCGCTCCGGCGTGATGTCACCCTCAAGCCGGTCTTGTTAAACAGTAGCGACGGCGGGCGCATCTACCGCCGGTCGTTGGTCTTTTTGATGACGACCGCCGCTTCTGAATTATGGCCGGATGCCCGCGTCAGCGTGCGCTATGCGGTGCCAGACGGTGGCTTTTACTGTACCCGCCTGGATGCCGAACCGTTTACAGCGGATGAATTAAGGCAACTGGCGGATCATATGCGTCAGATTGTCGAGGCCGATGACCCCATCGGCAAGGAATCCATGCCGCTGGATGAAGTCCAGGCCCTGTATCACCGGCGCGGGGATGACGACAAGTTGCGCCTGTTAGAGCAACGCACGCGCCCATCATTGACCATGTATCACCTTCGAGATCGCTCAGATTATTACTACGGCTATATGGTGCCATCCACCCGCTATCTTCAGCATTTCCGGTTGATCTGGGTGAGTGATGGTTTCATCCTGCAATATCCGCGCAAAGAAGCCCCCACCACGCTTAAGCCGATCCGCGCTTATGATAAACTCGGTCAGGTCTTCCGCCAGACTGATCAATGGCTCCGGCGGGTGAATATCGAAGACATCGGACGTTTGAATCAGGTCATCTCTCAAGAGCGGACATTGGGCGAAATTGTGCTGGTGACGGAAGCCCTGCACGAGCGAAATGTAGCCGCCATCGCCGGGGAGATCATCGACCGCTTTAACGCGGAAGGGACGCGGTTGGTGCTCATCGCCGGGCCGTCGTCTTCCGGCAAGACCACCTTCAGCAAGCGGTTAGCCATCCAACTGCTGGCGCATGGTGTGCGTCCGTTTACGCTGGAAATGGACAATTACTTTGTTGACCGGGAAAAGACCCCGCGTGATGAAAACGGTGATTATGACTTTGAGTCGTTGGCCGCGCTCAACCTGGATCTGTTCAACCAGCAATTGCTCAAACTGACCGACGGCAAGACCGTGACATTGCCCCGCTTTGACTTCCATACCGGCAAGCGCGTGCCAGACCGTGATGCCCGGTTGTTGGATAATCAGATTCTCATCATCGAAGGCATTCACGGGTTGAACCCGGCCCTGGTGCCCAACCTGCCGGATCATCTGGTGCATCGGGTGTATGTCTCCGCGTTGACGCAGTTAAACATCGACGCGCACAACCGGGTGCCGACCACCGATGTGCGGCTCATCCGGCGCATCGTGCGTGATGCCCGAAGCCGGGGTTACAGCGCGACCGATACGCTCGAACGCTGGCCGAGTGTGCGCCGGGGGGAAAAACGCAATATCTTTCTCTATCAAGAAAATGCCGATAGCATGTTCAACAGCGCGTTGGTCTATGAGTTGGCCGCGCTCAAACGATTTGTCGAGCCGCTCTTGCTCCAGGTAGAGCGCGATACCCCGCCTCATATCGAGGCAAAACGCCTGCTCTCATTCTTGAACTGGGTGCGCCCGCTGGCCCCGGCCCAACTCGGCCTCATCCCGGATACATCCCTGCTCCGTGAGTTCCTGGGTGGCTCGATCCTGGATGATTATCATCCGACGCCGCCGGATCTGGTAGACTAGACGACAACAAGCGCGACAGAAAAGGAAATCTGATGACGGAACTACTCTACCAGACCGATGCTTACATGGCCGAATTCGAAGCGACGGTCACCGAGCACGACGCCGACCAGAACGCGGTACGGCTCAGCCGGACGGCCTTTTACCCCGGCGGCGGCGGGCAAAGTGCGGATTTCGGCACGTTGGAGACCGACGACGGCACCCAGTACACCGTGAAGAAAGCCGCTCGTGGCAACTGGCATCTCATCGACGGCGATCTGCCGCCGGAAGGGGCACTGGTGCGCGGCATGATCGACTGGGCGCATCGTTACCAACTCATGCGGACGCACACCGCCTTGCATGTGCTGTGTGGGGTTGTCTGGCAAGATTACGGCGCATCGGTCACCGGCGGGAATATGGATCCACTCAAAGCGCGGATGGATTTTGAGTTCGAGCGCATGGAAAAGCATCTGGTGCAAGAGATCGAAGCGCGGGTGAACGACGAAATCGCCAAATATCATGATGTGCAGACCGCGCTCTTGCCGCGTGCCGAAGCCGAACAAGTCCCCGACCTCATCCGTACCAAAGTGAACTTGATCCCGGAAACTGTGCAGACCATCCGCACGGTGGAGATCGTCGGGCTGGATCTGCAAGCGTGCGGCGGAACCCACGTTCGGAATACCCGCGAGATCGGCACGATGCGTGTGCCTAAATACAAGAGCAAAGGTGGCATCAACAAGCGCATTTACATCGAACTGGACGACACCGCACCAGCCAGTTAACCAGACCGGGGCTGTACGTTCAATCAGGGGGTTGCTATCCTTTTCCGCAATGAATCGATAAGAAAGAAGGCAACATGCACCGCCTGATTGTATTGGTATTGTTTCTGCTTTTATCTTTGCCGGCTCGCGCTCAAGACGCGCCCGGCCCTCTGCTGGAAGATCCCGCCACCGGCACCACTTACCGCGTCGAGCAATTCGCCCCGGCTAATTTTCCGGTCGGGTTGACGTTCGCGCCGGATGGCCGCCTGTTTTACAACGAGAAGACCACTGGCAATGTGCGCGTCGTCACGGCGGATGGCACCACTCAGCGCGACCCGGTGTTATCCGTCACGGTCGATAGTCTGGTCGAGCGGGGGATGCTGGGCCTCTCGGCTGATCCAAACTTTGAAGAAAATGATTACATCTGGCTGGTATATACTGCTGTTGGCACCGCCGCTGATTGGCCGGCGAATAAGCTGGTGCGCTTCCGGGAAGTTGATGGCATCGCGCAGGAGGTCGAAGAATTTTATAGCTTGCCCATCACCACCGGGGAATTGCATCACAACGGCGGCAACGTCCACTTTGACGCCGACGGGCGGCTGTATCTCTCCATCGGGGATTACGGCGACCCCACCAACGCGCAAGACATCGACACACCGCAGGGTGCCATCCACCGCTTTGATGTGACCGACGACGGCCTGACCCCGGCGGCGGATAATCCGTTTGACGATAACAGCCTGTACGCTTATGGTTTCCGCAATCCGTTTGACTTTGACTTCGACCCGGTGAGTGGGCAGGTCTGGGCGACAGAAAACGGGCCATCGTGTGACGATGAGGTGAATCTGGTGCTGGCTGGCTTTAATTACGGCTGGAACGAAGCCTATGCTTGTTACGGTACCGGCATCGTCCCGAAGATGGAGAACTTCATGCCGCCGTTGATCTCGTTTGATCCGACGATTGGCATCTCCGGCGTGATCTTTTACGACGGCGACGCCTTCCCGGAATGGGAAAATGATCTGTTCTTCTGCGATTGGGTCAACGGTGATCTGCATCGCGCCGTTGTCGATGAGACGCGAAGCCGGGTGCTGGATTATTATCCGCTGGATCTGGATGGGGTAACTTGCAAGATTGACATCACAGTCGGGCCGGATGGCGCGTTGTATTTCGGCACGGTGGGGGATGGTGACGGCTATATTTACCGCATCGTCCCGGCTTGATTCGTGCAGACTGCACATAACTCTGGCAGAGTCTACCCGGTGTTGCGATACAATTAAACCATTTGAAACTAAATTTTATAAACAAATGGCAAATTTTGACCTGAGTGAACCAGCCCGGCACGCGGATGCGCCGACTCTATACGCCTGCTGGCTAGAGACACAGATCGAGCGGTTATTTGGTGTCGTCGCGCAGATTCCCTGTGTAGCATCTGTTAAGCGGCGGCACAAGCACCGCGCCCTGGTCGCCATCAGCGACTCCTTCGACGCGGACGAAGCCTGGCATATCATCCGTACTGAACTGGAATACGAAGCGCAGTATGTCGAACTGGATGATCTATGGGATAATGCATTCTTGCTCTGACCAGGCAATTAACTCGCCATCGTCTGTCCCTGGATCAAACCATAATTGCGCCGGTTGGCCGGGCTGAACCTGGTAGATGCGCCCTTCGCGAGTGTACATGATTGTCTCTCCGTCGGCAGACCAGAACAGCCGGGCAAGTGCATCCAGGCCGGTGGCGACTGGTCGTAGTTGGCCGCCGCGTGTATACACATAAAGCGTCGTCTTGCCGTTATGACGGATATAAAACGCTAGTTGATCGCCATCCGGTGACCAGCGAACCGCACCAATATACGCATTTCGTGGTCCTTCAATCCTGGCAATGACCGTCAGCGTCCTGGCGCGGAAATCCCGAAAGTACAGCCGATGTAAATCGTAAAAGGCCATGCCATCGCCAGCCGGTGTCAGATGGAAGTCTTGCAGATTCGGCCAATGGGGTGTCAGCGGGATATGCGGGGCGGCGTAGATCCGGCGGCCTAGATGATAATCAATCCCCAGGTAGAGTGGGTGGCCCCCCGGTGACCATTGCGGATATAGTGCGACTAAGTCAGTCGAGATCGCGCCGCTAGTCGTCCCATTGCGGTCGCTGAGGTGCAAGTCGCCATTGACGGTATAAGCCAACCAGTTCCCATTCGGTGACCATTCTCCACCTGCCGTAATTGCTTCGTCGGGTGCAGGTAATAGGGTAAATGCGCCGGTCGTCCGGTCGATCAAGGTCATGTGGAGGGTGGGTGGAAGAAAATTATCTTCTTGATCGTAGGTGGGTAAGGCGATGATACATCCATCCGGGCTGATGGCCGCCGTTTGAAAAGCGTACCCGAAGAAGCGGCTCAGCGGAAGCTCAAACACGATTTGCCCATCAGTCGATAGGACAATCAAACCGCCCGCCATCCCCCCCCCGGTGTAAAGTGCGGTGCCGCTGGCGGTACTGCTCACTGCCAGCATGAAGGCGATTAACCAGGCGATCATGCGTCCGGCTCCGGTTCGTCTGCGGGGGGGCCGCCCCATAACATCTCTTTGACCAGATCGAACGTGCTAGGGCCTGGGGCATCGGTATATTGCGGCAAAATGCTGACCTGCCAGCGCAAGGCAAAGATGCTGAAGGTCTGGATGGCGGTGCATTCCGCGAAGTAGTCCACCTCAAACACTGGCGATTGATACCCCTCCGCACAACTATGGACGGCGTAGGTGCAGGTTCCCCCCGCCGCTTCGTAGAATGAGACGACTTCACACGGCGTCAGGTCGGTGGTGTAACGCCATTGTTCGGCATCGCCTATCAGATCTTCGTAACTGATTTCGACTGCATCCGGCGGGCGTGGTGCATCCGGCGGGAAGATCAACCCCCACACGATCCCAAGCAATTGCAGGCCGAAGATCCCGGCGGCGATCACGACGACGAAGGCCACCCCCACCAACCAGAGCGGCGGCGCACATCCGCCCGGTGATTCAGTTGCATCGGGTTCTGGTGTCCGGGTTTCGTCTGTCATCGCGACCAGCGTTGATCGTACACAATGAAGGTGGTGCCTTCGTTGTTGACACCCTGCGCGTCATCACGCACCCCTGGTTCGATCTGGACGACGGTCACCTGTTGCGACTCGAAGAATGAGTTATCAAAGGCACACCGGTAGTAATAAGGCAGGTTGCCGGAGCCAGGGACATAATCCGGGAAATCTCCGACGGACGGCAAGCGCACGCACAGGACATGCTCCTGCTGGCGTTGTGGGTCACGCGGGTCCTGGCCTTCTAAGTCATCCAGCAAGCCCTGATAAAAGGCGGCGACGTCATCCGGGTTGGCCTGGGTACGGTAGAGGATGGTCTGGCGCGGGAAGTTCTCGGCTTCATCGACTCGCACTTCCTCTGCACCGGGGTAAAGCTCTGGGCTGTAGGGGGACTGGCGCGATTGATGCTCCAGATTCCAGAAGAGAAAGCCAGCGACAATGGCGATTAAGCCGAGGATGCCGATCAGGACGCCGACGCGAAAAACTGACAGATTACCTTCACGGTTCATGAAAAATGAGATCATGGCTGTTGCTCCTTACTGAGTTGGCTCAGATCATCGGCCAATGCCCGGCCATAAGGCGTCGAGCTGAATAGATGCTGTTGGTGTTGCCAGTACGCCAGGGCCGCCGGTGATGGTGTCGGCGGGGCCTGCCCGGTCAGGTTTGCCAGCATCCAGTCAGCCATCAAGGCGCGATGCGGTTCGTCTGCCAGGCTGGGGCGTACCGCTTGTAATTGCTCATGAGCCGGGTCAGCTTCCCCCGCCCGGTAGAGGGCTTCCCCCAGGTCGTACCGGATGACGGTGGGCGCACCCGCCGTCAAAGCCCGCTGGATCATTGCGACCGCCTGCGCGTATTGCCCCTGTGCTAGTAGTGTACGCCCAAAGCCGTAAAGAGGAAAATAGTGTTCCGGCGCGATGTTAAGAGCCTCTGACAAAACCGCCGCGCTCTTTTCCAGGTCACCAAGCTGGCGGTAGGTATTGCCCAGCAAGGTTAGATCTTGCACGTCATATTTGCCGGTTGCGATCTTGTCACGCAGGAGATCACGGGCCTGGGTAAATTCCCCACGCATGAAGGCCCGTTGCGCCTTGACGTATTCCGTCACCATCCCGCGATTTTCCCACAGGAAGATACCCTGCATGGCGAACGTCAGGCCGAGTACCGCGATAATCGCCGGTAACTTCACCGGCTCCGGCCCGGCGGTCGCGGCGATGAACGACGGAAAGAGCAGGGCCAGCGCGACGAAAAAGCCGATCTGGCTGTTGCGCTCCCAACCACGAAATTTTGAGATCAAGAGGGCGGTCAGGCGTCCTAACGTCATGATTCGGCCAGGGCCTCGACCGCAATTGCGTCATCGAGCAGGGCTTCGGCTGTTGCGATGTCCTCGGCGATCACCTGCCGCAGGGTTTCGGCCTGGTCGCTTTCCAGCAGGGTATGCCATTCGCTCAGGTTGTTCTGGTAGCGGCGCATATGATCGACGGCTTGCCGGGCGGCCTCAAACTGCCCCAGGCGGGCATAGGCGCGGGCCTGATACAGATGAATCAGCAGGCGATGGCGTTTATCCGGCACGGTGGCATCCAGCGCGGCCTGTAGATGATCGAGCGCGGCTTGTGATTCGCCCAATCGGTCTTCGATCATGCCCAGGTTATACCCGGCCACCCATTCATCCGGCGCGAGTTCTAACGCTTTGATCCCGGCGGTCTGGGCTTTGTCATAATTGCCGGCCTGTAATTCCACTTCGGCCAGTCCGTTCCAGGCAATCGCCAGATCCGGCGCGAGGTCGGTCATCGTCTTATAATCACGCCGCGCCCGGTCGAGCTTGCCCCACAGTCGCAAGAGTTCCGCCCGGAAGCGATAATGCCCCGGCACCTTCGGCTCCTGCTTGATAAGGTCGGACATGGCCTCTACCGCCTCTTTATATTCGCCCTTGCGAAGATGCTTGATGGCTGTGCGGTATTCCTCCGGCCCGCGTGGGCGGAAGATCAACGCCCCGGCCAGGATCCAGCCGATGGCAAGGCCGAGCATCAAGGCGCGAATCGTCGGGAAGAGCAAGCCCAGGATCACCGCGCCTGCCGCCGGTGCCAGGATACCGATCCACCGCCCGCGTGTGAACGCATCCATCGCAGAGAGGATGATCCACACGGTGCCGACGATCCAGATGATGACCAGGGCGGTCTGCGCGTCTTGCGCCCAGTCTACCTCGTTGACTGCCGCGTTCAGGATCAGGTTGCCCAGGCCGGTAAAGGCCAGCAGAAGAAATAGATTTCGCAGGCGATCTGGCCCCAGGAAGATTTGAATTCGCTTAAACATGGTTGTCCTTTATTTTGGATCTGGCCGGCGGGCATAATCGGTCAGGTGAACCCGGTGGCGTCCGTCTGCGCTGGCATAACGCAGTAAGACGCCGTACCGGTCGATCCACAAGAATGACCGTTCCCCGCTGACCGGGTGTACTTGCTCGAACGTCCGCACCGGCACTGATTGCTTACCGACGGTAACGGTTTCGGTGTCCTTAACCAGGCTGGCGGTTTGTTGGTAGATAACCGGCTTATAGGCCACTTCCAGGAGCATCGTGGGTAGGTACCCCACGACCGGTGTCATCTGGCCGCGTGCCGCCAGTTCGTCCACCTCGAACCCGGCGAAGATCAGGCTTTCCGGCGAGAGCAAATACCCTTCCGGCAGGTTGAGCGTCCCTTGTTCGCGCTGGCCCCGTTCGATGGAGCGGCCAAATTCCAGTTGTGGGCCGTCTGCGACGATATACGACGCCCGCAATTCTTTGATCTCGGCGTCCTGGCCGCCGAAAGCGTGTAGATCGACTCGTTCGATCTGGCCGCCGTCGATTTCCGGCGTGCGCCATGCTTCGATCAACACACTACTGCCATCCCGCGCCCGGTGGTCGTCATCCACGCGGATCATCCACGCTTTATCCGGCAACTCGTGGATGGCCCACTCTTCGAAGGTGCCGGTCGTCTCGTTATCGACGTAATGCACGTAGACTCCGCTGGCGACGAACGCCTCTGACGGGCCGATGGCATGCATATAGCGCATAGAATTTGCTCCTGCTTGTGGTCGTTACGCGCTTGCGATTGTAGCGAATGCGCCCTCAAAGCGAAAGACCCCGCTGGGCGGGGCCGGGGATGGCGGTTGGTGTGGGGTGATTCTAAAAGGGAGAGCCAGCGCGCGTGTGCGCCTCTAAGTGACCGGCCACATCGCGCTGGGTCGTGGTCATCGCTCCAGCGGGAGGCCGTTCATCATCCAGACCATCGTGCCGCCTTCCAGATTGTAGGCGGTATGTCCGGCTCCGGCCAGGATCTCTGCGCCGTCCTGACTGCGATTGCCAGATGCACAGACCACCACCACCGGGCGATTGGTCGGGACATCGGCCACCCGCCCGCGCAATTGTTCGAGCGGGATGTTCACCGCGCCGGGGATGTGACCGTTGGTGAATTCATGACTCGTGCGGACATCGACCAGGGTGTGATCGCTGGCCTCAAAGAATTGACTGCGATAATCGACAAAAGACAGATTATGATACATCGGGCTTACCCTCTGGTTTGTTTAGTGGAGTTGATGTCTTCTAGTATAAGGCCAGTGGGCATCTGCCGGGGGGGGCACTCACTTATACGAGCCATAAGCTCATGCTTATAATGGGGCCAGCACCAGGCCGGCCCCATTATGAACGGTCTTATTGCACGTTGAATAGAATCATGATACCGGTGTTGTCTCCGGCGGCTAGTTGACCGCTATCCGGCGTGAAGGTCAATGAACGCACCCCGTTAGAAAAGCCGATGAAGCTCTCCAACGCCTTGTCGCCCACCACATCCCACAGCAGGACGCTGTTATCGTAACTGCCGATTGCCAGCAGATTGCCATCCGGGCTGTAGGCGACACTGGTGATCTCATCGGCTGGCCCGGTGATCGTGCTGATTTGCTCTCCACTTATCACGTCGAAGATGCTCACCTGGGCGGTACCACAGACCGGCGCACCATCGTCTGCTTCGCCATAGACCGGGCAGAGCGCGACCGCCAGATTACCGCCATCCGGGCTGAATGCGATAGCCTGAACGCCTTCGGCTTCCACCGGGAAGCGCGTGATCTCTGTCCCATTGGTCGCATCATAGAGCGCGACGGTGCCATCATCAGCGGTGACGGCGAACATGCTTCCGTCCGTGTTGAATTCCAGGTTGCGTACGCTACTGCCGAAGCCGTCGATATTATACAGCGTGTCGCCGGTCTCGATGTTATAGGCCATGATGCCACCGGCCACACAACCCCCCAGGGTAATGTCACCATCGACACAGCCGCCGATGATCACCTGCGACCAATCCGGGCTGATGGCGACATCGCTCACGAAGTAATCCACCAGGCCGCCCTGGATCGTCTGGACGATCTCTCCATCGCGCCAGAAGTTCACAACGTTGAAGTAATCGCCAGTGGCGACCAGATCACCACCCGGTTGGAAGTCCACAAAGCGCACGCGGCTGGTCGGCTGATGGCTAAGATAACGAGAGGTGCTTTCGCCGTCAGCCGTCGTCCAGAACTTGATGGTGTTGTCGGCACCGTTGGCGATGGCGAATTGATCGCCCGCCGGCGTGAAGCTGATGTCTACCACACTGCCACCGGCTTCCACCCGCCCGATTTCCGCCAGATTTTCGCTGGCGATGTCCGCGAAGCGTGTGGTCGTGAAGACCCCGACCGGGCTGAGGTAGCGCAGTTCGGCATTGGCGTCAGATTCTGCGACCCAGCCGAATTGTGGTTGGGCTTCGCTCAACGGAATCTGCCACCATACCCGGCCATTTTCACACAGCGGGCCACCGATGATCTGTACGGTGGAGTCGGCGGGTAGTTGGGTGACTTGGTCGCCATCCGGTGTCGCCGTCAAGCGGACGTTGAGACCGCCTTCATTGATGACGCGGGCTTCCGCATTGATGAGCACTTGCGGTGCGATGTAACCGCTGAAATCGAACGGGCACGCGCTGGCCGGTGGTACCTCGACCGTCTGGCCGGTGGCCGGGAGCGTGTTACAACCAGCTCCGTTGATGTTCGAGACGGTATCCTTCACCCAGCCGGTACGACCATCGGCCAGCAAGATTTGCCGCCATTCGCCATTGCTAGATAAGCCGCTGACGTAATACGTCTGCCCGCGTACTGCCTGCCCGATAATCGGCTGGCTGAGGCCGGGTTGTAAGCGGATGTTGGCGTAGGTCGCCGCCAGCGTGCAATCCGGGGCTTCCGGGCGGAGGCCGCCCTGTGGGACGGTGTTCTGCACGCGGAGCGGTTGTGCCGCCTGATAGCTGTTGGTATTGCCGACATTGGCACAACCTGCGCCTGCCAGCGTCACATCGTAGATGCTCACCCAACCGCTTTGTGCGCCCAGGTCGATCTCGTACCAGGTCGTGTCTGCCGTCCGGCCAACGACCGGGAAGAAGCTCACATCGCCCAGGTCACCGATGTAGTCACCGCCGGATGGCTCGGTGAAGATCGGCGCGGCCCCCACGCGGAAGGCAGACGCGGTACACTGCGCGGTGCTCACCGTCCAATTTTGCGGTTGGCTGACCGGCTGAGCATAACCAATCGCACCATCCGGGGCTTCGCAGATCACGTTGACGTTCGGATCTGACGAGATGTACACCACGTAAAGACCCAATTCGCCAAAGTCCAGTTCGACCCGATACGGCGTCACCGGATAACCGAGATCATAGGCGGTCAGCGTCGGGCAACCGAGCGATCCGTCATTGGTCTGGAAGAAGCCATCCCAACTCCAGAATGGATCCAGGTCGAGCAGGGCGGGGTTGTTCTGTGCGGTGACGGCGATAGCGCGATCACGGATGATGTCGTCATCCACCTGGGCCTGTGCGCCGGTGGTCAATGTCATGACCAGCAGACCGATCAATAGCAAGATATGCTTTCTCATTTGCGTGTTTTGTCCTTTAATATTGTCGTTGCGGGTGTGGATGAAAATAGGATGGAAGCGACCGTGTGACCGCTTCCATCGAACGACGTGCTACTGATTATTCCAGGCCGACATTGAGCAGAACCAGATTGCCCGCACCATCGCCGGAGGCTAACGACTGGCTATCCCCGCTGAAGGACAGGCTGGTGATGCCGTTGACGTAACCTTCGAATGTTTCCAATTCTTTGTTGCCGGGCACATCCCACAGCACGACGCGGTTATCGGCATTGCCGATTGCCAGCATCGTGTTATCCGGGCTGAATGCGATAGTGGTAGCAGACGGGCCGACTTCGATGACCGTCGTCTGGCTGTCGCTCTCCACATCCCACAGGTAGACGACTAACGGCGCGTCAGCTTCCAGCGCACCCACCAGCGCGACCTGTGCGCCGTCCGGTGTGTATTCCAGCGCGGTGATGCGCTCCATACCGGTTGTCAGCGTGGTGATTTCGGCCCCGTCTGCGCCGTAGATCATCACGTCGCCGCTGGTGCCTGCCGCCGCCAGGGTAGAGCCGTCCCCGTTCCAGGCGATGTGCCGCACGGCTTCGGTCTCGATGGTCTGCACAACTTCATTGCTCACCATGTCGATGAGATTGATGCCAAATTGCAAGCATCCTTCGCCGGTGGCACTTTCCAGGCACCCGCTGATGGCGACCGTCTCCCAGTTGGGATTCACGGCGACCATACCGGGGAAGATCGGATCAACGCGCCCGCCGATGAAGTTCACCAGTTGGTCACCCTGCCACACCGAGACCGTCCGGGTGAGGTCGGCAGTGGCGACGAGATCACCATCAGGTTGGTAAGCAATGTAACTCAGGCGAATATCCGGGCGATGCAAGAACGCCTGCTGGACGTCTTCACCGGTCGCGGTATCCCAGGTGCGGATGAAGTAATCGGTCGCGTTGGCGACTGCCACCGACTCACCATCCGGGCTGAAGGTCGTCCGGGCGACCTGACCGCCGGTTTCGACCCGGCCAATTTCTGCATTAACTCCCAGGAGTGGCTCTGCAAAGCGGATGCCGGGGGATTGTACACGCGGTTCGGCGTAATAACCGGCCACCGTGTCGGATTCTGCCGTCCAGCCGATGGTGTTGTTCAGGCCGACTTGCCACCAGACTTGATTGTTATTGCACACCGGGCCACTCAGCACGTTGAAGATCGTCCCGGCGGGCATCTCAAAGACGATGTTTGCGTCGGTCGTGGCGGCATCCGGGCCGGTGCGGACGCGCAAGCCATCAAAGGTGACGGCGGCTTGCTGGCCGGCTTGCAGGCGCGGGGCCAGGTAACCGGCGAAGTTCAGCGGGCACCCGGTTTGAACCGGCGGTGTCGTGATCTGGAAGGTTTGCCCCTGGGCGTTGGTGGTGCTCACCCCGGCGACTTCTGCCAGTGTGGCACACCCTGGGCCGTTGATTGTCGAGACGGTGGACGAGACCCACCCAGGCCCAACCGCCGAATCGACCTGATACCACCGGTTGATGCCAGCCCCGACGGTCTGCCCGTTGACGCCGACCACTTCGCCGGTGATGACTTCATCGATAATCGGCGCGGAAAGTGACGGTGCGCCACGTACACGGGCGCGGATGGCGGTCAGCAGGCAATCATAGCCGGGGCCGCCGGTTCCGCTCAGGCTGGGGAAACTGGCCTGGAAGGCTTCGCCGCCGGTCACCTGCGATGTCACCGGGATCTGGCCGCAACCGGCCCCACCCAAAATGACATCCAGCAGGGCGACCCAACCGGTCTGCCCGCCGACATCGACCTGATAAAAGCTGGTATCTGCTGTGCGCCCGATGACTGTCGCAAAGCTGAGATCATCCAACCCGCCGATGAAGTTACCCTCACGGTTCGGTTGAGTCGTGATCGGCGCGTTTGATCCCAGGCGGGCGGTCGCGCTACACGTCACTGCGAAGACTTCCGGTTGGGCCGGGGTGGTCGGGCCGCCAGTGCCGGTCTGTGGGGCGGCACTCACGCCCAGGGCCGGGTCACACGGGACGACGACCGGATTGGCAGTCGCGTTTTGATACCCCAGGTAGATCACAAATGGCCCGGCTTCCGGGTAGGTGATTTCCATGCGGTACGGGGTGACGTAGTAGCCTAAATTATAACTGGCGACCAACGGACACCCCAAAGAGCCGTCGTTGGTTGCGGTGGTAAAGGTATAAGTCCAGGCACGCGGTTGGCCGAGGGCGGCATTATATCGCTGGATGACGGCATCCGCGTCGTTGACCAGATCGGTCTCGGATTGGCTCAGGCCAGCAGACGGGTTCGACGCCAAAGACGACGCCGCCAGGGCTAGCAAACCGAGGATCATGGTAAACAGGGCAAGGCGTTTGATCATAACGGTTCTCCTTATGGGCATAGTGGTTTTGATTACGAGTATAACTGCCATATCCTGCTTCGTGTGTAAAAACCTATCAAAATTTACTGGATTGCTTTTATGTCTTTCCTCACTGGCTAGTTTCCGCCATAATAAAAGATAGATTCAGACGATAAAGCTTCAGGAGGTGCCACCGTGCAGAGGTGTTCCGAGGAACTCCTGGCGCGGCTGATTGACCGGTAAGTAATCGGCATACTATTTTCTGGTCAATCAACTAGCATGAGGAGAAGTCATGTTTAAGACAGTCAATTCAAAGGTCGATATAATCGCGTTGGAAGCCGATGTGCTCGACCTGTGGCGGCGTAAGCGTGTGTTCGAGCGCACGATGGACGAACGCGCAGACGGCCCACGCTATGTATTCTATGAAGGGCCACCCACTGCCAACGGAAAACCCGGCAGTCATCATGTGCTGGCCCGCGCCTTTAAGGATATGTTCCCCCGGTATAAGACGATGACCGGGCATTACGTCTTGCGCAAGGGCGGCTGGGATACACACGGCCTACCGGTCGAGATCGCCGTGCAGAAAGAACTTGGCATCGAGCATAAAGACGAGGTAGAAGCCTACGGGCTGGCCGAGTTCAACGAGAAATGCCGCAGTAGTGTCTTCCGCAACATCACGGATTG
Organism: Anaerolineae bacterium; assembly: GCA_034437535.1. Lineage (GTDB taxonomy): Bacteria > Chloroflexota > Anaerolineae > Aggregatilineales > Phototrophicaceae > J038. The sequence goes on along the minus strand of DAOTTZ010000065.1, from coordinate 28,570 downwards.
GGAAAAACTGACCGAACGCATTGCCTTCTGGGTCAACCTGGACGATGCCTATGTCACGTTCACCAATGATTACATCGAGTCGGTCTGGTGGATCCTCAAGCAATTGTGGGAAAAAGACCTCATCTACCGGGGATACAAGGTCGTGCCTTATTCCACGCTGGCCGGTACCGTCCTCAGCAGTCACGAGGTCGCCCAGGCTTACGAAGAGGTCGATGATCCCAGTGTGTTTGTGCGCTTCCCGCTCAAGGATCGCCCCGGCGTTTACTTCCTGGCGTGGACGACCACCCCCTGGACGTTGCCCGGCAACGTCGCGCTGGCCGTCGGCGAAGACATTGAGTACGTCGAGGTCGAAGGCCCGGCCCAGGACGGCGACGGCACCGAACGCTTGATCCTGGCGAAAAATCTGCTGGAAAAAGCCTTGATCGAGCCGGAAAATTACAAGACCATCAAGAGCTACAAGGGCAAAGACCTGCTCGGTATGCACTACAACCCGCTGTATACATTCCTGCCGGTGGATGACGGCCAGGATTATGCGTATGTGGTGGCGGGGGAGTTCGTTAGTACGGAAGACGGCACCGGCATCGTACACATCGCGCCGGCCTTCGGTGAAGACGATATGACCGTTGGCCGGGAGCATGATCTGCCCGTCTTGTTGACGGTCAACAGTGAGGGCAAGTTCATCGACGCGGTGACCAAGTTCCGGGGTTTGTGGTTCAAAGATGCCGACCCGGAGATCACCCGCGACTTGAAAGGCCGGGGCCTGCTCTATAAAGTGCAGACCTACCGCCACAACTACCCGCATAGCTGGCGTACCGGCGAACCGCTGATGTATGTCGCCCGCGAGACGTGGTACATCCGGGCGTCTACCTTCCGGGAGAAGATGCTGGACGCCAACGCAAAGATCAACTGGACGCCCGACCACATCCAGACCGGACGCTTCGGCAATTGGCTGGAAAACCTGAAGGATTGGGCACTGGGGCGAGAGCGATTCTGGGGTACACCTCTGCCGATCTGGGTTGATGAAGATAACGGCGATATGGTCTGCGTGGGCAGTGTGGCCGAGCTAGAGCAACTGACCGGCCAGGATCTGACCGAGCTTGACCTGCACCGGCCCTACGTGGATTACATCACCTTCCCCAACCCACGCGGGACGGGCGGCACCATGCGCCGCGTGCCGGAAGTGATCGACGTATGGTTTGATAGCGGCTCGATGCCGGTAGCGCAGTGGGGTTACCCGCACCGCAATCAGGCCATGTTCGAGCAACAATACCCGGCGGATTACATCTGTGAGGCCATCGACCAGACTCGCGGTTGGTTCTACACCCTGCACGCCATCAGCGTGATGTTGTTCGACCAGCCCGCCTATAAAAACGTCATCTGCCTGGGCCACATCCTGGATAAAGAGGGCAAGAAGATGTCTAAGAGCCTGGGCAACATCGTTGATCCCTGGGATGTGCTGGATGCTTATGGCGCGGATGCCTTCCGCTGGTATCTTTACACCGCTAGCCCGCCGGGGGAAAGCCGCCGCTTTTCGGTTGATCTGGTGGGCGAAGTCGTCAAGAAGTTCTGGTCTACCCTGTGGAATACGTACAGCTTCTTCGTGACTTACGCCAACATCGACGGCTGGACGCCGAGCCAGGACGCGCCACCCGTCGCAGAGCGTGACCGGCTGGATCGGTGGGTGCTGGCGGAGTTGCATCGTCTGGTTGGTGAGGTGACCGCCGCGATGGAAGATTATGATGTGCCGCGTGCCACGCGCCCGGTGCAGTCGTTTGTTGATGCGCTGAGTAACTGGTATCTCCGCCTCAGCCGTCGCCGCTTCTGGAAATCCGAGAGCGATGACGATAAGCTGGCGGCTTATGCCACACTCTACGAATGCCTGGTGACGGTCGCCAAGTTGATCGCCCCGGCGATGCCTTTCCTCAGCGATGCCCTCTATCAGAATCTGGTGGTGGAGATGGATAGCGACCAACCGGATAGTGTGCATCTGGCTTCCTGGCCGCAGGCCGATGCCAGCGTCATCGACGAGACTCTGCTCAACGAGATGGAACTGGTTCAACGGCTCGTCAGCCTGGGCTTGGCGGCGCGGAATAACAACGTCGAAGACGGCCAAAACGTGCCCATCGGTGTGCGCCAACCGCTGGCCGAAGCCAAGTTCTACATCACCGAAAAAGAGGCCGACATCCTGAACCAATACGACGAACTGGTTAAGGGTGAGCTTAACATCAAGGCCGTCAGCCGGTTAGCCAACGCCGAAGACGCCGCACAGTACAAGCTCAACCCGATCCCAGCCAAGCTAGGGCCGAAGTTGGGCGGTGACTTCCCGAAGGTGCAGAAGCAGTTGCGCCAGGGTGCGGCGGCGGATGTCTCCGCCTGGGCGCAAAAGCTGGAAGCCGGCCAGCCGATCAGCGTGACGGTGGGTGAGACCACTTACGAGATCACGCCGGAAGAATGCGAAGTGCAATTCGAGGCGGCGGAAGGTTACGCAGTGGCGCAAGAGCGTGATTATGTGGCGGCGGTTGATACCCGCCTGACGCCGGAATTGGTGCGCGAAGGACTGGCACGGGAGTTCGTGCGGCGGGTGCAATCGCTCCGTAAGGACGCCGATTTCGACATCGACGACAAGATCGAGATCGTATATCAGGCCGAAGGCGAACTGGCCCAGGCCGCGCAAGAATTTGCTGATTACATCAAGACGGAAACGCTGGCACTCCGTATAGAGGCCATGAACGGCGCGGATGGTTACACCGTTGCAGAGTTCAACAGCGACCGCGATGTTAAAAATATGGGCAGTGGCCTTACTTTGGGCGTCAAGCGCGTCGAAGCATAAACACCACCAGCCAAACAAAAACACAGTTAAGGCGTGGGGCATCAACCCGCGCCTTTTTTGTTGCCACACAACTTTGTGATGATCTTCTCAGGGGGAGTCTGTGCGCGGCTTGAGTGTCGAAGTCATCGCTGAATCCTAAAATTCGTCCTGAATGAGTCGATTATGTCACGGTTCTGTCACGCAGGTGCGATACAGTAGCGCATGTAACCGGCCCAAGTGGTCGGTTTTATCAAACAACAGATGAGGAGAATCGTTACAATGCAAGCTATTCGCAGAGTCTTAAGTTTGTCGGTCGTCATGATCGCCCTGCTGGCCGTCGCTTCGGTGACGTTCGCGCAGGATGAACCCGCGCCGACACCGATCGCCCCCGGTGAACAGTTGAGCGGCACCCTGGCCGACAACACCGCCTTCTATTCTTTCCAGGCTACGGCCAACACCGCCTATGTCATCGACATCGCCAGTAGCGACTTTGAAGCCGCCGTCACCATCCTGGATGCCAGTGGCTTCCCGGTCACCAGTAGCTTTAGCGATGAAGTCGTCGCGACGCTGGTCTTCCTGGCACCGGAAAGTGCCGAGTACCAGATCGAAGCCGGGCCGTTCGTCGGCACTGCCACCGGTGATTACACCGTTCGTCTGAGTGAAGGCGAAACAATCGCTCCGGATACAGAAGTAACCGGTGACATTAGCTTCGGCGGTGCGGCGGCCACCTTTGAAGGCCCGGCGGGTGCGTTGATTTCCGCTTCGTTCGCGGTCGAAGGCTTTGACGCCAGCTACGAGATCAAAGACGCCGAAGGCAACATTCTGACGTCCGGTAGTTCATCCTTTGGTGGAGAGCCGACTGTGTTAGAAGCCGTCCTGCCTGCTGATGGTATTTACGTCATGGGCGTGACCTATGGCTTTACCGATACCTATGAGGGTTCTTACACCATCAGCTACAGCGAAATCATCCCGGAGCCGATTGAGTACGACGCCCCGGCGACAGTATCCATCGACGGCCCGAACCGCGCTTACTATGCCTTTGGTGGCAACGCCGGTGACGTGATCCACATCACGGCGGATAGCGGTAGCACCGACGAAGCCCCCGGCGTAGATGTTGACCTGGAAGTGGCTGGCCCCGACGGCAACGACATCTTCACCGACCGGAGCGACGGCATCGGCTTTGACCCGGCCATCACCCGCGTCATCCTGCCGGAAGACGGCTTCTACCTGATTAAGGTCGTGCCGGAAGACGAGAGCGACACCGCGCCCTCCGGCGACATCACGCTGACCGTCGAGACGGCGGAACTCATCACCCTGGATGATGGGCCGGTGTCCATCACCCTGGGCGATGAAGATCGCTTTGAGCAAGACTTCGTGCGCTTCACCGGGGCACCGGGTGCCAGCTACATGCTGACCATCACACCGGATCGCCCGACCGTGAGCTTCACCGCGACGCTGGATAACGACCGCTTCATCCTTAACGCTGGCGTCACAGTGGTGGATGGCGACCAGGCATCGGTGGTCTTCACCCTGCCGGAAGACGCCGAAGCCGGGCTGGTCACCTTGAGCCTGCGCCAGAGCGCGTTCCAGAACACGACCACTTACGAAGTTTCGGTTGAACCCATGAATTGACAGAGCCGGTCGTAGGGACGGGGGAAGACTAACTTCGTCCCTACGATTCCCCTCTGTTAAGGGTAGATGACCGAAGCCATCTACCCTGCTTTTGATTCTGGGGCTTAAAACAAAATTTAACATTCAAATTATTTTTGTTGAAAATAACCGATCATCAACCACGAAATTTGTGCGAAACCGCCATTAAATTTCAGGCTATGGCTGTTTTTTCCTGGTCAGATCATGTATAGTATCGGTATCATCGCATGACGCTCTCAAAAATTCGGGGTAAAAATTACGTTGTCAGGTTGGCACGCTGAGTGCAACGAAATGGAGTCGTGCGTATGGTGATCGAACAAAATACCACCAGTTTGCAATTTTTATTACAATTTGCCCTCCCGCTAGGGTCAACGATTGCCGCCGGTGACCCGCAGGCGATTGTCACCTGGTCGGTCACGCTCCGTGCCCAACCGCCCGCCTTCCCAGATATTGGCGAAAGCGAACTCGCGCTCATCTCGATGGATATTTTACGCAGTTATGATAGCCGCATCGACTTGCCGGAAGTCTTGCAAAGCCTGGCTGAAGTCGGCGTGACGGCGGTTGCAGTACGCGGGGAGATCCACCCGCACAGCATCACGGTGGCGGAAGAGTGCGGTGTCGCCTTGATTACCCTGCCGCCGGATGCCAGTCTATCTGCTGTAGAGCGCGACGTGAACAAGCTCATCGTCAACCAGACCGCCCAACTGAATCAACGTGCGTTAGAGATCCAGCGGCAATTGTCCTCATTAGCGTCGGAAAATCGTGACCTGGACAGTCTGTTGCAGATCATGGCGCGGTCTACCACCAAGCCTGTCGTCGTCCACGATGACGCCGGGGTGATGATCTCGCAGGTTTACCCCAATGTGCGGGGCAGTAGTGGCCGCTCGATGGTCGAACGGTTGCCTTATAGCGCGTTCCAGAATTGGCTCAAACGTGATGCCCCGACCAACCAGGGCAACATCATGCAGAGTCCGATAGGCTTTACGACCGTCCTCAAGGTAGAAAAGCGTGTGGCGGGGTATCTCTCGCTGGTTGATGAAGCCGATTTCATCAGCGATTTTGACCGGCTGGTGCTGGCTTATGGCGCGGATGTGTGCGCGATGGAAATGGCGAAATCACGCGCCATCGCTTCCGCAGTAGAACAGGCGCGGGGCGATTGGGTGCAGATGTGGTTAAGTGGCACCCCGGCAGATGACGACCTGTTGACGACACGGGCGGCCCAGGCCGGGTTCGATGTGGAGACGGCCTTTGTGGTGGTCGTGTTCCGGGCGACGACTTCCGCAGGGGCATCACTCCCGCTGGAATCGTTGATCTCGTTGGTGCGCGATGATATGTCCCGCCGCAACTTGAGCGGGGCGGTGGGTCAGTACGTTGATGTAATCGTGACGTTGTACCCGTTGCAGGCGGTGGCCGATGCGCTGAAGCATGTCCGCACGATGGTCGAAGAATTGCGCGAACAGTTGGCCGTCCGCACGCCGAGCGGCGTCGTCTCGGCTGGCATCAGCCGCCCGGCGGAGAGCCTGCACCGCTTGCGTGGTGCTTACCGCGAAGCGAAGGACTCGATCAGCATTGCGGCGGAACTGGGCGAACGAGATGTGACCACCTTTTACGGCGACCTGAAATTATACCAACTCTTGCTCATGCTCAAGGAAAAGGGGCTGAGTTCGATGAAGCGATTCTATGCGGAATCGCTCCAACCGCTGGTAGAGCATGACGAGCGCAAGCAGGGCGATTTGGTACGGACGCTGGCCGGCTTCTTTGAATCCAACGGTAACCTGGCGAAGGCGGCGGGGGATCTTGATGTGCATCGCAATACTCTCGTCTACCGGTTGGAGCGCATCAGCGACCTGACCGGGTTGGATCTTGATGAGGCTGACAACCGGTTGATCTTACATCTTGCGCTAAAGATCCAGCGTGTTTTAGCCACCTTACCAGGAGATTGATGATTCGTTATGTGGACGCAGGATACGTCTGATCTATACCGGCGGCTGGCGACGATTGCGGTGCCAGCCCGTGCCGAGCAAATCGCTGTGTTGTTGAGCCTGGTGCCCTTCGCGCCGGGTGATGCCTTCAAAATTGTTGATCTGGCGGCGGGGGAAGGCCGGCTGAGTGACGCGCTTTTACGCACTTTCCCACAGGCTACCCTGGTGGCACTGGATGCAGAGGAATCCATGCGGGCGGAGGCGTCCCGGCGGCTGGCACCGTATGGGGAGCGTGTGACGGTTGAGGCGTTCGACATCCAGACGGCGGATTGGTGGCAGTACATGGACGGGGCCGGGGTGGTGGTCTCGTCGTTGTGTGTGCATCACCTGGATGCGGCGGGCAAACAAACATTATTCCAGGCAGTGCAAGAACGATTGGTTCCCCAGGGGGCGTTTTTGCTGGCGGATCTGGTCCTGCCGTTGAGGCTTGAAGTGCAATCGGTCTTCGCCGCCACCTGGGACGAACACGCCCAACGCGAAGCCTATGCCCTTCGTGCGCCAGAACTGTGGGACTCTTTCCAGCGTTCCCGGTGGAATTATTATCGCTACCCGGATCCGTTCGATAAGCCATCACGCTTGTTCGATCAACTGCTGTGGATGCGTGAAGCCGGTTTTTCCGCGGTGGATTGCTTCTGGATGCAGGCCGGGCACGCGATCTATGGCGGGTATCAACAATTTAAGGCGGCCATATCCCCACGCCTGGATTGGACGACCGCCCGCCAGATCGCGTCAGCGGTGTTGTCCGATCAAGCGGGGGCGACATGAGCAAGCGCATCGGTATCCTGACTGGCGGCGGGGACGCACCCGGCCTCAACGCGGTGATCCGGGCGGTGGTGTTGTCTGCGGTTGAAGGGCATGGCTGGGAAGTCATCGGCATTCAAGAGGGCTTTGATGGTCTGCTGGCGAAGTTGCCGACGGTGCCACTGACGACGGATGTTGTGGTTGATCTGCTGGCGCGGGGGGGGACTATCCTGGGGGCGGCCAACCGGGGGAACCCGTTTTTGCGCCCGGTGACGCAACCGGACGGCACCATCGTCCACGAAGACCGCAGTGACGAGGCCCTGGCCCGGCTGGACGCGCTCGGCCTGGATGCGCTGATCGTGGCGGGGGGTGACGGCACCATGACCATCGCGCATTTACTGGTGGAAAAAGGGGCGCATATCGTCGGCGTCCCCAAGACCATCGACAACGACCTGAGCGCGACCGAAGTCACCTTCGGCTTTGATACCGCCGTCCGCACCGCGACCGAAGCCCTGGAAAAATTGCGAACGACGGCGGAAAGTCATCACCGGGTGATGGTGATGGAGGTGATGGGCCGTTACGCTGGGTGGATCGCGCTCACGGCTGGCATCGCCGGCGGGGCAGATGCCATCTTGATCCCAGAGATTCCGTTTGATCTCGATGTGGTCTGCCGCAAGGTAGCCGCGCTTAAGGATAGCGGGCGACGGTACAGTTTGATCGTCGTGGCGGAAGGCGCACACCCACGCGATGGCACCCCGCTCTATGATGGCGGCTTGAACCAGAAGCGGCTGGGCGGCATCGGTGATGCCGTTGGCGAAGCCCTGGTGGATTGTGTCGAGGCGGAGGTGCGCGTCACGGTGCTGGGGCACGTTCAGCGCGGCGGGCGGCCTACCCCGCGAGACCGCTATCTTTCGACCAACTTCGGCGTGCAGGCGGTGGATCTGGTGGCGGCGGGGCAATGGGGACACATGGTCGCCATCCAGGGCGAGACGATCACTGCGGTGCCGATGGCCGATGCATTGACGATGAAAACGGTTGATCCTGAAGGTCGTGAGGTCGCGGTGGCGCGTTCCCTGGGCATTGTGTTGGGGTAATCATGGGCCGGGCGGGTTGGTTCCACCCGGCACCAGGACGATAGATCAGATGCTAACTGGCTTGCTCCGCCAGGAGCCGGTCGTGGGCGTCTTGCCACAGGGATTGCTTGCGTGTGAACTTAATCACCGTGATGTCGCTGAAGTACGGAAACAACTTGATGAGGACGTGCGGCACCGCATCCCAGTCTTCCGTGTAGATCAATTGCATGATCCGCTGGCTGAAGTCGTGCGGCCAGCGCCAGCGTTCGCGGAATTCCTCCGCCTTGACCCAGTAGCCACGCTTTTCCCACGCGACGGTTGATTCGTCGATGCCGTCGGCGATTTCCCGCAGGCAAAAGACCATCATCGCCAGCATGTTCTTGCAATTTTGATCGACTTCCTCCGCCTGGCTGAGCCGGCGGAGCAATTCGGCGCACGTCCGCATCAATTGATTGCGTCGTTTGCCGGGGCCATCAGTGTTAATTACCCGTCCCATTGGCTTCGTCTTCCCCTTGTTTTTTCTCCATGGCTTGCGCTAAAAACGGACGAATCCCCTTATAAATCGTCCGCCCACTGAGGGTCTTTAAGATGGTGGCGGCAGGTCGGCTGGTTTCTTCCGCCAGTTGCTTCGGCGTGAGTGGTGTGTTGTGGGTCTTCAAGAACACGCGAAACACGCTATCAACCAGCGATGTCTGCGGGTTGATGAAGTCTGGGGCTTGCGCCGCCTGCTGAATCGCCAGATCCAGGCTATCGAGTTGGGAGACAACGCCGGTCTCCGGGTCAACATAATCGACCAGGGCGTCATCTTCGTTCTGAGAAAGCCACTCGCGGGTTTCTGACGAGAGGTGGCTTAACAGGTAGATGCGCAGGTCTTCGCGAGAGCGTTCCCACCAGTCGTAATCGATATGGAATTTGGTGTTAAGCGTCGGTTTGATCAACGCGCTTGGTTTGCCGGGTGTCGCCATAATCCATTCTCCTTGGTTGCGGGCGGCTTAAATATCAGATAGCCGCCAGTAATTGCCGCCCATGTCTTCGAAATCCGGGTTGACCGCCAGCATCGCCATGATCGGCCCGGGCGGCGAGCGACGCATGACGTTAATCGCGCTGTAAATCGTCTTGACGTGTGCGGTGCCCTGGGGCGTCAGCCGGCCCAACTCTGGGATGATCTGCCGGAGTAAGGCCGGCAGGGTGCGCCCTTGTCCTTCGATTTTCTGCGTGAGCTTATCGACCGCTTCCAGTTCATCAATGCCGACAATGGTCAGATCGTCGTATTCCGCGCCGATGCCGCGCTTGGTGTTTTCAAACCCGATGTTATCGCCTTTAGGCGTCAGCAGGCGCACCCACTCACTGCGGGCGCGGTGCGCGTCGATGGTGACGTTTACGCGGTCTTCGGCGGTGCGCTCAACGTGGACGAAGCCCCCAATGGGCATTTCGTACTTTCCGTAAATCGGCAATAAGCCGTACACGTATCCTGCCGCCGGGACGACCCAACCGGTGTATTCTTCGTCGTCTTGCGTATCGACCAATGTGACGTAAATGGTATCGGTGCGTTGGGCGGCGGGGAAGATCGCACGGGTGCGATAATTGAGTGGCAGGGTGCCTTCCCGCCGGTGCGGGTAGATCAGCGTGACAGTCGCCTGTGTGATATCCCGCAGAGGTTGCAGGTCGCTCCATTCGTCGCCGATCTCACGTTCCAGGGCCAGGGCTTCATCACTGAGGAGCGAGCGATCATACCCGGTGGGGGTGTAGCGCAGGCGCTTGGGCACCTGCTGGACGGATTCCGGTTGCATCCGTCTTAACGTCCACAACACTTCACCCGTCGGGCCGACTTCGACAAAACGCTTGTCGTTGTTCATAGCATAATTCATGCTGAAGACTTGCAAGCTCTGCGGCGAACCGGTGCTGATGCCGCCGATTTGCTCTAACACTGTCGCCGTCGGCAGGGGTTCGCCGCCCATCATGTCGATCACGGCTTCGGCCAGATTCAGATGACCTTCGTCCGCTTCGATGATGAGATCACGCGGGAACCAGGCTTTTGCCAGCACCACCAGTGTGTCGTTTTCTGCCAGGGCCGTGTCGATCTGCGAGTCGATGATGTCGCCCGCGTCCTCCAGGATGTCATCAACTGTCAAGTTCTGGCCGACGAGGCCCTGCATCCCGTCTGCCGTTTCCGTGCTGAGTTTATGCTCCGGCTGGAAATCAGCGGCTAGTTCACGGGTGGTGCCATCTTCGAAATCGGCGGTTAAAACGGTGAAGTCGCCGTATTGCGGGTTATTGCCGGTGCGGGTAGCGGTGATCGTGGCGGATGCCAGATCAAACGCCGGATGCACGATAGCATCACCGACGGCATAACTTTCTGCCGGGCTGTACAGGCGCACGTCCTGGTAACGCTCGGCGATGGCCTCGACTTCGGCCTGTAAGTGACGCTCGACGACCAACCGACCAATCGCCTGGCTGGAAAGTGGTGTCTCTTTTTCCAGCATATAGTTAACGAGAAAATCAACATCGGTTTCGTTGATTTGGAAATTGCGTGCCCATTGCTGAGTTGGCGTCATGAGCGAGCCTCCATTCATGATCGGGGGCACGACCCCGGGGATTGACTAATCAGAGAGTCTGATTATATAGGAGGCGTTTTATGATTTTCAACCGCCTAATTGTCGCCAATCAATCCCATTCGGGCTGAGTTCTAACACCTCCCCATTCGGGCCGGAAACGTAAAATGTGCCGTCCTGGCCGATTTGTGTGTTGGCACTAAAGGCGTTTTCCTGCGGGTTGGTGGCCCATCCCAGCCGATCTCGCACGGCAGGGTTCTCTCGCCACACCAGGCCGATGCCGCGCCGGGGTTGGTGCAACCCGGCAGATGGTGGGTTGGTGAACTGCGGGTCGTCTTCCGGCGTTTGACCTTCGACGAAGTTATCTACGAAGACCTGCCATGCCGGGAGGTTGGTGTCGTTGTAGATGACGAAGATCGCGTCTCGATTTTGAAGCCAGACCATAAAGCCGCGCTCGAAGTTTTGCACCGCGCCGAATGTGACGGTAGGCGCGTCCTGCGGGCATTGGGTCACGGTCGCATTGGCGAAGAACCACGCGCTAGCACAGACCTGCGGGGCGGCGGGCAACGTCATGCCGCCGGCACCCGGTCCGGGGCCTACCGGCGGGACGCTCACAATCGGCGGATTGTTAGCATTTCCCTGTGGTGGGGCCGTCACCGGGATGATGGCACTCGTCGGGAACAGGGCGCGGGTCGGTGCCGGGGGCAGGGTCTGGGATGGAATCGGTGTGAACGTCGGCGTGGTAGAGGCTGTGGGTGTGGTGGTCGGCGTTTTGCTAGGCGGCAAGGTGGGCGTAATCAACACGAAATTGGAGGCCGGTGTGTTGATCGGCGCGATAATTTCTGCGTTGCTGGCCGGGCGCGTGGCGGCATCCGGGCCGGGGGAGGGTGTGTTCGTCAGCGGGCGGGTGGGCATGATGATCGTCGGTTCCAGCGTATTCTGGCCGACCAGCACCGGGCCACGCCCAACCGGGGCCGGGTCGCTACTACAGGCCGCCAGCAATAAAAGAAAAAGCATCACACTATATTTCCGCATTACGCCACACTCACTTATTCCACCATCAGATGATAGATTGATTCTATGTGATTTCAGCCAGACTGCAACGCTAAACCATGCATTGTGTATTTTGCCTAAATGCGCCACAATAAGACCGTAAGATTTTTTGTTCAGAGTAGTGTCTAGTGCTTTAGAACAGGTCGGGAGGATAACATGGCGAAACGCCGGGGACGTAAAAGCCAGGCCGAGATGAAAGTTGAGCGCATCACCTGGATGCTGATGGTTGGGGTATTCGCGGTGATTTACATCGCGGAAGACCAGGCCTTCACTATCCCGAATCCGTTCGTGCCGTTTGCCGGCGCGGTGATCTTGTTGGGGGCGGCCCTTTACCAATATGGGCAACGCTGGCACGTCAGCCCGACGACCTGGATCGCTGGAACGGCGATGCTGATGTTAGCGATCTACAATGTAACTGTTGATGGTACGGCGAACTTTTTCGGTGTGACACTCTTGATCTTTACCGGGGTGATCGGCGTGGGTGTGATAACTGGAGAGACTTAAACGAGCGGATGAACGGGCATGACGACCGAGATTAACGAGCAAATTACAATCGAAGACATTCGTAAGCTGGCCTTGCCCCTGGGTACCCGTGTGCTGGTCGGCGATGGGATGCTGAACCGGGCTGTGACCTGGGCGACCGTGATTTACCCGGAGGATAAGATCAGCAGTAAGGCCATCCAGACGGGCGAAATTCTGCTATTGGCGTCGCACGATAACAGCAAAAAGCCCCAGGTGGCCGATCTTGATGTGATCCGTTTCGCGGCAGATCATGGCGCGGTGGCCGTCTTGCTGAACGACCCCGCCGGGGCCGGGGCCATCGCGGAGGCCAAAGCCTACGGCGTGCCAGTGCTTCAACTCCCGCCGGAAAGCCGGGTGCGGCTGGTGGAAAAGTCGATCATCAGCCTGTTGGTAGATCGCAAAGTCCAGCTTGAACGGCGCGGCACGCAGATCTACCGGCAGTTGACGCAAATTTCATCGCGCAATGAGGGCATGAATGCCTTGATCGACGCGATGGCGCGGTTAACCGGTAAGGCCGTCGTCATCCAGGATAAACGCCTGCGGATGATTCATAACTCCGTCCAGCCCAAGTTCATCTCAAATTGGGATGATGTCGAGACCTTCCTGCGGAAGATCGACAACCTGCCGGTGGAATATCAAGACCGGCGGCGGGTGAGTGATGTCGATGACTCGGTCTTGATGCAAGCATTGCCGATGCCCGGTTTAGCGCGGTTGGTGGCTCCGGTCGTCACCAGTGACATCGGGCGTGGGTACCTGTCCATCATCGGGCGGGATACCGACCTGGATGACATTGATTCGCTGGTAGCAGAGCATGGCGCGGCGGCTTGCGGGCTGGAAATGGCGAAGCAGAAGGCCGTCAGTGATACCGAAAAACGCCTGCGTGGTAACTTCCTGGATCGCCTGCTCTTAGGCGATGTCAATCACCAGGAGGCCATCCGCCAGGGCGAACGTTTTGAACATGATATGACCAAAACGCATATCGCTATCGTCTTGAGTTGGCAAGAGGTGACCGATCCTAATCAGGATGCGCCACCCTCTAACCGCCGGTTAGAGACGACCGTCAACGCGGTGATTAACAACCAGCGGGCCGCCGCGCTGGTCTGGCTGAGGGAGCGTGAGGAGCAGGTGTTGGTCTTCCATGCCACTGATCCCGAAGACCCCATCGACAGCAGTTTGAAGCTGGCGCAGACCTTCAGCCAGGAGATCAACCGCCAGTATCCGAATCAGACCGTTGCCATCGGCCTGGGCCAACCCGCCCGTGATATTTCCCATTGGCGCAATTCTTATTGGGACGCGGTGCAGGCGTTAGAGCTGGCGGTCCGGCTCCATACCGATACTCCGCTTTACATCGGTGACCTGGGCGTTTACCAGTTGATCCTCAGCCTTTCCGACCGGGAAAAGCTGATGGAATTCACCGAGCGCACGTTGGGCACCCTGCTGGATTATGACATGCGGCAACATGCTGATCTGGTCAAGACGCTGGAAGCGTTCTTCACCTGTCATGGTAACCTGAGCCAGACGGCGGAAATGCTCATCGTGCATCGCAACACGTTGTTGTACCGCATGAACCGCATCAACGACATCGCTTCGATTGACCTCAATCGCCCGGAAACCCGGCTCGCGCTCCACCTCGCGCTGACCATCCGGCGTTTGCTCTCTCAAAATTAACGGTAAATTCACGGTGCCGGGGTATTCCTGCTGAATATCCCGGCGTTTGTGCGCTTTACCTAAACATTGTGCTTCTAATATCGGGGCATATACCAATTTCGGGCTGGCGTTTGGCTTGTTAAAATCACCACAATGAACAACTGCCCCTGATCTCAAACAACATAAGGAGGATGTATCGTGCATCAGGATGCTACAGTATTAGAGTCTGAAGATCGTCATCCAATTGATTATCTCGAACGCGATGCGTGCGCCTTAATTTGTGCTGTGCGAAAAGGCGGCGAAGCCACACACGGCAACGTCAAACGGACGATTGAAGGGTTGGCCCGCATGGGGCATCGCACCGGCTACATCGACGGAGAAGGCGATGGCGTCGGCGTGATGACCGACATCCCGCGTCAATTGTGGACCAAACGCCTGGCCCGCGCTGGCCTGCGGGCTTCGCTGGCTACCAGCCCGGATTTCTGGGTGGCGCATGTGTTCATCCCTCCGGCAGATCGCAACCGCGCCAGCGTCATTATCGATCAGGTCATCAAGCAAATTGCTGACATTGGTCTGCATGTCATCTACGATTCGCCCGGTAAGATCAACGCCAACGTGCTCGGCCCAAATGCAGAGAAGAACCAGCCAGTCTTTTATCAACTGGCGGGCCTGCGCGGGCAGGTGGAGGCGAAAGACCTCGACCGGGTGATCTTCAACGCCCAGACGCAGATCGAGCGCAACCTGGGTGTGCATTTCCCTTCGTTTTCCGCGCATAGCGTGGTCTATAAGATCCAGGGAACGGTGGAGATCTTGCGCCGCTATTACCCGGAACTGCGCGACCCGGATTACGCCTCTACCGTGACGCTGGGCCATGCCCGTTACAGCACCAACACCAACCCGGTCTTTGAACGCGCCCAACCTTTCAACGTAATCGGCCATAATGGTGAGTTCAACACCATCAGCCGCTTCCGGTTAGAAGCCGGGATGCTCGGCATTCCGTTGAACCCATTGAATTCTGATAGCCAGGACGTAGACCGGGTGATCCGGGCATTGTGCATGGATTTCGGGCTGGATTTAATCGAGGCGATGGAATTTGTCTTCCCGCCCTATGAGCATGACCTGATGGATAACATCCCCGGTCTGGATCAAATGTACCGCCAGATGCGGCAATCATTCGGCCCGTTTGCACAGGGGCCAGCGGCAGTGGCCGCCCGCCTGGGGGATATGTGCGTCTTCAGTGTGGATGCACTCGGCCTGCGTCCGTTGTGGTTCGGGGAGACGGAAAAAGAATACTTCGCCAGTTCAGAACGGGGCGTGTACCCGCTGGACGGCATGGTACGAAGCCCGAAGCCGATGGCCCCTGGCGAAAAGATCGCCTTGAAGATCGTCCCCGGTCGGGCTATTGAAGTTATGGATTACCCCGCTATCCAGCGGCATACCTACGATAAATACCGCCAACGGGTGCCATACCGTCCGTTGAATCCTGCCGAATTATGGGCCGGGCAAGATCCTGTGGTGCCGGTCAGGCCGAATGGCGGCAACGGTGCTAACCTGGGGGCGGCCCCAGTGGCTGATGTCGCGGTTGCCACCCAGACTGAGACGATCACGGTGACCGCACCGGATGTCATCTACGACGAATCACGCTTGCCCTGGTACCAGCGCGAGACACCCGTCAACACCAAGACGATGGCCGCCCTCGGTTGGGAGCGTTATCACACGTCACTCGTCGCTGAACTGGGCGCGATTGGCAAGGAGCAGATCGGATCACTCGGTTGGGATGGCCCACTGGCGGCCCTCAGCTTGACTCGTACCAACGTCGCAGATTTCTTCAAGGAGACGGTCGCAGTCGTCACCAACCCGGCCATCGACCGCGAACGCGAAAAGGCGCAATTTTCCACCCGCATGGTGTTGGGCACCCGCCCGGAGGTGGGTTATCAACTGCAAGGCGAGGCGATCCTGGTCGAATTGGAGACGCCTTTGCTCGTCGGTGGCCTGCCGGAGTTAGCGACGCTCGACGCGATGCGTGAGGTGGCAACCGACGCCCACACCATGACGCTTGAAGACTTGATGACGGTCTTTGGCGAAGCAGTGACGACACTCTCCATGAGTGCTGACCTGGACGAACCGATTGACCATGCCATTGAACGGCTTCAGCAAGAGGCGGTCGCGGCGGTACTTACCGGGGCGGCGTTGATCGTGCTGGATGATAGCGATGTGCTGGACGGTGAACGATTATGGCTTGATCCGTTGCTGGTCACAGCGGCGGTAGACCGCGCCTTGCGGATGCAGAAGGGTAAGCCTAACCTGCGGCGGCGGGCCGGTATCGCCCTGCGGAGTGGCTCACTACGGGATCTGCATGACCTGGCGTTATGCGTCAGCATGGGGGCGGATGCCATCTTGCCGTATGCGATGTATGCGACGGCGGTGGGGGTGGCCCCGCGTGCATCTAAGGACGCGCCGACCGCTGACGAGATCCACGAGCGGTTGGTAAAGACTGTCGCCACGCTGACCAAAGGGCTGGAAAAGGTGACTTCCACCATCGGCTGTCATGAGTTGCGCGGTTATGGTCATAGTTTCAGCAGTATCGGGCTGGCGAAAGGGATCGCCACGATCTTTGGCACGCCCAATTATTATGGGAGCGAAGCGCGGGGCCTGACGTGGAACCGGCTCCGGGATGATGCGGAAGAACGCGCCGCCGAGTTACGCGGGGAAAAGCGCAACCGGCTAGCCAATCCGGATCGCTTCTACCCCAAGATGTGGAAGAAGGTCGAAGATGTGGCACACGGGGATATGACGCTGGAAGAATTCACCGAGCATTTGTTCAAGCTGGAAGGCAAACACCCGGTCGCCATCCGCCATATTCTGGGCTTGAAAGAAGCCGATGATCCGGCGATTTACCCGGCAGAGGTAGATCTGACGATTGACGATTACGATCTGCCGTTGGTCATCGGCGCGATGTCGTTCGGCTCTCAAGGTGAGCTTTCCTACAAAGCCTATGCCGAAGCGGCGGAACGACTCAACATCATCTGCGTGAATGGTGAAGGCGGCGAACTGCAAGATGTGATGGGCCGCTACCCGAAGAATCGCGGCCAGCAGATCGCGTCCGGTCGCTTTGGCGTTAATATCGACTTCCTGAACTCCGTCAACCTGCTGGAAATTAAGATCGGGCAGGGGGCCAAGCCGGGTGAAGGGGGGCATCTGCCGGGGTATAAGGTGACCGAGCAAGTGGCCGCCGCCCGTAGCACCTCCCCCGGTGTCGCCTTGATCTCTCCGAGTAATAATCATGATCTGTACAGCATCGAAGACCTGGCGCAGTTAATCGACGAATTGAAGACGGCCAATACCCGCGCCCGTGTCAGCGTCAAGATTCCGGTTGTGCCGGGTGTCGGCATCATCGCGGTGGGGGTGGCAAAGGCCGGCGCGGATGTCATCAACATCACCGGCTACGAAGGCGGTACCGGCGCGGCGCGTGCCCATGCTCTGCGTCATGTCGGCCTGCCGGCAGAGGTCGGCGTGTGGTTGGCACATCGCGCCTTGATCGAATCAGGTCTGCGCGATCAGGTCGAACTATGGTGCGACGGCGGCATGAAATCAGGCCGCGATGTCATCAAGATGATGTGCCTGGGGGCCAACCGCGTGGGCTTTGGCACGCTGGCGATGGTCGCCGTCGGGTGTACGATCTGTCGCGGGTGCCACGATGGTACTTGCCACGTCGGCATCACGACACACGTCAAGACCCGTGAAGAAGCCGACATGAAGGGCTTTAAGGCCTTCCGCCCATTTGAGGAAAAAGGATCGCCCGATGGCATCGTCAATGTGTTTAACATGCTAGGTGATGACATCCGGCTGTGGGCGGCGCGGATGGGTGTGCGCCGGGTGCAAGATCTGGTTGGTCGGGCCGATCTGCTAGAGCAGATCGACATGCATGACCGCATCGACCTGACGTATTTACTCCGCAAGGTGCCGCCGGTGCCGCGCAAACAACCGCAACCGGGGGGCCGTCGCCTGACGCGCCCGCGTAACACGCTCAGCAAGCAGATTTCGTTCCTGGTGGCGGATCATGTCGAACGCGGTGACCGTGAAATGACATATGACGACGAGCAGGTCATGGCGCAAGACCGCGCCCTGGGCACGCATCTTTCCGGCGCGATGGCCCGGCGTGACTTTGACAACATCGACCAGATCCACTCGATCCACCTCAGCTTCAGCAACTCCGCGATCCCTGGTAACGGCCTGGCCGCCTTCTTGGATGACCCGATGACCGTGTTGGTAGAAGGCGGTGCCCAGGATGGCGTCGGCAAGTGTGCCAAAGGCGGGGTCGTCGCCGTGCTCAAGGGCTTGAACCACAACGGGAACCGGCTGGATGGATCGGTGGGCAAGAGCTTTGCCTACGGTGCCCAGGGAGGGCTGTTCATCGTGCAGGGGAACGCTGACACCCGCGCCTGCATCCGCCTGAGTGGGGCCGATGTGGTCTTCGGCGGGGAGATCCGGGAGCCTTTGCGCGACCACGAAGGCGGCCTGGGTGCCCGCGCCAACTTAAAAGGATACGCCTTCGAATATATGACATCCGGGCGGGCTTTAGTCCTGGGTGATCCTGGCCCCTGGATGTGCGCCGGGATGAGTGGCGGGGTGATATACCAGCGGGTACAACCAGAAAAAGGGTTGGATCTCAATGCGCTTCGTCGCCGTATCGCGGAAGACTCGATGGTCGATATTTTCCCGCTCGATGAAACCGGCCAGAGTGACATCACCGAATTGTTGACCCGCTACATCCAGATCCTGGAGAACAATCATCAGGCCGAAGCGACCGAACACCTGTATCAACTCCTCCGGGAGCCGTCGCTCTACTTCGTCAAAATCGCGCCACCCCAGCGCGTAAACTAGCATCACCGGGTGCGTCGCCTGCACGGCGCACCCTACATTTTCTGGCTACTTTGCGTTATGCTCATCAAACATGAGTTAATCGCATAACGGCTAGTCTACGCCGTTCGCAGTCAGAAACGAGATGTATGGACGATTTCCTGCGGACGTTGCTTGATTCAATCAACGAAACGCTGGCCGCCGTCATCGTGATCGTGGCGGCCTCCCTGTTGTTATACAATCTATCGCGCAACCTGAATAACCGCATTGCGCGGACGTCGGCCTATATGTTAGGGTGCTTGACGGTCGCTTATGCTTCCGATGTATTGATCGCGTTGGAGCCGATGCTGGGGACGTGGGAGTCGCTTCTGCGTGTTCAGTGGATCGGGCTGGCGTTCATCCCGGCGGCTACCTTCCACCTGTCGGATGCTCTGCTGGCGACGACCGGTTTACCCTCACGCGGGCGGCGACGGCGGGCGGTGCGGGTGTTGTATGTCACCGGCTCGATCTTCCTCCTGCTGGTGGTTTTTACCGATACCGTGATCTCCACATTGACGCTGGATAACGCGGTCAGCATCCGGGCGGAACCGGGCTTTGTGGTCTACGGCGTCTATTTCGTGATCGCAAACGGAGTCGCGTTGATGAATGTATGGCGGGCGCGGCAACGATGCCTGACGCGCAGTACCCAACGCCGTATGTCTTACCTGTTGTTGACTTTGCTGATGCCAAGCATCGGCATTTTCCCGTATTCGGTCTTGCTGATGCCCGGTGACGAGTTTTCGGTGTTCGCCTTATTCCTGGTTAACATCGCCAATGTGACCGTGATCTTGACGTTGCTTTTACTGTCTTATCCGTTGTCATTTTTCGGCTCGCGGTACCCGGATCGTGTGGTCAAGGCCGAACTCTTGCGGTTTATGCTGGTCGGCCCGGCGACCGGGGCTTTGGCCCTGGCGGTGATCGTCTTTACCGAACCGGCGACCGAGATCGTCGGCGTCATCGGGCGAGATTTTATGCCCTTCGCGGTCGTCAGCGTGATCTTGCTGTGGCAGTGGGGGGTTGATGTCGCCCTGCCACATCTGGAAAAGTGGTTGATCTACAAGCAGGAAGACGACGAGCAACTGAACAAGCTCCAACATCTCAGCGACCGTCTGCTGACTCGGAGCGACCTGTTGCAATTGCTGGAAGCCACGCTGGAAGCCACCTGTGATTATCTGCGGGTGGAACGGGCCTTTGTGGCCGTCCTGGCGGATACGACACCGGAATTGGTGCAATCGGTGGGCCGGGTTCATCTGGCGGAGGAGACTCTTTCGGACGGCATCAACACCCTGCTCAGCCACACGCATATCAACGAACCTTACGATCTGCGACGGCTGGCAGGGTATTGGACGGTGCCGCTGTATAGCGGGCGCATCACCAACGGCGAAGGCAACCGCGCTTTGATCGGCATGATGGGCGTGGAGGCACTCAGCGAAGACCTGGAACTGGAAGCCGAAGCCCGTGATATGTTGCGCGTGTTCACCCGGCGGGTGGCCCGCACGCTGGATGACATGCTGTTGCAATCCGAAGTTTACGCCGCGCTGGAAGGTCTCTTGCCGCAGATGACGGTCACACGCAGTCGGGCGGCAGAGGTCGAATATCGACCAGGCTACGATGGATACACCCGGATGCCAAGCCTGCCGGAGCGCGAGCAGGTGGTAGAGCAAGTCCACGCGGCCCTGCGTCATTGGTGGGGTGGCCCCGGCCTGAACAGTTCGCGTCTGCTGGAATTGCAATCGGTGCAACCGTACATCGAGGATGATGACAGCGGGGTTGTCAAAGGATTACGCGATTACCTATTGGAGATCATCGAAGCTCAACGCCCGGATGGCGAACGGGACTATCGCAGTCCAGAGTGGTTGTTCTACAATATCCTGACGTTGCGATTTATCGACAGTAAAAAAGCCCGCGATACAGCCCGGCGGCTTTACATCAGCGAGGCGAATCTATACCGCAAGCAAAACGCGGCCATCGAAATGATCGCCGAGGCCATCCTTGACCGTGAACGTGATTCGCTCTCACCCGGTTGAGGATTTGCTAGTTGGGGTAAAGTTACCTATAATGAAGGCACACGCTTAATGTTAAATCAATCGTATTGTGATGGGGGTTCACTGTATGGCAGTCACAAAAACCGGGCGTCAAGGCGTTGAGCCAAAGTCGCCCACTTTGGAAGAAGGGTACTGGCAGGCCCTACTCAGCGAAGGCGAACACGCTCATTCGGTTGAGGTTGACCCTGCGGATACCAGTTATTTCTCTGACGACCACGCCGATTCGGAACAACAACATCATTACACCCTGAACCAGGGCCTGGCTGATGAAGACTGGGAGGAAATCGCCCAGGTGAGTGACCAGGACGAGACCATCCGCTTGCGGGTGGTGGGGTATAACCGGGGTGGGTTACTGGTGGAATATCAATCGTTGCGGGGCTTCGTCCCGGCCAGTCAATTGCTTGATTTTCCTTCGACATCGAGTCATGCGTCGCGGCATCAAGCCCTGATGGATCGTGTCGGGGATGACCTGGAATTACGGGTGATCGAACTCGACCAGGAAAAGAACCGCTTGATTCTTTCCGAACGGGCGGCACAGGCCGAACCAGGCGAGCGCGATCATATTCTTGCCAGTCTTTCTGCTGGGGATGTCGTCGAGGGGCAGATCACCAATCTGTGTGATTTTGGTGCCTTTGTTGATCTGGGTGGGTTAGAAGGTTTGATTCACATCAGCGAATTAAGCTGGGGCCGGGTAGCACACCCCAGGAATATGCTCAAGCGTGGGCAGAGTGTGAAAGCTTACGTGCTGGGGGTTGATGCCCAGGCCGGGCGCATCGCGTTGAGCCTGAAACGGTTGCGGCCTGATCCCTGGCGCACCGTCGATGAGCGTTATGAAATTGGGCAGGTGGTGGAAGGCAAGATCACCAATGTGGTTGATTTTGGCGCGTTCGCCTGTGTGGAAGAAGGATTGGAAGGCTTGATCCATGTTTCCGAACTGGCTGAAGGGCATTTTCTGCATCCGCGTAATGTCGTTTCGGAGGGCGATGTGGTGCGTGCCCGCATCCTGACGATTAATGGCCCGGCCCGGCGGTTGGGCTTGAGCCTGCGCCTGAATCCGTAAGCGCGGCCCGATGATAACGCGCCGACAGAGGGGCGGATTGGTGACAATCCACCTCTTTTTCATTTATTGAGGAGTGAGTAATCACGGTGGCAGAGGAAGAAAAGACCGTAAAAGACCCCGCACAGACTGAG
The DNA here is from genome assembly GCA_034437535.1 of Anaerolineae bacterium. Classification (GTDB taxonomy): domain Bacteria; phylum Chloroflexota; class Anaerolineae; order Aggregatilineales; family Phototrophicaceae; genus J038. Next base: position 6,406 of record DAOTTZ010000065.1, on the reverse strand, counting down.
ACCGACGACCCGCTCCCCCCGGAGGACAGCGAATTCTGGGATGACCTGCTGGATTCGCTCCCGCCCTGGTTTGATGAGATTACCGGGATCGTCTTGCTGGTGTTCGGCGTCATCTCATTGATGGCGTTATTCGGTGTGGCGGGGGATGCCGTACTGGCGAAATCCTGGTCAGACGCGCTGACCAGCTTATTTGGGATGGGCAGTTTTGTCGTCGCGGCGGGGATTGTGATCGCCGGCGTGCTTATCTTCTTGCCCAAGATCGGCATCAACGTGAACATCACCACCGGGCGCGTGCTGGCACTGGAGATCGCATTTTTGTGCCTGTTGGGGTTGCTCCACCTCAGCCAGCGCGATGGCGAATTGCGGGCGATTGCCCGTGCCGGGGAAGGTGGCGGTAATCTGGGTTGGGGCGTGGTTGTCCTGCCGGTCTCATTGTTGGGCGTGCCGGTGACGCTGGTTCTGCTGGTGACAATCATGACGCTGGCGTTAGGCGTGGTGGTCGGCATCCGTTATCAACAGGTGGCCCGGTGGTTATCAAAAGCGCGAGATTACCTCAGCCAGCGGGGAGAGACACTGGCCGCCACACCCATTCCAGAGCGGCGCAAGCATAAGCCGGTCATCGTCCCGCCGCCCAGCATCGCAGAAAAAGCCGAACTCCCCCGGTTAGACCGGCGCACGTTGATCGTGCGGGTACGGGCCAACCCGGAGAATCTGCCGCCGTCATTACGCCCGGCCCAACCGGTGCAATCAGCCACCCCTGACGAAGTGGTCAAGCCCAAGCCAGTCGTCAAGAAGGACGAAAATTATGACCGGCTGAGTAAGGTACTCAAGGTCTCTACCGAGGCCGATGTCGAGGCCCGCGAACTCAAGGTTGACCCCAACGATCTAATCGGCGACCTGGTGCCGAAGACGAAAAAGACCGCGCCGCAGATGGTTCAACGACCCGATGGCCGCGTCAAGCATTACTTCACCACCGAGCAGATGGAAGAACAAAAGAAGCTCATCAAGCGGGATAAGGCCCTGCCGCCGGTTGAGTTGTTGCAAGATGTAGAGATCCAACCGCCGGGGGAAGAAGAGATCAACCATAACGTGGTGTTGATCGAAAACACGCTGTTAGAGTTCGATATTAACGTGGATGTGGTCGATGTGAAACCCGGCCCGACGGTGACGCAGTACGCGGTGCAACCCTTCCGCGAAGTCAAAGGCAAAGACGGGGAAATCAAGAAAGAACGCACCCGGTTGAGCAAGATTTCGTCGCTGGCCGGTGACCTGGCCCTGGCGTTATCGGTGAAGCGGCTCCGGCTGGAAACACCCGTCCCCGGTCATAGTTATATGGGCGTAGAGGTGCCGAATAAAGACCCAAACACCGTCGCGCTTCGCTCCGTTTACGAGAGCAAGGCGTTTTATGATGCCTGGCAAAAGGCCAAGACGCCGCTGGTTATCCCGGTCGGGCGTGATGTGGCCGGCCAACCGGTCATTGTAGATCTGGCCGGGATGCCACACTTGCTCATCGCAGGGACGACCGGCTCTGGTAAATCAGTTGCCATCGCCGCCATTGCGACCGCGTTGGTGCTGAACAACATGCCGGATGCCGTCCGCCTGATTATGCTCGACCCCAAGATGGTCGAACTCTCACGCTTTAACAGCCTGCCGCACTTGATGGGCAGTGTCGAGACCGATCTGGAACGAATCGTCGGTGTTTTGCGCTGGTGTACGCGGGAGATGGACCGGCGGTATAAATTGCTGGAAGAAAATGCCGCCCGCAACATCGAAATCTATAATTCCCGCCTGGGCAAACGCCGCAAGGACGAGCATCTGCCTTATATCGTGATCCTGATTGACGAGATCGGTGATCTAATGATGAACAAGCCAGAGGAGACCGAAAAAGCGGTGACGCGGTTGGCGCAGATGGCGCGGGCCGTCGGGATGCATCTGGTGATCGCCACTCAGCGACCCTCAGTGGATGTCATCACCGGCTTAATTAAGGCCAACTTCCCGGCGCGGATCTCGTTCGCGGTGGCCTCTACCATCGACTCGCGGGTGATCCTGGACTCTAGCGGGGCGGAGACACTGTTGGGCAAGGGCGATATGCTCTACCTGGCGCAGGATGCCGGCGCACCGGTGCGTTTGCAGGGGTGCTTTGTAGCCGATGGCGAGGTACGGGCGGTCGTCCAGCATTGGCGAGATTGGAAGAACGAGCAGGTCAAAAAGGGCAAGCTCGACTCCACGCGCAATGTCGCCCCCTGGGAGCGGGGCCTGACGCGCCGCGAATTCCTGGCGGAGACAGACCCGATGCTAGAGGACGCCATCGAACTGGTGGTCGAGGAGCAGGAAGCCTCCGCCAGCCAGATTCAGCGCAAGCTCGGCCTGGGGTATCCGCGTGCCGCCCGGATCATCGACCTGTTAGAGGAGATCGGTGTCATCGGGGAGCCGGTGGCCGGTGGGCGCACCCGCAAAGTCTTGATCGAAAAGGGCAAAGATCCCTTCAAAGAGTTGATCGACCGCAAGACACGCCAGAAAAAAGGATAACCGGCCTAATTCCATGCCAACGACTTACGAAACCGCCAATACTCTTGCGGGTCTTCCGTCAGGAAGTCCAACTGCTCGGCGGCGGTTTCATCCCACGCCACATCCAGCGCGGCCAGGTTAGCGCGTAGATGATCGACGTTGGCCGCGCCACTCAGCACTACATCGGCGAAGGGTTGCGCCAGCACAGCGGCCAGGGCCAGCCCGTCGAGCGTCGTATTTAACCGGCGGGCTTGCTTTGCCATTTCGCCCCGTGCCGCCCGGAAGGATTGCGCGGTGTTCTTCGGCGTCAACCGTCCGTTTGCCAGGGCCTCTTTGATGACCACCGTCCAGCCGACGGCGTGCGCTTCCTTCAGCATGTTGCCTACATCTTTTTCCAGCAGATTCCAGGTGGCCTGCACACTGCTAAAAAGCCGTTGGCCGTCTAACTCCACCGTGAGCGAACGCGCCAGCGTCTCCGCCTGGCCGCTACCACTCAACGAGAGTCCGATCTGGATGCCATGCTCTTTTTTCATTTTGCTGAGGTGGAAGAGCAACGGCGCGTTACTCAGTACGCCGGTCTGGATGGTGGCCGAGTGGATCTGGTAGAGCTTGATGTATCCGCCGAGATGTGTCTGTGATTCTGCCCATTGTTTTTTGAGCATCGCCAGAGAATGCTCTTTGACCTCGTGTTTGCCCTCGACCGTGATCTGCCAGTCTGCGGTGTATTCATACCCCCACTTCGAGCTGATGAACACATCATCCGGCGGGATCTGCCGTGCCCGGAGCCACGCGCCCAGGAATTCTTCCCCCCGGCCATACGAGCGGGCCACGTCAAAATGCCGCACGCCGTGTTCCCAGGCGGCATCCAGCACCGTGAAGGCGTTGTCGCGCATGGCATCTACGCTGGTTTCGCCCAGGTCATCCGCGTGATTCAGGTTGATGTACCCGGGGCGACCGAGAGCCGCTAAGCCAAGTGCCATCCGTGAAGTAAAGGGCCTGTGCATGGTGAATGTTCCCCCTATCCTTACAGTAGAGTCGGTTGATCGGGTGGGTAAACCGGCTGAATCAAGGTGGCGTCGTCGTTGTGGGGCTTATTGACCGCCGTGCTGACCGGGTGATAGTGTATCGGGTCGGTTTCGTAAGGCCGCAGGAGCGGGCCGAGTGTCTCGTGTGTTTGTTCCTGGCTGGAAAGCCATAGGTCGTAATCCTCCGCGTGTAAGATCACCGGCATCCGGTGGTGCAGGTCGCGTAAGGCATCGTTGGCCTGCGTGGTGATGATGGTGCAGGAGCGCACCGTTTCCCCCTGGGGAGATTTCCAGCTTTCCCACAGGCCAGCAAAGGCGAAGACCGCTTGATCTGCCACCTGGATGAAGACTGGTTGTTTGTTGCCATCGGCGGTCTGTTTCCACTCGTAGAATCCGCTGGCCGGGATGAGACACCGCTGGCGTTTATATGCCGCCCGGAAAGACGGCTTCTCGTGCAAGGTCTCTGACCGGGCGTTAATCATGCGGTTGCCGATGGCCGGGTCATCTGCCCAATGCGGTATAAGGCCCCAGCGGTAGGCCGATAGCCGGGACGGGGCCTCATTGCTAATCACGGGTACGGGTTGCGTCGGCGCGATGTTATAACGCGGCGTCAAATCTGCTGGCAGGGTGGCTAGATCAAAGGCCAGTTGAAGCTGATCCGCATCAATGCTGAGGACGTAACGACCACACATAATTATTTCTTGTTGGATTTACCGGATTCGGCGATCTGCCGGATGAGGCTGAGGACGGCCAGCGCGATACTCAATAACTGGCCGGTCGCCATTTTGGTCGGTTCGCCGTTGCGTTCGGCGTCTTCTTCCGCCGCCCGTGCATACAGGTACGCCCCTAACGTGCCGACCAGCAGACCGATCATCGCCCCGTTGAAGTAGGTGCGACGCTTCCACCCGCTGTTATCCTGAAGTTGGTTGCTCATCGTCTGTGTCACTTTCTTTTTGCGTGTCGAATACGTGATCGAACCCGGCGAAACGTGAGCCGAGGTCGATTGACTTTTTGTTGAGATCGTGGCTTTTTTCTTGCGCCGTCTGCGCGAATTGGCTGGTGGCGCGTTGAGCCTTACGCAGTTGCTTGCGTGTGCCGCGTTCTACCCGCCCGATGCCGAATGCCGCTACTGCCAGTACCATATACAGCACAAAGCCGCACAAAGCCAGCGGGCAGAGCGCGAAGCAGATGATGAGAATATCTCCCACGATGGAGACTTGTCCCGGTTCTTCCAGGCTGAGCAGGCCAAACAGACTAACGCCGCCCACAATCAGCACACCGGCCAGTACCACCGGCCAGGCGATCCGCCAGAACGGTTTGCGGGTGATCTGGGTTGAGCTTTCGCGCATGAGTATTCCGAATCGTTGCCGATGCCATTAAAATATTGCTATTATCTCCATTCTACCGCACACCAGACATAGGTCAAAGATTGCATATGGATCATCAATCGCCAGTCGCGCAACGGTTACATATCACATTCGGCAAGTTCGGCGTCTTGAAGTACACCGGCAACCTGGATATTGCCAAAGTCTGGGAGCGGGTTCTGCGCCGGGCGGATTTGCCCCTGCTCTATACCCAGGGCTTCAACACGCGCCCGCGTATGCAATTGGCGGTGGCCTTGCCGCTGGGCATCACCAGTGAATGTGAGATTATCGACATCGCCCTGCGGGAGTTATTGCCGACGGTGGACGACATCCCGGCCCGGTTGGAGTCAGTCGCGCCGGAGGGCCTGCGGGTTTATAAGGTGGATGATGTGCCGGTCAACGGGCCGCCCCTGCAAACCCTGGTTCAAAGCGCGGAATACCGGCTCACCTTTGTTGATCCCGTCCCGCCGGAGACACTCCAGGCGGCGATTGACACCGTGTTGGCGCAAGAGCGCATCGTGAAGATTGTCGAAGGCAAACGGCGCAAATCTGCCATTGATCTACGTCCGTTAATCCTTGATTTGCAGGTGGGGGATGCCGGTGAGTTATTGGCGCATCTTTCCGCCGGGGAACGGGGCAACCTGCGCCCGGATGATGTCATCGCGCAAATGGGGCTGACGGCCCATCATTATCATGTGCATAAGACCGCGATGCACCTGGAAGACTACGCCTATCATCCGCATCTGCGTGACCGGGAGAAGTAGACCCCGCCCGGCCACAAGAAAAAAGCGATCCCGCCGGATCGCCTCTTTCTACTGCTGTTAGGTGTTGGTATTTGCTGAAATACCCAGAAGCCGCTGAGCACTCTCAGCGAGATCTTGTAATTTGAACGGTCGCCGTATCAATTCATCGGCACCATTGGTCATCGCCCGTTGTTCATATTCGGCATCGCTGATGGCTGTCACTGCGATGATTGGCAGGTGTTGCAGGCGATCTGTCCCCCGGATGTGTGCGATAATCTCGGTGCCATCCGGGCCGAGCCGGTTCGGCAGGCATAAATCAGTAACGATGAGATCCGGCGTATGCGTTTCCAGGTGACTCAAGGCGGCATTGCCATTGGTGACGCTACTTGAATCAATGTTGATACGTTTTAGCGCAATCGCGATCATCTCACAATTGACCGGATTGTCATCGATGATCAGTGCGGTAACCATTGTCTTATGTCCTGTACTCCATCTCTATGCTTAGTATACTCTGTTTTTAGCATAAACACATTACCAGCGTGGTTAGAATCTGGCTGGTCAGATGGCTAGTGCAGGAATGAGGCAGTGGCTTGGAATGATATCGCACTTTGAGGGAGAAACTCCTTGCCACACTCAAACTGTCAGCCAAAACCTTGCACTAGTAGTCTAGCAAACGTTAATTGTCGGATAGAGACGATGTAATTTGATGCGTGCATCATCGGTAGTGAAACGCCAATTGACTGTTGATTCCTTTTGGTTACGCCGC
>DAOTTZ010000064.1:0-45751 GCA_034437535.1 Anaerolineae bacterium | reverse complement strand
ACAATCGCCAGCGGCTACATTCGGGCATTGGCTATGCCGCCCCGGTCAGCCATACCGCCTGAGCAGTTGTTACTCTAAAAAACTGGGGGTAGACCAAAAACTGGTGGGATGCGGATCTGGATAAAGGATCCCAGGATTGGCGAAATGACATTGACGATAACCTCAATCAGGCCTATCTGGTACTCGTCGTGATGAACGATCAGGCCAATCGGTCGGAATATGTCATGTATGAGTGGGCGTATGCATTAGGCCGGGGCTTGCCAATACTGCTACTGATGCGGGATGATATTGATAAATTGCATGCCCGCCTGCTAACCATGCAGTACATTGACTTTCGTAACCGAACCAATCCGCCCTATAACACGCTGTATCAGGCAATCGACAAGTTTCGTGCTGAACATGATGCGCGTAAGCGACTCCAAGAGCGTCAAATCGACCAGAAAGACGTCAAGATCGCGTTGGTTGAGTTACTCAGTGCCCAACAAATTGAAGACGACATATTATCTACTTTTGTCGATTTTGGGGTAATCTCTTTCGATGATCGGCTGGAAATCCTCGGACAAGCATAACAGGCAATAGTCTGATAACCCCTCAGCCATCATCACCACCTAAACACTGGATAAAGGTTTGCTTTTCAGCGTTGAAACCGCGCTGACATATGATACAATATAACCGTAGTGAAATACTAACCTGAACACAATATAAACTGTCCGTATATCTTCTTTAGGAGTAAATCGGATACGGCGTACAGGTAGCGTAACTGATTTTGCTCGGTTTACATAGCCCATCGATCCAAATCAACCGCTCATCTCGTCTGCCTGTGGTAGCCATCTGGCGGTTTTTTGTTGTTCAGTATTCGTCCGCTAAGTTTATATGTCTAGGAGTTCGTGTGACAACTAACACCCCAACGACCGATATTCAAGACCCCGCCGAAGTCGAAAACTTCGAAGAAGATTTTGCCACTCTGCTTGACGCTTACGACTTCGAGCAACCCTACCGCGGCCAAATCCTTGAAGGTATTGTGCTGGAAGCTAGCACTGATGAGGTTCTGGTCGATGTCGGTCAAAAGCGTGATGCAATTGTAACACGCAAGGATTTATCGTTATTGACGGAAAGTTTGAAGGCCAAAATCGTCCCCGGTGCGCAGGTCATGACGTATGTCTTGCAACCGCGTAATGCCGATGGCGATCTTATCGTTTCGATCAACAAGGCCCTGGAACTGGAAGACTGGCAAAGTGCCAACACCGCGATGGAAACCGGCGACCTGGTAGAAGCCACCGTCGTAGACGCCAATAAGGGCGGTCTGCTGGTGGAATATGGCCGCTTGAACGGCTTTGTGCCGCAGTCGCACGTCATCAGTTTGCCCCGTTTCGCGTCAGATTATGAACTGCAACAGGCCAAGAAGAACATCATCGGGGAAATCCTGACGCTTAAGTTCATCGAGATCGACCGCCGCCGTAACCGGCTCATCCTCTCCGAACGGGAAGCCCGCGCCGAAGCCGAGCAAAACCGTATGGAAGAACTGGAAGTCGGCCAGCAGGTCAAGGGCAAGGTCGTGAGTATCGTCAACTTTGGCGCGTTCGTAGACCTGGGCGGCGTTGACGGCTTGATCCACATCTCCAAGCTGGATCATCAGCACGTCAACCACCCCGGCGAAGTCGTCGCCATCGGGGATGAGGTCGAAGTCATCGTGGATGACATCGACAAAGAAAAGAACCGCATCAGCCTGAACCGGGTCGCGCTTCTGCCGGATCCGTGGGAGACGATCAACGACGAATACACCGTCGGTGATCTGGTCGAAGGTGTCGTCACCAACGTGGTTGATTTCGGCGCGTTTGTGCAATTGCCCAATAACCTGCAAGGTCTGGTTCACATCAGCAAGATGTCCATGTTCGGGAGCACCAACCCGCACGACTTGCTCCGTGAAGGGGACGAAGTGCTGGTTCGCATCATTAGCATCGAGGCTGACCGCCAGCGCATCGGCCTGAGCATTGATGATGTCGCGGTCGAGGAGCAGGAAGAATGGCTCCATAGCCGCCGCCGTCAGGAAGATGACCAGGACGACGAGTCCGACGACGACGGCCACACCGCCCACATCTACGAAGCTCTGACGCCCGAAGATCAGCGCGAACCCGTCGCGGAAGACGTCGAAACAGCCGACACTGAAGAAGCAGAAGCCGACGCTGAAGAAGCCGACACTGAAACTGAAGAAGAAATGACTCCTGAAAAGCCAGTTTCAGAAGTCGTTGAAGAAACCGACGCTGACCCCGCCGAAGCTTGAGCGCATCGGTGCCGAAGCTTGAGCGCATCGGTGCCGAAGCTTAAGCGCATCGGTGCCGAAGCCTAAGCAGACCCTGCGTTAGAACATCAGGCGAGGCCATCCGGTCTCGCCTTTTTGATTCGTGCTAAAATTTTCGTGCTTTCCTGGCCTGTGTTATACTCGGCAGTATGAATGACAACACAGATTGGATCACACAGATTAAAAAGCGGCGTATGACTGGCGCAGTCAACACGATGTTGGATGTGCTGGAACCGTTCGGGCCGTTGGGGGCGCAAGTGTTGTATGTTTTTCAACCCGTTTCTGGCTTGTTGGGTTGGCGATCCGCCATCGGGCAGATCGCCCAGGCACTTGAAGAACCGGACGGAGTCGCTGAACTTCGCCGCCGTTTGAATGATGCTTAGGGGGGCAGATGGATTACAGTACATTGGGGGTCTTAGCAATCGGCATCTTGGTCGTCGTGCTGATCCTGGTGGCTTTACCGGCCAGACGCCGGGTCGCCGTGCGCGATATTGACGCTTATGCCCGTATGCCGGGCATGGTAGGCCGCACCATCGAAGCCGACCGCCCGCTTCATCTTTCCCTGGGCAGTGCCGGCATCGGTGGAGAAAGCACCGTCCTGGCTGTCGCCAGTGCAGAACTGGCCTATTATCTGACTCGTGAAGCCGCCATCGGGGACGACTCGCCCATTTTCACATTATCCAGCACCGCCGCTATCCCACTCGCGCAGGATGCTCTGCGCCGGGCTTATGTGGCGCGGGGCTTTGCGGAGCGATTCCAGCCCACCGCGACGCGCTGGTTCCCGGCGGGCACACGCTCGTTGACTTTTGCGGCGGCCCTCTCCGCTTTGATCCATGTAGAAGACCTGGGCGGGAATGTGCTGGCGGGCAGTCATGGGCCGGAGCTAGGGCTGGTGATGCTTTCCGCAACGCGGATGAAATTGCCGACACTGGCCGTCAGCGATCAACTGGAAGGGCAAGCGGTGGCTTATGCCTTTAGCGATGCCCCGTTGATCGGCGAAGAAGTCTTTGTCTCCGCCGCTTACCTGGATGATGCCCCCGGCGCGACAAAAGTCGCTGTCACGCTGGATATTTTGCGTTATGTGTTGATCCTGGTGTTGTTTGTCGGCCTGGCCTTGTCTCTGGGGGGATAGCCCATGCGAAGATTCCGTATCGGGGCGGCCATCGCCTCTGCATTGACCGTCGGCACCGGTTTGATTGTGCTGTTTGGCCTGCTCTTGACCGAATCGGTGGAGCGTGACACCGCGCTACCAGCCGGGTCGATCACCAGTTTGCAGGCGATTGCAGATATTCTGCTACAGATTACGACGATTATCATCGCGCTGACGATTGTCCTGGGTGTGTTGAACCTGACGCTGGTTCATACCCGCCGCCTGGTCACTCGTCAGCGCGGTCTCATTTACAGTGCCGTCTTGCTGGTGAGCTTCCTGTTGGTGCTGGTCACTTATGTGACCGACCGTGAGACCAACATCATCTTGCTGGAGACCGTACAACGCCCGGTTGAATCTGCCCTGGCGGGGGTGCTATTCTTTGCCCTGGTTTATGGGGCCTACCACATCATGCATGAGCGCGTCACCTGGGCGAATACGCTCTTTGTGGCGACATTGCTCATCGTCTTGATCGCCGCGTTGCCGCTGGCTGGCCTGGGCGCGTTCCAGAACCTGCGCGACTGGCTGATGGAAATTCCGGTCAGTGCCGGGGCACGCGGGCTATTGTTGGGCATCGCGCTGGCGACACTCGTCACCGGGGTGCGGATTTTGATTGGCGTTGACCGGTCCTATCGTGAGTGAGGAATATGAGCGACGATTTCGATAAAGATTGGGACGACGACCTGCCCGATTGGTTAAATGACGATGACGACACACCGTCTGAAGACGATGATGCCGACTTCGATGATCTCGATTGGCTCCAGACGGATGATGACGACGCGGCCCCCGGCCCGGAACAACCGGATCGAACCGGCGTCACCGGCGACCTGGAATGGCGCACAGAGTTCGACGCGGACTCTGGCTCAGCTCCGGCGGATGACGACGAGTTCCCGGATTTCGACTGGATGGGCGATGAGGCTGACGGTGAGACCGGCGGGGACCCTACCCGCACCGGCGTCACCGGGGAGTTAAGCTGGATTCAAGATCATGATGACGCCTTCGAGCGGCAAATCGAAGAAGCAGAGCAGGCCGCCCGCGAACGCGGCGATTACGTCGGCTTTGATCCAGCAGATGAAGCTGATGCGGCCCCCGCCGACGCAGATGACGAGACTTTGCCGGATTGGCTGGCGGATGATGCACCGGCGGAACAAAGCGCGGTCTTCAGTGATGACGCACCGCCACATGCTTTTGACGAAGCAGATGACGAGACCTTGCCGGATTGGTTAGCGGATGATGCACCGGCGGAACAAAGCGCGGTCTTCAGTGATGACGCATCGCCAGACGTTGAGGAGACGGTGGAAGGGGGCTTGCCGGATTGGTTAGCCGATGAAGACGACGACACCATCGACGCCGAAGAAGGCCTGCCAGATTGGATGGCAGAACCCGCCGAGGACGACCAGGCGCAAGCTGGCGGCGGCATGGTGGGCTGGCTCCAGGATGACGCCGGAGCGGACGATGACTTCGATGACTCCTTCCTGGATGACCTGGACGACTCAGACGAATTACAGGATCTTCAAGGCGATGTGTTCAGCATGGAAGCCGAGAGTGACTCCGACTTTATTGATACGGATGACGAAGCCCTGCCAGATTGGATGCAGACCGACGAATTCCAGGCATTCGTCGAGCAAGAAGACGACCTGCTCCAGGCCTTTGAAGACGACGCGGCAGAGGATGACGACATCGACCTGGACGCGCTACTCTCTGAGTCGTCTGGTAGTGTCGTGCCGGGCTATGGGGATTTTTCCGAGGAAGACTTCAGCGCGGAGATCGACGACGACGCGAGTGATTTTGACATCCTGGGGGCCAGTGAGCGCACCGGCCTGACCGGGGTATTGGGCGATATTGACGAGGATCTGCTGGATGCGGGCGACGACGATAACTTCGACCTGCTCGGCCAGTTGAGCGGCGATGAGACCGGCGCGGAAACACCCATTGCGGATTCGGTCGCTGAGGATGATGCGTTCTTAGATCGGGCGCAGGCCGAAGGCTTCGGCGTCGATGATCTGCCCGACGAACCGGCTGACCTGGACATGGATTTCCTGGGTGATGTGTTGGGCGATGCAGAAGCCGAACCCGCCCCGCCGGAACAACGCAAGGATTGGTTTGGCGATGACGACGAACCTGATCTTGAAGCCGCTTCCCAGGCTGATCTCGACTGGCTGACTGGCATTTCCGCCGATGATCTGGACCAGACCGAACCCGACCAGCCAGCCCAGGCCGAGCCGGTGGCCGAGGATAGCGATATTGATGTCGATGATTTCCTCTCTACCCTGGATGATGTAGACCTGCCGGATACCGGCGGGTTGAAGACCTCGACCGATGATCTGGACTTCGATAGCTTCTTCGATGATGACCTGGACAACATCGACTACGACACCAATGCCGAAGGCTTCGACGTCGCCAGCATCGAACTCAACCCGGATGCTCCCGAATGGTTGCAAGATTTCGCGCAGGAATCCAGCACCAGCAAGCAATCAGCGGCGGCCTTAGCCCGTCAACAAGAAGACCGCCCGATTGAAGATCTGGATGACCGTCTGCGTGGTCTGCGAGATCGCGGGTTGAACCTGCCAGCGGATGCCGTCAGTGGGGATACCCCCGCTATTGAGCGCGTGATCCCCGGTGTACAGGGCACGTTGCCAGCCGTTGTATTTGATCCGGGCGAGGTCGATGTCCTGACCGATTTCCTGCTCTCCCCGGAGCAAGAAGAGCGCGTCCGGTTGTTGCGCAACACTATGGGCACCGAAGAAGCGACTGAGGACGCCCGTAAATCCCGCCGCCGCATCCTGACCGACCGGTTGGTGATCGGCGTGTTTCTTCTGCTGGTGATGATCCTGCCGTTTTTCAACGATGCCTTTCAAATCGGTGACCGACCGCCGCAGGTGTTCACGGTAGGATCACCCGGTATGGAATTTTTTGGCGCGGTCGATGACGCTCAGGCCGGCGATGTCGTGCTGGTCGCGGTAGAGTTCGGCAGTACCGGCGCGGCGGAGATGGACGAGGCGACCGACGCCCTTCTGCGGCATTTGCTGGCACGCGGCTCCGTCCCGGTCATCGTCGGCGGGGATGCCATCGGCCTGTTGCGCGTCAATGAGCGCATCACCACCATCGCGGAAGAAAATGACCTGACCGTGAATCGTGATTATATCGTCGGATCTTATCTGGTGGCGGATGTCACCGGCCTGCGGAATTTCGCGCAGAACATCGACCGCTACGTCGGCACCAATCCTTTTGGTGAGGATACCGGCTACAGTGTCGAGGCTATCCGTTCCTTTGACTCAATCATCGTGATTGCTGAGCGGGCCGACCGGGTACGGGCCTGGGCGGAGCAAGTCGCGCCGTTGACGACGGCCCCCTTGCTGGCGATCACCGGGCAGAGCGCGATGCCGCTGGCCGAGCCGTATTTACAGGCCCAGGCCGATGAGACCATCGCCGGCTATTTGACCGGATACCGGGATGGCTACACCTATACCCGCATGGTGAATGCCCTCATCGCCGGGGATGGCGTGATCGTCATCACCGCGCCGACGGCGACACCGACCAGTACACCATCTGCCACGCCCACCGCTGAGCCGACCACGATCCCGGCGGAGGTCACAGCCGATCCTGCTGTACCAGATGCACCAGAAGCAACCGACGAGGCCATCCCACCGGTGACGACCGTGCCGGATGAAACCGACGCCACGCCAACGCCCAGCGCGACACCGACCAGCACGCCATCACCGACCGCTACCCTGGAGCCGAGCGCGACACCAGAGCCGACCAACACACCCAGCGCGACACCCACCCCCACGCCAGAGCCTGCCCGCATCGCAACGGTAATTGTCGATAGCGCGGTCAACATCCGGCCAGACCCAAGCACGGCCAATACACCCGTTGGCGTCTTGCAATCGGGGGGCCGCGCCTTGATTATCGGGGAAGAGATCAACGACATTGACGAATTGTGGTACAACATCCGCTTCCAGAACGTGAACGGTGAGTTCATCGACGGCTGGATCCGTAACGATCTGGTTGAGGTGACGGTCGCTGGCGAACAACCGGAAGACTTCCCGACCATCACCCCGGTTGGGGCCACCGACGATGATGAGGAAGCCGCCCGCCCCGGCACCCTGGGCAAGCTCCGCCCGCGTGCCGGCCAGCAGGACGAGCCACCCGCCACCCCCAGCCCGCAGGAAGCCATCCTGACGCTAACCGCAATTGCGGAAGATGACGGCCTGAACGACTTAGCGCAGACGGCGACCGCCTTTGCGCTGGAAACACCCGTCTTGCCCGGCCCTGATGATGCGGAAGCAGTCATCTTGACCGCGACTGCTTCCGCGTTGGAGCTTGATCGCGTCGAGGCTACGCCGGAAACCACGCCAGAGGCTGGCCCGCTGGATCGAGTCATCGGCGGCGGGCCACTGGCACGGGATATTCTGCCAGCCGAGACCGACGCTGACGATGACCGCTGGTTCGCCATGACGATTGGCATTTTATTCGCGGTGATCGTCATCGGCCTGGGCAATTTGATTAACATCGTTCGCGTGGTTCTACGCCAGCGCGAAACCGACGAGTAAGGGGCGTTTTTATGGAAGACATCGGCCTGATTGCAGGCTTCGTGCTAACGCTGATGGTGTTCAGCTATCTACTAGGAGATAACATCCTCTACCGGCTGGCGGTTTATGTGTTCGTCGGGCTGGTCGCCGGTTACGTCACGGTGATTACCGTAGATAGCGTGCTGATCCCCTGGTTCGAGTCCACGTTGACCAGTGACGATCCGGTACAACTTGGTGTTGGCTTGGTGCCGGTGTTGTTCGGCCTGTTGTTATTGTTCAAGACGTTTGGCCGCCTGGGGCGGTTGGGCAATCTGGGCATCGGCTTGATTATCGGCGTTGGTGCGGCGGTGGCCCTGGCCGGGGCCTTAACCGGCACCTTGATCCCGCTGACGCTGGATACCGTAGACGCTGATTCACGCGGGACGCTGGACGCGCTCTTGTTGTTTATCGGCGTTGCCAGCAGTTTGATGTATTTCCAGTATGTCGCCCGGCGTCAACCGGATGGATCCGCCCGGCAGATTGCACCGGTTCGAGCCGTCGGCGTGATCGGCCAGGGTGTGATCGTCGTGACGCTAGGTGCGCTCTATGCCGCCGCCATCCTCACCAGCCTGACCATTTTCAGCGAACGTCTTAGTTTCCTGCTAGGGGGTTAACCGATGCCAATACGTTCTATCCTCGCGGCAGATTTCGGCAGTGTTTACACGCGGATTGTGCTGTTCGACGTGGTTGACGGCGAATATCGCTTTGTCGCCCGTGCGGAGGGCCGCACGACGGACGGCTTCCCGGTGTTTGATATGGAAGTTGGGTTTGTGCGCCTGGTACGCCAGATCAGCCGGTCGATTGGGCGGCCTCTCCTGGATGAGACCGATCAGGTCATCACGCCGGAAAACGAAAATCAGGCCGGGGTTGATCTGTTCGCGCTGACGGCCAGCATCGGGCGACCGTTGCGAGCGGTTGTCATCGGCCTGGTGCCGGAAATCAGCCTGCAAAGCGCGATCCGCGCTACCTATGGCACTTATATCAACGTGAACGCGACCATCAGCCTGGCCGATGACCGCGATGAAGAAGAACGCCTCAACGCGATCTTGCTCAGTTATCCAGATCTGATCTTGCTGGCCGGTGGCACAGATGGCGGTGCGACTGCCGCCATCCGCCGGAATGCGGAGGTTGCCCGGCTGGCCGTCAGCTTGATCGACAAGGCGCGGCGTCCGCTGGTGGTTTATGCCGGTAACAACGAAACCGCCGGCGAGATCCAGGAATTGTTCGAACCGCTGACGACCGTCTTCATCGCGCAGAACGTCCGCCCGGAATTGATGGACGAAGAATTGGAACCGGCCCGGCTTCAGCTTGGCCGGGCATTTGACCGCTACAAGGAAACCCGGCAAAAGAGCTTTGCCGCTATTTCTGAACGGAGCCAGACCGGCATCCTCTCGACTGCCCAGGCCCAGACGGTGCTTACCGCTTATCTTGGTCGGCTAGATCCGGGCGGCGTTGGTCTGCTGGATGCGGGTAGCGCGGCCATGACCGTCGCCTGGGCACAGGGTAAAGACATTCGATCTGGCACTCGGTCAGAATTAGGGTTAGGCACCAGTGCGCCGGAGATGCTGGATATGATCGGCCCGGATGCAGTGCGCGTTTGGTTGCCCTTTGCCGTCCGCGATGCCGACATCCGTAATTACGCCTTGAACAAGTCTTTACGCCCTGGGGCCATCCCGATGAGTCTGCGTGATCTCCACATGGAACACGCCTTTTTGCGGGCGGGCTTGCGGCATCTGATGGCAGAGCTAGACTCCCAATGGCCGGGCAAGGCCCCGCCCGTTGCCCGCCTCATCACAGGTGGTTCTGCGCTGACGCGCACCGGTTCTGCCGGGTATGACGCGCTCCTGGCGTTGGATGTCTTCCAACCGAAGGGCGTCGTCATGCTGGAAACAGACCCGTTCGGCTTGCTCCCCGCGATGGGGGCGTTAGCGACCCAGGCCCCGGAAGCCACCGTTCAGTTATTGGAAGGAACCAACCTGAACCGGCTCGGCGTAGCCTTCTGTGTGGATGGATCAATGCGGCCCGGTCAAGCCGCCCTGACGGTCAAGCTCTCCGCAGAAGATGGTGAGACCCTGACCCTGGACATTGAAGGTGGGCGGATTATGACGATACCGCTTCTTTTGGGCGAGCAAGTGCAGGTCGAGATCCGCTGTAAGCGCGGGGTGAAGCTCAACGGTAAACGCCGCCTCAAGTTCACAGTCGAGGGTGGCTCACTCGGTTTGATCTTCGACACACGCGGGCGGCCTATCCCCCTGGGCGAAACCCCGGCGGAACGGGCCGAGCAGATCCCGCGCTGGATCCAATCGGCTACGGGGGATCCGTTGCAGGAGATCCCGCCAGCCTGGTTAACGCTTGAGCCGGAGACAATGGACGACATCGAGACGCCGGAACTGGACACTGAAGACGACGATGCACCAACGGGCCGGCGCGGTTTATTTGGCCGCCGCCGCAAGCCAAAGCCCGGCAAGGATGACACCCCGGCGGAAGACACGCCAGAAGATGATGAAGTAGACGAGTTAGGAGCTTTGCGCGATGTATTATCCTGATCAACGTTACGCCGCCTCGTTGACCGTCATCCGGCGCGAGGCCATGCTCCCGGAAGAAGCCCTGGGCAACGTCCGGGCCAGTGAAGGCCAGCGGGTTGATATTCGTGATGTGGTGGTCAACGGCGTGATCCCGTCACAATATATCATCCTGGATGTCATGGCGCACTTCGGCTTGAAGAAAGAGTCTCAGCTTGATGATTACCTCCAGGTGGGGCGTGGGGATGTCGTTGATGCCGAAGAACCGGTCGCCTATAAATCGGCACGCGGCAAAAAGCTCATCGCGCCCGCACGCGGTATCGTCTCACAGATCACCGGCGGGCGTATCATCCTCCAGGAGATGCCGGACATCATCGACGTGGAAGCCGGGGTGCGGGGCCGCGTCATCCAGGTAGAGCCAGGACGCGGCGTGGTGATCGAAGCCATCGGCGCACAGACCCAGGGCGTATGGGGGAACGGTCGCCGTTTGATCGCTACTATGCGTGCCGAACCCGCCGAAGGTCTGGAAAACATCCAGGCGGATTCGCTCGAACAACGATATGCGGGTACCATAGTGTTGACGCGCAAACCACTCCAGGCGGCGGCTTTCGCGGTGATGGACGAACAATTGCTGGCCGGTGTCGTCGCGCCGAGTATGGATGCATCGCTGATCGAACGTGCTTTGAACTGGGACGGAGCCTTGCTATTGACCGAAGGCTTTGGAGACATCCGCATGAGCAGTGTCGTTTTTAACATGTTGCAAGATTTTAGTGACCAGGCCGTCACGCTCGACGCGCACACGCCCGGTCGCTTTGAGACTCGCACACCCGAAGTTATCATCAACGTGAACGACCGCAATGCCAACCCCACGCCGCCCAACGTGCAACTCTCGTTGCGCAATGGTATGACCGTCCGGGTGACCCGTGCGCCCCACCTGGGGCTGACGGGCAAAGTGGCCGATTTACCGAAATTACCGACTTTGTTGCCAAACGGCTTGCGCGTTCCGTGTGCAAAGGTAGAATTAGTCTCAGGAGAGACAGCACATATTCCAGTGGCGAATTTAGAGGTCTTGGGGCGTTAGGTAAGCTCCACAGAGGAAGGGAAGCAGGATTATGAGTAGAGACGACGATTTCTTTGACGACGATCTTTTCGGTGATGACAACAACCAGGATGATTTCGGCGGTGATTTCGACGACGACTTCGGCTTCGTTGGTGAAGACGAGATGTTTGATGAAACCGATGACGTAGACGACTTCGACTTCGATAACGAACTGGGAGAAGTAGACGAAGATTTTGACGGCTTCGGGGACATCCGTGATGACGACTTCGCCTTTGATGAGGACGACGAACGCTCCGGGCCGAACCGCACATTTATCTTGTTAGCACTTATCATGATTATCTTGTTCTTGGTCGGCATTGGTCTGGTGGTTTTCCTGGCGACACAGGAAGACGGCCCGTCAGAATTCGAACTGGAAAGCACGCGCATCGCGCAGGCCAATGCGACCGACATCGCCGGGGCCACCCTCACGGCGGATGCACGTAACGCCATCAGTACAGAGACGCAAGAGGCGGTCTTCGCCGGGCAGACGGCCACCGCCGAAGCTGAATTGACCGCCATCCCACTGACGGAAACCGCCCAGGCCCAGTTGACGGCAGAGCAGGGCACCGCCATCGCCCTGACTGAAATCGCGTTGAGTGTCACCCCGACCCCGGTCGGCGGTGGGCTGGATCTACCCGGTACCCAGACCGCGCAAGCCCAGAACCTGACGGCAACCGCGATTGCTCAACAGACCGAAATCGCGCTCTTGACGCTGGAAGCGGAAGGCCCCGGTGACGAGATAGAGCCGACCGAGGCCCCCGACGACCCGCCAGCCGCCATCAGTGCCGATGACGTCGCCGCGACCGCGACCGCCATTGCCGAGCGTCTGCGGGGTGGCGATGCCAGCCCGACCCCGGTGGAAGCAGTCCCCGGTGGGGAGGTTGACCCGCCAGATGTTGGCGGCACCGGCGATGAGTTGCCGCGTACCGGTCTGCTGGACGATCTGAGCAGTGAACAGGGCATCCTGACGGCCATGCTGATGGCTTTTGGTCTGTTAAGCGTGATCGTGGTCTCGCGCACCCTGCGCAACGCCAACGTCCGCAACGTCTAGCGCATCGCCCCTCAAGCTTAACGCGGGCGTGGTCGGTTGGATCACGCCCGTTTTGATTCAGCATATGATAGAATCGACCTACTGTAAGCAGTAGGAAATCTCAGACATGAGTGACAGCGGCAGACTTCAGTTTGACAAAAAGAAGCCCCCCCGCCGGAATGTCTCCGGTTGGGATGCCGTCGCGGAGTGGTACGACGGGTGGATGGGCAAAGGCGGCAGTATCCACCACCGCAAGTTAGCGGTCCCGGCGGTCTTGCGTCTGCTGGCGGCCCGGCCCGATGAAACCGTGCTGGATGTGGGCGCGGGCCAGGGCGTGCTGGCACCGGGTGTCGCGCAGGCCGGTGCGGCTTATACCGGCGTGGACGTCAGCACGACGTTATTAGACTACGCCCGCCAGCATCACGGTGAATCGGGTACGTTCATCCAGGCGGATGCCGCGAATTTGAAAGCGACCTTCCCGGATGTGACCTTCGACGCGGCGGTGTTTCTGCTCAGTATTCAAGATATGGATCCGCTGGATGACGTGATTCGCTCGACGGCGGCGGTGCTAAAACCGGGCGGGCGGGTGGTCTTGCTGATGACACATCCTGCCTTCCGTGTGCCCCGGCAAAGTGGCTGGGGCTTTGATGAAGGCCGTAAGCTCCAGTATCGCCGGGTAGACCGCTACCTGACGCCGCTCCCGGTGCCGATGAAACAACATCCCGGCCAATCGAGCGGTGTGACCATCAGCTTTCACCGGCCCCTCGGTGAGTACATCAACACGTTGGGGGCCAATCATTTACTGGTGGATCGCATGGACGAGATCCCGGTGGGGGATAGCGGCGTCAAGCGCAACCGCAGTAAAGCTGAACGCCTGGCCGATGAAGAGTTCCCCCTGTTCCTGGGTGTGCGGGCGCGTTATCTGCAACCTGATGCACCATAAGTCCGTATAGACTTATAACCAGTCCAACGAAAGGATCAATCCTCATGAAGTCAGGGAAACAACTCAGAAAGTCTGCGGATAACGAAGTCATCGACGGGGTGTGTGGTGGCATCGGGGAGTATATCGGGATCGACCCGGTGTTTGTGCGGATTGCGTTCGTAGTCGCCGGGATCTCTAGCTTTGGGACGATGGCCCTGGCCTACATCGTGCTGATGGTGCTGATGCCCGAAGCTGAGTTAATCGAAGCCGCCGAAAAGCCCAAGCGCAAAAATGACGAACTGCACTACGCCCGCCCGCTGGATGACATTGACGGCATCCGCGAAAAGCTCAAGAACGACAACTAACGAAAACAGGGCTGACGACAACGCCAGCCCTGCGGGTTTGATCGCAATCAGCGCACACGGTCAACCCGCCTGACGCTGAAGCTCAGGATCCGCATGAACCTTGAAGCAATCCGGGTGCAACATCCCGGCGATGGCCCGTTGGGTCATCTTCACGGCATGATGCATTGTCTCTTTGCCTTCGCTCTGGTTAGAGCAGACATGCGCCGTACTGGTAATCAAGTAGCTGATCTCACTGATTAACTGTTGCGCCATCGACGCTTCCATCACGTCGTGCCGTTGCCACCACTGGCCGTAAGGGGCGTGGGCTTCGTTCAAGGCTTCCGGGTCAAGCAGATTGGCGATGATGCTCTGGATGTCGAGAATCTGGTTATGTAAGTCCGAGGCATCTGCCGGTGAACTGATGCTGATGCGATAAGCGCGACCATACCGCGCCTGGAAGCTAGCGGTTAATTCCATCAAATGGGCCGCTTCATTTAAGATATTGCGTGCTGTTGTGGTATTCATTCTGTACCACCTTTCTTGATTATGGATTCATTCGTCCGATGCAAAACAGCGAATGACGTTTCTGATTTAATATAGTTTAACACGTTCTTAAAGTAAATTCCATTAAGATTGCCTCATGAATCCATGATATTTACCATATAATCGGGTAAGTTTTGTCATAAGTGTTAAGATTGCCGCATTTTGGCATATGCAACTTCAGATTGCTTGTGACATTTTTAACAATGCTTAACATAACAAGACTCATCCGCCTGGCACACGCGCAATCCGTAAAATCTTGTTATAATCAAAGCGGGATCAGAAGGGATTGACACTATGCGAAGGTTTTTATTCGCTCTCATCATGTTTGGCCTGGTGGTTGGGGGCATGGCAGAAGCCCAGGGGCGCGTCCGTGCTGTCATCACTGGGGAAGTCGCTAACATTCGGATCATTCCGAATTTCGGCGGCGAACCGTTGGGCCAGGTGCCCGGTGGTTATTTGATCGACCCGGTGACGGCCCGCGACGGAAGCAACGATTGGCTCCGTTTTAACTTCAACGGGACGGAAGCTTGGGTTCACATCAGTACGCTTTCCATCATCGAAGGCAACCTGGACGCGCTACCGATTGCGGATCCGCGCACCATACCCTATGGCGGGTTCGACAGGCCGCGTGCCGGCCTGACCAGCAATACCGGCGGGCCGACGGTGACCGTGCGTGATTGGTTGCGGGTACGCAGTGGCCCCAGTACTGGTTATGTCGTGCTGGATAACATTCCGATCAACGAGCCGGTAATCGTGTTGGGCCGTACCATCGCCAACAACTGGATTCAGGTCAATTACAACGGGACACTCGGTTGGGTCAGTGCGGAGTGGCTCAACTTTCCGCCGGAGGTGACCATACCCGGCTTGCCGGTGGATGGCATCGTGGCGGAGCGACCACCGGGGGATAATTCGCCGGAAGAATTCCTCGGCACGCTTCAATTTATGCTGGATCGGCTTCGTTTGGCAGAGCCGTCCCTGGTCGCCATCCGCACGGCCTGGGCCGATGCCGCGCTGACAGGCCGCGCCAGTTGCCAACCGTACCCGGCCCAACCCAGCAACATCAACATCCCGAATCCGGTGTTATCTGCTTATTTCAACACGCTGGATCCGCTCCGCGAACAATTCAACGACGCGATGTTCAACGTCCGGTTGGCGATTCAATTGTTCATCGACGCCTGCAACCAACCGGGGACGGTTAACCCGGTGGGCCAGGCCACCGCCCAGGGTGCGTTAGAGACGATCAGCCTGGCGGAGCGTCAATTTGCGGACCTCCGCGCTCAACTCAACGTGCTCTTGCCGGAAGGCCCCGGCTTCGGCATCGGCGAATGTCCGTTTGAGTTCGGCGGCGCGGTGGAGATCTTGCCGGTGATCCAACTGACGACCATCTACCGGGTTTTCTTCGACCGGGAGGACTACGCGGCGGGCTATTGCTTTGACGCCATCCGCGACCAGACCCTGCGGTTTGCCGTCGCGCAAGAGCCGGGCGGCAACGCCGACCTGCTGATTACCGTCAGCCCGCTGGATGACCCGACCGACTTCCTGGCGACCGGTCGCTCGACCAGTGCCGAGTCAATCCTGACGCTTGGCCCACTCACCATCCCGGAGACCGGACGCTATCTGCTGGTCGTCAGCAACGTCGTCTTCCCGGAGGATGCGGCCCTGGAAAGTGAAGTCGTGGTCTACATCTATCCTTCGACTTCGGCTGGCCTGGCGCGTGATCCAGTCACCGGGCAGATCATCGAGCCGATTATCATCCCACCCTTGCAGGGGATCCCGCCGGTACAACCGCTCCCAGGGGCTACACCCATCCCCGGTGCTCCCCCTGGCGGCACGCCCATCCCACCGCTGAATGGTTAAAACCCCGTCTTTCAAGTGCCCACCGTCTGGTGGGCATTTCCATTCCGTCAGGTAATCGTAGCAGACACGATCCCGCTGATTGTTGTACAATAACGCCAGTAGAGGTCAGCACTTCCCTGTGGGAAACTGACCCTGTTCCACGAACGTTTATGTTGTGGGGTTTCCCATGTCTCATCACGACGATTACGACGACGACGTACCATTTCATCTGCCCAAAGAACCGGGTTACGAAGGCGACATCCACAAGGGTGACACCGAAGACATCGTGATTCCGCCTGAATTCGAAGACGAACCGACCGAACCGCGCATGTCGCGCCCACCAGCCGACGATGACGAGATCGCCCGGCTTCATGCCAGCGACCCACCCTTAGCCGGGGACCGCCCGGAAGACGACCCGATGTTCCGTCGCCCGCCCGCCGACCCGGATGCCAACACCGTCACCATGACCGGGGCTTCCGCAGTGGATGCCAGCCAATTCACACAGGATATGGACGTACCCTTCCGCCTGCCCAAAGAACGACCGGATGACTCCGACGATGAACCCGATCAACCGGTGGGCAACAAGTGGATGACGATGCCCAGCAAACGCACCCCGTCGGATCGCACACTTCCCGGTAGTGGGGGGCTGGATCCAAACCCGGATTTTAACGACCCGAAAGCCACCGTGCAGAACATGCGCCCGGTCAACCAGCCGACTGTGCCGCATCAACCCCCGGCCCGGCAGAATGCCCGTTATCAACGGCCAGCGGCAGGTGCCATCCCCGCCGCGCCAGGCCCCCGCCAGGCCCCCGGTGCCGCGCAGAAGGTCCTGCCCAAGCAGAGCAAGAACCGCCGCCGCTCATCCGGCGTCGGCTGTTTCGCCATCTTCATCGGTCTATTTGTGACGCTGTGTGGCGGCTTCACGCTGATTACCGCCGTACTCGGCTTAATCGCCTACGACCGGATTGACGATCTGGTTGATGAAAGCCTGGCCCGGCTCGATCAATACACCAACTTCCAGAGTACCTTCATCTACGACCGCAACGGCGAACCACTGTTTGAGGTCTTCAAGGAAGGCCGCCGCACCAATGTGGACTTGGACGATATGCCCCAGGTCTTGCTGGATGCTACCATCGCCATCGAAGACGACTCGTTTTATAGCAACATCGGCATTGATGTCGGCGCGACGACGGTCGCCTTCCTGCAATATCTAGGTGCATCGCCCAACGAGCAAACCCCCGGCGGCAGTACCATCACCCAGCAGTTGGTTCGCAATGTGTTATTCGACCCGGAATACCGGGCAGAACGCAGTGTCCAGCGTAAGGTAGAGGAGATCCTGCTGGCAATCGCGCTCAACGCCCGCTGGAGCAAAGATGATGTGCTGGAGTTGTATCTCAACGAGATTTACTATGGCAACCTGGCCTATGGCTCCCAGGCCGCCGCGCAGATCTTCTTCGGTAAAAATGTTGGGGATCTCACCCTGGGTGAGGCCGCTCTGTTGGCTGGGTTGCCCCAGGCCCCGGCAGAGCTAGACCCGCTCAACCCTGATCCGGTCATCCAGGCGGCGGTAGATCGCCGTTGGCGGCAGGTACTCGGTGAGATGGTCGAAGAGGGCTTCATCACCGAGGCCGAGCGCGACGAGGCACTGCGCCAGGGCTTGAGCTTTGCCAACCCCAACATCGACCTCCGCGCTCCACATTTCACCGTCTATGCCCAGGAAGAACTGGAAGACCTCATGCTGTCTTTGGGCTACAACACCGAGCAGATCGCGCTGGGCGGCCTTAAAGTGTATACCACCGTTGATCTGAGCATGAATCAAGCCGTGACGCAGATCGCCGCCGAGCAGATTAATTCGCTGGCACCGTCACAAAATGTCAGCAATGCCTCTGTCGTGTTGCTCAAGCCGCTCACCGGCGAGATTATGGCCATGGTCGGCAGTATTGACTACAACAACGACGCGATTGACGGTCGGGTGAATGTCTCCACCCGGCCCCGGCAACCCGGCAGTACCATGAAACCCTTCACCTACGCCGGCACGATGGAACTCGGCTTTACCCCCGGCGATGTGCTGTGGGATACACAGATCCGCATTCCGCAATTCACCGGGCCGGATTATGTGCCGCGCAATTACGACGGGAGCTTCCACGGGCCGATGCGGATGCGTCGTGCGCTGGCGAACAGTTACAATATCCCGGCCATCCAGGCGGTGCGTTACATCGGCGTAGATTATCTGTTGCAGATGATGAACCGCTTCGGCGTGGAATCACTCGGCCTGGATGCATCCCGTTATGGCGTGTCGCTGACGCTCGGCGGCGGGGAAGTCACCCTGCTAGAACTCACCCGCGCTTATAGCGTGTTTGCCAATGGCGGCGCACTGGTAGAGTCTACCGCTATCCTGTGTGTACTGGATAACGAGAACAACGTCCTCTACGAATACGAGAACGGATGCCCGGCCACCGTTGATAACAACGCGGTCACCCGCACCAGCCAGACCGTGACCCGTACCGGCCTGGGGAGCCAGATCCTCGACCCGCGCATCGCGTTTATCATCAGCGATATAATGGCCGATAACGCCGCCCGTGCGACCGAAATGGGCAGTAACAGCGACCTGCGCACCGATGGCATCACCACATCCGTCAAGACCGGCACCACCGACGACGTGAAAGATAACTGGACGGTCGGCTATACCCGGAATCTGGCGGTTGGCGTGTGGGTGGGCAACAATAACGGTGATCCGATGCAGAACACCACCGGCCTGACCGGAGCCGCGCCCATCTGGAACCGCGTCTTCCGCACAGTTTATAACAATCCGCAATGGATGGACGAGTTGCGGGTTGATGGACAACTCCAACCCGACCAACACAACCCGCCGCCCGGTACGTCAAACCGGCGGATCTGTAACATCCGCAACCTGTACGACCCGGCCACGGCCTGCGCCTCCACCGTTAACGAGTGGTTCCTGGATACCCCCGCCCGCCTGCCTGATGGCAACGGCAATATGGTCGAGCAGGGCGGCCAACGCCCCGCCCAGGAATTGGTGCCCACCCAGGGGACTTACGTACAATTGGTTGACCCTGGTGTCTACCGGACGGTCGCCCTGGAACTGAACCCCGCCATCGCCAACGCGATCCAGTTCAACGTGCCTGCCGGTGAAGAAGCTCCGCCGTCGCCCCGCTATTGCCGGGTGCCGGTGGAGGCCGTGGTTGGCACGCCGGGTGCCCAGGAATTGTTGTTCATCGCCCCGCCAGCAGTGCCAGCCGATGCCGCCAGTGCAGAGCGATACGCCCAGTCAAACGGCCTGGCCTTCCTGCCGACGATTGATTGTACCGGCGAATTGCTCACTGGTGGCGCGGCGGGGCCACAGGTCGTCACCGCCTTCATCAGTTCACCCGCACCCAATGCCACTCTCAGCGGCCAGACGCCGATCATCGGCACGGCGGATTTCTCTCCGCAAGTGGCTCAGTTCTACAAGATCGAGATCATCGGCGGCCAGTGGGCGAACTGGACGACGGTCGAGCAACCGGGGTATCAACCGGTGGTTAACGGTCAGCTCTTGCTCTTGCCACAATTGCCCAGCGGCAGTTACCGCATTCGGTTGGTCGTCATCGGCCTGGATGGTGGCGCGATCCAGCAACCCTACGAAATCCCGGTCAACGTACCCTGATAACGTCTTCCCGGATGCATTGTTTGGTGCATCCGGGGATTTTTGCATCCCCTGCACAAGATGTCCATAACATCTCCATATTCATGCGGCAGACTCAAACTAACCCGATGAGATAACATGATTGGGTAGATGACCCCTCTAATATCTCCTGGTCTACCCCGGCAGGAGAGCATTGTGCGGATGTGGATGAGATGACCAGCAAACGGTCATCTCGTTCGCTGTTTCCCATTGGCGGATTTCCACTATAATAGATGTTACGAGAACGATAACACGAGGAGATGGACGACCCATGCGTGATAAACGAGCGGTCGATGAGCTATCCATCGAAGAACTTGAACGGGTGCTGGCGATCCGCAAGCGTGAAGCCCGTATGACTCACATCCAACGGATGAAAAAAGAGGGCCGGGTGATTGACCCTACCGCCCAACCCTCCAACGGACGACCTGTGCCACCACCCGCCCATAATTTACCGCCGGAATTAGCTGATTCGGTCGAACCGGCAGAGCGGCATCTACGCCAAACGGAGTCAAAACCGGCCCCGGTACCAGTTGCACCCCCGGCCACCTTCGCCCCGGCCTTTGAAGATGATATTGCCGATGTCGAGCAGAGCATCCGCCGCCACAACCCGGAAGCAGACCGCGCCTGGCGACGATTCATCAACGGCTCGTTGTTTCTGGTAGAGTTAGCGGCGGTCGTCGGGATCTTTGTCATTGCCGTCGCGTTGCTTTCCGCCCGCAATGACCTGCAAGAGACCACGCGCCAGGAGCAAGCCAACAGCGAAGCCACCCGCGTGGCCGCCTTACCCACGCTAGAGCCAACGCCCATCCTCAAGGTTGATGTGCATGACTGGGTACTCCCCGGCGGGCATACGTCGGAAGGCGGGCAACCCGTCGTCAATATCACCGAGCTAAACGAGGCTGGCATCCCGGCTAGTTTGCTCCCCCGCGTGCAGACCAAGCTCATCACCCCGGTGATTGACCGGCCCGAACGCACGCCGGAAACCGCGATGGCCGTCAACATCCCGGAGCTTGGCCTGGAAGCGACCATCGTGCAAGGTGCAGATTGGGAAGCCCTCAAACTGGGTGTGGGGCAGGTGCTCAACAACGCTAACCCCGGCGACCCGACCGGCAACGTGGTGCTGGCCGCCCATAACGACATCTACGGTGAATTATTCCGCGAATTAGATCAACTGGAAGCTGGCGACCGCTTCACCATCCGCACAGAGCAAAATGTGTACGAATACGAGGTCACCGGGTGGGAAGTCGTGGAACCGACTGCCGTCGAAGTGATGCAGAACACCGGCATCCCGACGGCCACGCTCATCTCGTGCTATCCGTTAGGCATCAACGATAAACGGATCGTGGTCTATGCAGAGCGTGTCGGCTAAATTATGATATTGGTACCAACGAATGAGAATTTCTCCCCGGAGGAAACAGACTGAATGGCGAAGAAACGTAGACGGAAGTCCACACCGAACCTACCGGAGGCGGCATTAGAACACGCCCGCCGGCAGGTCGAAGACGATGACGGCGAAGCGACCTCTGCCGATCAAAAACGTGCGGAACGGGCCGCCCGCCGGGCCGAACGTCGCGCACGGGCCGCCCGCGCACGAGAGGGCATCCGCGCTGGTAATGCCAGCGTAGACCCCAGCACCGCGTCCGCGTCGTCCAGCCGTAAAAAGAGCGACAAGCTCGATAATGAGACCATCCAGCAATTGCTTGCCAACCCGACTCGTGTCGTCAGCGAGGAGCAACTGCACGAGGATTATGGACATGTCGTGGCGGACATCCGCAATATGTTCATCCTGGCGGTGATTTTGATGGTGGTGTTGGTCGCGATGGCGCAGTTTATCTAACCATGCGGATCGCGTCCCTTCTCCCCAGTAGTACCGAAATCATTGCCGCGTTAGGTTTCGCGGATGCGCTGGTGGCACGCTCGCATGAGTGCGACTTCCCGCCTGGTGTGGGGTCGCTCCCGGCTGTGACCGCGCCTAAATTCAACCCGGACGGTAGAAGCTATGACATCGACCAGCGAGTGAAAGCCGTGTTGGCGGAGGCCGTCTCCGTCTATCGGGTAGATGCTGACCTGCTGGCCGAACTCCAACCGGATCTACTCGTGACGCAGGCTCAATGCGAAGTCTGCGCTGTCAGCCTGGATGAGGTCGAGCGCGTTGCCTGTGAGGTACTCGGCGACTCGGCGTCAGTCATCGCGCTAGAGCCGAACACGCTTGATGATGTGTTGGGCGATATTCAACGGGTGGCTGATGCACTCGGCGTGCCAGAAAAAGGACAAGCTCTGTGTGCATCGATGCTGGCGCGTATGGCCGCCGTCGAGACTCAAGCGGCAGATTATCACACACCCACTGTCGCGCTGATCGAGTGGATCGACCCGCTGATGGCGGCGGGCAACTGGATGCCGACATTGGTCAAGATGGCCGGTGGGCAAAATCTGTTCGGCACCGCCGGGGAACACTCACCCTGGCTAGAATATGCCGACTTACAGACAGCCGACCCTGACGTTATCATCATCATTCCATGTGGTTACGATATGCCGACCACCGCACGCGAACTACCAGCCTTACAGACCAAACCCGGTTGGGGTGATCTAAAGGCGGTGCGGGATGGTCGCGTCTACATGGCGGATGGCAACCAATATTTCAACCGGCCTGGCCCGCGCCTGGTGGATTCAGTCGAAATCTTAGCGGAGATCTTGCACCCGCATCACTTTGACTTCGGCCATCAAGGGGATGGGTGGCGTAAGGTCATGCTGGATGAGGGCATCTAAATAGTGAAGTGGTTTTTAGCCACAGGTTAAAGCTATTTGCATACTCAAACACAAGGGAATCCTACAATGGAAAATAGTAATGTCACGGTCACGATGGGCGAAGGATACTACGCCACCGCTAAATCGCGTCATCATGAGTGGTACGCTGACTTGCCGGTAGAAAATGGCGGCACCGACGAAGCCCCCACGCCGGAAGAATTGGTCATGGGGACGTTGGGCAGTTGCATGTTGCAGACCGCCAAATTATACGCCGCCCGTAAGGGCTGGCAGATCGACCATATGACGGTCAAGCTCAATTTCGAACGCTTCCGGGCGGATGATTACCCCGGTTACAGCGGCGAT
Organism: Anaerolineae bacterium; assembly: GCA_034437535.1. Taxonomy (GTDB): domain Bacteria; phylum Chloroflexota; class Anaerolineae; order Aggregatilineales; family Phototrophicaceae; genus J038. The sequence goes on along the minus strand of DAOTTZ010000064.1, from coordinate 22,648 downwards.
GCCAAGTTCGTGCATGAAGTCCGCGAATTGATTGAGGTCGAAGGCCCGCTAGATGCCGAGCAGATCAAGCGCATTGTCGAGATCATGGGCAAATGTCCCATCCGCCGGTTGATCGAATATCCGGCGGTCTTCGTCCACGCAGACCCGGAAAACGCCTAACTGGCGTTGCATTGGGTGGCGGGCCATTCGCAAGAATCGCCCGTCGCCCGTACAATAGAAGACGATAGCTCGTTATGAGATAAGGTCCTATTGTATGCAAGAGCAGTTTGATCCTACCCCAACCCCACAGCAGGCCGAAAGACAGACCACAGATCAACCCGGAAGCCAGGCCGAAGAACGCCCAATCCCCGATAACGCCTTTGATTTCGTCCGCGAAGTGCTGGAAGTCAACCAGATCAACTGGAAGCAACAAATCTTCCAGGCTATCGGGTTGGCCGCCCGCTCCTGGATGTTCTGGATGATCGTCTCCTTCCTGCCGATTGGTCACCGCCGCAAGAATGATGTGCATCGCCGTTTGATGAGCGGCCAGCGGGTGAACTGGATGCGCGAAATCATCGGCCCGCTTAGCCTGCGCCGGTTAATCGTGTGGGGAATTGTGCTGTGTGTGCTGGGTTACATCATTCTCTTCGCGAACTGACCCTGGAAATATCGTAGAATCGTCTTACAATGTAACGCACTCCGTTAGCGCATGACAACGGGTTCTTTTCTGTTGCCAGAACCCGTATAAGAGAGGTAAACGATTTATGGCATCCTATCATGGCCCTAAGGCCAAGGTACAGCGCCGCTTCGGGGAAGTCCTGGTGCCGCGCCCCAAATACAGCCGCATACTTGAAAACCGGGCTTATCCCCCCGGTGAGCATGGCCGCGAAAAGCAATTTCGCAGTGGCCGCCGTAGTGACTACGGCTTGCAGTTAGACGAAAAGCAAAAGCTGGCGTTCATCTACAACGTCCGGGAGCGTCAATTGCGGAATTACTACAAGAAAGCGGATAAGATGCCCGGTCGTACCGGTGAAAATCTGCTGATCTTGCTGGAACGCCGCTTGGACGCCTTTGTCTACCGGTCTGGCCTGGCCGCCACCATCTGGCAGGCCCGTCAATTTGTCGGTCATGGGCACATCAACATTAACGGCCAGCGCGTTGATCTGCCGTCGTACCAGATGCGGATCGACGATGAGGTCGAATTCCGCGAGAAGATGCGCGGTAATCCGCACGTTCAGGAACTGGTGGAGCAGGGCCTGCCCAGCCTGCCTTATATCTCCGTCAACCCGGATGGGCCGAGCGCGACCTTCACCCGCCTGCCGGAACAGCAAGAGATCCCGGTGCCGGTTGATCTTCAGCTCGTGGTTGAGTATTACAACCGCCTGACGTAAGACCCGGAAATCATCAAATTTAGCGCGGGAGCTTGGCATCAGGCTCCCGTGTTTGATTCTTGTTCTTTGGCCTTCCGGTAAGATTTCGGTTACACTAAGGTTAACGAAATCAAATCAAAGGATGGGATAAAAATGACAACCCTTGAGCTAACCCCTGATGAGTTGTTGATGACCACTCGCGCCGTTCGTAAACGTCTTGATCTGGAACGCCCGGTGCCGATGGAGATACTTAAAGACTGTCTTGAAGTCGCCATCCAGGCTCCCAGCGGCTCCAACATCCAGAACTGGCAATTTATCTTCGTCACCGATGCCGACAAACGCGCCCAACTGGCCGATCTCTACCGCCAGGGGTGGGAAGTCTACAAGCAGATGCCCGGCTCCGCCTACCACATCAACCGGGAAACGCCGGAAGCCAGCGCGACTCAGGATAAGGTCGTTAGTTCGGCAGAGCATCTGGTTGAGCATCTACATGAGGTGCCGGTCTTCATGATCCCATGTGTGATCGGTCGCCCGGAGTCCATCGGCGAACGTTCGACCATGGTCGATTCGGCTATCTACGGGTCGATTTGCCCGGCAGTCTGGAGTTTTATGCTGGCGGCGCGGGCGCGGGGGATTGGCTCTTCGTGGACGTCCGTCCACCTGATGTTTGAGGAACAGGCCGCGCAAATCCTCGGCATTCCATATGAGATGGTGATGCAGGTTGCGTTGATCCCGCTGGCCTATTACACCGGCGAGACCTTCAAACCGGCCCCACGCAAGCCGATAGATCAGATTATGCACATTGACGGGTGGCAGGGCTAACCCGCCGGGGGCCGGCTGGCCCCCAAATATGGATTACCGCTCGTCAGAAAGTAACCATTCCATCGCTTTTTCGCGGTCCTCACTGTCGAAGAAGCGCACCGTATCGGTATCGCCGGAGCGCATCAAGTTGATAAACGTCTCCATCAGCGCGACGAAAAAGCCCTTGTTCACCAGGAAGACGGTGCGGCTTTTCGCCCGGTTTGGATACGGGGCCATCGCCGCTTGTGATTTGCGGAAGGCATAACTGGCCGGTTGCATCCCGGATTCCACTTGATCGTAGAAATAGTGGATGATTTGATCTTGTGGGGTATCGCGGGTGATTTCTTCCGTCTTGACGATCCACTGGTCAATGGCCCGCCGTGACGACTCTGTAAACCGAAAGTAATGGACGCCGTTTTCAAGCTGTTCGTAATGGACGACAGTTTCGTCTTGTTTAGTCTGATTGGTCGTTGCCATCTGTCTGCATCACCTCTCACACGTAAATACTAACTTAATTATAACTCAAGAATTACCTTAAGCACAATAAATTGGCTTTAAGCATCCAGCAAAAGATCTACATTGAGTGCCCACGCCAGGTACAAAGCCCGGAAGAAAGCCTTAAGATCCGCCATCGAGCGGTCGTCGGCCTCGTCCGGTTCCATCTGGAAGGGGTAGCGGTCGGTGGCGTCTGCCGGGGCTGGTTCCATCTCACGGATTTCGTCTGCTTCTAAATGACGGCTGACCGCCTGGAAGAACACCAGCAACAGCACCGCCTGGCGCGGCATAATGTACCCGCGCCGCCCGAATAGCATTTCGAACACCTGGTTGGCGTTCATGCTCAGTTCGCCCAACCGTCGCCCGTGTACCTGTTGCGATTCAAAGAAAGTATCCCCGGCGGCTCGCCATGTTTCCACACTTTCCCCGGTATAATCGAATTCCCGCACGACTTGCCTTAGTAAAATCCAGATGATCGTGTCATCTGGCACCGGCAGGCGGTCGAGCAACCAATTTTCCGCCCGCTCGGTGATGGGATACTGCACAAAGCCGATACAACCGAATGGCATCCCGCTCCGGTTGGCCGGGCATCCCTGGCAGTGGTGTTCCAGCGGGTCGAGCTTGGCGGCCTCATCCAGCAAATCTTGCACCACGATGACGCGGGTCTCGTCTTGGCCGTCCGGGGTGCGCCGGGTAAATTCAAAGCCCATCTCACTCGGTGGCCGGTCATCGCCATTCTTGCGGAATAGCTGGATTACGGTGCGGGCGCGTTCGGCACTTTTCAACCGTTGCAAGATCCCTTCAGTCGTCAGGGCTTGCTTGGGGGCGCAGTCATAATCGATCACATAATCAATAGCCATAACATGCGTTGTCCATCTCTATCACTTAATTGTTTGATTATAGCATGTAGCTTCAGCCGGTTTGAGTGCGTACAATCGGTTTGAGAATAGTTATGATTGGAGATATTGTGACTGATTTTACGGGTGACCCTGAATTAGCCCTGCCACCCTTCCCACAAGGGCATACATGGCTGAACGTCAGTGCGCCGCTTACGTTGGATGACCTGCGCGGCAAGATCGTCATCCTCAACTTCTGGACGGCTGGCTCGATCAACTGCCAGCATATGTTCCCGGTGCTGGCTCAGATGCAGGCCAATTATCCGGCGGAAATGGTGGTCATCAGCGTGCATAGCCCCAAGTTCCCGGCGGTTGAAGCCGAAACCGTGATCCAGCGGCAAGCCATCACCCATCCCATCCTGCTGGATCAAGACATGGCGTTCTGGTACATGCTCGGCATCCACGCTTGGCCGTCCTTCGTCGTGGTGGATCCGCTGGGGCATGTGCTGGCCGCCCAGAGTGGGGAAATCCCGTTCGATCCGTTTAACACGCTCATCGAGGATATGATCGCCTTCTGGGATCAACGCGACGGCCTGGATCGTGCGCCGCTGGAGAAGCATCAACCGGCAGAGCCACCCCCGGCAGATACCGTCTTACGCTTCCCTGGTAAAGTTTGCGTGGATGGTGCGGCGGGCCGTCTGTTCATCGCGGATACCGATCATCACCGCGTGATTGTGGCCGACCTGGAGACGCACGCCGTGCGCGATGTCATCGGGTGCGGCCAACCGGGCTATGCCGATGGCGACTTCGCGGCGGCGGCCTTACGTGCCCCGCAGGGCATGGCCGTGCACGGAGAGGCCCTCTACATCGCGGATACGGGCAACCATGCGGTGCGCGTCGCGGATTTAGCGACGCGCCAGGTCGATGTGCTGGCCGGTACCGGCGAGATGGATCCGGGCCGTCCGTTGCCCTTCGGCACGCCCGTGCGCGAGCCACGCGCTTTCCCCCTTCGTAGTCCCTGGGATCTGGCATTGGGGGCCGGGCATACCCTTTTCATCGCCAATGCCGGTGGGCATCAGGTGTTTGAACTCAACCTGGAAACCGAAGTCTTACGCGCTTCGGTTGGCAATGGCCGCGAAGCCCTGAAGAACCTCACGCCGGAGACCTCCGAACTGGCCCAACCCAGCGGCTTATACTTCCAGGACGGACTACTCTACATTGCCGATGCCGGGTCTAGCACGGTGCGCGTGGCGGACTACACCAATAGCACCGTACTGGCGGTAAGTGGCCCGCTGGAAGACACCTTGTTCACGTTCGGCGCGTCCGATGGCCCGGTCGGGCAATCGCGCCTTCAGCATCCGCTGGATGTAACCGGCGATGGCGCGGGCACGCTCTATGTGGCGGATACGTTTAACCACACCATTCGCGTCGTAGATTCCAGGATGGTGACCGACACCCTCGGCCAATATGCATCTATGCCCGGCGGCCTGGATTATCATGCCGGGCGCCTCTATGTGGCGGATACCGGTGCTCATGCAATCCGCATGATCGACGTTGCCAGCGGCGCAATGCACACCGTCGAACTCATTGACCCTGACAACCGCTTATAAATCCTGAAAGGACTATGAGATGTTCTGGATCTTTTTGATTCTGTCGTTACTTCAACCGGAACCTGCCGCCTGTGAGCCAGCCGAACCAGTCGTCACCGGCCAGGCCGAATACACACTCGTCTCCGACGAGATCGCCCGGCGTTATCTGCTGTATGTGCCGGAGTCTTACGACCCGGCTACGCCGACCTCGCTTGTCATCACCTTACACGGCTTCGGGGATTCGGTGGAAAACTTCTCGGAGATCACCGCCTGGGGTCGCATCGCAGAGGAGGAGGGCGTGTTGATCGTTTACCCGCAGGCGGCGGGCACACCCGCCCGCTGGAATACCGGTGTCATCTTCCCGGAATTCGTGGTCGATGACCTGGCGTTCATCGACGCATTGATCGATGACTTGCAGGCCACCTATTGCATCGACCCGGATCGTGTATACGTCAACGGGTTCAGCAACGGCGGCGGCATGACGGAGTTGCTGATGTGTAACTTATCGGAGCGGTTCGCGGCGGCGGCCATTGTCTCCGGCGCGGTCAACCCGGATTTTTCGCTGTGTGACCCGGCCCAACCCGTCCCCCTGATCGCCTTTCATGGGACGGATGACCAGGTGGTGCCTTACCTGGGGCAGACGGACGGCTTCTTCGACCTGCCACCCGCGCCGCAATGGATCGCCAGTTGGGCCGGGCGCAACGGATGCGAGAGCATCAACCAGAGTGCCCGGCGCGGTCAACTGGACGGCTGGACGTTCCGCAATTGTGAGGCAGATGTCATATTCTACGTGCTGGAAGACGCCGGCCATACCTGGCCCGGTGCGGCCAGCCGGTTAGACATCGCCGGCGATACGTCCGAGGATCTCAACGGCACTGAGGCCATCTGGGCGTTCTTCCAAACACGCGCCCGCAACCAACCCTAGAATCGAAACGGGCGCGACCTGCTGGCCGCGCCCGGATTTGTTGACTGCAAGACTGGCTTAGAGGTCCAGGTAAAGCTGGAACTCATACGGGTGCGGGCGCATACCAACCGGATCGGCTTCTTCTTCCCGCTTGTATTCGATGTAACTTGTCACAATATCTTCGGTGAATACCCCACCTTCCAGCAGGAAGTCATGATCGGCTTCCAGCGCGTCCAGGATGGCGTTCAGGCCGCCCTTCGGCACAGTCGGCGTCTCGACGTTACCCTCATACAGATCGACATCCACCGCGTCACCGGGGTGAATCTCGTTGCGGATCCCGTCCAGGCCGGCCATCATCAGCGCGGGGAAGGCGTAGTACGGGTTCGCCGTCGGGTCCGGGAAGCGCGTCTCAATACGCTTGGCCTTCGGGCTGTTGACGTAGACCGGGATGCGGATCGCGGCGGAGCGGTTACGGTTCGAATACACCAGGTTAACCGGTGCTTCGTACCCCGGCACCAACCGGCGATAGCTGTTGGTCGTCGGGTTGGTAAATGCCATGATCGCGGGCGCGTGCTTCAGCACACCGCCGATGTAATACAGGGCCATTTCGCTGAGGTTGGCGTATTCATCACCATAGAACAGCGTTTCGCCGTCCTTCCACAAGGACTGATGCACATGCATCCCGGAGCCGTTGTCTTCAAAGAACGGCTTCGGCATGAAGGTTGCGATTAAGCCATATTTCATCGCCACATTTTTGACGATGTGTTTGTACTGCATCAGGTTATCGGCCATCTGGAGCAGGGGGGCGAACTTCATGTCGATTTCCGCCTGACCACCGCCGCCCACTTCGTGGTGATGCACTTCAACATCAATGCCACAGCCGATCATCGTCGCCACCATCTCGGCGCGTACATCATGATATTTATCCAGCGGCGGCAGGGGGAAGTACCCCTCTTTGATGCGGTTCAGGTAAGCCATTGACGGATCGTTCGACGCACTGTTCCAGAAGCCCTCACCAGAATCCAGCCGGTACATGCTTTCGTTGGGCGTGGTGGTGTATTGCACGTTGGTGAACATGAAGAACTCGGCTTCCGGCCCGAAGAACGCGGTATCGGCGATGCCGGTGTCCTTCAAGTAGGCTTCTGCCCGTTGCGCCACGCCACGCGGGTCACGGCCATACGGCTCACGGGTGATCGGGTCGTAAACATCGCAGATAAACGCGATGGTCTTGTAGCCAAAGAACGGATCGACGTGGCAAGTCGCCAGATCAGGGATCAAAATCAAGTCGGATTCGTTGATCGACTGGAAGCCGCGCACGCTAGAGCCATCAAACCCTAGCCCTTCTTCGAACATATCGGCTTCCATGATCTCCATCGGCATGCTGAAGTGATGCACCACACCCTTCAAGTCGATGAAGCGGGCGTCAAACTCACGCACATCGTTATCCGCCGCCCATTTCAGCAGGGCATCCGGGCTGGCCTTTGCGCTATCTGGTAGCATGTAAGTAGACATAGATGACGTACTCCCCTTCGGTTAAAGTCACTAAAAGTTACAGATACAAACGATTATAAAATCTCCTGGAGTCCGTTTCGGTATCAAATTTCAACAAACTATCGAATAGAAAAATGTTATTTTTGTACAAAAATATTGATTTTGTTTGTGATAATCAACCAGCTTGTACAAACCCTCTGCCGGGCTTGTGCGCGGGTGGGCGGCCTGTGCTAAACTGGATGTATTGAATCGACTGATGAAAGGCACCTGTAATGCGTCGTCTTATCTTAATCGCAATGATGGCTGTGTTCGCCCTGGCCTTCGGTGCGTTTTCCCCGGTGGAAGCGCAAGAAGAAAGCGGCCAGACTGTTCACGTCGTCCAGCCTAGCGAGAACTTGTTCCGCATCTCGTTACGCTATGGCGTTAGCCTGCAAGCCCTGGCCCAGGCCAACAACATCCAGAACCCCAGCTTGATCTTCGTCGGCCAGCAATTGGTGATCCCCGGTGCAGGCGCACCCGCACCCCAGCCTGGGCAACCCCAACCGCCCGAACAGCCCGAACAACCCCCCACCGGCCAGACGACTTACACTGTCCAGCGGGGGGATACCCTGGGGCGGATCGCGGCACGTTTCGGCTCGACCGTCAGCGCGATTGCCCAGGCCAACAGCATCGCCAACGTCAACTTGATCTTCCCCGGTCAGCAATTGGTCATCCCGGCTGGCGGGGCGACCCCGGCCCCGGGTACACTGGCCCCGGCCCCCAACCCCGGCCCGGGTGCGCCGATTGCCGGCGGCTTTGAGGTTGGTGCGCATGTCGCCGGCTTCTCCTACCCGGATCTGATGCGCGATACCGGCATGACCTGGGTCAAGAGCCAGATCGTATGGCAACCCGGCCAAGGGCCGGAGATCGCGGCTGGCTTCATCCAGCAGGCCCGTGATGCCGGTCTGAAACCGTTGTTGGGTGTCGTCGGTGACCCCGGCCAACTGGGCGCGAACCGTACACAATACATCCAGGAATTTGCCAACTTCTTGGCCGGGGTCGCTCAGCTTGACCCGGCAGGCATCGAAGTCTGGAACGAACCCAACATCGAGCGGCAATGGCCCACCGGCCAGATCGGCGGCGCACAATATACCGAAATGCTCCGCGCCGCTTATACCGCCATCAAGAACGCCAATCCTAACGTGCTGGTCATCAGCGGTGCCCCAGCCCCGACCGGTGCCGAAGGCGCGTTCGGCGCGGCGCGGGTGATGAACGATGACCGCTTCCTGCGGGAAATGGCGGCATCTGGTGCCGGGCAGTTCATGGATTGCCTGGGCGTTCACTATAACGAAGGTATCGTCCCGCCGACGGCTACCAGCGGCGACCCACGCGGTAACAGCGGTTACTATACCCGCTATCTGCCGAGCATGGTCAGCGTGTACAACAGCATATTCCCCAGCGAGCCGCTCTGCTTTACCGAGCTAGGTTACCTGACCGGCGAAGGACTCGGTCCGTTGCCGCCAGGGTTTGCCTGGGCCGCTGATATGAGCGTTCAGGATCAAGCCAATTACCTGAACGGCGCGGTACGGTTCCTGCGGAATCGCAATGATGTTCGTATGGTCATCATCTGGAACATGGATTTCACTGTGTATGGTGCCGACCCGCAAGCGGGTTATGCTATCGTCCGCCCGGATGGATCCTGCCCGGCGTGCGCGACCATCCGCTCTGCCTTGCAGTGATCTGCCTGGCAGACTTAAGATGAACCTTTGCTAGAAAATGGCGGGCCAGTGCTGAAACTGGCCCGTCTCTTGCGGTATAATGAAGATCCGGTTCGTTTGAGATTTGTCGTTATGTTAGAAGTGATCGAACAATCACCCCGCCGGCTCGTCATGCGTGATCAACGCCCCACCGCCGGTATGATCGCGGTGATCTTCGTCATCCTCAGTGTGGGGGCGGTCGCCCTGCTCATCATCCAATTTTTGTCTATCTTTGCCGAACGCCTGGGGCAGTTTGACGGCTTCCTGTGGATGGTCGGCACCGTGATGTTCATCGCGTTGGGCATCGGCTTTGTGATCCTAGGGATGGTGGCGGCCCTGCATTTTCTCATCGGCACGACCTGTGTGCTGGATAAAGACGCGGAAGAATTCGTCATTGAGCGAGTCGCCTTCTTCCGTACCCAGGCAGAACGCCATAGCATCTACGGCATCAGCCGCATTAACGTGCAGGAAAACGAAGAAGTTCACGCTTTCGGCGTCTTCGTGGTGCTAAAGAGCGGCCAGCATGTGCCGATTGCGTCCTTCCATAACCAGGATGAAGACGCGATGCGGGCCATCGTCCGCGAATTGTTGCAATTTTTACAGACCGGTTGAATCCTCCCGGCCCGTTAACCAGCCGGAGATGAACAACGCCGCCATCGCCACGCCCACCAGCAGAACCCCGGCGGTGATCGCGGCGTCAATATCGGTCTGGAAGGTCTCGTAGATCAACAATGGCATGGTCTGGGTGATGCCGCTCAAGCTCCCGGCGAACATCAACGTCGCGCCGAATTCACCCAATGCCCGCGCCCAACTCAACACCAGCCCGGCCCCCAATCCGCGCCCGGCCATCGGCAACATTACATACCAGAACAACGCGCTTTCGTCCGCGCCATCCACCCGCGCCGCGTCGATCACATCATCCGGGATCGACGCGAAACCGACCACCGCCGCCCGCACATAAAACGGCCCGGCGACAAAGGCCTGCGCTAAAATCACCGCCAGCAAGGTGAATCCAATCTCCAACCCGACACCGCTCAACACCGGGCCGAGCAACCCACGCTGGCCGAACGCACTCAGCAGGGCCAGGCCGGCCACCGCTGGCGGTAGCACAATCGGCAGTTCGATAGCGGTGTTTACCACCCGCTTAAACGGAAATTGCCGCTGAGCCAGCACATAAGCCAAGGGCGTCCCGAATAACACGATCAATGCCAGGGCCAGCAGAGACGTGATCGCGCTGAGTTGAATCGCGCTGGTCACGGCACCGGTCGATAACCCCGTCCAGGCATCCGCCCGCACCGCCCGCACCAATAAACCGACAATCGGCAGGGTGAGGAAGGCGAACGCGGCCCACGCCAGCCCGCCGATGGCCCCGACCGTCAGGACGCGACCCAATGTGATCCGGCGGTAGCCAACGGGATGATGGGCCTTGAGGACATAGCCGGTCTCAGTCATGGAACCCCCACGACTCCAGGATGGCCTGCCCGCTATCGCCCAGCACAAACGCCACGAACGCCGCCGCCAGATCAGGATCGGTCGGGTTGTCGGTCAATGCGATAGGATACTGCGCGGTGATGTTATAAGCCGGTGGGATGTCGATCACCAGCACATCATCGCGGATGTCCGGCGTCACGTCAGAGCGATACACGATCCCGGCGTCGGCTTCTGCCAGCGCGATCTTGGCCGCTACTTGCCGCACGTTGGATTCTTCCGAGACCAGATTGCCGCGCACCGCCTGCGGGAAATCCGCCCCGAATTGCGCCGCCATTCGTTCTAATACCATCTCGGCATAATCCCGCACCGGTACCCCGCATGATGCCATCACCAATCGCACGCCATCACGGCCTAAATCTGCCGGTGTCGTCAAATCCGCCGGGTTGTTTACCGGTGCGATGATGACCAGCGCATTACGGGTGAAGGTCTGCGGTGTCCCCCGGATGCGCCCGGCATCTGCTACCGCCTGCATCTGGGCCGGGTTCGCACTGGCAAATATATCTGCCGGGGCACCTTCGCGCAGTTGCGCCGCCAGCGTTGATGACCCCGCCAGGTTCAGCCGCACATTCACACCGGGGTTTTCCGCCTCGAAGGCTGCGGCAATCTCACTGAAGGCATCGCTGAGGGATGCGGCGGCAAAGACCGTCAGCCCACGTTGGCCGGTTGGGCGGGCCAGCAGAATCGCCACCAGTAGGATCAAGATCCCGCCAGCAGTCAGGCTGATTCGACGCATGAAGTCGCCTCCGGGTAACTTACAGGTCACGTTGCAATTGTACCATGCCGGGCGATATACTAGAGGCCGTGATGTGAACTGACTCGTTCTAATTTTTGGGTAAAATCACCCTAAAAGGATCCTGATGACATTTCTACTTGCCGCCACTTTCCCGGATGAAGAGCAGGCCCTCCATGCGGAAACACAGATGGCCGAACTCATCGACACCATCTTTAGCTGGCACCTGGAAAACTTCGACCGCTCAGAGGCGTTGTTCAACGCCAAAGGTGAGATGGTCAAAGTCTCCCCGCCGGAAAAAGAGGCCGCCCGTCGTTACGGCATCGCCTGGGCCAAAGGGCATGTTTGGCTGGTCGATGACATGCTCGACCCGGAAGACATCGTCCAGCGGTACCAGACGACTGTGTATCTGCTCAATCCGCTTGATTATTACGACGACCCGACGCCGCTTGACATCATCTTGAAGAAGCTCGGCGCGGAGTCCGTCCGCAATGTTGCGGATACGGCCTATTTGACGGTGACCATCCGCGCCACTGCCCCCGATGACAATGCCGCCAGCCGGGCGCGAAGCATCCTGACGACCTTCTTCGAGACACGCGGCATCGCACCGGCACCCTGGGCCGTCTACTTGAATGGTGAATTTCATCAGGATGTAAAGGACGCGATGCAACACGAGACGCTCTATCTGCGCCATATGGACGCCATCGAAGCGGTGGATGACACCGAATATGAGACACTGGAAGAAGCCGAAGATGCGCTGTTCAGCGCGATGGCTGGTATGGACGAAATCGACGAAGAGGCAGTCGGCATCCTGGATGACGCCCGTCTGCTTTCCAGCCCGTATCGCCCGCCACACGGCAAGGTGAGACAGACCGGCACACAGCTCACCCTGGCGAACATCGGCTTTTATGTGCTGGGCAGTGGCTTACCAGCGGTCATCGCCTGGTTGGAGTCGCTCGGCTTCGACTCGATTGATGTCGAACTGCCGTGATCGTAAGGCTCAGTGTGGATCGTCACCCGCCGCAAAGCCGGGAACGCGGCGCGGAGGCCGGTCTCGGCGGCTTCTGCCAGGTCATGCGCCCGTTGGAGCGTCCAACCCGGTGAAAGAGCCGCGTGCAACGTGAGCGTCAGCCCGTGTGGGCCAGCATAAACGTGCAGGTCGTGCCAATCTGCACCGGGATGCTGGGCTTCCAGCAGGGTGAGGGCCTGCCGTTGCAGATCATCTTGCCGGGCGGCGGATAACCCGCTGGCACGCGCATGATTCAAGGCCGGTTCGATGTGTGTCACCACCCGGTCGAGCGTGGGCAGTTGGTCGGTCAGGTCATTTTCCAGCGCGGTGACGGTCTGATGAGCCTGCGCCAATGTTTGTGCCGGGTCAACCTCGACGTGCAACTCCAACACGCGGGCCGTCTCCGTGTCGATCAACGCGACTTCGTGCGTGGTCACCGCATGGGCATCCGCCACTGCCCGGACGAGCAGAGCCACGTCTTCCCGCCGTTGCGCCTGCGGCATAAAGTGGACTTCGACTTCTTTTACCGCACCGAAGGCTGACCGCAACCGGCCCCGGATAGCTGTCGTGATGTGGGCGGTCTGCTCGGCGGTCATGGCGGCTGGCACGCACACGTCGATGTCGATGTGCGGTTGATCGCGGGTGCCCCGGCTCCGGGCGCGGATGATCTGAGGCCGGCAGGGTAAATCATGCAGAGGGGCCGTTAATTCCTGGGCGGAATAGGGCGCGGTATCGACCAGCACACGCCCGGTCGAAGCCAGGATGCGCCACGCCGCCCGACCGATCAACCCGACCACCACCAGCGCGGCCACCGCGTCCAGCCAGGCCCAACCAGTTATGCCGATGCCGACCAGACTCACCAGTACCGACAGCGTGATGAACACATCAGCGCGGGTGTTCGCCGCATCTGCCAGTAGCAGGGTAGATTTCAACCGTTTGCCCGCCCGGATCTGGTAGGTACTCACGCCGATGTTGACGATCAACGTGCCGATCATCACCGCGAAGGCCAACGGTGAGAGATTCGGCGTGGTGCCAGAAGCTAAACGATTGACCGCACCGCCTACGATTTCCCACGCGACCAGCAACAACACCCCGCCGATCATCAACGCGGCCAGCAGTTCATAACGTCCATGCCCATACGGATGATCGTCATCCGGCGGACGCCCGGCAATCGTGCTGGCGACGATGGCGACGACGTTCGAGGCACCGTCCATCAAGGAGTGAAACCCGTCCGCCGTGATTGACAACGCCCCACTCATCAGGCCGACCATGATTTTGCCAGTGGCGACCAGTAAATTTAAGATCAGGGTGATCGTGAGCACGCGCCGGACTTGTTTCATCGCAATTTGCCCCTTTTTGTTGTGCTACTTATTCCTAGCGTATGCGATGCTTGCCGTGTTCGGCAACTGGGAATAGGATTGTTAGGCAAAGCGAAGCATCTGTTTAGCCTAAGGAAACCTGATGTCGTGGCTTCTGTTGTTTCTCGTGTTGGTGGCCGGCCCGGTAGATCCATCCTGGCGGGCCTGGTTGTTAGATCCCGCCGACGGGGATTTGATCGCGGTCGATGCGACCGGGGAGACCCTTCAAGCCCTCCGGTTGCCGCAAGTACCCGCTTCACAGGTGAGTGTATCCGCCAGTGGCCAGTATCTGGCCTATATGACAGAGCCACCCGATGCCTCTCCGGTCTTGACGGTCTTCGACACCCGACAGAATCAACCGCTGATCGCCCGGCAGGTCGCGGATTACCGCACGCTACCAGCGCGGGCGTTTCTGGCTCATGCCCAGGCCCCCTTCAGCCCGGATGAAACCCGGCTGGCCTTCGGGGAGAGCCTGGCAGTTGATGACTCCTGGCAAATCACCGTGTTGAATCTGCTGGATGGCACACCCGCGCATGTTCTACGCGGGCTATCGTCCCTGCCGGGGACGGCTGGCGCGGTGCCGTTCGTCCGCGTGTTTGATGGCCGCTACGTCGGCTTCATGCTGGTCGTTGATGATCTGCCGTCCGGGTATGTGTGGGATACCGTCGCGGGGGACGTCCGCCCGGATGCGCGGTGGGCGGTGCTGGATGGTGCCTATTACCCGCCTTCCGGGGATGTGGTCGCCCCGCGCTTTGATAACCGTTACCCGCTCGACCGCCGCCCGTTGACCGCGACCCAACATCCCGCCCAGACCCTGACCGTATTTCGCCCGGAAGACGAGTCGTTCGTTTTCCATACAGAAGCAGATGCCGACTTTCGGCGGGTGGCCTTCGCCCACCGGGGGGAGCATCTGCTGGTTGATTATGGTGACGACCTGTTTCACGTCTTCTCACGGCAGGGGGATCGTCTCACCACCTGGACGCCTGACCAACCGCCTGAGCGCATCTTCACCACGCAGACCGGAGCCGTGTATAGCGTCCGGTCGGCAGATGCAACCCGCCTGCTGGCCTTCGACGCGCCCTATGATGCCGATCCGCGCTTGATCTGGCAGGATGACGCCGCCTGGACACTGTTGTGGGCCGGTGGGCAACGGTTGGATGCGGTGGGTTTGCCGGCCTGGGCGCGGGTGCCGCCGGTCTTCGGTTCGCGTGGTCTGCTGGCGGGCCGCCCGGTGGAGATCAACACTGCTTTCCAGGCCACGCTCAACCTGCGCCTGCAACCTCGTCTGGGCGATCGCGTGATCTTTGACCTGCCAGACGGCGAACATGCCACCGTCATTGATGGTCCGGTGCGAGCCGATGGCTACATCTGGTGGAAGTTGGCCTTCGCAGATACCCGCCTCATCACCACCGGCATTGATACCGGCTGGGTCGTCCAGCAGGTTGATACCGTTGAGACGCTTATCCCGGCGGAGAACGATCTATGTTATACTTGTGCGGGTGACGACCTGACCAGGGGAGACGAAAATTTGCCATGAGTACAACCTATGTCGTAACCGGCGGGGCCGGGTTCATCGGCTCACACATCGCCTCACGGTTGCTCCAGGACGGCCATGCGGTGCGCGTGGTCGATAACCTGCTGACCGGCAAGCAATCCAACCTAGATCATCTGATGAGCCTGGAAGGTGACCTGACCTTTTATCGCGTCAGCATTACCGATTTAGAGGCACTACATCCCATTTTTGCCGGGGCGGATTATGTCCTACACCAGGCCGCCCTGCCATCGGTGCCACTCAGCGTTAAAGATCCGCTGGAAACCAACCTGCATTGCGTCAATGGCACGCTGAATGTGCTGGTTGCGGCCAGGGATACCGGCGTCAAGCGGGTGGTGGTGGCCGCGTCATCATCTGCCTATGGCGAAGTCGAAGGTGAATACAAGCGCGAAGACATGCCCCCCGCGCCCATCTCTCCCTATGGTGTCGCCAAACTCACCGGCGAATATTACGCCAGGGCCTTTACCGAATGCTACGGGCTGGAAACAGTCAGCCTGCGTTACTTCAACGTGTTCGGTGCCCGGCAAGATCCTAATTCGCAGTATGCGGCGGTCATCCCTAAGTTTATCACTGCCATGCTGGCCGGGGAGCAACCGACCATTCACGGTGACGGCACCCAATCGCGTGATTTTACCTACATTGATAACGTCGTTCACGGCAATCTGCTGGCGGCCACCGCGCCGGATGCCAACGGCCACACCATGAACCTGGCGACCGGCGGGCGCATCAACCTGTTAGACCTGGTGGAGAAGATCAACAATTTGATCGGAACCCAAATCGAACCGATCTTCGGCCCCCCGCGTGATGGCGACATCAAACACTCTCGCGCCGACATCCAGAAGGCTATTGACCTGTTAGATTACGCGCCAGTTGTGGATTTCGACAGCGGATTATCCCGCACGATTGATTGGTATCGCAGTGCGCTATGAGTAACGACGACCGCGCCAGCAAGCTTGAAGCCGCCGTCCAGAAGCGGATGGGGCAATTAAACGACATCCGCACACCGATGCCAACCCGCGTCAAAATTGCCCGTTGGTTGGGTGAAATTGGTGCCATCCAGTCGATTTCGGTCTTGAGCCGTGTCTACGAGACCGAACAGGCCAAATCACGCGGCCAGCAGAACAAAGACCTGCTGGAAGCCGTGACCTATGCGCTTGGTCAGTTCCAGGCCCTGCGCGATGAACTGGCCCCCGCCCCGGATGAGACGGTAGACGAGGCGTTAGTCCGTGAGGAAAACGCCGCGACCTACAATCGTTTGATCGACTTACAAACGACCGGCAAGACCGCCAGCCGTAAATCCACCAGTGGCCGCGCCTTGTGGCGGCTAGCCACCGTGTTGACGGTGAGCTTGATCGCCTTGATCGGCATTAACGTGGTGATGATGGGATCTGATGATACTGCGGCCTCTGAAATCATCGAGGCGACCGAAGAACCGGATCCGCCGACGGCCACCCTGCCGCCCAATGTGACGCCTTCCGCCACGCCCACGCCGAGCATCACCCCGACGCCGACCGTAGACCCGGTGTTGGGCGAACCTTATGTGCGGGAACTCACCAATGTCTTGACCACTATCACCGAGTCACGCGGGCCGGTGGAGCTTCTGCGCCAATATTGGCGTGATGCCCAGACGACCAACAACATCTCGGCCTGTAATGACCCTGTACCAGCCATTCCCGATGCGGTGGTCGTGCCGGATGACTTACAAAATACCATCCCCGGCCTGCGCGATGCGACCACTCAGGTCAACACCGCGTTGAGCTTGCTCCGGGATGGCTGGCAGGTCTTCGCGGAAGCCTGCGAGGCTGGAAATTTGATCGATCAGAGCAGTCTCGGCATCGAACTGATGAACACCGTTGACTTGGCGATAGAAGGGGCACGGGTTCAACTGCTCGACCTGCAACAACGAGTACAGTGATCTGTCAAAATCTGTCATGAGGATCAAAGCGATGGATCAGACCTTTTATACCACCATGCCCGCCATGCAAAGCATCCGTCAACTGACGGATGCTGACTTTTATCATCCGGTGCCGGCAGATTGGGTCATCGTCATGACCGATGTGCGCGGCTCGACAAAGGCTGTCCGTGATGGACGGTATAAGGATGTGTGCGCGGTGGCCGCCGCTTCAATCGCCGCCCAACTCAACGTCATGGGCCAATCCGATACGCCGTTTATCTTCGGCGGGGATGGCGCGACCATCCTCATGCCGCCGGAAGTCCGCCCGGCGGCCACTGCCGCCCTGGTCGGCACGCGGGTGATGGCCCGCCAGCAATTCGAACTTGACCTGCGGATCGCGGTCATCCCGGTGGCCGATGTCGTACAGGCCGGGCATACCATCCGCGTCGCCAAGCTGGAAATGTCGGAGAACTTCCAGCAGGCCATTTTTTCCGGCGGTGGCATCCGTTATGCGGAAGATCTGCTCAAGGCGGAAGACGCCAACCCCCGTTACACCGTGCCGGAAGACGCCACCGAACCCGACGCCGACTTCCACGGTGTGGAATGCCGCTGGAACGAGATCCCTAGCCGGGGGGATGAGACCGTCAGCCTGCTGGTGATGGCGACCGGCCAGACCCCGGCAGATGACGACCTGATTTATCGTCGTGTCATCGACCAGATCGACATGATTTACGGCTCCAGTGTGGAGCGTCATCCCATCCGGGTGCAAGATCTCCGTATGGCCTTCAGCCCGAAGGCCCTCAGTGTAGAAGGGCGCATCCGGCATCAACAGGCTTACGGTTGGCGTCGGTTCCGTAAGATGCTCTGGAATTCCTTCAAGGCGTGGATCGCGATGCGCTTTGGCATCGGTCAATGGGGGCAGTATAAGCAATATCTGGTGGAAGCGACCGACCATGAAAAGTTTGACGATGTGCTTCGGATGGTCCTGGGGGGTAATGTCTCCCAGCGAGAGCAACTCCGCGCTTACCTGGAAGACGAACGACAGGCCGGCCAACTGTACTACGGCATCAGCACCAGCCCGGCCACGCTGGTTACCTGCATCGTCTATGATTATTTCGGGCGGCAGATGCACCTGGTGGATGGCTCCGGCGGGGGGTATACCAACGCCGCCCGCGAGATGAAAGCCCAGATGCACCCCGGCTGATGCCTGGGGCAATATCTCAGGCGTTGTGCGCTAAAAACTTCCCCACTATCACCTGGAATTCAGCCGATTGTTCGTCATGGATCGCGTGCCCACAGGGGAATGTCACCAGCCCCGGTCGGCAGGTCGATTAACCTCATTCCGGCTTTACCAGGGCGAACACACTGTTGCCGCTGATGACATAGATGATCTCTTCGCGGTTCTGGTCGGTCACCACTGCTACGTCGGCCACCAGTGTGAACAGGTCTTCGTCAAAGGTGCGGTAACTGTTGTTAAAGTTGCCGATCAACGATGTC
The DNA here is from genome assembly GCA_034437535.1 of Anaerolineae bacterium. GTDB lineage: Bacteria > Chloroflexota > Anaerolineae > Aggregatilineales > Phototrophicaceae > J038. The sequence continues at coordinate 3,916 of DAOTTZ010000064.1, read as the reverse complement.
TCATAAACGGTGCGCGTCATCTGGCTGGCGATGTAAATGCTCTTGGCGGTCACGTCATCGTTGACGAAGAAGCCCTGGGCACTGTCGATGGATTGCTCATCCGGGAAGGATTGATACTGAAAGGTCTCCTGGTTGCCGCCACGATGCTTGGTGATGGTGCCATCGGCCAGCAACACGTAAATGTTCCCATCACTGTCGATTTGCAGGTCAACCGGCTGGCGCAGGGTGGGCTTGGTCGCGCCGGAAAAATACTCACCCTGTTCGGAGGCGTAAATGCCGCCAGAGCGTTCGTACCGCCAGACCTGACCATTTTGGGCGGTCGCGTCCAGGATATACAATGCCCCGTTGCCTTCCCACGCGAACATGGCCGTCGGGTCGCCCCAACGCTCTACCCCTAGCAGAACCGTCGCGTTACAATCTTCCAGGAAGCGAATCTCACATTCGATCAACACGCCGTTTTCGCTCAGTGCCATCAGCCGGTTGGAAGATTGGTTGTAGGCGATGTCGAAGATCTGCGTCACCTCATAAGGCAGGTTCGCACCCCGCCGCATATCACGGATCGCGTAAAACGGACGTGCCACCGACACACCATCGTCGTTCAGGCTGATCTGGTAGACGATAGAATTAGCCGAATCCAGCACGAAGATCTGTGTGCCTTGCACTACAATTTCGGTAAGCTGAGCCTGGGGGATCGCCTGAATCAGTATTGGTTCTAACCGGGTGATCTGTTGCATCCGGTCGGTAATCTCGCGTCCTTCCGCCCGGATCGCGTTCACCTGCGGGTCATTCAGCCGGAGTGCGTCACAGTCGTCGGCTTTCACCAGCACCAATTCCCAGGCGTTGAGGATGCGCTGGCGATCACTGTTGACAATCGCCGGACTGCGGGCCGTCTCCGCCCGGCTGTTGAGTTCTTGCAGGCAAATCTCGAATTCGGTCTCGTCAATCCCGCTGAAGGATAACACCATCACCACGCCCACCACGAAAAATGGCAGGATCAACACGGTGCCAACGCCGATAGGTGACGCCAGCCATCGCCGTTCGGATTCAGTCTTCGGCCCGAAGTAATGCTCGATCATCCGCCCGAATACCCCCAGCCCTTTGGATAACTGTAGCGCGATCCGTCCCGTCATCCGCCGCCCGTGCTTATACAGGACTTCGAACGTGCTGGGGGTCGTCTCCTTCTCGATGGCTTTTTCTGCTTTGCGTAGCGGGTCAGATGTGGTCGATTCTGGCGCGGTCTCACGTTTGCTGGCCGGGCTGATCTGCGCGGTGGATTCGGCGACCGGGACGGCTTCGGGCACCGGTTCTTCCGGCGGGACGAACTCGATGACCATCAACGACATCTGGAGCTTTGCCAGCTCCTTAAATGCGACCAGTGCGGTTGCCACATCGACTGAAATCAGCGCGTTGTCGATCTTGCCGAGCGATAAATCGGCCAGGTTGGCATCTCCAAACGCCAACCGTGACCCATGCGCGGCCCGAAATTGTGTCAACTTAATATCGGGCGTGGCTTGCACCCCTAGCGGTGCGATGTAAAGCTGGTCATCGTCATCCAGGTCATGCGGCATACTCTGGGTGGTGCCCCCATGTCGGTAGATCGCCACACACGCGCCCACCCGCCCGACGATCAAATCTGCCCCGCGCAACACACCGCAGATCAGATTCGCTTCATATTGTTTTTCATCGTGTTTCTGGTTGTAATCATACAAATGCTGGTTGACATGCTGGAAGAGATCCCGCAGGCCAGCAGTCACACTGCCGGTGCTGGCGAAGTATCGCTCTGCCGCCAGGGCCGCCAATCGTTTATAAAAGCTGGCTGTCGCGGTCATATCGCCTGATGGGGTGACCAGCGCGAAGAACGTATCGGTCTCACGCCCGCGTGCCGCCCGTGTCGGCGCGACTTCACACAAGGCCCCCGGCGGGGGCATACTGACCGCCCGGCCACTGACCACATGCAAATGCCCGACCAATGCCTCATATTCAAACGCCATCGTTCGACCTTTTTCTTCTCATGTCATGACCGTTATTGATTGTACAACAGCTTGTGCGGCAGATTAAGGGGTGGGGGCGGTGAGTACAAAGTCTCGAATTTCTGCCGGGCGGATGGGCTTCAGCACGAAGTATACTTCGTTGTGATGATTGGCATACATCTGGTATTTCTTATTGGAAGAGACGATTACGATGCGCGTCTGGTGTAAGCGGCTGTTCGCGTCGATATACTCCAGGATGACATCGCCATTCATCTGTGGGAGCATCATATCCAGGAAGATCACTTGCGGTGTGATCTGGTCGAGTATCTGCAAGGCTTCGTTGCCGTTGGCCGCTTGCAGATACTCGCATTCGATTCGGCTCAAGACGTGTTCGTAAATTACCTGTAAGCTGGTATCATCTTCGACGACTAAAACCAGAGTCATGACGACCTTTCCCCATCCATTCCATCCCTAAGTCTACTCAGGACGGGTGTGCAATGCAAACCTTAATAAAAGGTATCAGGTCGCCAGAGTTGTTTAGCGCGTCAGGGTAATGCTTCCTGTGTTACCCCATTCAAAGGTGCGGTCGGTGGTTTCTTCAAACCCATATCCCGTCACCAACACCAGGTAAATCCCGTCAGTGTCGAGCGTCGTCTGGATGGCAGAGGTCAACGCGCCGTCACGGTCATCGTTAATCGCGACCCGCGCACCCGCCGGGTCGAACAGACTCAAGATCGTATCGACTCCATCCGCGCTTTCAGTACCCAGGGTCAGCGTCTCGTCGGCTTCGCCTTCGACCAGGGCGAAGGCGACGGCCTGTGCGGCGTCAATCTCGACGGTGATGCTGTCGGTCAGGATGGCCGGTTCGAAGTCGGTCAACGCATCGTCATCTTCCGGCGTGGTGATCCCACTTACGGTCAATTCGTAATCAAAGCCGGTGGCCGCTTCATTGCCAAGCACATCGTTCAGCGAAAGCCGCAAGCCCTGGGCATGGGTCGCCAGGATGATATACAGGCCGTCGGCGGATAGCGTGTAATCTTCAATCAAGGCGGAGAAGTAAGGCGTCTCGCCGCCGTCATTATCTGCCGCCAACACCCGGCCTTCCACATCGAGCAACACCAGATACGGGTCAAGCAGGCTCGTCTCTTCGATCTGAGACATAAACACCGTGACCGAGTCGTTACGACTGCCAAAGAAAAAATGGAGCTGGCCGTCGATGCGATCATCGAATGTACCAGTTACCGTCTCGCCGTTCTCCACCGGGTTGATCTCAATCGTGTCATCCTGGGCACTGGCGATCCACACCACACCTAAGAGGACGACGATCAGGGCAACGGCGACTAGCCGAGAAGTAAATCGGATCATCGTCAGGTTACTTTCTACTCGCTTGTCAACTTATGCCTGTATTATAGCACGCACACCGGGGAAACAGCCCCCACATCGCTAGGGGTATAGGGAAACCGTAGGAATTAAAAAGCCCGACAAACGTTTGCCGGGCTGTGCCACAACCCAGACTCGAACTGGGGACCCACGCATTTTCAGTGCGTTGCTCTACCAACTGAGCTATCGTGGCATTTTTGATATGTCGCATTATAGGTGTCTGGCGGCGGGCTGTCAAGTGGATTATTGATTGCATCGGGCGGGATCTCAGGTTACGCTGGACGAAAGCCACGAGCGATATTTAGGAGTTTCCTTCAGTATGACCTGACTCCCCTGAAAAAAGGTAACACGGCGCAGAATTTGTTAAAATAGACCCAATGGAAAAATAGAAGCCAGTAACCCAAACCGCCATGTATCGTAACTACTCAGGTGGGTGAAAAGAGTGACTTGGCAAATTCAGTAGTTCACGAAAGTTGAGCGAACCTTGAAAAAGAGGTCCAAGTTGGGCAAGGTTAAGTTACCAAACTGAAACCAGACCAACAGGGACCACTATCATGATACCGAAA
>DAOTTZ010000063.1:0-18868 GCA_034437535.1 Anaerolineae bacterium | reverse complement strand
ATGTTCGGCGGGTCTTTCAACGCATTTTTCTTGACCTTGAAGGCTTTCACTTGTTCGCCTAACGAAACACATTACATTTCTCGCTTACCACGCGAGATCCCAAAGAGCCTTTTTGTTAAATTGCCACAAGCCAATATAATCATATTCACAATGAATTACGGTGGCCGGTCAGGAAATCATGACAACAGAAGTGATTAACAATCGTTACGAACTACTCAGCCAGATCGGCCAGGGCGGTATGGGAGCCGTCTACCGTGCCGGTGACCGCTTGACCGGGGATCAGATCGCGCTCAAACGAGTGACCGCGCCGCGCAATAACCTGATATTCAACTCAAGAAATGACTCCAGCGATCTACGCTATGCCCTCGCCCGTGAGTTCAAGGTGTTGGCCGCTCTGCGTCATCCCAATATCATCAGCGTGTTGGATTACGGCTTCGACGAAGACCGGCAACCGTATTTCACGATGGAGCTTATCAAAGAGCATCAGACCATCACTTCGTATAGTCAAAACAGGAATCCACAAGACCAGGCTACGCTCATCATCCAACTCTTACAAGCTCTAGCATATCTACACCGCAAGAACATCATCCACCGTGATCTCAAACCAGAAAATGTACTCGTCAACAACAATCAAGTCAAAGTCCTTGACTTCGGGTTGGCCTTAGCCCGTGAACATCTGGAAGACACATCAAGCCTGGTCGGGACTGTCGCATACATGGCACCAGAGATTTTATCCGGGCAGGGGGCTAGCCCGGCTACCGATCTCCATGCCGTCGGGGTGATCGCCTATGAGATTTTCACCGGCCAACACCCGTTCGATACCCGTACCGTTCAGGCTCTGCTCACCCAGATCGCTTACTTCACACCGGATGTGAGTCAGGTTGATGTCCGCCTGGAGATCCAGGGCGTGCTGGCTACCTTGCTGGAAAAAGATCCCAGAGATCGTTATGGATCCGCCCAGGAAACCATGCACGCCCTGGCCGATGCCAGCGGGACATCCATCCTGTACGAGCCGCCATCCATCCGGGAGAGCTTTCTGCAAAGTGCGGAATTTGTCGGGCGAGAGCCGGAGATGGCGTCGTTGTTGGGTGCGCTCAATCATGCCAAAGACGGGCGCGGGACGGCCTGGCTCATCGGCGGGGAATCCGGCGTAGGTAAATCGCGCCTGGTCGATGAGGTGCGAACCAGCGCATTAGTCGAAAATGTCCTGGTCTTGCGCGGGCAGGCGGTCGCATCCGCCGGTTTACCTTACCAGTTATGGCGCGATGTCATCCGGCATTTGCTCTTGCTCCATCATATTTCAGATGTTGATGTGGCAATCTTCAGCGAAATCGTCACCGATATTGGGGCCTTCCTGGGCCGTGAGGTGCCACCTCTCAGCGACATCAGCGGGCAAGAACGTCAGCAACGGCTGAACGGTGCCATCACAGAGTTGTTCCAGGCAGTAGCCCGGCCTATCCTGCTCATCATGGAAGACCTGCAATGGTCACAAGAAAGCCTGGAGCCGCTACGCCCCCTCATCAACATCATTGATACCCTGCCGTTGATGATTATCGGCACCTACCGTGACGATGATCGACCGGGACTCCCGGCGGAATTACCCGGTGCGCGTGTCTTGCCATTGCAACGGTTGGATCAACAAGAAGTTGCCCGCTTGAGTGCCGCCATCCTGGGTGAGCCAGCCGCCAGCCCGCCAGTGGTGGAATTTTTACACCGGCAGACCGAAGGTAACACCCTCTTCCTGGTGGAAGTCATCCGCACCCTGGCGGAAGAAGTCGATGAACTGGATCAAGTCGCCTATATCACATTGCCGGAGACAGTCTTCGCCGGCGGCATCCAGCAGGTGATCCGCCATCGTTTGAATCAGGTACCTGCCGCAGACCAACCGCTGTTACATCTGGCGGCGGCCAATGGCCGTGAGCTAGATCTGGCACTGTTACGCTATCTGGATGAGACCGACTCGCTGGATCGTTGGCTGGCCGTCTGTGCGGAGGCCAGCGTGTTAGAAGTGCAGGATGACCGCTGGCGGTTCACCCATGACAAATTGCGGGAGACCCTCCTGCTAGATAATCAACCGGAGGAACGGCGGCAGGCGCATCGCCGGGTGGCGGAAGCAATCGAACACCTCTACCCAAACCAGACGGAACGTGCTTTCGTGCTGGCGTATCATTGGGCCAATGCGGAAGAACCGGCCAAAGAAGCATACTACACGGTGATCGCCGGGGAGCATCAACTTCAGCGCAGTACGTATCAGGAGGCCATCCGTCTGTTCAACCGCACTCTGATCCTCTTGCCGGATGATGGCACGGTTGCGCGTAAACAACAGCGCATCCGGCTGACATCCCAACTCGGTGAGGCCCATCTAGGTGTCACCAATTATGACCGCGCCCAGATGTTGTTCGAAGCGGCCTATAACGACGCGCTCCCATTGGCGGATGCCGCCCAGTTAGCCCGCATCTTGCAACAGATGGGGGTTTTGCACGTCAAGCGCGGGGATTATCCGGCGGCGGACGAAGCCTTTAACGCCAGCATCGCCTATGCCCGGCAAGCGAATGATGAGGCCGGGTTGGCCCGCACGCTCGGCCATCTGGGTGAACTCAAGACCAACACCAGTGATTATGAGGCGGCCCAGCGGTACCTGGATGAGAGCCTGGCATTGACGGAAAGACTATCTGACAGGGCGACTCGTGCGCTCACCCTGCGGAGCCTGGGCAAGTTACGCTACCAACAAGGCGAGATCGACCGGGGGCGGGTTTACATCAAAGAGGCGATGGCAATCGCACGGGCCTTGGGGGATCGCTATGGCGTCGCCCGTACCGTTAATGCGCTGGGTGTTTTCGCCGCTACCCAGGATGATTATGACTCCGCCCGCATCCATTACCAGGAAGCGATAACCATTTTCCGTCAGATCGGTGACCTATGGGGGTCGGCGGTCATCAAAAATAACCTGGCCTTCGTCAATCTGCTGGACGATGATTTGAAAGCCGCCGGGCCGTTATTCTATCAGGCGGTGCGCGAGCTAGAGGCGATCAACGTGGTACCGGTGATGCTGGAAACATTGGTCGGCCTGGCGCGTATCCTGGTCGCCGTTGATCTCGATGATCAGGCGGCGGAGATCCTGGGCCTGGCTGATAATCACCCGGCTAAAGTCGCCGATGTCGATACGCTATCTCGCCCGGCCAGGGATGCCCTCACCAGCCGGCATTCAGATCGACAACTTCACCAGTGGATGGGGCGTGGTGCGCGGCGGACCGTCGATGATGTGGTGAGCGAAGTCCTTGATGGTGAGGAGGTCGTCCTGCGGCAACTGAAAGAACGAACCGACGGCACCGTGTAGTTATCTCAGGTTAGGTACCTGTTGCTCCTTCTCGATCGGATGGATTGTGTTAACTTCGGCTTCCGAAACTGGTATGGTGCTTAAACTGCCGTCGGTTTCCAACACTACCGCGTAAACTTCTTCCAGGGTGGCGTAGCCACTCGACCGGATCACCATATAAACATCTTCTTTGGAAACCCGTTCGTCCTTTAATGCTTTTTCAATGAACTCGTTGTTGTAATAGAGCAAGCGCGGATGCCCTTTAATCAATTCTTGAAAGCTCTTAAAACGCACGGCCAACCACGAGACGGCATACTGCATATAAATGAGAAGAACCACTGCAACGATACCCTCTATCAGGGCGAGACTCTTACTGGTAATGATCGAGGCGAAGGTAGAACCTAATGCGATTGTAATGATGAAATCGAACATATTCATTTTAGACAGTGTGCGCTTGCCCGATGTGCGAAGCAAAACAATTAGCACGATGTAGATTAATACGGCGGATAATGCCACCTGAAGAATGCCAGACCAACTGTGAAAAAACATTGCTTCTCCTTTTTTACTATTTCGCTCATCGTAACAGGGATCAATCGGCTTGCCATGCGCTAGCTAGCGCATTATGCTGGGGGTCAAACTGAGGGTTCCAGGTTGTGGTGTCTTGTGCGCGCTGGCTGTCGATTTTTCCCATATTCCATGATGACCGTCACTGGGGAGATTCTGACTGGCGTGGTATCTTCTGGAAAACGACAATCATGACAAAAAGGACTTTCTATGTTATCCGATCTCGCAATTGCCCAACAAGCAAAATTACAACCGATCACCCAGATCGCGCAAGCACTCGGCCTGGAACCGGACACCGAGTTAGAACAATACGGCAAGCACATCGCCAAGATTGACCTGGGGGTGCTCAAGCGGCTAAAAGACCGGCCTGACGGCAAGTACATTGATGTGACCGCCATCACGCCGACACCGCTCGGTGAGGGAAAATCCACCACCACCGTCGGCCTGGGCCAGGCGATGAAGCACATCAACAAGCAGGCTGTCATCACCTTGCGGCAACCCTCCCAGGGGCCGACCTTCGGCATCAAGGGTGGGGCCGCTGGCGGCGGATATAGCCAAGTCGTGCCGATGGAAGCGTTCAACCTGCATCTGACCGGCGACATTCATGCCATCAGCGCGGCTCATAATTTGATCGCCGCCATGCTCGACGCTCACATTCATCACGGCAACGCGCTTAACCTGGACATTCACAATATCCCCTGGCGGCGGGTGGTGGATTTGAATGACCGGGCGTTACGCAATGTCATCATCGGGTTAGGCGGGCGTGGGGATGGCGTGCCGCGTCAAACCGGCTTTGACATCACGGTTGCCTCTGAACTAATGGCGATCCTGGCGTTGACCACATCGCTACGCGACCTGCGCCAGCGCATCGGGCGCATGATCGTCGCCTACACCCGTGACAAGCAACCGATCACAGCGGAAGACCTGGGCGCGGCGGGTGCTGCCACCGTCTTGATGCGGGATACCATCAAGCCGAACTTGCTCCAGACGTTGGAAAACACACCGGCCATTGTCCACGCCGGGCCGTTTGCCAATATCGCACATGGCAATTCGTCTGTGTTGGCCGATATGATCGGCTTGAAGCTGGCCGATTATGTCATCACGGAGTCTGGATTTGGTGCAGATATTGGCGCGGAGAAGTTCTTCAACATCAAGTGCCGGGCAGGTGGCCTGCGGGCGGATGCGGCGGTGCTGGTCGTCACCATCCGGGCCTTAAAAGCCCATAGCGGGAATTACAAGATCATCCCCGGCAAGCCACTGCCCCCCGGCCTGACCGAGCAAAACACAGCCGATGTCGAAGCCGGGGCCACCAACATGATCCGCCATTTGGAAAATCTGCGTAAGTTCGGCGTCACGCCGCTAGTGGCGATCAACAAATTCAGTGCCGATACCGCCGCCGAGATCGACGTTATCCGCCGGATTGCAGAGGAAAACGGAGCCTATGGTGTCGCGGTGGCGGATCATTGGGCCAATGGCGGGGCCGGGGCGATTGAACTGGCCGAGATGGTCGTTTCCGCCGCCGATGCCGAAAGCGACTTCCAATATCTGTATGACCTAGACCAGCCGATCAAGCAGAAGATCGAGACGATTGCCCGCGAAATCTACCGGGCGGATGGCGTAGAGTACACCGCCAAAGCGGAAAAACAGATCGCTCAGTTTGAGGCCGACGGCCTGACCGATCTACCGATTTGCATGGCGAAGACTCATCTCAGCTTCAGTACAGATCCTAAGCTAAAAGGTGCGCCAACCGGCTTTACCATCCCCATCACAGAGGTGAGAGCGTCAGTCGGCGCGGGTTTCATCTATCCGTTGTGTGGTGATGTCCGCACGATGCCGGGCTTAGGTCGCCAGCCCGCCGCCATGAACGTTGACATTGATGACGACGGGAACATCGTGGGCTTGTTCTAACTCAGTCGTTCGTGGCGGGCGTCTCGCTTCGATGCTCGCCCACGTATTCTTCAAACAACCACTGGATGTCTTCCGGATTGCCAATGATGGTGATCCGGTCGCCATCCTCCAGGGTGGTCGAGCCACGCGGGATCAACACATCGTCTTCCCGCCGGATGAGCGCGACCAGCGTGCCTTGTGGCATCTGTAATTGGCTCAGGGGCTGGTCGATCAAACGGGTGGTACGAGTCTTTTTGCTGATCCACAGGGTTAACATACGTTCACTGACGAGTAAGATCTCTTTCATCTCTTGCTCGTCAGATGCCACTTCCCACATGCGTGCGAAATCGTCCGTCTCAATGTGATTAATCAACTGCGCCAGAATCCGCAGATGTTGGCCCGGTTTCTCATCCGGGCTGATCACAAAGAAGAACGCCTTAACACACATGCGCTCGGTTTGGTCGTCGTTGTCATGATCGACCATAATGCCTTGCCGCGCCCGGACGATCACCATTTCGGTATGTTCGATGTTGCCCAACCGCAGGTTCGGCATGGTGGCGCATTGCTCCACCAGTGTATAACTCTCGCCGGTGCTTTTGATGAAATCACCCACCATATGATCTTCATCGAGGTGTGGGTTATTCAGCGTGAACAGGTGAGTCGCCTGCCGAACCACATCGACCAGCGTCGTCTCATGCTCCAGGTCGATAATCGCGGCCCGTGTGACCACTTCATCGAAGGGGTCTTCTGCCCGGATGCCTTTTTCCCGCAGGATTTCGTGGAGTTCGTCTTCCAGGCCGCTATAACGCTTTTCCCCCAACCGGGCGAACCAGTGGAAGATGGCCCCATGACGCACCACCTTGCTATTGGCATAGATGAAGTACCACGCGACCGAGAGCGAAACCACCACCATCGTCAACACCAGTGCATCCGTCCCGATGTACGACAGCAGGAACAGCGATGCCATGATGCCGCTAATTTGCATCCAGGGATATAGCGGCGATTTATAGATCGGGTCGTAGAACTCGATTTTGCTCTGCCGCATGACGATCACCGCGAAGTTCACCAGCATGAAGATAATCAACTGGAACGTACTGGCGACCTTTGCAATCGACTCTTCATCCAGCGCGAGGATCGCAAAGATCATCAAGGACGATGTGAAGATGATCGAAAATACCGGCGTATTGGTGCGCGGGTTGACGCTGGCAAAGGCATTGGGCACCAACCGGTCACGGCCCATCGCCAGCGGATAACGTGACGCCGCCAGGATGCCAGCATTCCCGGTAGAGGCGAAGGCCGCCACTGCGGAAGCCACCACCAGCAACAGCCCCAGGTCACCCGGCAACCAGCCAAGCGCACCTTCCGCCGCATCGGCCACCGGCGTCAAGCTGGCTTCGAACGATTCGATTGGTATCACGGCCATCATCACCACAATGCCGATGACGTAAATCGCGGTGGTGGAGATAATCGAGAGCATCATCCCCAGCGGGATATTGCGGCCCGGATCTTTGACCTCTTCGCTGACGCTGGCGATCTTCGTTAAGCCAGCGTAAGAGACGAACACAAACCCGACCGTCCCTAGTAATCCGGCGATGCCATCCGTCAGGAAGGGATCAAAACTTCCCCGCATGTTGGTTGGTATTTCCGGGTTGAGGATCTCAACGATCCCACTGCCGATAAACACAGACATCACAGAGACCAGCACGATAATCAGCAGACGTTGAAGGCCGGTTGTCTCCTTCGCGCCGAAGATATTGAGGAGGGCAAAGGCCAGCGTCAGCACGACGGCCAGAACTTGAATGTTCACATTGAAAAATAACCCGATGTAAGCCCCCATACCGATGAGCGCGAAGGCACTTTTGAGCGTCAATGCCAGGTAGGTTCCCGTCCCGCCGACGGTGCCCACCAGCGGCCCCATCGCACGATCCAGAAAGTAATAATCGCCACCGGCACGCGGCATGGCTGTCGCCAGTTCTGCCATGCTGAACATGGCCGGAAGCATTAAAATGCCCGCGATTAAATACGCCAGCGCGACCGAACCACCCGTCTGGTCGGCGGCCAACCCCGGCAGAAGGAAAAAGCCGGAGCTGAACATCGCGCCAGTGCAGATCGCGTACACGTCGAATAAGCCCAACTCTTTCTTGAGCTTAGTATGTTCATCTTGATTTGAGACGGCAGGTGTCGTCACAGATTCAGTCTCCAATTGTCTTCTTGTAGGCGTGGAAGCAAATCTTTTTTATAATAGGCGTTTAGTTTATAGCACCAACTGGCAGGGTGTGCTTGCTTTTTTCACCAAATGCTCAGTGTTGCAAGGTGCTTTGTTATGTCGGCCTGCATCCACTTCTGGCGGGTTGACGAGACGTTTGTCGGGGACAATATCAGGGCATCGCTTCCGCTGGTACCAGCTCCGCAATCCCCGCCAGGAATGCGTCAAAGGCTGGCTTGGGGGTGCCATCAGCGTTGACGATCCCCAACGTACATAGATAATCTGCCACGCGCTGGTCGAAGATTGTTTCGAAATCCTCTGCTGATTCATAACCAAAGAATTCCTGGATGATCTGGCAGGTCTCGTCTTCGAAATCGTGGAACGTGAACACAGTCACAAATCGCACGTTGGGGTGGTCGGCCAGCACATCGAACATCGTCTCGAAGCAGTCCCGTTGTAAGGTCAGGTTACTTTCCATTGATTCGGCTGAATTGCACCCTAACTCTGGAATTACAATCGGTCGGCCTTCAAAGGCGGCTATAAATTGCTCTAAAAGTTCGATAGTCTCTGCCCGGTTGGTCACCGTGAAGTCGTTTATATCAATCCCGTAGATGTTGGCCGATACCACATCGGTCACCGGGTAAAAGTTTTCCAGATAGGCCGGATCGTATAACGGCACATTGCCGGTGACGGTGATGCCAACGGCCAGATCCGGCGCGATGCCCCGGACGTGATCGCGCACAGTTTCGACAAAAATCAGATACGCATCCAGTTGATCCGGGTTCTCATTCAGCCAGCCGTCCACCTCATTGCCCACACCGAGATAAAACACACCAGAATCAACCAGCAGGGGCACCAGGTCATCCAGCAGAGACAAAAAGCGTGCGGTAAAATCTGGATCGGTAAAACCAATGCCATCGGCGAATTGCAAAGCACCGCCATCTGCCAGGAATTCCGGCGGCATGACAAGTTCTTCGATGTCGATCAACGTGATGTTGGCAAAGGTGCTCAAGCCATGCGCCTGTGCCCACGTCAGGCTTTCTTGCAATTCAATGAAATCATAAGTGCCTTCGGATGGCTCTAGCACCGGCCAATCAAGATAAAGGCTGAAGGCGTTCATGCCGCTGGCGGTGGCTTCATCAATACGCGGCTGGTAGTGGTCGAGCGGTGGCGCGTTCCCGCCGTAAAACATCGTGCCAACGTGCCGCGCTTCCGGCAGTAAGGGCAAGTCGGCTGGATCATCATCCTGCGCGTAACCCGGCACGATAATTAGCAACACCAACACACAGAGCAATACAAAGCGCATACCAGTTTTCCTTTTCAGCTTGGTTTTTATCATACATTCGTCTCTCAGGCTGGATGTGTCGCGACTTCAGCCCTGCCGTCAGGGTTCTTGCCGCCAGCCGGTCGATAATCCAAACGCGATCAAGTCAAGCAGTTGATCCAGGTAACGGTCTATATCGTAGGGCCGTTTATCCGGGAAGTGGCGCATGGCGAAATGCTCCACACTGCCAAAGAGCATATCACGGATCAACGGGACAGGGGTAGAAGCCCGGATGCGGCCTGTCGCCTTCAACGCCTCAAGGATGCCGGTGAGGATCGCGCTGTAATGCCGGTTATACTGGTAAAATTGCGTCACAAATGCTTCATCGCTACCATACCGCCCATACTGCACGATGATCCGCGCCAGATGCCATTCATCCGCCGCAAACCGCAAATACTCCCGCACGAAGGCCCGTAATTGCTGGTACGGGTCGTCAGTCTGCCGGACGGCTTTTTCGCTGGCGATCCACACCCGGTCGAAGAAGTCGTGCATCACCGCCGCCAGTAAATCTAACTTGGTCGGGAAGTATTTGAACACCGTCCCTTCTGAGACCTGGGCGCATTCCGCGATTTCCCGCGTGGTCGTCTCCTCATAACCTTTTTCGCTGAATAACATCCCGGCGACCTGCCGGACGTGCTGTTCCGTCTGTTTAGCCTTAGGCGTGCGTTTTGATGTTGGCATAATTTGCATTCGTTCTGTCGATGACTTTTATAATCTCATCACATGATAACGGCTTGTCTCAAAAATGAAAATAATGTACCGCTCACTTATAGGGCGATTATAAGATTGATTGCGCGTTAAAAGTGCTTGATTTCTCAAAATAAGTGAGTTAAGCTCACCTCAAAGTATCTAATTAAAGTTCATCCTGCTAAATCAAAAGTGAAAGGTAATTGTATCGTATGCCCGCAGAAGCCCTGATCTACGAGACGCTCCGCACGCCGCGAGCCAAAGGCAAAGCCGGTGGCGAATTACACGAAGTCAAGCCGATTGATCTCGTCACCAACTTAATGCACGAGATGGAAGCCCGCACCGAGCTTGATACCGCCAAAGTCGATGATGTGGTGCTCGGTTGTGTGACGCCCATCGGCGAGCAAGGCACCGACATCGCCAAGATCGCCGCCCAAAAAGCCGGCTGGCACCTGGATGTGCCCGGTGTACAACTCAACCGCTTTTGTGCGTCCGGCTTAGAGGCCGTCAATATCGCCGCCCAGAAGGTCGCCTCCGGCTGGGAAGATCTGGTCATCGCCGGTGGGGTAGAGAGCATGTCGCGGGTGCCGATGGGATCCGATGGCGGCGCGATGGCGACCGACCCGGAGACCAACTACGAGACATCGTTCGTCCCCCAGGGCATCGGTGCAGATCTCATCGCCACCATCGAAGGCTTTACCCGCGATGATGTTGACCGCTTCGCGCTTCGTTCTCAGCAACGGGCCACCCATGCGCGGGATAACGGCTACTTCGACCGTTCGGTCGTCCCGGTCAAAGACATGAGCGGCCTCACCATCCTGGAAAAAGATGCGTACATCCGGCCTGATACCACGATGGAAGCATTGGGCAACCTCAAACCCGCCTTCGAAGCGATGGGCGCGATGGGGTATGATTTCGTCGCCCAGCAGAAATACCCGCAGATCGAGAAGATCAACCACATTCATACCGCCGGTAATTCCTCCGGCATCGTCGATGGTGCCGCGCTGGTCATGGTCGCCAACCGGGAGATGGGCGAGACGATGGGCCTCAAACCGCGTGCGCGGGTGCTTGCCACCGCCCTTGTCGGCACTGATCCGGTCATCATGCTGACCGGCCCGGCCCCCGCCAGCAAGAAAGCCCTCAAAAAGGCCGGCATGACCGTCAGTGATATTGATCTGTTTGAAGTCAACGAAGCCTTTGCCAGTGTGGTCTTGCGCTTCATGCGTGATATGGGCATTCAGGATGATGAGATCATCAACGTGAACGGCGGCGCGATTGCGATGGGCCATCCCCTCGGCGCGACCGGCGCGATGTTGCTCGGTACTCTGCTGGATGAGATGGAACGCACCGACTCCCAGACTGGCCTGGTGACGCTGTGTGTGGGCGGCGGTATGGGCATCGCCACCATCATCGAGCGTATATAAGTCAAAACGGAGGAAACGATTGACCAATGGCTATTCACTATAACAAAGACGCACAAGGTATCGTCACCTTAACGATGGATCTGCCGGATCGGTCGGCCAACGTCATCAACGCCGAGTTTGTAGACGCCTTAGCCGGGGCGATTGGCAAGCTCGAAGCCGAGACCGACCTTACCGGTGTCATCATCACATCCGCCAAGAAGTTGTGGTTGGCCGGGGCAGATATTGACAGCATGTTCGCCGAGACCGACCCGGCAACACAATTCCAAGGCTCGGAGCATCTCAAGGCCGTGTTCCGCCGGTTAGAGACACTCGGTAAGCCGGTTGTCGCCGCGCTGACAGGCACCGCGCTAGGTGGTGGGTTGGAATTGGCTCTGGCCTGCCATCATCGCATCGCGTTGAACGACGACCGCATCAAGTTCGGCTTCCCGGAGGTCGGGTTGGGCTTACTGCCCGGTGCCGGGGGCGTCGCCCGGACGGTACGCATCATCGGGTTGGAAGCATCGCTGGAATGGCTGGTGCAGAATAAGAAGTACACCCCCGCCCAAGCCCTGGAAGCCGGGATGATCCACGCGGTTGCTGATACCCCGGAGGATCTGATGGCGCAGGCCCGCACCTGGATCACGGAAAATCCAGCGGCCCAGGCCCCCTGGGATGCCGTCAAGCGTTACCGCATCCCCGGTGGCAACCCGCACAGTCCCAAGATCGCGCAGATGTTGGCCGTCGCCCCGGCTTATATGCGCCAGGAGACCAAAGGCAATTATCCCGCGCCACATGCCATCATGGCGGCGGCGGTGGAGGGATCACTGGTTGATTTTGCGACCGCTAGCCGCATCGAATCGCGTTATTTCGCTCGGTTGGCTTCCGGGCAGGTATCGCAGAACATGATTAATGCCTTCTGGTTCAACCTGAACGAGATCAAGAAGGGGGCCAGCCGTCCGGATGGCGTCCCGCCGCAGACGACGGAAAAAGTCGGCGTGCTAGGGGCCGGCATGATGGGGCATGGCATCGCCTATGTCTCGGCTTATGCTGGCATGACAGTCGTAATGACTGACGCCTCCCAGGAAAGTGCAGACGCCGGTAAAGAGAAGATCGCGGGTATTCTGGCGAAACGTGTCAAACGTGGGCGCATGACCCAGGCGGAGATGGACGCCGTTATGGATCGCATCACCGCTACCGATAATTACGATCTGCTGGATGGGTGCGACCTCATCATCGAAGCAGTGTTCGAAGACCGTGACCTAAAGGCCAAAGTCACCGGCCTGGCGGAAGCCGCCATGAACCCGGCGGGCGTCTTCGCGTCCAACACATCCACGCTTCCCATCACCGGGTTGGCGAGTGCCTCCCAACGGCCAGAGAAATTCATCGGCCTGCATTTCTTCTCCCCGGTGGAAAAGATGCAACTGGTCGAGATCATCCTGGGCGAAAAGACCAGCGATGAGACGCTGGCGAAAGCCTTCGATTATGTGCTGGCGATCAACAAAGTGCCGATTGTCGTCAACGACAGCCGGGGCTTTTATACCTCACGGGTGTTCAGCACCTGGGTGCAAGAGGGCGCGGCCATGCTCAACGAAGGCCAGCACCCCCAGAGCATCGAGATGGCCGGGATTCAAGCCGGGATGCCGGTCGGTCCGCTGGCCTTGCTCGATGAAGTGTCGCTTAAGTTGGTCAGTCACATTGACAAGCAAACCCGCGCCGATCTCAAAGCGGAGGGTAAGCCTATTGTCGAGCATCCGGCTATGCCTGTCATCAACAAAATGCTGGAACTCGGTCGGGCCGGTCGTGCCGGGGGGGCTGGCTTCTACGAGTACAACGGCGGCAAGCATCTGTGGGAAGAACTGCCGGATCACTTCCCGCTGAGTGACGAGCAGATGTCCCAGGCGGAAATGATCGACCGGCTGATGTTCATCCAGTCGATTGAGACCGTCCGTTGTATGGAAGAGGGCGTTCTTACGTCTGTGCCGGATGCCAACCTGGGCAGTATCTTCGGCTGGGGCTATGCACCATTCCACGGTGGGACGCTTCAGTTCATCAATGCTTATGGCGTCAAAGCCTTTGTAGAGCGGGCGCAGGCGTTGGCCTCTGCCTATGGAGAGCGGTTCGACGTGCCGCCCATGCTCAAGCAAATGGCAGAAGACGACCAGACGTTCTAAACATAGCAAGTGTTCAGGGCACAGCAGACGCAAGTTGTGCCCTGTTTCTACGCTCCACAAATTCTCCACAATTGGCTGGTAGAATATCAACATTTAATAATTGATCGCATTCCGCAGGACAAATGCTTATGAGACTGCTGGATATTTTGCCGGGAGGGTGGTTTGTGCGGCTGGCAGTTCGCCGCCTGGTCGCCCGTTGGCGGTCGATCCTGACGATTATCGTCGGGGTCTTGTTGGCCGCCATCATCGGCGCGAGTGCCCCGCTATACACCAACGCGATCTCCCAGGTCAGTATGGAACAACGCATCAACCAACGCCCCGCCGATGAAGTGCATCTGTTCTTGCGGGTTGGTGTGCGCGTGGAAGAAGTCGCGCTGACGCCTTACCGGGCCGCCTATGACGCTCAGGTTCAGCAAGTGCTGGATTCCGCCTTTGCGGCTTTCCCTGGCTGGCAATCTAACCCGGTACCCTGGGCAGAGAGTGTGACGCTTTTTGCGCTCCAGGCCGGGGAAGAACTGCCTAATGTGAACTTGCGGTTGGCGGAATACGATCAACTGGCCGATCATGCGTCTTTAACCAGTGGACGGTGGCCGGCTGATAACGGCTCTGCCGTCGAGATTGTCCTCTTGGCCCAGGTCGCGGATGCGCTGGATCTGACCGTTGGCGAGTCGTTGACGTTGGAACAACGCGGTTGGGAGACCAGTGTCCCGTTTACGGCGGAAGTCGTCGGCACGTTCACCGTCGATGATCCGCAAGATCCCTACTGGATGGCACCATCACCCATCCGCATTGATAACAGCGGCGATGGGCTGGAAACAAACGTCTTCACCACGCGGGCCACGCTGGAAGAAGCCCTGGCGCAATATCTGCCCGCCGCCCGCGCCCAGACCGGCTGGCGCGTGCTGTTCGACCACAGTCAGCTACGCTTCCAGGTGATTGACTCCGCCCGTGACGTCCTCAACGGCCTGGAACGAACCCTGGAAGAAGCCCTGGCACAAGCGGCGGGGGATGATGTCACCTTGATCTACCAGACCAATTTATCGTCTGTGCTAGGGAATTATCAGGACGAGATCGGCGTCTTGCGGGCACCGTTCAACCTGTTCTTGCTCCAACTGGGCGCACTGGTGATCTTCTTCCTGGTGGTGATGGGTGCCCTCGTCCGCCGGGGGGAACGGCGCGAGATCAGCATGTTGAAGAGTCGCGGTGTGCGCGACCGGCAGATCCTGCTCCTCCGCACGGTAGAGACGGCCATTATCTGCTTGCTGGCGACCCTGGCCGCGCCGACCCTGGCCCGGCTGGTGCTCTTGCTCTTGTTGCCCATCTTTACCGATGTCGGTACGATCCCATTGACGATTGACTCTGCCGCTTATTGGGCGGCGGGGCTGGCGTCCTTCGCCGCCTTGATCGCACTCGTCGGCACCTTGATCCCGGTCTTACGCACGCCGCTGGTGCTGACGGCGGGGTATGCCAACCGGCGGCAGGGGCCGGTGTGGTGGCAGAAGTATTACCTCGACATCATCCTGCTGGTGATTGGCCTGGGGGCGATGGTGCAATTGTTGGGGCAGGGGTCGTTGATCGAAGAGAATGCCGCCGGAGAGCTACAGACCGATCCGCTTCTGTTGCTGGTGCCGACGTTGTTGGTGTTCGCGCTGGGCAGTGTCTCCTTACGGATCTTCCCGGCGGTGATGAACGCCGCCGCCCGCTTTTTCTATCGCCGGCAGGCATTAGCCCCGGTGATCGCCAGCTTACAGGTCAGCCGCGAGCCGATCCACTACGGGCGGATCACGTTCTTATTGGCCCTGGCAATTAGCATCGGCTGGTTCGCGGTCAGCTTCCAGCGGTCGGTCGTCCAGAGCCAGATCGACCAGGCCCGTTACCGCGTCGGCGGGGATCTTGTGATCGAATATGATGCCGACACCCCGGATGCGCGTCTTTCCGATGTGCTAGGGGATGCGGACACCGCCACAGCGGAAGTCCTCCGCCTGGATGATGTCTCCACCGCGCTACAGAGCTTCGGCCTGGAAACCGCCGACCTGCTGGCGGTCAATGCCGCCACCTTGCCCGATGCTGTCGATTGGCGATCTGACCTGGGCGCGATCATCCCGCCACCGGCGGAGGGCCTGCCCGATGCAGTCGGCGTGGCCCTGCCGCCAGATGTCGCCACCATCGAAGTACAGGGCTTATATCATGATGTCGTCGCCGGCTTCGGCATTATAAGCGGAGAACCACAAGTTCACCCATTCCAACTGTTGGGTGACTCGCTGACGGTCAATCTGCGCTTCCGGGCTACTAATAGCGAGATCTTTATCGTACCACTCGTGCCGGATGGAACAGATTTTCTGGATTACGTGTCTTCGCAACAACCGGAAACACCCCAGGGCGAAATGCCGCCACCCTTCACGGATTACACATCGATTGCAGAGTATCCGGCGGGCGGTTGGCTCTCGATGCAGGCCGATCTGACGACCATCGCGGACGACCTGCGGCGTGGTGCCCGTTTTGAAGGGGTTGTAATCCGCGTGGCGGCGTCCGGCTTCGGCAGTAGTTTCGTCTTCAGTCCTAATCTGTTCCTGCGGGATATGACCCTGATCGACGTTGAGGGGGACTCGTCCCCGGTGGATTGGCTGACGCAGACGCAAGAATGGTCGTTCGTCAACGGGCGCGGCGCACTTGAAGTGCCGGTGCCCCGCAACCCGTTCGAAGACGTTGACCCTGAGTTACGGGCGCAAAGTCTACGCATCGGCTGGACGCAACAGACCGATGACGCTCAGCTCGGCACGCTGTACAATTACCCGGCGATCTACACCACCGAAGACCCCACGATTGAAACCGCCCAGGCCGATGACACGACGATCAACGGTATCCCTGCCATTGTCAGTCAATCCTTCGCCCAGGATAATAACCTCAGCGTCGGCCAGACCTTCCGCCTGTTCTTCAGCCAGCAGGTGGTGTGGTTCCAGGTAGGGCAGATCAACCGCTACTATCCGTCGCTCTACGATGCCCGTTCCCACTTCATCGTGACGGAAGCCGCGCCCTTGCATTACATGCTCAACCGCCAGCCGTTTCCTTCTGATGTCGGCCAGCGCGAGACCTGGGTACGGTTGACTGACCGTGACGCCATCGAACCATTGGTGACTGATCTGCAATTGTTCGATGATCCTGCCCTGGAGATCGAGTCCATCCAGCGGTTTGACTCGGTGCTGAACACCATCCAGACTGATCTGCTGGCCGTCGGGTTGATCGGCCTGTTGTTCTTGTCGTCGTTCGTCGGCTTCGTGTTGAGCGTCGTCAGCCTGTTGACCTATGCCAGCCTCAACGTGCAGGCCCGCAAGACCGATTTTGCCGTCTTACGCGCACTCGGCTTTTCCACGCGGCGGGTGGTCGCCAGCATGGCGGTAGAGCAGGGGTTAGTGATTTTGGTGTCGATCTTGCTCGGTGTCGGGATCGGGTTACTCCTCAGTACCCAGGTTGCGCCGGTCTTGTCCTTCAGCACGACAGGCGAAAGCCTGACTCCGCCGCTTCTGGTGCAGGTCGAACCATTGCTCCTGCTGGCCTACATCGGCGGGGTGATCGCGCTATTGTTCTTGCAACTGGGTGTCAGTTCGGCCCTCGTCCGCCGCTTGACCACCAACCAGTCCTTGCGCCAACCGGGAGAATAACCGATGAGTGAGAGGAGCCAGAGCCATGCTGTTTGAAGTCGCGTTGCGTCGTCTGCGCCGGGAAACCCCGCGCATGGGGGTGCTTTTGCTGGCGATTGGGCTGGTGGCCGCCTTCCTGGCGTTAGGGCCGCTGTATGTGCGTTCCATCGCCCGCGCAGAATTTGAAATTCAGCGTGAGACCTTGCAAGCCGACGATTACAAGATCGAGATCCAGACCACCAACCAACCGTTAGACGAAGCCGCCATCTTTGCGCTTTATGATAGCATCTTCGGTGCGGAGAACGTGACCGCGCATAAGCTCAGCCGCCTGTCGGAGTCGATCCTGGGGCCGGGGGAGGGCGCAGATTTCAACAATCCGCGTCCCATCGCCTTCCGCGATTTTGACGACCTGTTCACGCTGACGCAGGGACGTCTGCCCGCCGCCACACCAGATGACCCGGCGGTGGAAGTGTTGATGACCGACTCCACCTTTGAGCAGATGCGCAACCTGAACCCCAGCTACAATGAGATCGACCTGCCATACACCATCAACATGGACGGCCTGAACGGTCCGGTTAATCTTACAATCGTCGGGCTGGTCACCAGCAATCTACCACAAGATGACCCCTATTGGGCACCGGTCCGCGAGGTCATCTTCGGCGAGATCCTCACCGGGGAAAACTTCGATTACATCTTCCTCTCTCCCATCACCACCCGCGAGATCTTCGAAGCCGAGATCGTGCCGCACATCGTGCCGTTGTACTTTGCGGAAACCAGCTTACAGCCCGGCATCGTGACGGCCAGCGACCTGAACCAGCTTGACGCGCAACTCTCCGAATTAGAATCACGGGTGCGCGACATCCACCCGACGGCCAGCGTCCGCACCCCGTTAACCGGCATCATCGCGCATTTCCAAGCCGGGGTGCGGGCGGCAGAACGGCCCGTTATCTTCCTGAGCATGATCGTCGTCGTGCTGATGTTCTACAATCTGGTGACGACCATCGCGCTCATCCTGGAAGGGCAAAAGCGCGAGTGGGCCATCATCACCAGCCGGGGCGGCAGTGTCCGTCAGTTGATGACCATTCACTTGATTAGCATGGGGATCATCGGCCTGTTGGCGGCGGTGGCCGGGCCGGTGCTGGCCGTTGGCTTTCTGGCGGTGCTGTCATTGGTCGGCCCACAGGCGGATGTGCTCACGTTGCCCGCCCTCAGCGACATCCCGACCAACGCCGTGATCTTAAGTGCATTGGCCGGTGTCGCGTCGGTGGCCGTGCTGATGCTTCCGGCGTATCCTATCGCCAGTGCCGGGCTTTTGACGCTCAAGCGCAGTGTAAGCCGCCCGCCGGAAAAACCGGTCTGGGCGCGGTTCCTGCTGGATTTCATCCTGTTGTTCATCGGGCTGGCCTTCGTCGTCCGCTTGTATCTGCTGGTCGATACAACCGGCGCGTTAAACCCCCTCACCGATCCGACCGCCTTCTTCGATGCGCTATCCGCCAACCCGGATCTACTCAGCGATCCGTTCAACATCGCCGGCCCGGTCTTGTTAATCGCCGGGGCCGCCCTGCCAGGTTGAAGGCATGAAATAGAATTGAGATATACTATAGTAAAGCAAGCGACACAAGGGATAAGGATGTAGCTGTGTTAGATAGCCTGCGTATGCACTTCGCTGATT
>DAOTTZ010000062.1:0-36294 GCA_034437535.1 Anaerolineae bacterium | reverse complement strand
CTTGTGTTTTGATATTAGAGGCGCGTTTTTCAGCGTTTTCACGTCTTCAGATCAGTTTTGGCGGTATTTTTTCTGCGCTCCTGTAAAATTATTCTGAAGTTTAACTACTGCCTCATTCCTGCATTAGGCCCCAATAACAGTGAAACGACGGTACCCGTCGAGACGCTGGCACCGGGTGATCGGGTACGCATACCCGCCGGCGAGCGCATCCCGGCGGATGGCGTGGTGATCGCCGGTCATAGCGCGGTCGATCAAGCCCCGATCACGGGTGAAAGTGTGCCGGTAGAGAAGACCATCAACGACGACGTATACGCCGGGTGCATCAACGGTGAGGGGATGCTGACGGTCGAAGTCACCCGTAACAGTACCGATAACACACTCAACCGTATCATCCAACTGGTGGAAGACGCGCAAAGCACGCGCTCGCCCACCCAGCGGATCGTGGATCGGTTCGCCGCGCTATATACGCCGATCATCGTAGTCATCGCGGCGATGGTCGCGCTTCTGCCGCCGTTACTGGCGGGTGCGCCGGTACTCTCCCAGGGGGATACAGTGGGCTGGCTTTACCGGGCATTGACCATTCTGGTGATCGCGTGTCCGTGTGCGCTGGTCATCAGCACACCCGTGACCGTCATCAGCGCGGTGACCAGTGCGGCCAAACGTGGTGTGTTGATTAAGGGCGGCGCGTATTTAGAGGCATTAGCCGGGGTGACGGCGGTCGCCTTCGACAAGACCGGCACGCTGACTTACGGTAGGCCGGAGGTCATGTTGGTGCGTGACGTCAATTGCCAGGGGGCCGGTTGCGATGATTGTCAGGATTTGCTGGCCTTAGCGACTGCCGTCGAGCGGCAGAGCACGCACCCGCTAGCGGATGCCGTCAGCCGGGCCGCGATGACACAGGGTGTATATGATCGATACGCACCGGCGGCTGACGTCCGCACGCTGACCGGGCATGGCGTGGCGGGCGTGGTGGCCGGGCGACCGGTGACAGTCGCCAGCCATCGTTATTTCGACCAGCACTTCCCGCACACTGACGCACTCTGCCAGCAGGTGAACGATGCCGAAACCGCCGGCCAGACCGCCATGCTGGTACACAATGGCGAGCGCGTTTCCGGCATGATCACGGTCGCAGATTCCCTGCGGGCAGATAGCCGCGATGTGATCGACCAGTTACACGCGCTCGACCTGAAGACGATCATGCTCACCGGGGATAATCGGACGGTCGCGCAGTCAATCGCCGCGCAAGCTGGTGTGAGTGATTACCGTGCCGAACTCCTGCCGGATGACAAGCTGACAGCAGTGCAGACCTTGCAGGCCAATGGCGAAACGGTGGTGATGGTGGGGGACGGCATCAATGATGCGCCCGCGTTGGCGGCGGCCCAGGTCGGCATGGCGATGGGTGGTGCGGGCAGTGCCCAGGCCTTAGAAACCGCCGACATCGCGCTAATGCAGGACGACATCGCGCAGTTGCCGTATGTGGTGCGGTTGGCACGTTTTACCCGTCGCTTGATCCGCCAGAACATCGTGTTGACATTCGCGGTCAAGGCTGTGTTCCTGGTGCTGGCTGTGTTCGGTCTGGCGTCGATGTGGGTCGCGGTCTTTGCCGACGTCGGAATGGCCTTATTGGTCACACTCAACGGCTTGCGGTCGCGCAATGCGTGCTAGAATAGAGCGAAATTTTCGCCTAACCAGAAAGTAGCCGCACCATGACGACGGCCTATGTGACGCATCACCAGTACACCGGGCATGATCTTTACGGCCACCCGGAACGCCCGGCACGAGTCAAGGCCGTCTGGCAAATGCTGGAAAAAGCCGGCTTGACCGATAAGATGCTTGCGCTCACACCGCGCCCCATCGATGACGAGGCTATCCGTTGGGTTCATACGGCAGACTACCTGGCCCTGCTCCACTGGACGGCTAACCATGATCGCGGGATGCGTTTCGATCAGGATACCGTCGCCCTGCCAGAGACGCCGGAAATCGCCCGGTTATCCGCCGGGGGCGTGCTACAGGCGGTCAACGCGGTGCTGAGTAGGCAGGCCGATAACGCGCTGGCAGTCACCCGACCACCGGGGCATCATGCCATCCCAGACCGGGCGATGGGCTTCTGCTACCTGGGGAACGTCGCCATCGCCGCCCGCTACGCGCAAAAAGTCCATCATCTGCAACGGGTGATGATCGTGGATTATGATGTGCATCATGGCAACGGCACACAGGATATGTTCTACGATGACGACTCGGTGTTGTTCATCTCGACTCATCAATTCCCGTTTTACCCCGGTACTGGCGCGTTGAGTGAAACCGGCCAGGGACGCGGCACCGGCTACACGCTGAACATCCCGCTGACCGCCGGACACGGCGACGACGATTATCTGGAACTTTACCGGCAGGTGATCTGGCCGGCGGCACGACGCTTCCAACCGGATTTAATCCTGGTCTCCGCCGGGTTTGACGCACACTGGCAAGATCCGCTGGCGATGATGAACCTCAGTTTGCGCGGATATGCCCGGCTTACCCGTGAACTCATCACGATGGCCGATGACTTGACCGGCGGCAAGATCGTCTTCGTGCTGGAAGGCGGCTATGACCTGGAGGTACTGGCGAACGGCGTGCGGAACGTCGCCCATGCCCTTCTACGAGAAGACGAAATCAGTGATCCGCTCGGTGTTCAGCATCAGGTTGATCTCGACATCACCGATTTGATCGACCGCATTGTGACCATCCATAACTTATAACGGGGACAATCATCATGTTAGGCTTGCTGATCTGTAGCGCGGGTTGGTTGCTAATGCTGGTGTTGGCCGGGTTAACCCTGATGTCAACCATCATGTCCGCCGCTGGCGGCAAGATACAGGGCCGCAAAGGCGCGACCGCCCTCTATATCGCGCATCTCAGCTTCTTCCCGGTGGTCATAGTCTGCGTGATCGCGGCGTGGGTTTTTGCCGCATTTGGCGCATGGACTGTGACCACGATCTTGCTGGCGGCCCCACTGGTCAACCTGATCGTGTTCGGCGTGTTGTTGTGGCGGGGCTGACGCGCCCACCGTCGCCCGGTCGTGCTTAATCCAACACCAGCTTGACGTCATCGCGCTGACGCTCGGCCAGCGCACCGCGTAGCTCGAACAGTTGATCGCGCAGGGCGGCGGCCTTCTCAAATTCCAGGTCTTTAGCGGCCTGTTTCATCTCTTTTTCGAGTTCTTTAATCATCCCGTGCAGGTTATCCACCGGCATCTCGGCCAGATCAACATCTTCCAGATGATCTTCGGCTTCGTCCTGCTCGCTCACCATCGCCCGCACGCGGTCGGTCAGGTCGCGGATCTGCTTGACGATGGCACGCGGTTCGATGCCGTGTTCCTCGTTGTAAGCCTGCTGGATCTCGCGGCGGCGGTTGGTCTCGTCGAGTGCGGCCTGCATCGCCGGGGTAATTTGATCTCCATACAGCAGAACCGTCCCGTCCAGGTGGCGGGCGGCCCGCCCGATGATCTGGATCAACGCGCTGGCACTACGCAAGAACCCTGCTTTGTCCGCGTCGAGGATCGCCACTAACGACACCTCCGGCAGGTCGATGCCTTCACGAAGCAGGTTAATCCCGACGACTACATCGTAGGCCCCTAACCGCAGATCGCGCAGAATTTCCACCCGTTCGATGGTGTCAATCTCCGCATGGAGATACTGCGCCTTGATGCCCATCTCGTTGAGGTAACCAGCCAGTTCTTCGGCCATGCGTTGCGTCAGCGTGGTGATGATGGCCCGTTGCTTGTTCTTGACGCGCCGCGCCACCTCCTGGAGCAGGTCATCAATCTGGCCTTCCACCGGGCGCACCTCGCACACCGGGTCGAGTATCCCGGTCGGGCGGATAATCTGCTGGACGACCTGCTGGCTGACCTCATCTTCGTAGGGGCCGGGGGTGGCACTGGTGTACACCGTCTGGTTGATGCGCTCGCGGAATTCATCAAACTTGAGCGGGCGATTATCCAATGCCGACGGCAAACGGAAGCCATAATCAACCAGCGTTTGCTTCCGCATCCGGTCGCCGTTGTACATCCCGCGCACCTGGGGGATCGTCATGTGGCTTTCATCCACGATGAGCAGGAAATCATCCGGGAAGTAGTCGATCAACGTGTGGGGTGGTGATCCCGGCGGGCGTTGATCCAGATGGCGTGAATAATTCTCAATGCCGGAGCAATACCCCACCTCGCGGATCATCTCAAGGTCGTATTGGGTGCGTTGCTCGATGCGTTGCGCCTCGACCAATTTGCCGGTGTCCTTAAAGAACTTAATCTGTGATTCGAGTTCACCCTCGATGTCGTGCAGAGCCGTGCGGAGCTTGTCCTCATCGGAGATAAATTGTTTGGCCGGGAAGATCGTAATCTGATCGTGATGACGGTAGATCTCGCCGGTGAGCGGGTCAAACTCGCTGATGCGTTCGATCTCATCGCCGAACATCGCCACGCGGATGGCCGTCTCTGCATAACTGGGGTAAATTTCCAGCGTATCCCCACGCACACGGAACGTCCCGCGCCGGAAGTCCATGTCGTTGCGCGTGTACTGGATCTGCACCAATTTGCGTAGC
Source organism: Anaerolineae bacterium (assembly GCA_034437535.1). Lineage (GTDB taxonomy): Bacteria > Chloroflexota > Anaerolineae > Aggregatilineales > Phototrophicaceae > J038. The sequence goes on along the minus strand of DAOTTZ010000062.1, from coordinate 31,722 downwards.
AAAATATCCCGCCGGAGTGTGATCTGGCCGACCGCCAGTTCGACGGTCGATTTAGCCCAGGCTTGCGGGTCACCGATGCCATAGATGCACGAGACCGACGCCACGATCAACACATCCCGCCGGGAGAGCAACGCCGCCGAAGACGCCAGCCGCAAGCGGTCAATCGCTTCGTTGATCTGCGTCTGCTTCTCGATGTGCAGGTCATAACGCGGCACGTAGGCTTCCGGCTGATAATAATCATAGTAACTGACGAAATATTCCACCGCGTTATCCGGGAAGAACTGCTTGAATTCGCTGTAAAGCTGGGCCGCCAGTGTCTTATTGTGGGCCAGTACCAGCGTCGGACGTTGGAGTTCCTGCACGACAGAAGCCATCGTGAAGGTCTTGCCGGTCGCCGTCGCCCCCAGTAGTGTCTGATCGCTATGCCCCTGGTGTATGCCAGCGACCAATTGCTCGATTGCTTTCGGTTGGTCGCCCGTCGGTTGGAACTCTGAAACCAGGTCAAATTGTGGCATCGTCTCCCTTTCGCATCCAGCGGAGAAGCAGGATAAAATAGAACAGCAGTTCTTCATTATAGCAAAGATCAACCGCGCAATGCGCCCCAGCGGGCGGGTACTTCGATGATTCTCATCTGCTCCGCGCCGAGCCAGTCCGCCAAATCGGAGATCACCCCACGCACCTCGTCCACCGTCGCCGCGTCGTCCGGTGCATCGGCTTCGGCATAGACTCTGTTGACGGTCAATGTACGTGTGTTGGCATCATATACCGGGTCGATCCGACCGATCAGACGATCCCGGTGTAAAATCGGCAGGACGTAATAACCGTATTCGCGTTTGTCCTTCGGCACATAGATCTCGATGCGGAAGACGAAATCCCATAATTGTTCGGTGCGCTGGCGGTCGCAGATCAAGTTATCGAACGGAGAGAGCAACGTCGTGCGCGGTTGGAAGTCCCCCGCCTCGATCTGCTCAAGCAAGGGTAGGTCATCGGCGTGGATGTAGGTCTGCCCCGGCCAGGGTGTGTCACCGTCGTCATCGACCACCTTTACCGGCAAGACGCGCCCCGCCACCACCAACCGCGCCAGAACCGCCTTGAGGTCGGGATAGCGTCCGCGTGTGAAATGCCGCTTGACATGTTGCATCGTCGCCACGCCTAACGCCCGTAAGGACTTCTGCGCGGCCCGCTCGGTGATCTGCACCGGGGTCAACACCTCACGCGGCGTCCATGCGGGCAGGAATTGCGCCGTCAGCCCCCATAATCGCTGGTTGCCTTCTCGCCCGGCGACCATCACCTGACCGCTGTTCCACAGATAATCCATCATGTGGGTGATGTCGCGGCCCGATGTCCAGCCGACCGAATGCGCGGTCGTCTCGGTCTGGCTCTGGAAGGCCCGCGACGGGAGCGGCCCTTCATCTTCCAGCCGGTGCAGGATATGGCGGCGCAAGTCATCCTGCGCCTGCACCCACTCACGTATTTTGGTAGACCGGGGATCATCGCCAGTGGCATGACGGCGCATGGTATGAGCGTACAGTGGATAATCTTCAGTCAGCACCATCGAGGCGGCGTGCGCCCAATATTCGATCACCTGGAACGCCTGGAAGCGCAAATGCGCGATCTCCGCCAGGTCGTAATCGCGTTGGCGGCTCCACAGCACGATCTCATGACTGCGGGCCACCGCGCTGATCGGGTCAAGTTGCAAACAACCCAGGTCACGGATCGTGTCGAGCATCGGCGTGGGTGGGTGTCCATCCAGGTGTTGGCGGACGAGGGTCAAGCGGCGAGCATCCCGGAGTTTAACGCGGCGTTCCGGCATAACGAATCCTTTCAGATCACACATTTGTTCGGATTTTCGCACAAATGAGCGATGGATTCAACGCCGGGGTGATGAAATCATGCTAGAATAGGGATAACGATACGGTTATGAATAGGAAGATGTCATGAGGTCAAGGTTTGTTGTGGTGATGATCTTAACCCTGGTGCTGGGTGCCTGCGCGAGTGGGGGCGAACCGCTCACCGATGGCACACCACCACCCGCCAGCACCCCACAAAGCCAGGAACCAGCAGACGACATTGCGGAAGCCTTCCCGGTGAATATCCGCTTGGATCGCATCCAGTTGAACGGTGAAACACCGACCGAACTCGACGCGATTATGCTGGTACCCCTCAACGCGGCTACCGGAAGCATGAACTTTCAGGCCGAATATTATCTGGACGAGACCGCAATCATCACCGCGACCACGCCTTACGAACACGTCAGCCCGTGGAGCATCAGCTTTGACCGTAATCAGATCGAAGGCGACATCGGCCTGTGGGTGATGATCCTGTCTGAGTCGGGGAGTCCCGATCTGGTGCGGGAGTTCGTCGGCTTCGTCGAAGACTCGATCCCGTTCTTTGCATCCAGCGCGTTGACCGTTCTACTAGGGAGCAACCCAGAGACTATGCCCGCCGGGGCCATCGCCGCCGAAGACGCGGTTGAGCGGGGTCTGTCGCTCCTGGGTCGGGTCGGGTCGATCAGCGCGGACATCGGCCAATTCGTAGATCGCATGTTTACCGAGACCGAGCTACCACAAAATCTGCTGGCGTTAGGTTCCAGTCGGGTGACTGCGATCTTGCAAAATGCCAGCGACAGTGCCGCCCGTCTCGATTATTTCGGTGAGGTGTTGATCGTGCTGGACGACGCGCAAAATTATTACATTGACAACCGGATACAGGCCACCACCACCGACGGACGGCTTATCATCGAGTTGACCATCTACGACGATCCGACTCGCCCACCGGTCGGCGATGTGGTGCAGACCTTCGACTCCACCTGCAACGCGACCTTCAACGGCACCCTCCAGGCTGGTAACCCCGCCACCGTGTTGACGCAGACACTCAGCGTCTATGCCAGTACCAGCACCCTGGCACCGCGCATCACCGCCCGCCTGATGCAGGGCGACACGCTGACGCCAGTCTACCCGGTGTGCGACTTCGACGCTGAGGCGTTGTGGTGGTATGTCTCCTACGACACGGATTCGTTCGGCTGGGTGCAGGAATTCAACCAGAACACGCGCTTTGTCGAGGCGGCGCAGTGAGGGTATGGCCGCCCTGGATGATCGGGCTGTTGCTGGTATTGAGCGCGTGCGGTACCGGTAACAGCCCCAACCAAACGGCCAGTGAGACACTTGATTGGGGCCTGGCCTTTACATCGACCGCGCAAACACACTTGATCCGCTGTGTGCAAGGCATGGAACGCAGTACCTTGCTCTTCACGCCGGTGCAGGCCACCCTGCATGTGACGTTACTTTCCGCACCGCACCTGCAAACCCTGGCCGAACTACAAGATCGGTCGGAGATCGAGGACGAGTCACTTTATGCTTTACTGCGGCTGGATCTGCATACAACGGAAGGCGATGTCTTGCGCTTGCGCGATGACTCCGGCGGCTTCGTCGCACTGGATGAATTCCGGTATGTCTTCGTGCCACCGGCGGCAGATGATGAAGACCTGGTCACCTTGACGATGGAGGGCAACCGCTACTTGCCAATGAACGCGCTCAACGAACGTGATGTATACGCCGCCGGGCAGATCGTACCGATGGCTTTTCCGCCACGTTCCACCGCGACTAACGGCACGCTCACCGCGCAGATTATCGTCCTGCCGCCGTTTGACTGTTTAAGTGGTAACGTGCAGACCTTCCGCCTGACGATGCCAATTGTCAACGAAGAATTAGCGACACTGGCCGCCCGTTACGGTGACTTTGACACCCGGTTGTCCCCGGCCCACCGCGAATCGCTACGCCATTTTCTTCTTACCGATTTTCTATATAATGAGATCGTGGTAGAGCCTTCCGCCACGCCTGAATAATTCTGATATGTGATTTTTCTTATTTAAGGAGAGACGATGACTGTTACTGGACACAAACAATTCGTGACCACCACACGCGGCTTAAACCGGGATGCGGTGCCCATGCGCCTGTTCGAGAAGGCCAAGAAATACGGCATCTGGAACCCCAGCGACCTGGACTTCACCCAGGATAAAGAAGACTGGCAGAAACTCAGCGATGATGAAAAAGACATCATCCTGCGGCTGACCGCACAATTCCAGGCCGGTGAAGAAGCCGTCACACTGGATCTTCTGCCGCTGATTATGACGGTTGCCAAAGAAGGCCGCATCGAAGAAGAGATGTTCCTGACGACATTCTTATGGGAAGAAGCCAAGCATACCGACTTCTTCAGCCGCTTTACCACCGAAGTGATGGGCGACCAGGGCGACCTGAGTCGTTATCACCTGGCGAATTACCGCACGATCTTCTATGAGGCCCTGCCCGCCGCGCTGGATCGCCTGCGTACTGATTCCAGCCCGGAAGCCCAGGTCATCGCCTCCGTGACTTATAACATGATCGTCGAAGGGGTGCTGGCCGAAACCGGCTATCATTCGTTCTACACCGCCCTCCGCAACAATGACATCATGCCCGCCGTGTGCGAAGGCATCGACCGGCTCAAGCAAGATGAGTCGCGCCATATCGCCTACGGCATCTATCTGATCTCCCGCTTGGTGGCGGAAAACCCCGGCCTATGGGAAATCGCAGAAAATCATATGAACAATCTGCTCATGCCGGCGGTCGGCGTCGTCACAGAAGCCTTCGAGCAATATGACGAAGTGCCCTTCGGCCTGCAACTGGATGACTTCACCAATTACGCCATGATGCAGTTCCAGAAGCGTTTCGCCCGCATCGAACAGAGTCACGGCTCGTCGATAACGACCGTCGAAGATCTGACGCACGCCGCCATCGACGCTGACGACGCCTGAATCGGTTCTTATGTGCTGTTTAGCATATAGGTGTTGACAAACCTACCCCGCCCTGATACCATGCTTGAAATAGTGCGGGGTAGAGCAGTGGCAGCTCGTCAGGCTCATAACCTGAAGGTCGGTGGTTCGAATCCGCCCCCCGCGACTTTTTTTATTTTTGGTGATATAGCTCAACCGGTTAGAGCGTCGCACTCATAATGCGAAGGTTCCTGGTTCAAGTCCAGGTATCACCACCAAGCTGGCAAAGCATTCGGTGACGGATGCTTTTTTTGTTGGTATTCGCCAAGACACAAGGATGACGCGATGCGCTGGCTGGTGGCCGGGTTGATCGTTTACACGCTGGTAATCGCCTGGATGCTGACGCCCCGCCCCCCAACCTCCGATGGGTATGCGCGGTACGCACTCGGCCTGCACGATCACGGCGTCTATGGCCGGGTGATGACTCCCGGCATCCCGCCCCCGGCGGATATGGGCCGGGCACCGCTCTACCCGGCTTTGCTGGCGGCGGGCGCGGCACTTTATCCCACCTATCATGATTATCTGCATTGTTTTTACAGCCAACAGACCGGTTGTGACGCGATCACCGGGTTGACGGCGGTACGTGGTGCCCAGATGGCCCTGGGTATCATCGGTCTGCTGGCGGTGTATGGCTCTGCCCGTGTGATGGGGGCGGGTTATCTTCCAGGGCTGATGATGACCGGCTTGCTAGGCGGCTTATGGCTCCCGTACATTTACCTCAACGGCTACAGCGAAGCAATCGGCTTGCCACTCCATGCCGCTTTGACCTACTTCACCACGCGCTATCTCTTCAAACCGACGCCCAAACGAGACGCGCTCATCATCGGCGGGTTGATCGGCCTGCTAGCCCTGACGCGCTTCGCCTACCTGTATTATCTGCCGTTGGCCCTGCTAGTGTTGTGGCTAGGGCGTGATCGCACGCTGGCCCGGAGGCTGAGCGCGTGGCGGGTTGGGCTGGCTCTGGTTGGTGCTGTCGCCGTCCTACTACCCTGGATGCTCCGCAATCAAGTGGAATTTGATACATGGTCTATCGGCAACAGTGGTTCTGGCGGCGTGGTTCATGTCCGGCTCCAGATGAACCAGATGACGATCAGTGAATATCCTATCGCGTTTTTATACTGGTTTCCGTATGTCGGGGAACCGCTGGCAGAGACGGCCCTGCCCGATACGCTGTGGTCACGTTTTGATGTAGACGCCCCGGATGGCTTCCGGCAGAGTGGCATCCGGGCGAGCCAACAAGCCGAAGCCGGTACGACGAGTCTATTGCTGGCAGACATCCAGCAGAATCCGGTGGCCCATGTCGCTGTCAGCGTGCCGTTGGCCGTGCGCGGTCTAAAATACGCGGTGTTGTTCTTGCCGCTGATGCCGTTCTTCTTCTACTACGCCATCCGCCGGAAGCATTGGCGCGTCTTGCTGGCTCTGTCGGCGGGCTGGTTCGTGTGGATCTTCCACGCCGGGTTCACCCATTTCAACGTGCGCTATGGCTGGCCGCTCGGCTTTGACTTTGCCGTAGCCACCGCACTGGCCGCCACCTGGCTGTATGCCGACTGGCGACGACGCACCGATTCATCTGCTACGCCGCAGACAGAATAAATTTATACCGGCAGGCAGACCGAGAACGTGGTGCCTTCGCCCAACGCGCTTTCGACCTTAATTTCGCCGTGATGTTGCGTCACGATAGATTGAACGATGCTCAGTCCTAGCCCGGTGCCTTCGATTTGGAGGTGTTCACCGTTTTGTACCCGATAGAACTTCTCGAACAAATGCGGGATCGCGTCTTCGGGGATGCCGATGCCGGTATCCGCTACATCAATCCGCACAATATCATCGTCAATGCGGGCGCGGAGCGTCACCTTGCCCCCGCCGCTGGTGTACTTGATCGCGTTTGAGATGAGATTTTGCAAGACCTGGGCCATGCGCTCGGTATCAATGTAGATGTCGATCTCTCTGGCGGGTGGTTCGTAGATCAGCACGATGTCTTTATCCTGGGCGGAAAGCTGGAAGACCCGCAGATTTTCTTCCAGAAACGGGATAAGCGGTGTTTGACGCAAATTCAGGGCCTGCCCGGTCTCAATCTTAGCCAGATCAAGCACCCCGCTGATGAGATTTTGCATCTGCGCCGCGCTGGCTTCCAGAATATCCAGATATTCGCGCCCGGTATCATCATCTAATTGACCATGCCGCCGCAGTAGATGCACCGCCGTCTTGACGTTGTTCAGCGGATTTTTGAGGTCGTGCGATGTCATCCGCATCACATCGTCTTTGATCTCCGTTAACTTTTGGAAGTAAATGCGATCTTGTTCGCGCAAGCGGTGGATCTCTTGCTTTTGCCGCTGGATGGTGAGGTGAGTGTTTACACGGGCCATCACTTCCTTCGCCCGGAACGGCTTGGTGATAAAATCAACCGCGCCCACCTCAAACCCGCGGATGATATAGACCGTGTTTGCCAGCGCGGTGACGAAGATCACCGGGATATCGCGGGTGGCCGGGTTGCCTTTTAGCCGCTCACAGACTTCGAAGCCATCCATGCCACCGGGCATCATCACATCGAGCAAGATCAAGTCAGGTCGGGCCGTCGCCACTTGATCCAATGCCGATTGCCCATCCTGCGCGATACTGATTTCGTAACCTTCACGGTTGAGAATACGAATGAGTACCTCGACATTTTCTATGACATCATCAACGATCAGAATGTAACCCTGGTAAGTATCCATAAGACCGCCATATCCCCAACAAATTATGACTGCATCAGTGTACCGCAAGTAAGTTAATTTTATGTTATCATCGGTAGATTTTGCAAACCGAATTCCGGCAATGGGTGCATTTCAGATTGTTAGCAAATTAGCCCTTATCCCCCTAACCCCCTTCTCCCGACCGCCATTTCACGGCTAGGCGAAGGGGGGACAAAGCATATAGGACGTCTTTTCCCCTCTACCAGCGTAGCGTTTGGGAGAGTGGAGGGAGAACCGTAGGTTCGGAAGGGGTGAGATTGCAACGCCAAAATATTGAAATGCACCCTCCGGCAATCCTAGCGCATTGTGTGTTACGGTGCCCCCAGGCTGATTCGCTCTCGCTCTGAATCGACATTGAGAATCACCACGTCGATCACATCCCCGACGGTGTACGACTCGCCGCCGGGGATCTGGCTTCGATGGAGCAAGCCATCCTGCTTGACGCCAATATCCACAAATGCACCGAAATCGACCACGTTCCGCACCGTGCCCGCCAGCACCATCCCCACCTGGAGATCTTCCATCTTCAGCACATCACTCCGCAAGATGGGCGCGGGGAGATCCTCACGCGGGTCACGACCGGGACGGATCAACTGTTCCACGATGTCCTTGAGCGTCGGCAAGCCAGCATCGAGGTCTTGTGCCAGTTCTGGCAAGGGCGGCAGGGCTTTAAGCGCGGCCTCCCGCTCCGCAATCGCATGTGAGAGGTCGATCCTGGCCCGGCCCATGACCTGACGTGCCAGCGGGTAACTCTCCGGGTGGATCGCGCTCGCATCCAACGGTTGATCGCCATCTCGAACGCGCAAAAATCCGGCGGATTGTTCGAAGGCCTTCGGGCCAAGCCCACTCACCGCCTTGAGCGTCTGCCGGCTGGGGAAATGTCCGATTGCATCCCGGTGTGCCACGATGGACTCGGCCAGCTTCGGCCCGATGCCGGAGACATACGTTAGCAAGGCCGGGGATGCCGTGTTGAGATCTACCCCGACGCGGTTCACCACGCTGACCACCACCGTCTCTAACGTCTCACCGAGCCGCTTCTGGTTGAGATCATGCTGATACAGGCCGACGCCGATGCTCTGCGGGTCGATCTTGACCAATTCTGCCAGTGGATCCTGAGCGCGGCGGGCGATAGAAACCGCCCCCCGCAAAGATACATCCAGGTCGGGCAATTCGGCGCGGGCCAGTTCACTCGCGCTGTAGACGCTGGCCCCGGCTTCATTGACGATCAGATAATGCACGGCCTGCCGCTCACGGGTGAGATCTGCCGCCAGGGCTTCGGTCTCGCGGCTGGCGGTGCCGTTGCCGATTGCGATCAACGTGACGCCGTAACGGTCGATCAAGTCATCCAGGGTCGCCAGGGCCTCATCGCGCCGGTTCTGCGGTGCGTGCGGGTAGATGGTGGTCGTGGTCAACACTTTGCCGGTCGGATCCAGGACCGCGGTCTTGGTGCCGGTGCGATAGGCTGGATCCAGCCCGATGACAGTATGCCCACTCAGCGGCGGTTGAGTCAGCAAACCGCGCAAATTCTCCGCGAAGACTTCGATGGCATGATCTTCTGCCGTCTCGGTCAGATTGCGGCGCACGTCACGCTCAATCGCGGGTAGAAGCAGACGAGTAGCCGCGTCTTGAATCGCCAATTCCAGATGTGACTCAAACGGCGACCGGGGATCCGACCGGTAACGATGCTTAACCGGGTCGTACCAATCCCGCGTTTCGACCGTTACCCCTACTTTGAGTACGTCTTCTGCTTCCCCCCGGTTGAGTGCCAGCACCTGATAAGGCCGGATGGAGCCAACCCGGTATGAGAAATCATAGTAGGTGCGGTAGATGCCTTTAGGATCGTCAGCGTCTTTGCGTCGTTGGCTGGTGAGCGTGGCATACCGCAGGGCCTTCTGGCGCACATTTCCTCGCACATCAGCATCATCGCTGATCGTCTCCGCCACGATGTCCCGCGCTCCGGCCAGGGCCTCTGCCGGGGTCGTCACCGTCGCATTGACGTAATCCGCCGCCACCGCATCAGGCGAGTCTGACGTGCGGGCCTGAGTCAGGATCAACTGCGCCAATGGATCCAGCCCGGCTTCACGCGCACGGCTGGCGCGGGTCTTGCGCTTACGTTTATACGGTTGATACAGGTCATCGAGTTCGGTCAAGGTAGTCGCGGAGGCGATGCGCTGGCGCAGGGCGTCGGTCAGCGCATCTTGCGCTTCAATCGCCTTGAGGATCGTCTCCCGCCGGGAATCGAGTGCCCGCAGACGATCTAAGCGCGTTTGGATCTGGCGCAATTGATCTTCGTCCAGGCTACCGGTACGCTCCTTACGGTAGCGGGCGATAAACGGCAGGGTGTTGCCCGCGTCGAGCAATTCCACCACATGTGCAACCTGCCACTCTGCGATTTTTAAGTCGGTTGCGATTCGTTGATTATGCATAAGCCCCCTAGACGATAACCCGTCTCTCCATGTATACTCGTCAATCACTAACAAGACGCATATTCTACCAAACGAGGTATTTATGTCTACCAAAAGAACGTATCAACCGAAGATTCGGCGGCGGGCACGCACGCACGGGTTCCGTGCGCGGAGCAAGACACGCGGCGGGCGGAGTGTACTCAAGCGGCGGCGTCAGCGTGGGCGTCATAGCCTGGCGGCCAGCCCCAATCACGTCAAAAAGACGAACTGGAACTCACGCTAAACTGAGGCAACCAGAGCTGGCATCATGCCGATGCGTAAGCAATACCGTCTGCATCACCGGGACGATTTCAACCGATCCCGTCAGTATGGTCAGGTCACGCGCCATCCGTTGCTCATCTTAAGCGTCTTACCCGGCGCACAAGACTACAACCGGTACGGCGTCGTGACCAGCAAACGCCTCGGCCCTGCTGTCAGACGAAATCGTACCCGCCGCTTGATGTGGGAAGCAATCCGTCAACTTCATCCCGACTTAAAGACAGGTCACGACATGGTGATCGTCGTCCGTTCTGCCGCCGTCGGCGCACCGCTGGATGTGGTCCATGACGCCTTGCAGGGTGTCGTTCATCGTGCCGGCCTGCTGGAGAAAGACACATGAAATGGTTGGCCTTACGGCTCATCCGATTCTACCAGAAGCGAATTTCACCGGCGTTACCGCCTTCATGCATTTATGATCCCTCCTGCTCTCGTTATACCTACGAGGCGATTGAGATTCACGGCTTCTTTCGTGGGACGTGGATGGGGATGCGACGTATTTTGAGATGCAATCCATTTTCAAAGGGCGGTTATGACCCCGTGCCCCCCAAGAAGGAGAAAAAAGCGAAACAATGAACAAACATATCCGGCTTATATTGGCCGCGCTCGTAATCATGCTGGTCGTCGCAGGTTGTGGTCAACGGAGTGGTGTGGCCTGGGCAGATTTGACCATCGCCAACAATCAGCAAGACATCTTGATCGCCTACGAAAATGAGTTGACGCTGGTTAGCCGGGCCAATGGCTTTGTCGTCACCGAAGACCTGGAAGGCACCACCAATAACCAGGATGCCAGCGGTCTATGGCAATTGGGCAATTCAGACATCGGCACCGAATTTTACACCAGCCCCATCCAAGTGACTTATAACGATGAGACGATCTGGCTGGTGGCAGATTACAATAACCGGCTTCTTTACATCAACTTCACGCGCTCTTGCTTCGCCACGCTGACTGGCTCGTGTGTCGCGGCGGATGACCCGCCCAGTATAGACCTCCCCGGTCATGTCGTCGCGGATATGGCGGAAGACGCCGAACGCATTTACATCCCACTCAGCGAACATGACGTCATCGCGCTCAACAAAGGCATTTATGAAACCGGTTGGGACCGGGAAGACGACGACGAACGCCGGAGCCGGTTGGATAACACCCTGACCGAAGCCTGGCTTTTTACCACAGAGCGCGGTGTGTGGGCCGCCCCGGTCGTCCTGGGGGATGCCGTTTACATCAGCACGATGGATCATCACGTCTTCCGGGTGAATAGCGAAAGCGGGCTGGAAGAAGCCACGCTCGACCTGGACGGAGCCATCGCGGATTCGATGGTGTTTTATGATGGCACCCCGGCGACCGATTATGCTGATGGTGTTGCACCACCAACCGATGCCGATTATGATTTAGACAATGGTCGTTTTTATGTCGGCACGCTGGGCCGTTCAATCTATGAAGTCCCGCTGGACTTTGAGACCGGCAGTGAAGGCACCCTACCGCGATACCGCACCGATGATTGGGTGTGGGGATCGCCCAAGATCGTCGATGGCGTGCTTTATGCCGCCGATTTGAGCGGCACGGTTTATGCGCTGGATATTACCAACGACTTTGAGGAACTGTGGAAAGTGCGCCTGGAAATCGGCGGTGTGCGGGCTAGCCCGCTGGTGACCGAAGACCATGTGATCGTCGCATCGCGTGATGGCGTGGTCGCCTGGCTCCGCCGTAATGATGGCTCGGTATTTACCCAGCAAGACGTGCGCGACGAAGTGCTTTCTGATCTGTTATTGATCCCTGGCGACGAAGACGGCCTGGAGGCCCTGGTAATCGTCAGCACGACCAATAACAGCCGTTTGATGTCGGCATTTACGATTGACGGTGCGCCGCGCTGGACGTATCCATCGTCATAACCTGAGGAGACACATCTGGTATGTTTGAAACATTTATCGTCAATCCCTTGATTACCGTGCTGGCGTTGTTCTACAGCATCTTCGGGAACAACATCGTGCTGGCTATCGTCTTCCTGACGATTTTGATCCGTCTGGCGACATCGCCTCTGCTCATCCGGCAACAGCAGACCACGGCCAAAATGCAAGAGATCCAGCCCCGGCTAAAGAAGTTACAGGAAAAATACAAAAACGACCGGGAGCAATTGGCCCAGGAGCAGTTAAAGCTCTACCGTGAGGCCGGTGTGAACCCACTGGGCGGGTGTTTGCCCTTGTTCATACAGTTGCCGATTCTGTTGGCCCTTTATCAGGCGATTTTGTACGGGCTGGCGAGTTCGCCCTTCCAGGTGGTGGATCTTTCCGGGCGGTTTTTAATCCCTGGCCTGGGGGATCTGTTGCCGCTTCAGAATATGTGGGCTGGCATGGATCTCACCCTGCCGCCGACGACCAACCCAGCTTATGCGCTGGCCTTCCCGGTGATGGTGTTCATCACGACCTGGCTTCAATCCAAGCTGACGATCCCGGCACCGAAGAAAGACGACAAGGATAAATCCAGCGGACCAGACCAGGCCGCGCAGATGACACGCACCATGACCACCATCATGCCGATCATGTTCGCGTTCTTTTCGCTGTCGTTCTCGGTGGGTCTGTCGATTTACTTCGTGGTCTCTAACCTGGTCGGCATCGTGCAATATACGCTCATGGGCAAGGCCAAGTGGGGGCAGTTGTTCGGCAGGGGCGAAGAAGCCCAACCCGTCACCGCCGCCGCTGGCAAGAATGTCGTCAGCGGTACGGCGGAAAAAGTGGTAGAAGAAAAACCGGCCCGCCGTAAAAGCAAGAAGATGCGGGCGAAAGCTGACCGCAACTGACACAATCAACCCACATCAAAATAAATCAGGGTTGTGGTCTATCGGCCACAACCTTTACGTTATCGTGATGGTCTTATAAAAATAAAACATCACTTTACTTTGAAGAAGGATCGATCACATGGACCCGAACCAACCCTTAGAATTCACCGGGGAAACTGTCGATGAAGCGATTGCCAGCGGCGTCGAAGAATTAGGCGTGGCTCCGTCGGATGTACTCGTAGAAGTGCTGGAAGAACCGACACGGGGCATCTTCGGCATTGGGGCGCGGCAGGCCCGCGTCCGGTTGAAGCTCCTCCGGGCACCCGCCGTCCCCGATACACCCCAACCCGTACAAGAGCAAGAGCAAGAACCAACGGTGGCTGAGGACGACGAAGACGACGATAACGATGATCCCTACGCTTACGATCTTCCAGACACCGAAATCGCGGAAGACAGCGAAGGGGCCATCGCCCGTGACGTCCTGCAACAACTGTTGGATAAAATGGACTTACGCGCTTCAATCGAAGTCAAGCAGGCCGAAGAAGCCAGCGACGATGAGCAACCGCCGCCCTGGGTGCTGAACGTGAACGGGCCAGACGCCGACTCATTGGTCGGTCGTCGGGGGGAGACGCTGGCCGCCCTGCAATACATCACCCGGCTCATCACCAGCCGCCATTTACAGAGCCGGGCTAACGTCATCGTGGATGCCAACGGCTACAAATCCCGCCGGACAGACCGGCTGGAGAAATTGGCAATTCGCATGGCGGATGAAGCCATCGAAACCGGGCGCACCGTCACGTTGGAACCGATGCCAGCCAACGAACGACGCATCATCCATATGACATTGCGCCAGCGGGAAGACGTCGAGACCCGCAGTACCGGCGATGGTGACGCCCGTAAGGTCTCTATCGTCCCGGTGTAACCCACCGGTAGCGTCAGGACAACCTGTGGATACCTTACTCATCGGTCACATCGCGGCAGATGTCGTCCCCCAGGGGTTGACACTCGGCGGCACAGTCGGTTACGCCGCCTGGACGGCCCATGCATTCGGTCGGCGCGTCGGCGTGCTGACCAGTGCGCGACCGGATGACCCATTGCTGGCGACCTTTGCCCCGCAGATCTCGATCCGCGTGATCCCGGCGGCGGCAACGACGACCTACGACAATCAGTACACCCCCAGCGGACGGGTACAATACATCCAGGCCGTTGCGGAGCATCTGCGGGCGGAGCACATCCCGGCAGATTGGCGCACCCCATCGACAGTGCATCTGGCACCTATCGCTGATGAGATCAGCCCGGATGTAATCACGGCTTTTTCTACCCAGACGACAATGCTCATCACCCCGCAAGGATTCATGCGTCAGTGGGGGCCAGATGGCCGGATTCAGTTCAAACGCTGGTTCGACCGTGATCTGCTCAAGCGGGCGCAGTTCGTCGTCCTCAGTGAAGAAGACATCGCACAGGCCCCGGATGTCGAACAAGAGTACCGCCAGCACACAGAGATTCTAGTCGTCACACAGGGCGATCAGGGCGGACGGTACTACATTCAAGGGGAGCCGTTCTATTATCAGGCCCACCCCACCCCCACCGTTGACCCAACCGGGGCCGGAGATGTGTTCGCGGCGGCCCTGGTCATGGCCTGGCACCACACGGCAGATGTTCACCGGTCGATACGAGTCGCCGCCCGGTTGAGTGCCCACGCCATCACCCGGCACGGCGTCCGCATGACGACCCCCACACCTGACGAAGTTCAAACGGCATTAGCAAAAGAGAGCGATTGATGGATCGTATTCTGTATAACGGCAATATTTACACGCAAGATCCCGACCAGCCGAACGTGACCGCGCTAGGCATCACTGCCGGGCGCATTGTGGCTTATGGCCTGGATGAAGATGTGCTTCCGCTGGCAGGGCCGCAAACCATCAAAGAGAATCTGGAAAAGCAGACCGTCATCCCCGGCCTGACCGATGCCCACATTCACTGGCAGTGGACGGCGCGATCACTGACCGAAGTCGATGTGTTTGAGGTGCCCTCACGTCAAATCGCGGCGGAGCGTGTGGCGGCCCGGCGGCAGACCGTCGCGCAGGGAGAATGGATCACCGGGCATGGTTGGTCACAAGAATTCTGGCCGGATAAATCCTTCCCGGATAAAAGTGTGTTGGATGCAGTCGCACCAGATCATCCGGTTTACCTGCGGGCCAAGAGTGCCCACGCCGTTTGGGTCAACAGTGCCGCATTACAACGGGCCGGCATCACCGCCGATACGGATGATCCCCCCGGTGGGCGCATCGGGCGTCGTGAGGACGGCACCCCCAACGGGATGTTGTATGAAACCGCTGGTGAATTGGTCTTCCAGCACATCCCACACCCTAGCATTGAGCAAATCGCAGAGCAAATGCAGGCCACCCAGAAGATCGCGCTGGCCGCCGGGTTGACCGGCATCCACGATTATGACGGACCGAAGTGCTTTGCCGCCTTGCAAACCCTGCACGAACGCGGGCAATTGCATCTGCGGGTGGTGAAGAACATCAACGATCCACACATCGAACACGCGCACGCGCTCGGCTTGCGGTGGGGTTTCGGTGATGATTGGTTACGGATCGGCGGATTGAAGATCTTCGCGGATGGTGCGCTCGGCCCGCGAACCGCGCTCATGGTCGCGCCATACGAGAACGCCCCCCAGAATACCGGCATCCGTGTGACGGAAAAAGAGACCATGTATCAGTTGGTCAGCCGCGCCAGCCTGGAAGGTCTGCCGTCTACCATCCACGCGATTGGGGATCTGGCGGTGCGCGATGTGCTGGATGTTTATGAGCGTGTGCGGGCAGAAGAAGCCCAACGCGGTGTCAAGCCGTCACAACGCCGTCACCGCATTGAGCATGTGCAGATCATCCACCCGGATGACCTCGACCGGCTGGCGGAACTGGACGTAATCGCCTCGATGCAACCCATCCACGCGACAAGTGATTGGCAGATGGCCGATGCCTACTGGGGAGCGCGATGCCGCTACGCTTACAATCCCCGCGCCCAGCTTGATCGCGGGGTGACGGTGGCCTTCGGCTCGGACTCGCCGATTGATCCGTTTGAGCCGATCCCGAATATTTACGCGGCAGTTGCCCGCCGCCGGCCTGATGCCAAAACCGACAGTTGGTACCCGGAGAATCGCATCAGCGTGGCGGAGGCCGTACACGGATTCACGCTTGGCCCGGCTTATGCCGCTGGCATGGAAGATCGCCTGGGCAAGCTGATCACCGGCTATCTGGCCGATCTCGTCGTGCTGGATCGTGACATCTTCACCATCGACACCGAAGAAATCCTGGATATTGAGGTCATGGGTACGATGGTCGGTGGAAACTGGCGTCATGGTGGCGTTTAGACTCGTGCTATACTGAGTCTGTCTGACCGTAATCGGGAGCAATCGCTTATGGGAACCCGCACCCGGATCACAGCGGAGCAGTACCGGCACTTGCCGGAGACCAACCGCCACCAGGAACTCATCGAAGGAGCCATCATTGTGACGCCATCACCTAAAGACATTCACCAAGATGTGGTGTTAAACCTTGCCTTTCTCTTGCGGGAACACGCGCCACACGGCAAGACCGTCATCGCGCCGATGGATGTCTACCTGGATGAGGTCAATGTGGTGCAACCCGATGTCTTCTGGCTGGCCCCGGATGGCAATTGCCGCAGTCAGAAAGATTATTATCACGGCCCGCCAGAACTGGTCGTTGAGGTACTTTCCGCCGCTACCAGCACCCGCGACCGGCGCGATAAGTTCATGCTGTATCAACAACATGGTGTACGCGAATATTGGGTGGCTGACCCTAACGGCCAAAACCTGGAAGTCTGGACGCAGGGTGAAGATGGCTTTCGGCGCGTCGGCCTGTATGTAGAAGGTGACCGTTTCGACTCTGTGCCGTTGGCGCAGACCGTGACGTTAAGCGGCGTCTTCCCGCCGGAAGAAGCACCAGAAGACGAAGTCTCAGAAGAATAACCGCACCCCCAACAGGGCGAAGATGGCCCCCATCCCATACCGCAACCACTCCGCCGCACCGGGTGACCGGCGCAGAAAGTCGCTCACCTGGGCGGAAAGCACCGCCACCGTTGATTTAATGCTAAGGGCTAGCACCGCGTAGATCCCCCCCAGGGTCGCCATCTGGAGCGATGCCGCTATTCCCTCCGCCGTCACGAAACCGGGCAAGAACGTCAGGAAGAATAACGCAACCTTCGGATTCAAGACGTTGCTCATCATGCCGCGCAAAAAGTACCGTTGGTGCGCGGTCGGGTCGGTCAATGTCAGGTCGAGCGGATGACGCCACGTCTCCACCGCCAGATACAGCAGATAAATCCCCCCGGCAAGCTGGATCACACGGAAGGCCCCCGGCGACGTCTGCAACACCACCGCCAGCCCCAGCGCGACCGCCAACGTATGCACCAGCACCCCCATGCTGACCCCGGCGGCGGAAAGCACGCCGGCCCGCGTGCCCTGGCCCACACTCACTGTCATCACATACATCAGATCCGGCCCAGGCGTAATCACCAGCGCAATCGCGGCCACCACATATAGCACTAAATCCATCGGGTTGTTACACTTTTGCAATTCAGCATACAATAGATTTGATTATAGCATTGGATAAGAAAGGGATCTGCTATGGCCTATCACCCGACGGCCAACCCGCTTGAACGCCAATTGAATCTCATCCTGGCCCTGGATAAAGCCCGTGATGCCATCGCCACAGAGACCAACCCGGCGGCCATGTTCCAGGCGATTGCCGCCCACCTGTGTACCGAATTCCGGTCGGAGGCGTGCGCGATCATGGTGATGGGCACCACCGGCCAGACGATGGAATACATCGCCACCGAAGGCATCAACAGCTTGATCGCGGTTGATCTGTGTACCCAGGCCAGCACCCATCATCACCCATCTGCACTGGAGACGGACAAGTGGGCCTATACCCTGGGCTTACAAATCGCCCATGATGACGACCAGGCCGACGCCGGGATCCTCGGTGGGATGTTCATCGCCCGGCAAACCGATCCCTTCGATGACATCGACCACCAACTATTCGTCGTGGCAGAAAGCCAGATCGACTCTGCTGTGTTTCAGGCCCGGCGGATCATCCAACTGGCACAGCATAACCGCCAGCTTGAGGCCATCGCCCAGATTGACCGCCTGCGCGACAGCGAAACCGATGAGACCGCGTTAATCCATGCTTTTTCCAGTCTTTTGGATGCTTATTTCAAGCCGGATCTGATTATGATCTTACTCCGGCATGATGACAGCGGCGAGATGGTTCTGCGCGGTTTGGTTGATCGTGGTGATCTGACATCGGAGGCCCGGCGGGCGATCCGCGCCCTGGCCGCCGGGGTGACGGCCCCGCGTGCCATCTTATCCCCGCCAGAAATCGCCGACCTGGGCCTGCTCTGTGCGCCGTTGATCGTCAATAACGAACGCCTGGGAGAGGTTATCATCGGTCGGTTGGAACGCTTCCGCCCGGCAGATACCCGCTTGATCGCCGCGATGACCGCACAGATGGACTCCGCCATCGCCCACAGCCGCGTCGTCAACCAGCTTAAACAACGCACCCAGGAGCTAGAGACCGTCTACAAGATCGACCGCATCCGCGATACTGAGAGCGACCTGGACACCATGCTTCAGCATGTGCTGACGACCTTGTGTGAGGTGATCCAGGCGCAACTGGGCTACCTGATGCTGTTCAGCGAAGACGCCGAACGCAAGCTAGAACTACGTGCCACGACAGACGGCGGTGAGATCGACAACGCGGCCTATTTCGATGTCATTCACCAAGTTTCCAGGGAAGCCCTGCACCAGGCCAACCCGGTCTACCACAACGGACGCTCCGGCCCGGTGCGTTCCATCGTGGCGATCCCGCTCAAGCTCAATCAGGAGATTATCGGCGTGTTCGGCGCGGTGAACGGACAACGTGAGGCCGGCTTCAGCCAGGCAGATCAACGCATCCTGACCGCAATTACCAGCCAGGTCGATACGGCTGTCTTTGAACGCTTAGAACGCCGGCGGATGCGCCGCGTGCTGAGCCGGTCGGTTGATCCTAGCATCATCGACCTGTTGCTGGATCGCGCCAATCAAGGCATCCTCAGCGGGGAACGGGTAACGATCTCGGTGGTGTTCTGTGACCTACGCAACAGCACCGAATGGACCGAGCGCACCGCCGCCGAGCCACTCGTCAGCACGTTGAATCAGTATCTGGCGGCGATGACCGATGTCATCTTCAAGTATGGTGGCACGCTGGATAAATTCGTCGGCGATGAAGTGATCGCACTTTTCGGTGTGCCAGTCGCCACGAGCGACCATGCCAACCGGGCGATTGCCTGTGCCCAGGCCATGCGCCGCGCTCATCGTACCCTGCGCCACCAACTAACA
Source organism: Anaerolineae bacterium (assembly GCA_034437535.1). Taxonomy (GTDB): domain Bacteria; phylum Chloroflexota; class Anaerolineae; order Aggregatilineales; family Phototrophicaceae; genus J038. The sequence goes on along the minus strand of DAOTTZ010000062.1, from coordinate 12,287 downwards.
GCGGAAAATATCGAGTTGCCCACGTTGGGCATCGGCGTCAGCACCGGGGAGGCCATCGCCGGGGAGATGGGATCCCCCAATCGCACCGATTTCACCGCCATCGGCCATGTAATGAACCTGGGGGCGCGGTTGTGTGCCGCCGCACAGGGCGGGCAGATCTTGCTGTGTGATACAACAGCGGAAGACCAGGATGCCACACGCGAACTTCAGCCGTTGACGCTCAAAGGTCTGGGCGAAGTCCGCGTGTTTGAGTTGCTAGACGATGAGACGACCGCCTGAGCTTATTCGACCGTCACACTCTTAGCCAGGTTACGCGGTTGATCGACATCCGCGCCGCGCCACACCGCGATGTGGTAAGCCAGCAATTGCAACGGGATCGTCGCCACCACCGGGCTGAGAAGCGGCGGGCAGGCCGGCACATAAATCACATGGTCGGCCTTCTCCGCGATCAAAGTATCGCCCTCAGTCGCCACGGCGATCACCACGCCGCCGCGTGCTTTGGCCTGCTCGATTTGTGAGATCATCTTGTCGTAAAGATCATCCTGTAACGCAATCGCCAGTACCGGCATATCTTCATCGATGAGTGCAATTGGCCCGTGTTTCATCTCGCCTGCCGGGTAGCCCTCTGCATGGATGTAGCTGATTTCCTTCAGCTTGAGCGCACCTTCCAACGCGGTCGGGTAGTTGATGCCGCGCCCCAGGTACAGGAAATCGGTATAATGATACAATTCCCCGGCCAGCTCATGGAGCATGGCGTCATGTTCCAGGGCTTGCCCCACCAGCGCGGGGAGTTTCGCCACGTCTTGTACCAGTCGCGTCCGGGTCGGCGCGTCTAGCGTGCCGCGTAATTGCCCCAGGTAGACGGCCAGCAGATATTGATCCACGATGCTGGATGTAAACGCTTTGGTGGAGGCAACGCCGATCTCTGGCCCGGCGTTCATGGCGATGTAACCATCCGCCAGCCGCATCGCCTGGCTACCGATGGCGTTGACGATGCTCCACACCGTCCCATGCTTATCACGGGCTTCTTCCATCGCGGCTAACGTGTCTACCGTTTCGCCACTCTGGGTAATCGCCAGGACGGCGGTCTGCGCGTCGATGATCGGATCGCGGTAACGGTACTCACTGCCATAATCGACTTCGACCACCAACCGGGCGATCTTTTCGATGAAGAACTTACCGATTAGGCCGCTGTAATAACTGGTACCACAGGCGACCGTCACCAACCGCTGAAGATCGCGTGCTTGTGCTTCCGTCAGGTTGAGATCTGGCAATAGCACCGCATGATGCTCGAAGTCAATGCGCCCGCCGATGGTATCGGTGATGGCGCGGGGTTGCTCGAAGATTTCCTTTTGCATAAAGTGCTTGTATTCGCCCTTCGCCGCGCTGACTGGATCCCAGGCGATGCTATGGATCTCGGCCTCTACCGGCTGGCCGTCGAGCGTGGTCACGGTGTAGCCCTGCCGGGTGATGACCGCCATCTGCCGGCTTTCTAAGAAGACCATGCGGCGGGTATGCTCCAGGATGGCGGGAATATCAGACGCGACATACATCTCATCTTCCCCCAGGCCCAGCGCGACCCCGCCCGCATTGCCGATGCGAACCGCGATCATCTGGTTGGGTTGGTCTTTGTTCAGCACGACGATGGCATGTGCCCCGCGCAACCGGCTGACCGCCAACCGTACTATCTCGGCAAAGTCTCGCCCGCCGCCGGCATGGGCAAAGCGTTCGATCAACTGGACGATGACTTCGGTATCGGTCTCGGAGTCAAACGTCACGCCTTCCGCCATGAGTTCTTCCCGCAGTTCCAGGTAATTTTCCACGATGCCGTTATGCACCACGACAAATTGACCATCCATGCTCAGGTGTGGATGCGCGTTATGCTCTGAGGGTGCGCCATGTGTAGCCCAGCGCGTATGGCCGATCCCCAATGGCCCGGCGACTGGATCGGCATCCACCCGCGCCCGTAAGTTACTCAGTTTTCCTACATCCCGCCGGATCTCGATGCCGTTACCATTCAGCACCGCCACCCCAGCAGAGTCATAGCCGCGATATTCCAGGCGTTGCAAGCCATCCAATACCAACGGCGTTGCGTTTTGCTCACCAATATAGGCGACAATCCCACACATCTCATTTTCTCCAATTTTGATTGCGTTTAAGCTGTTTGATGCAGGGGTCGGCTTTGCGGCGCGAGACATCACCACACACCCGGAATCCGCCAATCTTGATGGGGATTCGATCCTACGTGCAAATCGCCTGTGCCAACGGTTACCCGCTGGTTTTCACGGTTTGCTTTTGTTGTACGGGGAAGCTAGACAAAGGATGGTAGGGGCACCCTGACGGCATCCGCTGATCTCTCGATTTTCGGGCGGGAGCATCCGCCCTTATGACCCCTGGTGAAAGGAGTCAACCGTCACCTCGTCAGCCTCTTAATCTGAGTTAAAAGGCCCTTGCGCTATCCAATTCCCCGACGCAGTGCGCCGTCACACATCCTCTCTATTTACATAATCCTGCTTTGGATCGTACCGAGGAACATCATAAAAAGCAAGAGGATGCCCGCAAAAGACGCCCTCTGCCTGCTTATGGTTAAACCGCACAATCCATCTGGATGTGAGCCTGGACGGTATACCCGCGCCCATGCCGTGATTGAATGATACGTGGCTGGTCGGGGTTGTCTTCTAGCTTGCGGCGCAAATTCCGAATGTGGTTACGAACCAGCGCAGAGTCGCCTACATCGCTTGGATAATTCCACACGCCCCTCAGCAAATCGCCTGTGCTGATCCACTGCTTGCCTGATTGCACCATGAAGTGAAGCAAATTGTATTCGATCCGGGTTAGGCGCACTTCTTCCGCATCCACATACACCTGATAAGTCTCCGGGTTGATGCGAATGACAGCGCGTGTGCTATCGTTTAAGCTCACCCGCCGCAGATGTGCCCGCAAACGTGCTAGCAACTCTCGCACTGCAAACGGCTTACGAATGTAATCATCCGCGCCGATTTCCAGCGATTGCACTGCCAGATTGAGATCATGCTGACCTGTCAGGAAGATAATCGGAATGTCGCGGGTTTCATCCAATGCACGTAACTTGCGGCATAGGTTCAACCCTTCTACCGCGCCCCGTTCGGAAAGCGAGAGATCCAGCAGGAGCAAATCGTAATCATCGTATTTTACCGCTTGTAAAACGGCAGGCGCACTCGCCACAGTCTCCACCCGGTATCCTGCATCAGACAGCACGCCGTCGAGCATCATAAGTAGTGTCAGGTCATCATCAGCAATCAGTATTTTGTACATTGGCTACCTATGGCTTTTATGATCGTCAAGATGCCTTAAGTATACCGGGTTTCGCCTGTGATAGGTGGTATATGGTCTGAAATTATTATGAATTTTAGGCGTTAATCATGTAGCCGACCCCGTGAATAGTGCGGATATATTTACGGGCCGGGTCGATCTCAATCTTGGCGCGTAAATTGCGGACGTGCGCCCGCACCAGGTCAGGATCTCCCGCATCTTCCGGGTATTCCCAAACGGCCTGAAGCAAGTGCGACAACGACAGGGCCTGGTCAGCATTTTCTAAAAAATGACGAAGCAACCGGTGTTCGGTCGAGGTGAGTGAGACCGACTCGTCGTTCACCGTGACCTGATAAGTGTTTGAGTCCAGCTTGAGGTTGCCGACCTGTAGCACCCGCGTTGGCTCTTGCCCGCGTGCCCCCCGGCGTAATAACGCATAAACTCGTGCGCGTAATTCAGCCAGTTCAAACGGCTTGACCACATAATCGTCGGCCCCGGCGTCCAGCCCTTCCACAATGTCATCGGTGGATCCTTTAGCCGTCAGGAATAAGATCGGCAAAGAGACGAAACGGCTGTTGCGCCGGACTTGCCGGCACACGGTAATGCCATCCATTTCGGGCATGATGATGTCTAAGATCATCAAATCCGGCTGGGCATTCTGTAGATAATCCAGAGCTTTCGGGCCGGAATTCACGGTTGTGACGTCGAAGTTTTCCCGGCGCAGAACACGCTCTACGGTGCCAAGAACATCCTGATCATCATCGACTGCAAGGATGTGCGCCATCTTGATCTACCTTTCTTCAAATGCGTAAAAACACAGTGTATCATACCGGCAGGAACACGCTAAACCGCGTGAACTTCCCCGGTTGGCTCATCACGGTGATGCGCCCCCCGGCATTTTCGGCCATCTCGCGGCTGATGTGCAGGCCCAGGCCGGTGCCTTCACCGATTGGCTTGGTGGTAAAGAACGGGCTGAAGATCTGTTGTTGGATTTCTTGCGAAATACCAGGGCCGTTATCCTCAACCGTCACCACGATTTCATCCTGAGCATCAGTCAAGCTGGCGGTGACCACGATACGCCCGTTGGGATGTTCGTGCAGGGCGTCAAATGCGTTCATAATCAGGTTCAGCCAGATGTCGTCTAACCGGCCTTTCGAAGCCCGTACCGGCGGCAACGGCTCCGTTGGCAGGCGTACATTCAACTCAATGTTGGCGTATTCCACATGGGTTTGTAATAACGATAACACCCCGCGCAGGCTCTCTGCGATGTCGATATAGTCCCGCGTAGGGTCATTCTCCGGCGGGCGGGCAATCGCCAGCAACCGGCGGGCGACATTAGCGGCCCGCTTACCTGTGCGGGCGATGGCTTGCAGAGCTTCCCGCCGGGGGCTATCGGGCGGTTCATCCAATAACATCAATTCGGTATCCACGATGATGGTCGTCAACGGGTTGTTCATTTGATGCGCGACGACCGACGCCAATTCGCCCATCGCGGAGAGTCGCGCCGTCTGGACTAACCGCTTCTGGGTGTTTCGGAGTTCAGTCAGGCTGGATTCGAGATCGTGGACTAACCGGGCATTTTCCAGCGAGATCGCGGCCTGACCTACGACCGCCCGCGCCAGCATGATCTCACGCGCTTCAAACACACGATTGGTAATGGTGGATGTAAACACGACGACGCCTTCCGGGCGTTTGTTCTGGATCAACGGTACAACCAGCACAGATCGCGCCCCGGTATGCGCCAGCAGGCGGTTTGTACCGGGGGCATTGTGCCTCCCCCCGGCGATCCCGGTCAGCGGTTGATCTGCCGTTAACGCTGTGACCATCTGCGGTTCATCGGCCACCGAAAGCGACGGATACGGCGGCGCGACCCACCCGCCATGCCCCCAACGCACGGTGACGCTCAAGGCGGTTTCACTACTGAGTGGCAACGACACATCACACCAATCTGCCCTGGCAGTCTGTAGCAGATCGGCCAGCAATTGCCGTTGTTGTTCGGCTAGCACCTGGTCAGAGCTATTCAAAAGATCCGCGACCGCTTGAAGCGCAAGATCATGGATTTGCTCTGTTACCAGGCTATCCGTCTCCACCGGGGGCGGCAAGACGAAGAACAAACGCACAACCCCTAGCAGATGCCCATCGGTATACACCGGGATCAGCGCGATCCTGGCGACACCCACTTCGGTCATCAGCGCACTGGTCGGGCCGTCGTCCAGTTCATCACGGTGGAGCCAGGCGATACTATCGGCTTCCGCCGCCTGTCTTAGGGCCTTGAGCATAGCGTCATATTGCGTCAGGTCGATCAACGGGCCACGACCTGCCGGCCACACCGCTTGATCGTACCGCGCCAGCATCAACAAGTCTTCCGACGCACGATCCCAGGTATAAATTTGTAAGTTCTCCACCTGGAGCGTCCGCGTCATCTGCTGGCAGATATTTTGTAGGGCATCATTTAACGACAGGGACGCATTCAGGGCCTGGGTCGCGCTGACCAGGGCTTCTAAATCTCGGTTGCGGGCCAGGCTTTCGCTGTGCGTGCGGGCGTTCTGGATGGCGACCGCGACGAAGGACGACAGATTTTCCAGCAATTGCTGGTGGTGCGCGGTGAACATTTCGTCGGACGTGTGGTTATTAACACCTAACACGCCCAACACCTCCCCCCGGAGCAAAATCGGCACGTAGAGCAATGAATTGACGAAGTATTCCGTCTTGACCTTTTGCGGCCCCCGGTCACCGACCAGGATCGGCTTGGCGGTATGGAACACTTGCCCGGCCAGCGAGTCGCGGGTCTTGATGCGAAAGTTACGGGCGACTTCTACATCCATGCCCACCCGCGCCCGTAGATACAATTCATCCCCTTCCGGCAGGAGGATCATGCCTTCTTCTGCATGGGTCAGGTGGCGGGCGGCATCGACCACGCGGTTTAACACTTCGGAGAGATCCAGCACTTCTGTCAGGCTCTTACTGAGCATAAACAACGTGTTGATCTCATCAATTTGACGGGCAACCAGCGGATCATCCACTTGCGGGGTCAGCAAGCCGGTGTCCATCTCGATGGGTACCTGGGTGACCTGCCCCAGGGCTTGCCGGATGACGTTCGGTTCGGTCGATGTCACCGCGACGACATCGGCCTGGGCAACGATGGATTGCGCGGTGCGATCCAGTGCCAGCGCGATGACCGGTACATCAGCCTGACGCACCAGCGTGAACAAGGTCACATCCCCGCTGTGCCGGTCGATCATGGCCGCATCAACCATAATCGCCTGGAAGGACGAGCGCGACAACATGAAAACGGCCTCACGATGATTAAAGGCATTTTGAATCACGAACCGCGCCGACGACAACGCCCGGTCAACCCGGTGAACGATGTCATAATCGCCAGCGACAAGCAGGAAGCGATGAGTAGGGTCGTTGTGCATGAGAACCGTTACTTCTTCATGAGTCGATTGCGCCGGTTATCCAGGTCATCATCAACGACAGCATCATCAGCCTGGAGGGTCGCATCGTCGTCAGTGGCGATGGCTTCTCTAGCGCGGATCTTATCCCCCAATGCCCGGATCTTATCCTCGGCATTTTCAAAAGCCCGCTGGAACCGGGTGGACTCGTCGGCCTGGTCTTGTTGTGCCTGATACTCGGCCTCTGCTACCGCCGCATCCAGTTGGTTGACCTGTAAGATCAGGTCTTGCGCGATGCGCCGGTGAGAGTCCAAATCGGCCTGAAGCATCGTCAGGAGCTTTTGCCGTCGTTGAATTTTGGTCACCAGATGCCGGCCCAGCGCGTCCTTACCGGCTTCGATGGCGCGGTCGGCCTGGTCATCCAACGCGGCGATCTCGTCTTCCAGGTCGGTGATCTGCGCGGTGAGCTTATTCTCGTATTCGATGGCTTTATTCACACGCTTGCGCAAAGACTCCACCGTTTGATCGTCCGGTTGGCCGTCGTCCTGCGGTGAGTTTTGCCCCGGCGATGCGATGCCATCGATCACGCCGCGCAACCGCGCCTGTAGTAATGTATTGAGCTTATCAAATAATCCAGTCATACAACCATTGTAACGCTATTGTTTGATTCACCGCAACTGCTTAATCCGGGCAGTCGCCATCCCAGGCCAGCCGGTAAAGGGTCATCTTCGGCCCGCCCAGGTCGGTCGAGCCGGTGCCGTCGCTCTCATGGAAGAAGCACAGACGCGGGTCATCCGGGTTACGATCCGGCAGTTGATCGGGGAAAGCCATCATGAATTGCGCTCCGCGTGCCTGGATGTAGCCCCACATGGCCTCCGGCTGGCCGATGAATTCCACGATTTCCGGCGTGACCAACCCGGCGATGTCAACGACTGGGCGCGGGGCAAAGTACCCCAATGCGCCGATGTCATGCACCGCCAGCAGGCCGTCTTCCGGCGGCAGATTTTCCGCGATCCATTGGGCCTGCGCCACCATCTCATCGTTGATAACGCGCTGGTCGGTGCGGTAGATGGTCGGCCCTTGCGCCCAACCCAGAACCAGCAACAAGGCCCCCGCGCTGAACGCCAGCGTCAACGGGCCAACCCGCTTGATCGACGCCGACCGGCCCCACTGCACCGCCTGCGCCAACCCGATCACCCCGGCCAGGATCAAACCGGGCAACGCCGGGATGACATACCGCCCGTGCTGGTAACTGGCCGGCAGACGGGCGGCATACAGCATAATCAGGCCGACGGCCCAGGCCAGCGGCAGAAGATACAACAACTTACGCCGGTCGCCGATCAACGCATCGACGCTCAGGATAATCACCCCTGGCAGTAAAAACACCTGCACACCGATCAACAACGGCAGGATCATATCCAGCAGACGATCCACATAGGGCAATGCCAACAAAGGCGCGTGTTGGGCCTGCTTGGCGGCAGATGTGTTCGGCACCAGTTCACCGTTGAGCGACAGGTTGAGCAAGAGATAAGGCGTGATGCCCACCGCAAATGCGATCCCGGCCCCCATTGCCAGCCGCCACACCCCGCGTTCTTGTGGCCGGGCGATGAGCATCAGGCCAGCGGCAAAAGCGGCCAATAAAGCCCCCTCCGGGCGCGTGGCGATCAAAGCCGCCGTCAACACGCCGAAGCCCGCCCCCCGCCATAACGGATCACCCGCCGTCTTCAAGCGTGATTCACGCCATGCCAAATAGATCAAGCCGAGCGTCAAGGTGCAGAACAGCATCGTCTCCATACCGGAAACCGCCGCCCATACCAGATGCCACGCAAACACCACCGCAAAGCCGGCACACCACCCGACCAGCACCTGATGCGGCAGGACGAGATCCGTACAACGGGCCACCAGCACCCCGGCAGAGCCTAACGCCAGCCAGCCAAGCAGATGCGTCCAGATCATGAAGTCGATGTTCAGGGCATACCCCACCGCCAGCAACAGCGTATATAACGGCGATGTCGAGGCCCCGCTGGGCTGGCCGGGGATAAACGCCCACTGGCCGGCCTCCGCCAGATTGCGGGCGTAGACCTGATGAATCCAGCTATCATCCAGCGGGAAGCCACTCTCACCGACGATCAAATACCAGATCACGATCAACCCGGCAGAGACGAACAACACACCATCGCGCCAGCGACGGTCCCGCGCCAGCAAATCAAGGATTAATTGCATACAGCACTGCTCCGTTCAGGTCAACGTCGAGCCGTTCCAGGTACGGCGGGATGGGATCGCCCAGTTGATAATCAAAGTCTTCTGCCACCAGATATTGACCGCCGCCGGTTTCCAGCAACAGATGAGTCAGGCCATATTGCGCCGCGATCTCCGGCACCCGCTCCGCCGGGGCATTAGGGACGACCACGCCACCCAGGCCGGTATAATAAAATAACTGCGCCGGATCGTTGACCATCACCCGCGCATCCGGCGGCAAGGTAGCCTGCACCTGCTGGAAGAGTTCGGGCACGCGCTCACTGCCGCGCCCGGATCGCCCCAGGTAGATCGAGAATCCCACCACCAACACCACCAACCCGACCGAAAAGACACGCTTGGCTTGCTTAGGCCGCCAATTACGCCGCCGGGCAGAGATCCAATCCACCAGATCGTCCAGGCCCACCACACCCAACGCCATCCAGAACGGGAACAACGCGGACGCGGAATGGAATAATCCGCCCCGGTACCCGGCATGTGGAAAGACAAAGGTCATGGCGGCGTGCAGGCCGAGCGCGTACCATGCCAGCGGCCACAAGAAGCGATCTCGCCGCCGGTTCCACAAGGCCAGCAGAGCCAGCGGGCCGATAATCACCACACCTTCGACCGCGATGAACGTCAACAGGTTGTTGTAAAAGGCCACCCAACGCGGCTCTAAGAACGCGCTGATGCCATCCGCGAAAAGGGCTGACGGTGTGGCCGCCGGTGGATAGTTGAACAGGTCGTTGTAACTATCAAACCAGATGGCCTGCGTCCCGCCGACCGGCAAGAGCGTGCCGACCGCATCCAGGTTACGCAAGAACCAGGGCGACATGCCAATCAGATACCCGCTCACCACCCATAGCGTCACATCCAGCCGCCACTGGATCAGGCCAAGCACCAGCACCGCCACCATCACCAGCAGAAGGCCATCCGCCCGTGTGAGATGCCCCGCCGCACATAACAACCCGGCCAGCAGACCGACCACCGGCGAGACATCGCGGGTGCTGGCGATGCCGAGCGCGATCAACGCCAGCCCGCCAAAGAAGGCATACGGGGTGAAGGTATCCGTCACCCCCCAGTAGGTGACGAAGAATCCGCCGGCCAGCGTGGTGACCCCGGCGACCCAGGCATGACGGAGTGTGCCACCCAACCGCCAACCGAGCCAATAACCACTCCACGCGATCCCGATCAACATCAGCAAGAGCGGCACCTGCGCCGCGTCGAAATCCCCCGGTGCGTTGAGCAAGCCCATGCTCACGCCGGAGACGAGCGACGTCATCGGCATCCAGTACAGGTGGGCCGGGGCGGGCAAGTCATCCGGCGCACCGATGTAGGTAAACAAGTATTCGTCGGTCAGGCCGTTACCACTGGCGATCTGCTCCGCGCTGTTGAAATAGTAAAAGGCATCGGTGTAATCCGGGGCTTGCACCACGTCATAGACGATCACGACGGCCCCCAGGCACGCCACCAGCAGGAAGAGCCAGCCGCTACGCTTCATGAGCGGTCGCCGCCTGTGCTGGCGCATCGACGGCGGGTGCGTGTTGCCACCACATCCGCCGCGTGAGCAGAACCAGCGCATAAATGCCGAACGACAGCGGTAAGAACATAGACGGATGCTCCAGCGAATCACGGCCCTGCACCGTGATGATAAATTGCGCCCAGTTAAAGATCGCCAGCAACACAACAACCACTAGAACCGCCCCGTTCCCGCGTGTTTCCGCCAGCCGCTTAAAGTAAAAGATCAACGCGATGTTGAACACGACAAAGTGCGGGGTCGCGGTTCGAAGCGCGATCAAATGCCCGGCGACCAACGTCAGCACCACCGTCCACAACCAGCGGTCTTCCCGCCGTTGGATCAACAAGCCGTACCAGGCCCACGCCACCGGGAGCAACAACAGGATATTGACGGCCCACTCGGCGGCATCGCCCAGGCCCAGGTAATGTTGTGTGATGATCCACACCGGGGAGCCGGTATCCGGGTAAGCGGCGGCGGTATACTCAGGATACAGGCGCACTTGTTCCAGCCACGCGCCGAACCAATCCGGCTGAAGCAAGAACGACGCCCCCATCAACAGGCCGAAGGTCACCCCGAAGCCCGCGATCAAACGTCTACGCCCGGCGACCAACGCCCACAGCAAGATCAACGGGACGAACAAATACCCCATCTGCGGCTTCATGGTGGAAAGAGCCAGCGCTGCCCCGGCCACGCCCCCCCACCCGCGCAAAACGGCGAAGATCGTCAACATCTGCAAGAAATAGACAACATGGCTAGGCTGGCCCAGGAACAAGCCGCGCCCGGCGAAATAATCCAGCAGACTCCACAACAACAACACCGGCAAGAGCCATAACGCCGGTTGCCAACGGTACAACCTCAGCAAGAGCAACATCCCGGCGATCAGGCAGACTTCTAACAACACCATCCACATCGCAGAGGCCCAGGCGTAATCGGTATGCAGGGTGGGCCACACATAAAACACAGTGTAAAACGGATACGCGAACAAACCGGGGTCTTCCGTCCCCTGGGCGGCCCGGCCATAGATGCGTTCTTGAATGTTGAGGCTGGCTTCATCACTGTACGGGCTGAGTCCCTCTTGCACGAAAGACCGCGCCCCTTCCCAGCGGGAGAGGAAATCGTTCATCCCAGGGAATTGTGAGGTCAACACATTGTACGTCAGGATGACATTGCCGACGAGTACGGCGGCCAACACCAGCCCGGCGATCCCCCATTGCCATGTCTTGGTCGTTTCCAATGTATGCTACTCCAGGTTGAAGTAATCACGATCTACCATCTGCACGATATACGTTTTTTCCGTGACGACACCGACGCCGTGCTCCATCATCAGCGCGGTGAGGTGCGCCCCGTCGATCAAAATCACTTTGGTCTCCGTGACGCCCGCCGCGTAGTCAATCGCCCCGGCGGTAAAGCGCGAGGTGGTGATGAACACGCCTTTTTTGCCCCCCACGCCGATCAAACTCCCGACGAAGGCTTGAACCTCCGGGCGGCCCACCGGACGATCACGATCCCACCGTTTAGCCTGCACATAGATCACATCCAGGCCCAGCTTATCTTCCTGGATCACACCGTCGATGCCGCCGTCGCCACTCTGGCCGATGGCCCGCGCCGCACGCTTACGCGAGCCGCCATATCCCATCGCCAGGAGCAGATCAATCACCAGCCGCTCAAAGAACGAGGCCGACGCACTCAGCACCACCTCCAACAGATCATCAGCCAGATCTTGCTGAAGGCCCAGATGCGCGGCCTGGAGCAAGTCGTGCGGCGTCATCTCCTGCGCGAAGCGATCACCGGCTAGTGGCGGGGCCGCCCGGCTGTTGGCGGCTCTAAACGCCGGGAACGTCATCAAA
>DAOTTZ010000061.1:0-23673 GCA_034437535.1 Anaerolineae bacterium | reverse complement strand
GAAGACGTGAAAACGCTGAAAAACGCGCCTCTAATATCAAAACACAAGCGGACATCTTGTTTTTAGGCTTAAATCGCCTTCTACAGCTATTTTGAAGTTTAACCACTGAGTTGTGATTGGTGAATCGCCAGTGCGGCGCGTTTGGTCTCGATCACGCTGGAAATGTCGATCTTATGCTCGGCGTCGTTGGTCAGCATGAACCATAACATCTCGACCTCATGCGGTTCGTAACCTTCTACCAGCAATTCCTTGAAGATGGGCCGGCTCCCTGCGCTGGGGAAGGTCGCGTACATGGCGGCTTCGCCAACGGCCCGATGGTCGGGATGGTTGACGTAATCCCGCCGGGCGGAAAAGATCATGGTGGGGTCCATCGTGATGACCACGTTCGGCCTGACGTCGCGGATGATGCGCGTCAGGTCACGGCGCAGGTCGAGCGTGGCGACCAGTTCGCCATCCGGGTGACCTAGAAAGCGCACGTCGTCCACCCCGCACAGTTGCGCGGCTTCGCGTTTTTCGCGCTGGCGCGTGGCGACGAGATCCCGCCGCAAGACGCCCGGCTCATTACTCCCGGCGGAGCTATCCGTCACCAATACATAAGTCACCTGGGCACCTTGCCGCGTCCAGCGTGCTATCGTCCCCGCACAGCCGAATTCAATGTCATCAGCATGGGCGACGATCACCACCGCTCGTTCTGGTATGTAGTCCATAGTCAATCCTATCTGAGTTTTCAATGATATTTTTACCATAGCCATCCGCCGCTTGATACACTTAAATAATCACAGGATAAATCATACACAAGAAAGGCTCTGACGATGCAATACAGACGTTTAGGGGATGCTGGCATGAAAGTCAGCACGATTTCCATCGGCGGTTGGATTAACTTTGGCGAAGGCAAAGTCGCCCAGGATACCGCCCGCAAGGTGATCGAAACCGCTTATGAAAATGAGATCAACTTCTTTGACATCGCCGACATCTACGGCAGGGGAGAATCCGAAAAGCAGATCGGCAAGATCCTGGCCCAGTACGACCGGCACACAATGGTGATCTCCAGCAAGGTGTTCTGGCCGATGAGTGATGACATCAATGATCGCGGTCTGTCGCGCAAGCACATCCTGGAAAGCATCGACAAGACGCTCCAGCGCATCGGTACAGATTACATCGACATTTACTTCTGCCACCGGCCAGATCCAGAGACCCCCATCATCGAGACGGCCCGCGCCATGAACGACATCATCAACCAGGGCAAGGTGTTGTATTGGGGCACATCGGAATGGGACGCGCATCACATCACAGAAGCCTACGAGATCTGTATGCGCTATGGCTGGCATCCGCCCAAGACGGAACAACCGCAATACTCTATGCTGTACCGGGAGCGGGTGGAGGACAACATTCTGCCCGTCACGCATCCGCGTGGGATCGGCGTGGTGCCCTGGTCGCCGTTGGCGATGGGGATGCTCACCGGGAAATATGACGATGGCATCCCGGATGACAGCCGTTTTGCCCGTGAGGAATGGGCCGCCAAGCGGTACATCAACGACGAGAACGCGCAGAAGGTCAAGGCTTTGAAGCCCATCGCAGACGCGCTAGGCATCACACGGGCACAATTGGCCCTGGCGTGGCTCTTGCGGAATCCGGGCGTGAGTAGTGTCATCACCGGCGCGACTAAGCCGGAACAGGTGGAGCAAAACGCGGCGGCGGGTGATGTGACCCTGAGCCAGGATGTCATCGACCAGATCGAAGCCATCCTCAACCCGCAGGAAGAAACCGACGCGGCAGATTAAGGTTCTGGCGACGGGTGGCATTTTCGCCGCCCGTCAACAAGGTTCGTGCTATAATCCTCCGCATGACCCAAACCAAACGATAGAGTTGATATGGATAGCATACATTCCATCTTGTTTAACATGATTATTCTGTACGCGCTGGCGTTATCGGTGTGGGCCGCGTTCCAGGCCGGGCGTGGGGAAGCACTGTCCGGTAACTTCTGGGGCGCGGTGTGGACGTTCGCCGGTCTGTCATTGTTTACCGGCTTCGTCGGCATCTTCCTGGCTGTGCAAGGCTTGCAACCGCGTGATGGGCGGGTGTGGTTGTATGTGTTATACATGGCCTTCCTCACCGTGATTATGCCGGGGTTGTTCAGCTTGTTAGGCGGGCGGGATGATCGCACCGCTGGTCTGGCCTTCGGGGTGCTGGCGTTCTTTAATGCGTCGGTCGCGTTTAGTATGCAACAACGCGGATTGGTCGGCCCATGGGTCGAGGTGCCGTAATCGCGCTGATCGGCTTGATTCTGCTGGCCGGGTGTGAGGCGGAGCCGACGCCCTTCCCGGTTGAGATCGTCGCCACGCCGTCGCCGGTCGCGGTATCGCCAGAGCGTCCGCCGATCCGTTATGCGCTGGATGCCAACACCCGTGACGCCATCGCCGAACGGGATCTGTTATCCGCGTCAGCTCAGGTCATCCAACTGGATGAAGCGGCCAACCCGGCCAACCTGGGGACGACGTGGGAAGTCGCGGCGGCTTATGGTGTGGCTGAAGGCTGGAACCGGTCGCCAGCCACGCCGACTGTCGCGCTGGTGGTGGCTCCGTCTGCTTTCCCGGAGGGTGTACCCGCTTTGATTCTGAGTGTGATTAACCCGGATGCCCTGGTGCTGGATCTACCGTTTGCCGGTGCCGCCGCGCTGGTAGATGGCGAGACGCGCCCGGTCGCGGTCATCCGCGAGACGCTGGCGAACGATGGTCAACCGGATGGCTTCGGCGTGGCGTTGGGGTCGGTCTATGTCCCCGGCGCGGCTGTCGCGCAGGCCCAACTTCAGGCCGCCAACATCCGCACGCGCCTGGTCTTGCTGGATGACGATGCGATGCGGTCGGCCTTGCAGGCGGGCCGCGTGCAGATGGCCCTGGTCACCTGGGAGACGGCGGCAGAGGCTTCTGCCTGGCGGGCCGTGTTCGGTGCGGAATATGTGCGAGCTTTGTACACCACGCCGATTCGGTATCTGGCAAGCGATAAGGTGACCTTGCAATTTACGCCGGGCGGCTGGCCCTTACCCACATGGAGTGATCCCTGATGCAGATTATCACCACGCACAATAACGCCGATTTTGACGCGGTGGCGTCGATGTTGGCGGCTCACAAACTCTACCCGGAAGCGATCCCACTTTTGCCACCCCGCCAGGGGCGCAATGTGCGTCAGTTCTTGACGCTCTACCGCAACGGGTTGCCCTTTATGCCCTGGAACGACTTCCGCCCGCACCAATCCGCCGAACGGTTAATCCTGGTGGATACCCAGCGGGCTTTACAGATCAAACGAGTCAAAGCCCGGACGCCGACACTCATCATCGACCACCACCCGCGTGAGGTCAAAGATACGGAGTATCTCACCTTTACCGGCGACGAGATCGGCTCTGCGACCACACTCCTGGTGGAACAAATCCGCCAGAAGCCGGAAATCAGCCTGAATTCGTTAGAGGCCACGCTTCTTTTGCTGGGAATCTATAGCGATACCGGCGCGTTGACCTATGGCAGGACTGATGCCCGCGACGCACACGCCGCCGCCTGGCTCATCGAGCAAAATGCGGTGCTGGATACGGTGCGCCGGTTCCTTGCGCCGCCGCTGGCAGATGACCAGCGGGCTTTGTTCGACCGGCTGGTTGAAACGGCGGATACCCGCATCGTGCAGGGATACACCGTGACGATTGGCGCGGCCACGCTCGATCATTACGTCGAGAACATCAACAGTGTGGCCTATCGTCTGCGGGAGTTGCTCGACCCGGTGGCGTTGTTTTTATTGGTCGCCATGCCAGATCGTCATGGCCGGGTGGCGGTGCAGATCGTGTGCCGGTCGCGCAATGATGCGATTGATGTCGGTGCGGTGGCGCGGCATTTTGGCGGTGGCGGGCATAACCGGGCGGCGGCGGCCAACGTCAGCGGGCGCACACCGGAGCAGATCGCCCAGGCCGTGTGGGATTACCTGGATCAAAATACCAGGCCGATCGTGCGGGTGGCGGATCTCATGTCTTACGGCGTGCAGACCATCAGCGCGGATACCGTGCTGGATGATGTGATCGAACGGTTGCGCCGCATCGGGCATGAGGGCTACCCGGTGATCGACGCGGAGCAACACGTCGTCGGCTTGTTGACCATGCGTGATGCCGACCGCGCCCTGACTCATGGCCTGCGTGACTCGCTGGTGCGTGATGTCATGAGCGGCGGCGAGATCACACTGACGCCGGAGGATAGCGTCTCTGCGCTTGAACGCTTGATCGTCGATAGCGGCTGGGGCCAGATCCCCATCGTGGATGATGACGACCATTTGATCGGCATTGTCACCCGTACCGATTTGATTAAGCACTGGGTCACGGTGCATCCAGCGGCAGAACCAGCACCCGATGATAAGGTCGATGTCAGTCAGGTCGAGCAGGTGCTAGGCGCAGTCACCGCCGGGGTGATTGATCTGGTCGCGGCCTTCGGGCAAAAACACGGCCACAAGCTCTACATGGTGGGCGGCGTGGTGCGTGATATTCTGCTGGAGCGGGCCAACTATGACCTGGATTTCGTGATTGAGGACGATGCTATCGCCTTTGCGGAGGCCCTGTGCGCGGCTTACGGCGGGGAAGTCAACAGTTACCGTCCGTTTGGTACCGCTACCTGGTCACCGGGGGAGTCGGTCGCGGAGCAGTTCGGCGTGGCGCGGTCTGCGTTGCCCGGTCACATCGACTTCGCCACGGCCCGCAACGAATTCTACGAACATCCGACCGCGTTGCCGTCGGTCTACAGCGGGTCGATCAAGCTTGACCTGCACCGACGGGATTTCACCATCAACACTCTGGCGATTCAACTCAGCCCGGAGCCAGCGGCGTATCGCCTGCTGGATTTTTACGGCGGCCTGCGTGATTTGCGGCGCGGCGTGATCCGCGTGTTGCACAGCCTGAGCTTTGTTGACGATCCGACTCGTGTCTTACGGGCGGTCCGTTTCGAACACCGGCTGGATTTCAGCATTGAAGATCGTACCGCCGAATTGATCGACACGGCGCGGCCCATGTTGCGCAGCATCACCGGGGAACGCCTGCGGAATGAGATGAAGTTATTGCTCAACGAGCAAGAACCGGAGCGTGTCTTGCTCAAGCTGGCCGAACGCGACATCTTGAACGGGATCTATGCTGATTTCTCCTTCCTCCCGGCGACGGCGGATGCCTTCCGCGCCGCCCGCACCACCCGTGATCGGTGGCCCCTCCAACCGGAGAAATTGCGTCATCTGTACTGGGTGTTGACCGCGGCTTATATGCCGCCAGCGGTCGCACGCGGCCTGGGCCAGCGTCTGCGCTTTAGCCAGAGCTTCATCGCCTGCTTTGCAGATGCCGCCACCTTGCGGGCCGAGCCGGGCGCATTGGCTGACCCGGACGCGCCACCGAGCGCGATCACGCTTCAACTTGATGATGTGTGTGATCTGGCATTGTTGGCCCTGTGGGTGATCGGCGACGACCGCCAGCGCGACCGCCTGACGCGCTACATCCAGACGTGGCAGACGACCCGACCGCTAGCAGATGGTCACACGCTCAAGGCGATGGGCCTGCAACCGGGGCCGCGCTTCGGCCTGATCCTGGCTCGTCTGCGGGCTGGCTGGCTGGATGGCGAAATAGAAAATGAAGACGACGAACGCCGTATGTTGGATGCGTTAATCGAGGAAACCGATCATGACCGCACTGGATGACCCCACCGGCGGATTCACATTGTCTCTGCCTGTGACGATCCGCCAGGCTGAGCAGACCGATGTCGATAAGCTGGAATGGTTCGGGCAATTTACCCACTTCCGCCGCTTGATCCACCGGGCCTACCAGGAGCAGGTGCGCGGGCGGCGGCTGATGCTGGTGGCCGATGTGAACGGGTTTCCAGTCGCGCAGATCTTCGTCCAGTTTGCCGCCAACAACCGGCGCATCGCAGACGGCCACAGCCGCGCCTACCTGTATTCGTTCCGGGTGTTTGCGTTGTTCCAGCGAAAGGGGATCGGCACGCACTTGATGGCGGAGACCGAGGCGATCCTGCGCGAGCGGGGTTTCCGCTGGGCGACCATCGCGGTAGCCAAAGACAACGACGGCGCACTTCGGCTGTATCAGCGGCTTGGCTTCCGGCAGATCGGCGAAGACTCCGGCAACTGGGAATATGTCGATGACAAGGGTATTCGGCGGCAGGTACACGAGCCGTGCTGGGTGCTGGAAAAAGCTCTGTAGGGTTGAGCCGGCCCGATGTTAACCTGAGTCCTGGTTAAATTTTTGTCCTTTGCATCAAGACGGGTTATAACAGGTCTATAAAGCTGTTCATAAGTGGAGGGGTTTCATAACAGACCCACGTAATTGTAAAAAAGGTGTGATCCCTGCTCAATTTACATGACAGGGATCATGCTATTGTGGTATATTGGCCCGAGTGAATAGTATCTGTAAGCAAGTTAGCGAGGTCATCATACCTATGGCAGTTAAGCATTCCAACGTGCGGGTTATCCGCTGGCAAGGGGCCAAACACCCCACCATGTCACAGATCAACCGAATGATGCACAAAGAAGGCTTACGCCCCTATCTCTGGAAACCCTCGCCGAACCAGCGGCAACCAATTAGCTCTCATGGCTACCACAAAGTCCTGTTTGTGATTGATGGCTCGTTGGAAGTCATCCTCCCCGATAGCAACCAACGTGTAAAGTTGGGCAAGGGCGACCGGCTGGACGTGCCACGCGGCATCCGGCACGGGTTGATCGTCGGCGGTCGTGGCGCAGAGTGCCTGGAAGCATCTCTACGCCCATCCCGCGCTACTGCATAACCACACGAACGTTTCATCACATGTTTTTTGCAAACGTCGCCGGGAGAGATCCCGGCGTTTGCTTCCCCTTTATGGATGTATCGTTCGCCCTTCTAACTTAACACATTTTTTACAGGATCGTTACGGAAGATTCTTTAAATCGGTGCGTCCGAAGTAAAATCGTACAAAATGCCTAAAAGATCTCAACTTGTGGAGAGAGTAACCGGTGTTTGAAATTTTCATTGCGGCTCTAGCGGGCCTGTTATCCTTTTTATCGCCGTGTGTGTTGCCACTGGTGCCAGCCTACATCAGTTATATGGCTGGTCGGGTGACGCATACCGTTTCGGCAGAGGTCGGCGTCAGTGGGGATGGCACCGCTGTCTACCAGCAAACCAGCGCGAGCCGCTTGGCGATGGGCTTACACGCGCTGGCCTTCGTCGGCGGGTTTACCGTCGTCTTCGTGACGTTCGGGGTGGCGGCCAGCGCGTTGGTCTTCGTGCTGGAAGACCTCTTGATCCGCCTGGGTGGGATGCTAATCATCCTGTTCGGCCTGCACTTCATGGGGGCTATCCCGGCGTTTTTCCAATATTTGCGTAAGAATCAAACCTTGTTGAAATCTCCGTTGATGACGGTCGCGGTCGGGCTGGCCCTCAGCGCGGCCCTGTTGTGGGGCTTCACCGGGACTTTGGCGGTGTGGCTGTATGACGGCCCGCAGTGGACGTTGATCCTGGGTGGGTTGTTGACGGCGACCGTGTGGCTGACGCTGTTCCTGGGGGATGCCTTCACACAGCCGGGTGTCTTCTGGAATAAGACACTCAACACGCTGGATGTGGCGTTTTATGCCGATACCCGGCGCGAGATGAACGCGGAAGGCCACCAGGGCCTGCTTGGCTCGTTCTCGATGGGCCTGGTCTTTTCCGCCGGGTGGACGCCGTGCGTCGGGCCGGTGTTGGGCGCGGCGATGGGCCTGGCGGCGGTGGATGCGACGATTGCCGATGGGGCCATCCGTATGGCGGCCTTTTCGCTCGGTCTTGGCATTCCGTTTATTATCACCGCGTTGATGATGGACAGCGCACGCGGCCAACTGCGGAAGCTCAACAAGCATCTTAACAAGATCAAGCTGGTGACCGGGGCCTTGCTGGTGTTCGTCGGTGTGATGATGGTCACGGGGGAATTGACCCGCTTGAGTGCCCAACTAAACGATACCTTCGGTGAGATCTCAATCCGGTTAGAAGAATGCGTGGTCGGTACTGTGCGGGATGAAATTGGGTTGGGATCGGTCGGAACTTGCCTCAATGACTCTGTGCCGTTTGAAATCCTCAAGGCGGAGTACACCGGCACAGCACTTTCCGCCCCGCAGATCCGCTTTTATGCCCGGCAATACCCGGAGCTTGACCTGGCGGCACATCTTGACCCGGCGGCGGTTGAATCCGCACTGGCTGACGAGCAAGATGCCGATCTGCCGCTGGTAACATCGGGGGCAGATGCTGTGACGGCACCGGTGGATGCGGATGATGCTACCGAAGCGGTGCCGGTCGGGTTATCGGTGGGCAATCGTGCGCCGGATTTCCAGACGACGACGCCGGACGGCCAACCGGTCGCGCTCTCGGATTATCGCGGTCAGGTCGTCCTGCTGAACTTCTGGTATACCACCTGCCCGCCATGTGAGATCGAAATGCCGGAATTCCAGGCGGCCTTTGAAGAATATCAGGATGATGGGCTGGTGATCTTGGCGGTGAACCGCGAAGAAGGGCCGGAGGCGATCCAGACATTTGCGGCAGAAAATGGCCTGACGTTCCCGCTGGCCCTGGATGAAAGCGGCGACATTCAGCAACAATTCGGCGTTCGGACTTACCCGACTTCGTTCTTGATCGACCAGCAGGGAATCATCCGCAACGTCAACTTCAGTATTTTGACCGTCGCGCAGATCGAACAATGGATTATCGACGCGCTGGCATAATCCGGCGGAGCCTCGGCATCGGGTTGATCCTGGCCGGGGCTTTTGTGATTCTGGCCGCTGGTGTGCCCTCACGGGTGGCGACGACCGGCGTGATAATCCCCGGTGATGATCGGCTGGTCGCGCCGGAAGTCGGGGCGGTGGCACCGCCTTTTACCGCGCCAACCCTGGCCGGTGAGACGGTCTCGTTGTGGGCGTTGCGCGGCCAGCCAGTCGTGGTGAACTTCTGGGCGGTATGGTGTGCGCCGTGCCGCCTGGAAATGCCCGAACTCCAGGCCCTACACACGGAATATGGCGTGCCAGTGCTGGCGGTTAATCTGGCGGATTCGCGCCCGGCGGTAGCGGCCTGGCAGGATGAATTCGGCTTGAGTTATCCCCTCGTGCTGGATCCAGCCGGGGTAATTGCGCGGGCCTACCCCCGGCACGGGCCGCCCGGCACCTATCTGCTCGATGCTGAGGGTGTTATCCGCCGGATCTATTACGGCCCGGTGACACTCGGTACGCTGGCGGGTGCGCTGGATGAACTTGGCCTTATGTCACGCGGCAATTAACGTTAAAATCTGCGCAGACACTTCAAACCATAAGGATGACCATGACTGACGATAAGCGTTCTTTTGCCATCCGGGCGAATATTTTTGTTCTGCGGCTGGCGCGTAATTGGTTGCGGGTGGCGGTCGTCGTCCTCAGCATTTATGTCGCCCTGCCATTCGCCGCGCCCACCTTGATGCAAATCGGCGCGACTGGCCCGGCGCAGGTGCTTTACACGCTCTATAGCCCGTTCTGCCATCAATTCGGCTTCCGCTCTTTCTTCCTGTATGGAGAACAGCCGGTGTATCCGCGTGCTACCGTGCCCGGTGATTGGACACCGTATGAAGATTACGTGGGCGACCTGGAAGCATTCGACGGGGTAGACCTGACCGGGTTCGATCTTGATCTCATCACCGCCGCCCGGAGCTTCGTCGGTAACGAGCAAATGGGCTACAAGATGACACTGTGCGAACGTGATATCTTCATTTATGCCGCGTTATTGGCCGGGGCGATTGTGTACAGCATCCCGTATGTGCGGCGGCGATTGCGCCCGGTGCCGTTGTGGTTATACGTGATCCTGGGGTTAGGGCCGATTGGCCTGGACGGCTTCAGCCAGTTGTTGAGCTATCCGCCGTTTGAGTTGTGGCCGGTGCGCGAGACATTACCGGTGTTTCGAGTCGTCACCGGGGCCTTGTTCGGCATCATGACGGCCTGGTTAGGCTTCCCTTACCTGGATCAATCCTTCCAGCAGACACGGCGCATCGTCGCGGGTAAATTGCGCCAGCGCGGCATCGAGATCTAACCGCCGCCAGAACGCAAAACGCCCCGGATATTGCATCCGGGGCGGTGTATCTGAGTTGATTAGCAGACGGGGGGCAGGGTCGGTTTAACCGCCGCCGCCACCACCATCACGCGGGTCGGTCGGCTCACCGAAGATCACCGTCGGAACGTCGGTCTCTGTCGGCGGCAGGGGTGTATTCGATGGTATTGGTGTGTTCGACGGTATTGGTGTGATCGACGGGGTTAGCGATGGTGGTTCGTCTGTGAACGTCGGTGATGGTGGAATCGGTGTGTTCGTCGGACGATCTGTCGGGATGTCGGTTGGATCTGGGATCGGGTTGTCGAAGTACGGGTTGCCCACACGGATCGCGCCGCCAGAGCCACTGGTGCCGTCTGGTAGGGTACAGTCGATCCAGAAGAAGCCGTTGAACATCCACGATTCCATATCATACACTCGGTCCAAACGTCCGCCAGTGCCATCATAATTCAGGTAGACGTAGCTCAGGCTATTCGGCGGGAAGTCGTAATTCTGGAGCCAGGTGCCATCGGTGCGCCCACCGGGGTAGTTGTCGGTCTGCGAGAAGTAATCTGGCCCTTCCCACACTTTGACGCTTGACGGGCCGAACGCACTTCCGGTCGATGGCGATACCCATACATCCTGGAGGTAGAGCGCGTTTTCGTTTCCGGCGATGTCTTCCACCACACTGGCAACATCGTTATTGACACCGACGAAGGGTTCGGGGTCGCTATCAAACCAGAACAACTCCATACCCAGGAACGGTGACGGAGTGTTGCGGCGGTTTTCTACCTCTAAGCGTATCACACCGAATGTCTCGAAGCCGTCGAAGCTGATGCTCAGCGAAGAAGACGCGCAATCCGGCGTGAAGGTCGGCGTGAAGGTCACGTTTGGATCTTCGGTGGGGGTGTACGTCGGGGTGACGTCCGACTCGCCCTGTAAGATCTCGACACACGGTGCGCCGGTCTCCGGGTTGATGAAGACGAACTCTGTACCGCCGAAATCAAGCGGGGATAGCACCGACGCGACGTTCCCGGCGTTGGCAAAGCGGGCTTCGTAGAAGGTCGTCACGGATGTGCCGCCCAGGTTGGTGCCGCCCAGCAGACGTTCGGCCCGCGTCCAGTCGTTGATTTCGGCCTCAGTCGTCAGGTCACTGCCAGGGACGACCGCTGGATCTGCCAGCGTAAAGTCAGAGTCGTTACGCACACCTTGCCAGTGAACTTCGGTATCGAACGATGACAACTGCATGAACATGTTGGGGGCCGCTGTGGGGCGGTTCCAGCGCATGGTCACAGATTGCAGTTCTGCCGAGAGGAAGTTCTGGCTCTCGAAGATCACCTGCACGCCACTCGTCGTCATCCGCACACTATCGACGCTGATTAAGTCGCACGAGAACGGCGGCGGTTGTGTCGGCAGGTCGGTCTCAGTTGGGGTCTGCGTATTTTCTGGTGCTTCAGGTGATATCGGTGTGTGCGACGGTGTAAAGGTAAAAGTTGGTTCGGGTGATGGGTCTTCATCATTGCTGGTTGATGATTGCGGTGATGTACCCTGAACCGCGTTGAGCGCACGCGCCTGCCGGAACGTTTCGTTCACACCGGAGCGGCGCGATTGGATTCTCAGGTATTCGGTCAAGGGGAGCGGTGTAATCAGCGGGTGGTTAAACGTGACGATCACGTCAACACGGTCGCCAGGGCCGCCCGGGTCGTTCCAGGGATAACCGGAATTATCCACCGGAATGATGGTATCTGTTGGGTCGAGATCGGGTGGTTGCTCGTTGAGCATACAGAACGGAGTCCGGAATTCATGCGGATACCCGATTGGCAGATCTCCGCCATCATAGATGGTCACGAAACGGGTGTCGAAGTCTTCGATGTACGACTCAGAGAGTTCGTCCAGGAAGTCCCGCGTGCTACAGACCAACACATCAAAATAACGCGGTTGTTCACTGCGCGGAATCGGGTTGTTCCAGCGTTTGAACAACTGCTCGACCAGGCCGCTCCGGGTGCCGTCCTGGATGGTATCTTCTAGTAACAGACCGGATGCCCCGATGCGGGCGACATCGTAAATTGATGCCAGGCGTAAAATATCTTTACGCCGTTCTTCGTGTTCGGCGTTACCAGGGTCACAATTCTGCCCGTCGTAATACGTGGCGAACAATGCTTCATCTTCGAATGTCAGGGTGGTTCCGTTTTCATGGGCGAAGATCTCCACCCCGGATCCTTGTGGATCGGCCCGGCGGGTGCCACGCAGGTCGTCAACACTACACGGGAGCAAGGCGTCGATGTTGTACTTTTCTTCATCGTATTGGCCGGTGGTGGTGTACCGGGTCGCTTCTCGCGCCGCATTCTGGATCGTCACCCAAGCCTGGAAGATCCGCCCAAATTCTACAACACCAAATACCAGCACCAATAGGATCGGTAAGGTGAGGGCGAACTCCGCGAGGGTTTGGCCTTTGCGTCGCTGTTTATGCGCTTGTTCAGTCATACAGTCCCTCCAAAATAGGCGGGCGGTCATCGTGCAACCGCCCGCAATCGTCTTTGTTATCCGGCCAGACGTGTAAACATCCGGCTAGCGATTTCGTCAAACACCCGCTCTAGCTCTGCCAGGTTAGGCGCGTTGTAGTAATTGCCGCAACTTTCCCCGGCGGTGCGCGTCGGGATGGGAAGATCGCCACTTTGGGCGCGTGTTTCCAGTTGGTTGTAATTATCGTGCCCGCGCCATACGTCGCCGCTACCGAAATCGCCATAGTCATCGGGTTCACACGGGTCTTTCGGCCCCCAGCCTTCCCCGTCTACTTCACCCGGCGATCCATCCAACAGGGCATAGTTACCGGGGCTATCGGCGAATGTCTGCCAGCGGTCGGCATCATCGAGGAAATCCTGCTGGACGTCGTTGTCGATGTTGAAGTTGTCGCCTGCATCCGCGATGTAGCGGAGCAGTTCTTCACCCAGGCAATCTTCCATGTTGGCTTCGCACCGCGTTTGACCACCGTTCGCCAGATTTTCAAACCGCAGGCCGAACCCGATGGTGAAGATCGTCGGAAGCTGGGTACGCTCCGGTGCGATTTCTTCGTCTACCCCGGCGATGAAGTCGGCCCAGTCGCGGGCGTAGTCATCGACATCGTACAGGACATCACAGGAGTTATCCGGGTCACCATAGACGCCGATATCAACTTCGAAAAGATTACCCAGGCGGATATTTTCCGCGACTAACCAGTCCGTCCGGGTGCCTTCGTAGATGCGGGGTGGCCGCTCGAAGTCCTCGAACAGGGCGAAATCGGCATCCGGCATATCGGGCGGATAAGGCCGCACCCAGTTAATCGGGGTGTTTTCGTCTTCGTCGCGGGTGCCGTTGCCATCGGCATCGTAGTTAGCATCCGCCAGATAGGTAGCGGCATCCGGCGCGATACCCGAACCCGGTTCGATACGGATGTAATCACGATCCTGTGAGTCCGGCGTGAAGCCTTCGCCCCAGCGGGCCGCCGGGTTTTCTACCCAGCCGACAACGCGATTATCCGACGGCAGGCAGAAGTGGCGCGAAACTGGATCCGGATCTGAACACCAGGGGAAGCGGTTGGCATCACCCTGGACAAGCTCACCGACGCGGGCCAGGCGGGTATCGGGCGGTGTGGCCGTGATATCTGGCGCGAACCCGAACGGGCACAGGCCGTAAGCCCCGTAATTGCCGGGCGCGTCACTGTAGCGGTTGGTGTCGCCATCGTCGAACACATTCAGCGATGGCGGGCTGGGTGCATTGACGAACCGCTCACGCCAATCAAACCGCTCGACTTCTTCGTATAGATCCAGCACCTGCCGCTTGAGGCCCTGGCTCCGTACCGGGTCACTAGCACCAGCGGCCCCGTCACTGAGTAAGACGATGATCCAGACGGCACCTTCGCGGCGGGTGGTCGTCGGGTCGGTCAGGGCCGCGCTTGCTTGCCGCAAGGCCGCGCCGATGTTGGTCCCCCGGCACATGCCGTGCCGTTCGTAACTGCGCTGGATGCGCTGGCTATCGCTATCAAAGTCGTATAGATTGCCCGTCAAGTTGTTGGTGATATTTTCCCACCGGGGTAGATCATAATCCGGTTGCATATTGCGCAGTAGGGCCGGTCGCCCGGTCACATACGGGCCGACTGACGCTTCCTGACCGGATGTTGCCGTGATGGTATTCGGCGGGACGTTCCGCGTGGCGTACTGGCTATATGGGTAGCGCAAGGCGGCGTTCAGCACGAAGCAACTGCTAAAGGCCGGGTAATTGACCGCCGCCGGGTTATCCAGGTCAGCGGGTGGCGGTTCGATGCCGTCATCCGGATCGTCGTCGATTGGGATCGTCAGGTCTTCGGCCGGGTCGTAGCCATAATCCACCGGGATGCTATCGCCGGTGATCGGATCAATCCCGGCGGCGAAGTCTGCCGCGTTACCCGTCACCCAACCGCCTTCTTCTTCGTTCCAGTCGTAGAAGTTCGGCTCCGCCCGCACGCCAACCATGCGGTTGAGGGTGTCAACCGCGGTCTCGTAATCTTCGATCATGTGAGACTCGCCGGGCAGGTCGCCATCCGGGTCGATCAAGAAGGCCGACCGGTCGAAGGTGACAAAGCCGACGCGATCCCCACGTAGGAAGTCAATCCGTTGGAGGAAGGCGCGGGTCGCGTCGCGGGCGTCCTTAAACGGCTGGCAGACCAGATCGCTAAAGTCGCCGTCAGCATCCGATGTCGGGATGGTGGTATCCAGCGGGTTGCCGGTCGCCGCGTCGATAAATCGACCGTTGGCTACATCGCCCAGGCCGTCCGCAACAGCGACGCCACTGGCCGGGTCGTTACAGCACCCGTAGAAGTTATAAGTCGGCACGTACATATCCCAGAAAGGGTCATCATCCGTGTTATTAGGACTCAACCAACCGTCGATATCCGGCCAATCGGCAGGACTCAACCCGCCGTCCTGGTCATAGAGTTGGGCGATAGTATCTGGTAGGTCGTCGTCTGGTTCGGAGTAAGCCGGCCAGTCTGTGATCATATCCAACTCACGCGAGTAAGGATAGAAGCGCACGCGGCACGCCGGGCGCGGGTGGCCTTGCGGCGGTGGTACATCACTAGGCAGGAAGGACTGCACCGTGTAATACTCCAACGGCTGTGTGAAGTCCTGGTTATAGGGATCGCCCGTCTCTGCCATCGTCGGCTTATCTTGCACCGTTAACCCGTCGATGTTATTGCCGCTACCATCTACGAAGTTCAGCCGGGCGTTGAGTTCCGATTGCCAGTTCCCCAGGATGTAATCCAGCCAGAACCATTCCAACCAGGTGCCCGCCGTTGGTGGCGGTGCTTGCCCGTCGAAGTAATATTCGGTGCCCTGGGGGGGGAGCGCGGTGAACAGGTCGGTATCCGCCACAATTGGATGGACGAGACCAGGCTGCCCGGGAATATTGGGCAAGTAGCCGATTGTTAACAGTTGCCCCATGACTGTGTTGGGGTTGTCCTGGTCGTTGAGGAAGCCGACCTGTGGCGGGATATAGGCCATGCCCAGGTTGACTTCGGCCCAGTCGTTATAGTTGGTCTCCATCAGCATAGATTCGGAGACGTCCATCACCATAATCACGTCTAGCACCGCCGTTTCAGAAATGGCGGAGGCTTCCAACGTGATGTTATCCCAACCGAAGATCCGTAAGAACGCGGTCGGAGATTCGATCTGCGCCGTGACACGCACCAACTTGCGCTGGTCGGGGGTACAGATCTCGGTGTCATCCAGGATTCTGAGTGACTCGGCCTCTAGCCCACCGATGAAACGGCGGGCCTGACTGTCTAAGATGTTCCAATTGTCAGGATCGCTCAACCAGTCAGATCGTTCGATCTCGTAAGCATCTTGCTGAAGCTGGAGCGAGTCGCTCATGGGTACATTTTCATCGTCCATGAATTGAATCATGCTGTCGATGTAAGCTTCGCGGGCCGCATCTAATGCGGCTTTTTCAGGGTCGCCTGTTTCGCCACGACCGATAGCGGCTTGTAGATTTTCAACCGCCGCATCCACCAGGATGCCGTTCTCAGTCACTGCGAAGGGAGCCGTCTGGACGCCAGGGGCCGGGTGATTATCTGCACGCGGCTGATTTTCACACATTTCAACCCACACGTCTTGCGGATCCAGGCCGTGAAATTCAATAAACTGGCGGGCAGAAAGCCCGGCGCGGGCGATTACGTCGCTGAACTCTGCGTCCGAACCACTCTGCCGGATCTGACCGGCGGCGGCGATAGCGGCACTGTCTACCGACCGGCGCAATGTGGCATAGCGCACGAACAGTAACGACACGTCAGTCGTAATCCCGACAAAGCCGAGTAAGCCGATCATTCCCAACGCCAGGATGACGATGGACTGACCGACTTGGCCCCGCTTGATGAGATGTCTGGCTAATCGTCTAAACATGGGCGAACCCTCTTACTTTAATCCTCGAATACGTCATCTTGCGTCAGGTCATACTGAAGTTGCGGTATGACCGCTGGTGTTGGGAAAGCTGACCACACATGAATAGTGGTCTGGTCATCATCTAAAATCTGGTAAACGGGTGAAAACACCGGAATATCGAGCAGTAACTGATGTTGCCACCAGACTTCCACCAGAACTAACCCGTTGTTGGGCAGGAACTCGCGTTGATCGCAATAACCGGTTCCGGCTTCTGGCACGCAGTAGTTCTCTTGCCCGGCAATCGCACGAACCGCCTGGATCTCGTCTGTACTTAAGATGAAATCCCCGCCGAGAAGTTGTTCTTGCATCCAATAGACGTCCTTATCAGACCCCCAGCAGAGCAATTGCATCTCGACATCCCCCGCACCCACGTCAATGTTGCGCGTCACATCATCGATGCGCTGTTGGCCGGTGGCGACAAATCCGCGCACGACTTCCGCTTCACCGGTGATGTAATCATCATATCCGACTGTTTCCCAACCGGCGGTCGGGTTGCCGTCTGCCAATTCCAGCGGCAAGATATAATCCGGGTCAGTTGATCCAACCGGGGCGGGGATGATGGTGCTACTAACGAAGGTATTGGTCGCGGAGTCGATCTGCGTCTGGTCGATGAAGTCGAACGGATCACGCTCGTAAATCAAACTGGTGACGGCCAGGCCATTGCGATCATAAGTGACGCCCGTACCATTGATCGGATCTAACCACACGTTGCATTCGTTGGCGTTGGTCGGCCAGCGACCGGCGACGACTGGAATGTGGCCGGTGCGGTCGAATTCACCATCGCGCACCGTGTTGGTGGTTGTCAGGTCAATATCGCCAGTCGGCCCGTTTTCGATGACCAGGATCGAAAAGACTGAGATTGCGATGTCGTCGATGTCATTATCGAGATCGAGCGTTAACGGGTCGAGTGATTGAAGCATCTGGCATAAGATCAGGTTGTAAAAGCCGATCTGGCTGGGTTGACCTTCTGCACTGGGGGGGGGCGGGCATGTCCGCACATTACGGCGATAATTTTCGCGGTAATCCTTATCGTCATCACTCAGCAATCCCCAGTCCGGGTCGAA
Organism: Anaerolineae bacterium; assembly: GCA_034437535.1. Taxonomy (GTDB): domain Bacteria; phylum Chloroflexota; class Anaerolineae; order Aggregatilineales; family Phototrophicaceae; genus J038. Next base: position 6,100 of record DAOTTZ010000061.1, on the reverse strand, counting down.
TTGTTCGCCAGGGTTGGGCAATGATGCGACTTCTTGCCATTGTAGCGGGCTAAATTCTTCCTGAAGGGTGGCCCCGCGCCGGGCACCGACGCGCGATACTTCCATTAATGTCAGATAATTGCGGGCGAACCATCCGATCTCAGTCAGACCGACCAATAAAATAATCAACAATGGCGTCACCAATGCAAGCTCGACGACACTCTGGCCGCGCTGTGGTTTGCCATCTTTGAACTTGGGCGTTCCGTCAAGGACACGAAGGGTGCGCCGAATTAGTTTTTTCATAGGGCAACCTCTGTCTGAATGAATCATTCATAAATGAACAAGAGAATTCTCAATCCAATAATAACATAGCGACTCCCGGCTGGCTTAAAGCCAGCGTCAAGAAATTGATAGGGTTTTGTACATGCCTGGGTTAGAATAGGCCTGAAGTCCTAAATTTGAGGAGTAAATCGTGATATTGACCCGTGATGTACCCTTTATTGAACGCCCCACACGCCCACTCTATCTGGATTTGCTCCAACCTGATCCTCTACCGGATGAGCCGGCACCGCTGGTCATCTTTGTGCATGGGGGCGGGTGGCAGGTGGGGGATAAGGGCGCGACGGTCAACCGGTTTTTGACGGCGCAGGGCTTTATAACTGCCAGCATCCAGTATCGCTTTAGTGATGAGGCCGGTTGGCCCGCGCCGATCCATGATGCCAAGGCGGCGGTGCGTTTTTTACGCGCCCATGCGGGCCGCTATCATATTGACCCGGCCCGCATTGGCATATGTGGCCATTCTGCCGGCGGGCATACTGCCGTCTTCCTGGGGGCATCGGCGGGCCTGCCAGACTATGAAGGTGACGGGTATACCGGCACAGATTCCAGCGTGCAGGCGGTGGTCAGTGTCGCCGGGGTGACGCACCTCAACGATGGTAAAATCCGTACCTGGGAATCACCGGTGGCGCGGTTGCTCGGCTTTTTGCCCCAGGATGACCCGGCGCGGGCGCGGTTGTTCAGCCCGCTGGCGCACATCCGCCCGGATGTAGACCTGCCGCCATTGCTGGCCCTGCATGGCACGGCGGATGCCGTCGTCAGCCTGCGCCATGCTGAATTGCTCTATGATGTATGGCGTGAGCATGGCGGCGAAGCGACTTATGTGCCCATTGTCGCCGGCGATCATAGCCTGGCCGAGCAGTGGCCGGTGGTGGAGACGCTGACGGCGATGTTCTTCAAGCGGGTGTTGCGCTATCATTAATTTTTTTGACGTTATGAACGATGAGGGGACGCGATTATGCCCAGACGAGACGACATCCACACGATTATGGTGATCGGTTCCGGGCCGATTGTGATCGGCCAGGCCAGCGAGTTTGATTACAGCGGCGTGCAAGCCTGCAAAGCCTTACGAGCGCAAGGATACCGAATCGTGCTGGTGAACAGCAACCCGGCCACCATCATGACCGACCCGGAATTTGCCGACGCGACGTATATCGAACCGCTGACAGTCGCGATGTGCGAGCGTATCATCCAGCAAGAACGCCCGGACGCGCTCTTGCCGACGGTCGGCGGGCAGACCGCGCTTAATCTGTCGGTCGCGATGCAAGAGGCCGGTATTTTGCAACGATACGGCGTGGAGTTGATCGGCGCGTCGCTTCCTAGCATCCAGATGGCCGAAGACCGTCAGCAGTTCAAAGATGCTATGAGTGAGATCGGCTTGAGGTCACCGGAGAGTGATGTCGTCAATAGTGTAGAAGCGGCCTTAAGCTCTGCCGAACGCATGGGGTACCCGGTGCTGGTGCGGCCTTCGTATACGCTGGGCGGCAGTGGCGGCGGCGTGGCCTATGATGCCGATCAACTGCGGGAGGTGGCCCGCAACGGTTTGAAGCAAAGCCCGGTCGATCAAATCCTGGTGGATTACAGTTTGCTCGGCTGGAAGGAATACGAACTGGAGATCATGCGCGACGGAGCCGGGAACTTCGTCGTCGTGTGTACCATCGAAAACCTTGACCCGATGGGCGTACACACGGGCGATAGCATCACCGTGGCCCCGGCGCAGACCCTGACGGATAAGGAACAACAGCGTCTGCGTGATATGGCGCGTAAGATCTTCGACAAGGTGGGGCTGGCGACTGGTGGCGCGAACGTGCAGTATGCCATCAACCCGGATGACGGCGAAGTTTACGTCATCGAGATGAACCCGCGTGTGTCGCGCTCGTCTGCGTTGGCGAGCAAGGCCACCGGCTTTCCCATCGCCAAGATCGCGGCGTTGGTGGCGGTCGGCTTTACGCTGGACGAAATCCCCAACGACATCACCCGCGAGACCCCGGCCAGCTTCGAACCATCGCTGGATTATGTCGTGGTCAAGATCCCGCGTTGGGATTTCGACAAGTTCACCGAAGCTGATCCCGTCCTTGGCCCGCAGATGAAAGCCGTCGGCGAAGTGATGGCAATCGGGCGAACCTTCCCGGAATCATTGCAAAAGGCCATCCGGTCGCTTGACATCGGTGTGATGGGCTTCGGGACGAACCTGGAACATGTGCCAGCCCCGGCCCTCAGCGTGCCGACTTCCCGGCGGTTGTTCCAGGTGGCGGCATCACTCTATGAGGGGGCTTCGGTCGATGATGTGGTAGAAAGCACCCAATTCGATCCCTGGTTTGTGCGCCAGATGGCCGACTTGATGCAGATCCATCATACCGTGCTGGATCTTGCCACGCTGGATGCACTGGATGCGGCGGATTTCCGCAAGCTGAAGCAAAGCGGCTTTGCCGATGCCTACATCGCGCAGTTGCTCGGCGTGGACGAAATGGCGGTACGGGCGCGGCGCAAGGCATTGGGTGTGGTGGCGAATTATTATCGGGTGGATACCTGCGCGGCGGAGTTCGAAGCCTATACACCGTATCTGTATTCGACTTATGAAGAAGATGATGAGGCCGATACCACCGACGCCCGCAAAGTGATCGTACTCGGTGGCGGGCCGAACCGCATCGGCCAGGGGATTGAGTTCGATTATTGTTGTGTTCATGCCTGCTTCGCGCTCAAAGAGCAGGGATACGAGACCATCATGGTCAATTGCAACCCGGAGACCGTCAGTACGGATTACGACACCGCCGACCGGTTGTACTTCGAGCCGTTGACGGCAGAGGATGTGCTTAACATCATCGACCGCGAACAACCCGACGGTGTGCTGGTGCAGTTCGGCGGGCAGACGCCGCTCAACATTGCGGACGCGCTCCAACAGGCTGGTGCGCCCATCTGGGGTACACCAGTCGAGACTATCGACCTGGCGGAGGATCGTAAACGCTTTAACGCGCTCATGGCCGACCTGGACATTGCCCAACCAGCGGGGGCCATCGCCACCACACGGGCCGATGCCATCCAGGCGGCGGAGTCAATCGGCTATCCGGTGTTGGTGCGTCCCAGTTATGTCCTCGGTGGGCGTGGCATGGCGATCACGTTTAGCCAGGATCACCTGGAAGCGTGGATCGACCGGCATGTATCCTGGGACGGTCACCCGGTATTGATCGACCAATTCTTAGACGATGCCTTTGAGGTCGATGTCGATGCGCTGTGCGACGGGGAACAGGTGACCATCGGCGGGGTGATGCAACATATCGAAGAAGCGGGTGTGCATTCCGGTGATTCGGCCTGTGTCCTCCCGCCGTATAAGATCAGTGCCTATCACCTGGAGATCATCCGCGAGTATACCAGCAGGATCGGGTTGGCCCTGGGTGTGCGCGGCCTGTTCAACATCCAGTATGCCATTAAGGATGAGGTCGTCTATGTGCTGGAGGTGAACCCGCGTGCCAGCCGGACGGTGCCGTTCGTCAGCAAGGCGGTTGGGTATCCGCTGGCGTCTTACGCCGCGCAGATCGCCGCCGGGCGTACCCTGGCCGACCTGGGTTTCATCGAAGAACCGCGCATTGATGGCTTCTTCGTTAAAGAGGCGGTGCTTCCGTTCCAGAAGTTCCCCGGTGTGGATGCCCGGCTCGGCCCAGAGATGCGCTCCACCGGCGAAGTGATGGGCCATGCATCGAGCTTCGGCCATGCCTTCATCAAAGCGCAGATCGCGGCCAATATGACTCTGCCGCAATCCGGCACCGTTTTCATCAGCGTCAACGACTTCGATAAGGGCGCGGTCGCCAAGATCGCCCGTGACCTGCACGGCTTGGGCTTCAAGCTGACCGCGACGGCGGGCACCGCCCACTGGTTGGATATGATCAACTTGCCGGTGGAGCGGGTGAACAAGGTGCGCGAAGGCTCGCCGCATGTGGTGGATAAGATGCTGGCCGGTGAGATCGACCTGATTATCAATACGCCGTTGGGCGGGCAGGCCCATGAAGCCGGCGCGTTGATCCGGGGTACGGCGCATTTGCTCGGCATCCCGATCATTACGACGATGAGCGCGGCGATGGCCTCTGTGCAGGGGATCCGTGCCCTTCGCGGTAAGCCGCTCAAGGTACGGAGCTTGCAACAACATCACGCGGATTGAGCTTCAGCCCATTGTCGATAGATAACGTGTGGCCTGTTTCGATTCGTCCAATCGACATCATGCAGAGTAGACGAAAGACAAGGCCCGGATAATCCGGTAGAATGGGGCCATTTGAAACCATGAGGGATGAAATTATGCCGGACAATCGCCTGCGCGACCTGCGCGAAAAGATCGACGAGATCAACCTGCAAATCCTGGACTTGCTCAACCAACGGGCGACCATCGCTTCCGAAATCGGCCACGTCCAGCAAGACCTGGGCACCACGTTCTACGACCCGGCGCGGGAAAGTACCATGCTCCAGGCGTTGGAGCGAGCCAACGAGGGGCCGTTCAGCAACGAGACGATCAAGGCGTTATTTAAGGAGATCTTCCGCGCTACGCTGGAACTCGAAGAGAGCGAAGCCCGCCAGAAGATCATGGTGCAACGCAAATCTCCCGACGATAAGACCGTGATTACACTCCCCAACGGCGCGACCGTCGGCAATAGCGACTTCACCGTGATTGCAGGGGCCTGCGCGGTGGAAAGCCTGGAACAGATCGAGGCGGTGGGGGCCGCGCTGAACGAACGCGGCATCCGCATCATGCGCGGTATGTCGCATAAGCCGCGTACTTCACCGTATGACTTCCAGGGATTGGGCGAACCGGGCTTGAAGATCGCGCGGCAGGTAGCAAACAAATACGACATGGCCGTGACCAGCGAGGTGCTCGACCCGTCGTTGATCCCGATGATGGCGCAATACGTCGATGTTTTCTGGGTGGGGGCGCGTAACATGCAGAATAGCTTCCTGCTGAGGGCGTTGGGCCAGGTGCGCCAGCCGGTCATCCTCAAGCGGAGCTTTGGCGCGACACTCAAGGAATTGATCTACGCGGCGGAGTACATCGTTTCCAGCGGGAATCCCAACGTGATCCTGATGGAGCGCGGCCTGCGGACTTTCGAGACGTGGACGCGCAACACGCTCGACATCAGCGCGGTACCACTGCTCAAGATGGAGACGCACCTGCCGGTGATCGTGGATATCTCGCATTCAGCGGGGCGGCGAGACATTGCGATTCCGTTGGCTCGGGCGGCGAAGGCGGTCGGCGCGGATGGCCTGATGGTGGAAGTCCACCCCAACCCGCCGGTGGCGATGAGCGACGCCAAGCAACAATTGAGCATCCCGGAGTTCCACGCGCTGATGGACGCACTCGGCACCATCCATATTGATGCGCCGGTTCCGGTCGGGGATTAGTTGCACGTCGCTAAGGGCGGGGACGACGACCGTTCCCGCCCGCATCCGCGCTGAGCGTTTGATCCGCCCCGGCGTTGGCGGTGGGAGGTTGATTAGCTAGTATGTCAATATCTTGAACGGTTGCAACGCTATTTATGTTATCAAATATAAAGCAAAAATCGGTTGAAGCCATGATAACGTATGCGAAATTAGCAAAGAAACCAAAGCTATTCCGGAGTTTTACCGGGCTATCGGTTCAAGCCTTCAAACAACTGTTACCAGCGTTTGAAAAAGCTTATGAAGCCGACCTAATGCGCCGTGACGCGGGAAAAGCCGAACCACGCCAGCGTCAACGTGGTGGCGGACGCACCAGTGCGATACCGGAAATGGCAGACAAACTGGTGTTTATTCTGGTCTACTTTCG
>DAOTTZ010000060.1:0-1974 GCA_034437535.1 Anaerolineae bacterium | reverse complement strand
AGACATCATCTGCATCGCCATCGACCACGACATCACCAACATCGTAGTTTAGTTTTAGAACGTCCGGATTTTCGATCACGCCGAGAAGCGTTGTATTGTATTCCAGCCCATTGTCTAACTCCACCTTTTCATCAAGCGTGGCCGCATGACCACCATCAGGGCCATCCTCGGAGGTATCGTTGATCACCTTGACGGTAAAATCTTCATAATAGGTCTGACCGTTCTGATTCATTGCGGCGATCGTAACAGTATGCTCCGGGTTTCGCTCATAATTGAATGAATTGAAATGCGGGTAACGTTGCACCATCAGGTGCCAGGTCGCCCCCATATCCCAGGAGGTAACCTGATAGCGGAAGTCGCACCAGTTGTTATCTTCCAGATCATTGGCCAGGGCAAACCAAAGCGGGCCGCCATCCATGTCGATGCCGGTCAGTTCCGCTACCACTACATAGCCGGGAGCCGTATTCTCCGGCACCGTAATGGTAGCGTCGAGCGTGCCGTCTTCTTTATATGTGACCATCGAATTGCCGTCGCCATCAAGCAGGTCGATATCGATCGGCGTCCGCCCTTCCCGGGTGGGATTTTCCGTGTCCAGCTTGCCCCCTTCCCCGCGGACATAATTCGGCGGCACCGGCATTGCGCCTTCATAAGCCCCCAAATCCAGAATAGGCTTATCCGCCATAATATTTTCCGCGTAATCCCAGTCCCAGCGGTGGTCCCCTTCCACATCCAGGGGAACCCATTCCTCTCCGGTAATGCCATCGCCGTCGACATCCGCCAGGTCCTGATGAAGAATGTTTGGACTCCCCGGAGTTCCGGGCACGCGGTTGACCACTGCTTTGCTCGGATAGGTATAAATGCTTCCCGCATTCAGCCCGATGGACTCTTCCCGAAGATGATAATCGTTGATCCGGAAATTATTCCCCGCAGCCGCAAGATTGGAGGCGTCGCCCTGCACCTTGATCGTATAGACACCGCCCCAGTCGACGTCGACGGTGTGATCCAGAATCTGGAACTGCCGCCAGTCAATGGTGTCGTTCGAATCGTCATGCATATCGTACCGCCCCGCATCGACCGTCAAAAATGCGCCGACAAATTCAGGCTCGGAACTGGAATTCCCGGGGATCTTCCGGCGCCACTCGGTATATTCCCTCGGCTTTGTAATTTTATCCGTCGTGTGAATATTCACATAGGGCGCATACACCGGATAGGTCTCCATGGGAGAATTGATATTATCCTCCCATGGATGATAATGGTTTTTATCACAATAGAAGGTCTGGAAGCGCTGCACATTGGGATGATAAGTGATGGTGGTCTGGCCGGTTTCCGGATTGTAGACCGCATCAACCCCGGCGCCGAACGAGGTGTCGAGAACGCCGTCGGCGGTATAGCGTGCGACAGCAATGCCACTCACCTCTTGGATATACGAGCCATCTCCGTTTTCACTGACATCATAGCTGTGGAGCATATCCCCGGCCACAACGACCCGGCTGTTGTCATCAATCGTTAATCCGTAAATCATGTCCTCGGTGCCGGTGTCGACCGTATGGGTCAGAATCCCGTCGCCGCCGCCGAAGGAGATGTCCAAAACACCGCTGGAAGTATACCGGAGCGCCGCGAAGTCATCCCCGCTCTGTCCGCCGACGACGATCTTTCCATCATGAAACTTGCCGTTGGCGTCGATCTGCATCGTACGGAATACGTCGTCCGTTCCGGTGCCAATATCCTGGGTGAAAATGCCGTTCGCATCGAACCCGCCGGATGCGGCGAGGACGTTGCCGTTCGTATCCAGACGAACCAGGAGGCCATCGGTGTCCGTTCCGTTGTCGGTCGCGCCGGCCAGGTAGATGTTGCCGGTCGCGTCATCGACATCCACGGCGTACGCCACATCATAAGCGCCGGCAACGTCCACCACGCGAATGCCATCATCATCACCAAAGCCGCCGTCGCCGAGATCATTCTTGTCCAACCCCC
>DAOTTZ010000059.1:0-3242 GCA_034437535.1 Anaerolineae bacterium | reverse complement strand
TGGTTGAGCGGGTTGGTCAGCGATGTGCGCCGGTCCAGCCGGTCGTAGGTGTAGGTGGTCTGATGGCCGTTGGGATCGCGCAGCGCGGTCATGCGGCTCAGCTTGTCGTATGCCACCTGGACAATGATATTTTCATCCTGGTTGGTGCCATGCGAGATGATGTTGTCGCTGGTGTCTTCCCAATGTGAGTTGGTCTCGTCCCAACGCCAGTTGGCTGGTTCGGGATCGGCGACTGCCGGTGTGACATAACCTTCCACCACCAGATTGCGCCGCCGAAGACCATCGTGGCGGTAAACCGTCACGGTGCCTTCAGGATCAGTTACCTGGGCGACCTGACCGTCTTTGAAGTAGGTATAGGCGGTGGTATTGCCCGCCGGGTCCTGAACACTGGTGCGTCGGCCTGCCCTGTCGTAGACATAAGTCGTCACCAGATTGCGGTCGTTCTTGCTACCGTGATAGGACGAGGCTTCCAACCCGTTCTGGATGGCCTGTACCACCCGTCCGGCTTTGTCGTAGACGGTGGTGTCGGTCGAACTGCTGTCACTACCCGCCGCCCGTGTGATGGCGATCTGCCGTCCGGCTGCGTCGTAGCTGAAGACGGTCTGCGTTCCCCGTACATCGCGGGTCTGGCTCACCTGACCGAGAACGTTATAGCGGGTCTCACTGATGAGGTTCTGATCGTAGTTTGCGCCTGTGCCGTGACTGATCGCTGCACCGGTGCTGTCCTCCCAATGATCGATATTCCAGACCCAGCTTGCCGGATTCTCACCACTGTCATCCCAGTTGCGAACGGTGCGCTGGCGGCGTCCCAGACCATCATAGACATTGCGGGTTTTGCGGCTGGCGGCATCAACTGATTCCACTACCCGCCCGGCTTTGTCATAGACGGTGGTCGAGATACGATCCTGATCCACACCGACACCTTTGACATAGCCACTCAGATCGATGTCGGTTGGGTTCTGCTCCAGGTAGTCATCGTCAATGGCATTCTGAACGGTTTTGATCTGACGGCCTGCTCTATCATACCCGTAGAGCATGACATTGCCCTGAACATCCGTCGTCTTGATGATCCGGCCCAATTTGTCGTAGATGGTGATCGAGATACGATCCTGGTCCACATCAGCAGCGACATCTTTGACATAACCGCTCAGGTCGATGTCGGCTGGGTTCTGCTCCAGGTAGTCATCGTCAATGGCGTTCTGGACCGTTGTCACCCGGCGACCAGCAGCATCGTAACCGTACAGGCTGACTTTTCCTTCGGGATCAATCGTCTTGATCACCCGTCCGGCCAGGTCGTAAACCGTTGCGGTGACAATATCCTGGTCGGCGACGCTGTTGGGTGTATAGTCGCTCAGATCCGGATCAGCGCCGGTGTCATATGCCGGATTGCTGGGGTTCTGGATCACCTTCACCTGACGGCCCGCTTCGTCGTAGCCGAAGAGGGTCACGCCACCGGTCGCGTCGATGGCTTTCACCACCCGGTTCTGGGCATCATATTCCATCTCCGAGATGATGTCCTGGTCGGCATCCGCTACAGGGACGTAGCTCGCCAGGGTTGCATCACTGTCCACAGCAGTTGGATCGCTGGCATTCTGGATCACCTTCACCTGTCGGCCCTGGGTATCGTAACCGTAGAGTGTCCAGACCCATTCCAGATTGTCGCCTGTGTCATTGGTCTTTAGGACGCGACCGACTTTGATGATGTGGCTCTTATCGTCGTAGATATTGCGCACGATGATGTCGGCTGCCGGATCGTCCAGATCACCGATGTAGTTGGCATCCTCTGGCGCAATCGGATCGCCTTCCTGGTAGGTGCAGTTGACAATCATCTTGTCCTGCCGCCCCAGACCATCATAAGCGTACCAGGTCTTGATCCCTCTGGCGTTCATGGTGTAGCGCACCCGGCCATCAGCGCCGTAGATGGTATCATTGACGACATTCTGGTCGTTGTTGGTACCGTGATCGATGGTATTGCTGCTGCCATCCTCCCAATGGTCCGTAACCCACAGCCAATTGGCGGGATCAGTAACCGGATCACCTTGAGCGACATAGTTGGCGATGGTGCGTGCTGGTCGGCCCAGATCGTCATACACGGTGCTTGTAACCGTGTCATCTACTTCTGTCACCGAAACAACACGGCCCAGCGCGTCATAGGCGATCTCCCGGATCAGATCCTGATCGGCTACATTGGTATCCTCTGGGTAGCCACTCAAATCCAAATCCGCCAGCGAATACCCCGGAGTCTTGGCACTGGTGACCGTCTTCACCGGACGATTCACCGCGTCATAGCCGATGAGTGTGGCTTGCCCCAGGACATCGGTGGCCTTCATCAGATTGCCGCTGCTGTCATACGCCTGCTCGGTGATGATGTTCTCGTCGTTGTTGGTGCCGTGATCGATGGTATTGCTGCTGCCATCCTCCCAATGGTCCGTAACCCACAGCCAATTGGCGGGGTCGATGGACGGTGTCCCCTGCTCAACATAGTTGGCAATCGTTCGCTTCAAGCGTCCGGCATCGTCATAAACAAAGTACGTGATATTGCCGAGCGTATCTTGCTGTGATTGCACCAGACCACGAGCGTTGTAGACCATTTTGGTAATGACGTTCTCGTCATTGTTGGTGCCGTGATCGACATAACCGCTATCGTTATCGGACCATTGACCCGCATTCGCATCCCAGGACCAATCTGCCGGATCAGTCACCCCTTGCGGGACATAATTGGCAACAGTCTGAATCGGTCGATCCAGGGCGTCGTAGATCGTGAGCGTGATCTGTTCCAGCGATGTGCCGGTGAAGGTTTTTACCTCCGTTTGGCGGCCCAATGCGTCATAGGTGTAGGTCGTCACCGGGCTTTTCAGCAGATCATCCGGGTAGTTCATATCCGGGATATTGGTGACCTTAATCACATTACCGGCATCGTCGTACTCGGTCTTGGTGCCGCAGCAGTCGCCGAAGGTACTTCCCTGCTTGGTGAACACCACTCGGCCAACATCGTCGTAGGTGTATTGGGTGTAGACGCTGTCGCCGGTATCCAGGTTCAGCTGGTTGACTTTTTTCAGCAGCCCCAGACCTGGATTCGTTGTGTGGTACTCACGAGTGATCTGCTGCACCAATGAGGCATCTGCCACATTGACCGTTGCTTCGTCCACCGGCTGCATTCGAGCGTTGTAGCGGAAATCCTGCCATTGCAACTGCTCTGCCACATCGCCGGTGAACACACCCAGGTCAATCAGGTGAACGGT
>DAOTTZ010000058.1:0-6277 GCA_034437535.1 Anaerolineae bacterium | reverse complement strand
GACATCACCTTTTTGCGAACAGTACGCGGTCACTTTGAATTTTCACGCGATGTGTCTCAGATCGTGTATGAAGGTAGCACGGTCACGTTTGTTGCGATGCAATTAGCGTATGCGATGGGCTTCACGACGGTGAATCTCATCGGGGTGGATCATAACTTTGCAACTGAAGGGCGCGGCAGTCAGACCGTGATCGCGCAACAGAGCGACCCGAATCACTTCCACCCGGATTACTTCAGCAAGGGGACGCGCTGGCAATTGCCCGACCTGGACGGCTCCGAACGGGCGTATGCCCAGGCGCGGCGCGTCTTCGAGGCGGATGGGCGCGTGATCCAGGATGCGACCGTCAACGGAAAACTTCAAATCTTCCCCAAAGTCGATTACAATAGTTTGTTTTGATTGACCCAAACATTGAGAGTAACGCTCATGAGTACCTGTAGCATCGTCATCCGCTGTTACAACGAGGCCGCGCATATCGGCAAGCTGTTGGATGGCATCCTGGCGCAGACGTTAGACGACGTTGAGATCATCGTGGTGGATTCCGGCTCTACTGATGGCACGCTGGATATTGTGGCGCAGTACCCGGCGACGGTCGTCAAGATCCCGAAGGAAGAATTCTCGTTTGGGCGGTCGCTCAACCTGGGGTGTGAGGCGGCCAACGGCGACTTTATCGTGATCGCCAGTGCGCATGTCTACCCGGTGTATAGTGATTGGCTGGCCCAGATGCTGGCCCCGTTTAAGAACCCCAAGATCGCGCTGACTTATGGCAAGCAACGCGGCGCACCCGTCACCAAGTATGCCGAGCATCGCATCTTCGCCCGCTGGTTCCCCGATGAGAGCGACCTACGGCAGGCGCACCCATTTTGTAACAACGCCAACGCCGCCATCCGGCGTGAGTTATGGCAAGAGATCGCCTACGATGAGGACATCACCGGGCTGGAAGACCTGGACTGGGCCAAGAAATGGGTGGAGCGGGGATTGTACATCGCGTACAACGCCAAAGCGGAAATCATCCATGTGCATAATGAAAGCTTCCGGCAGGTGTATAACCGTTACTTCCGGGAGGCCATCGCGTTCAAGCGGATTTACCCGGAGGCGCATTTTTCCTGGTGGGATGTCCTGCGGCTAATCGCCTTCAATGTAATCAACGACATGAGCCACGCGGCGCGTGATGGTGTATTGAGCAAAGAATGGTTGAACATCCTCAAGTTCCGCTGGATGCAATTCACCGGCACCAAACGCGGATACGATCAGCATAACGTCACAGCACAATTGCGGCGCACATTTTACTATCCAGAGATCAAACGTGGGGCGGAGATCGACCCGGCGCGGGAGCAACTGCGCATTGATTACGACGACAACTCCCGGACGCTGGTCAAATAGGCGATGCGTCCGCTTGCGCTTTCGTTGTTCTGCTTGCTGTGTGGGGTTTACTTCCTGACGTATGCCGGGGATCGCGTCAGCAATGATGGCAACTACCTGTTCGACAGTACCGAGAGCTTCGTCAATCGCGGGCAATTCGACATCTCGTATCATTACGACCTGCTAGGGGCCAACCAGGCGACCCCGGCGGATCCTCTGCCCGGTGCCCAGCATGAACCGCTCCAGCCGATCCTGGCGGCGGGCCTGTACCAACTGGCGCAGGTGGTGCCAGGGATCGGGATCGTGCATACGGTGTATTTGTTCAATATCTTCGTCACCGCGCTGACAGCGGTGCTTATCATGGTGGGGGCGCGTTCCTTCGGCTTGAGTCTGTGGGCGGCGTGGGGGGCGGGGTTGATCTTCGGGTTGGCGACGGCGGCCTGGCCGTATAGCCGGACGTTCTTCCGGGAGCCGCTGGCCGGGGCCTTTTTGCTGGTCACATTCCTGGCGGCGCGGCAGGGGCGTTATGGGCTGGTCGGCCTGGGGATTTTGGCGTTGCTGTTGACGAAATCGGTGTTGGCTATCGCGTTGCCGGGGGTGTTGTTGGTCGCGATACCGCGTCAGGTTCGTCTGACGTTTCGGTTGGTCGGCATCGGCGTAGGGGCTTTCGTGTTGATGGCGGTGGGTTTGCTTGCATTGGGGACGCTGGCGAACATTCCACGCTTTAGCCTGAGCTTCGTTCGCATCGTCATCGCGGGGATGGAATGGCAGTACATCGTGGAAGGCCTGGTGGGTTATACACTCAGCCCAGGGCGGAGCCTGTTCTTGTTCTCGCCGGTGTTGTTATTGGCGATTCCGGGGAGCGCGACCTTGTGGCGCACGGGTGAGCGGCGGTTGGTGGTGGGCATCTGGGGGGCAGTGTTGCTCATCATCTTGAGTTATGGCGCGGGGCGGGATGCGTTGTGGTGGGGTGGCAACAGTTGGGGGCCGCGTCATATGGTGCCGCTGATACCGACGTTGTTCTTGCTGGCCCTGCCGGCCATTGACGGTCTGCTCCGGTTGGGCCGGCGCGGGCGGATCACGCTGGGTGCGCTCCTGGTGGTGAGTGTGGCAGTGCAAGTTCTCGGCTCGACGGTCGCCATCAGCACGCATTACGCCGCCCTGCGTGAAAACGGCGTACTGGTGTGGGACGGTGGCATCTGGCAGATTCAATGGTCGCCCATTGTGGGTCATGCCCAGGCATTTGACCTGCGGGCGTTGGATGTCGCGTGGGCCTATGCCATCCAGCCGGTGACGGCGGTACTGGGGTTGTGTGGGTTGGTCATCACCGCCGCCGGGGTGATGGCGTGGCAGAGGCATCGTCTGCCAGCGGTAGCGTATACGGTTGTGCCGCTTCTGCTGGTCATCATGTTTGTCGCTGGCTTGCTGGCCTTACGGCATGATCCCCGGTATGACCTGAACAGCCCGGATGTACCGCCCCTGCTGGAAACACTCAACGCGGAGACGGACGACGACGACCTGATCTTGCTCCAGGCGACAGTTTACCAGCGCACCTTGATGAACAGCTTGCGCTCCGGCGCGAGTGTGGTGGGCTTGCCCTACGCACCTGGGGAGAACTTCAACCCGGCGGTAGACCCGGCGCAGATGCGTACCCAACCGCCGGCAGAGTTGATCGATCCGGATACGATCACGGTGGCGGCGTGGGGGGCGAGCGAATTTGACCGCCTGTGGTTGATCGTCGATGCCGGGGCCTTGGACCCGGATGAACTCCGCCCGACCGAACGATACCTCAACCAGCAATATTACCCGCTTCGAGAGATCGAAATCAGCCGGTCAACCCGGTTGTTAGAGTATCTGGCGTTACCCGCCAGCCCGGTGACTGGTGACGGTGGGCCGGTGCTGGGGGGCGTGCTTCAACTGGCGGCGGTGGATCTGCCATTGGGGACGGCGTACCAAGCGGGGGAGCCGGTGCCTATCGGGTTGGTGTGGGAAGCCGTCCGCAGGATGACGACCGATTACCTGGTGAGTGTGCAAATCCGCCGGGCGGACGGTATGCCGGTCGTGCAGTGGGATGGGCGACCTCAAAATGGGTTCGGGCAGACTTCCACCTGGGAGCCAGGGACGCGCTACCCAGAACAATACGGTTTGATCCTGCCGGATGACCTGCCAGCGGGGGAGTATGTGTTTCAGATCATCGTGTATACCTACCCTGAGCTGGAACGCTTGGCGACGGTAGACGGCATCGACGTGCTGGAACTGGCGACACTCAGCGTGCGCTGATGGCGGTGGCGGCCTCAAACGAACTGACGACTTTTCGACTCAATTGGATTAAAATCAGGGGCAGATTGATGGGTAGCAGGGGCATTTTATGCACTGGTTATGGTTGGTGATCCTGGCGAGTATCCTACCGCAGGGGCCGATTGATCCCTTCTGGTATTATGCGTTGGATACTGAAAACAACACACTATATGCGGTGGGGGCGGCGGGCACCGTGCAGAGGTTGATCGACGCTGATGACACGCTCACGCTGACGCGCTGGACGGACGCGCTTTACAGCGTGGCGGGGGATGGGGCGCAGTTTGTCGTCTACCAGAACCGGGCGATTCCGGTCACCAGCGGGCAGAGCATCCAGGCGATCTGCCTGCCGTATGTGTTGCTCGGCCCGGAAGAGCCGGAGCGGCGTGCCAGCGGTACCCGCGTAGACGTAGAAACCGGCACCGTCACCCCGCTGGAGCGCACAGTGATGCCGACAGTAACCCGGTTACAGCGTGAATCAGCGTGCCGGTTCGACCGCATCAGCGGGCGGTTGCGTTATGTTGGGTATGATGGCCTGCTCAACGAACAACTAATCTCTATCGACGTAAATGACGATAGCACGGTAACGTTGTGGTCTTCCAGCCGGGAGATGCGGGAAGTCTTCCAGCAGAGTGACGACACCGGGCGGGAATGGCTGTGGCAAACTCTCAATGGGCCGGTGCTGGTGAGCGCGAACGGGGTCTTATCACGGTTGGATGCTACGCGGGATACGTGGGGGTTCATCGGTGATGCGCTGTACAGCCTGACGTGTGCGGGCGAAAGGTGCCAGTTGGTCATCAACCAATTGCGCCTGAGTTATGACCTGGGAGCCATTCGCAATATCCCGCCGGATGCCGTCACGGTTGATAACCGGCTGTATCTGGCAGTCGGGCGGCGGTTCTACCTGGCGACGCCTAGCTTCCAGGCGCAGGCCGTCGGAACCATGATCGGGCAGACGCTCACCTTTGGCGGCAACCGGTACGCGGTGCTGGCCGATGAAGATCAAACCGCCTTGCGGGTGTGGCGGGCGGATGAAGAAGCGATCACGCGGATCATCGCCCTGCCGGACGATACGATCAACATCGAAGCGGAGACACTCAACGGGGGTTGGCTGGATGTTACGGTGCAAGCTGAGACCGCGCCGCGCCGGTTTGGCTTGAACGTCGTCTCCGGGGAGGTCATCGACCATCGCCTGGGGGCGAACGATCAGACGACGCGCACACTCATCACATATTTACCGGGTGGGCGGGTCTTGTTCCAGGCGCGTGCAGATGCGGCGTTGGCCGATGGCATCTATGAATATGATGTAGCAACGGACGTGACCACGCCGCTCGTCCGCTTTGAAGACGATGGGGCATAAGACTACGAAAAGGCATGACCGGATATGATTCCATTTAACGATTTGAAACGTTTACACGCCCGCCACGCGGACGAGATCCAGGCCGCGGCTGAACGGGTGATCGCCAGCGGATATTATATCCTCGGCCCGGAGGTGGTGGCGTTCGAAGCGGCGTTCGCGGCTTATCACGGCGTCGGTCATGCGGTCGGGGTCGCCAATGGCACCGATGCGCTGGAATTGGCTTTGCGGGCGGCAGACATCGGCGCGGGGGATGAGGTGATCACGGTGGCGCATACTGCCCTGCCGACGGCCTACGCCATCGAGCGGTCGGGCGCGACGCCGGTCTTCGCTGATATTGACCCGGCGACGTACACGCTCGACCCGACGGCCTTCGAAGCGGCCATCACGCCGCGCACCAAAGCGGTGATTCCGGTGCATATCTACGGGCAACCGGCAGATATGGACGCGATTTTGCTCATTGCCCAGCGGCATGGTCTGCTGGTGGTGGAAGATTGCGCCCAGGCACACGGGGCACGCTTGAACGGCTGGCCGGTGGGGAGCCTGGGGCATATGGCGGCGTTCAGCTTTTACCCGACGAAAAACCTGGGGGCGTATGGCGACGGCGGCGCGATCCTGACCGATGATGCCGAATTGGCGGATCGCCTGCGGCGGTTACGCAATTACGGCCAGCAGTCGCGTTATCATAGCGACGAATACGGGGTCAACAGCCGCCTGGACGAGATGCAAGCGGCAATTCTGCGCGTCAAGCTGGATCATCTGGACGAACATAACGCGGAACGGCGGGAATTAGCCTGTGATTACGAAGGCGACCTGACCGGGGTCATCACACCGGCGGTGCGCGATGGATGCTTTCACGTTTATCATCTGTATGTGGTGCGGCATCCACAACGCGACGCGCTCATGACGAGCCTGGATCAGCGCGGGGTGGGGACGATTGTGCATTATCCGGTGCCGGTTCATTTGCAGGCTCTCTACCAGGAGCGGGGGCATCAGGCGGGTGAACTGCCGCATACCGAACGGGCGGCAAAAGAGATCGTCTCTCTGCCGATGTACATCGGCCTGACGGATGCCGAGCGGCAAGCGGTGGCCCAGGCAGTGACGGCCAGCCTGGAAGAGCTGGTGTAGGATGGACTTCAACGGCAAGCGTGCGCTGATTACGGGCGGGATGGGGTTCATCGGTAGTAATCTGGCGATTGCCCTGGTTCAGCACGGGGCGGAAGTCACCATTGCAGATGCGATGATCGACGGCTATGGCGGCAATTT
>DAOTTZ010000057.1:0-12466 GCA_034437535.1 Anaerolineae bacterium | reverse complement strand
TTGCTGCTCCGCCTGCTGGAGTGCCTGACGTTCTTCATTCGTGAGGTGAAACTGTCGATGTGCCATGCTGCCATTATACATCATCTGGTGTTGTTATCTTTTATCCATTAGAAATAACTATCATTCAAAGTTAAATACATATCCATCAGTGTTATGCTAAACTATAAATCATGGTAGACCTACGCTGGAAATCAATAAAAATATCTTTATAATCATGTGCAGAGGTGTAACGGAAGAGGTACGATGTTAACAGCAATCTTCGATGGAAATTGTGTCATTTGCAATACAACACGCCGGATTGTCTCCGTACTTGATTGGTTTAACCGCGTCGAGTTCGTAGACTTACACAATACAGACCTGATGGCGGAGCGTTTTCCCAACATCAGTGAGACCGAGGCGATGGGCCAGATTCACGTTGTTGACGATCATGATATGACCGTCTTCGCCGGGTTTCAAGCCACCCGCCGCATGACACGAGCCGTTCCAGCATTGGTACCCCTCTATCTTATACTCCGCCTGCCGGTCATCGGCAACTGGGTAGGGCCGAGGGTTTATCGTTTTATCGCCAAGCATCGCTATGCCATTAACCGGCTTTTAGGTGTAGACCTGGAACAACAACAAACGGAGGAGGCCGCCTGCGAAGGCAATATCTGCAAAATTCCGTAACACTCAGTACTTACTTGTTCAGATCGCAGGGACAACCCATGACAAAGAAAAAAGCTGGCCGTCCGCCACAAGGAAACCGGCGAGGACGCCCTATCACCATTTACCTGAGTGAACCGCGTGAAAGACTTTTCGAAGAAGTCTTCGACATGATGCAAGAACAAAACATCTTGCCCAGTACCGCAGAGATCAACCGGTCGCGTGCACTCATCATCGACCACGCGCTGGACGCGCTCAAAGCACGTCTGACCGACGAGGATTAGGCTTGCGCGAACAGCCCGGCCTTTGCTACAGTAACTAAATCTTAGAGGCCCCCGTAGCTCAGTGGATAGAGCAGAGGTTTCCTAAACCTTGTGTCGTAGGTTCGACTCCTATCGGGGGCAACTAAGCAGGCTACCTACCCGGTAGCCTCTTAAAATACCCTGGGCCGATCACCAGGAATCAGCATTCCGTGAAAAATCCCACAAACACCCGCCACATTTGGTAAAATACTATCATCATGATGTAGGAGTCTGTTATATGTTCGACTTGATGATAATCGCACATGGTGCGCTGGGTCCCTGGGATGAGATCATCTTCCTGGGGGTGGTGGCTATCTTCGTCGGTATGATGGGTATGAGTTGGATCCGTAGCCGCAACACCGAACCGGAATTCGACGAGACATCCGACGACGCCCCAACCAAGACTGACACCCCGGCCACATCTGGCACTGATCGCTTTCAACTGGACTGATACCGATGAAAAAATTGGGCCTGTTGGGCTTGCTCCTGCTTATGCTGGGGACGGTCGCCCCTGCCGCCGCACATGGCTATATCGTCCGCGCCATACCGGAAAACCGCGCCGTGCTAGAACGCGCCCCCACCCGCCTGCAATACTGGTTCAGCGAGGCGTTGGAGGTCGATTTCAGCGTGGTGAACCTACGCGACCAACAGAATAACATCGTCGCCACTGGCGGTGTGAGCGAAAACGACAACACCCTGATGACACTCGATGTGCCCGATGACCTGCCCGACGGAGCTTACATTGTCGAACTGCGACCGGCCTTCGCCAGTGATGGTCATGTGGTGGCGGAAAGTCGCGTGTTTTTCGTCGGGGAAGAAGTGGGTGGTGTGGCCGGTGCCAATGCCACCGATCAAGCAGTCCCGTTAGAGGTCGTCTGGCGGTTCATCACCATGAGCGCGACTATGCTTCTATTCGGCACAGCCATCGTTTATATTTTCGTGCTGGTACCCGCCTGGGGGAGCGACAAATACCCGGCAGGCAACCTGCCGCCGCGTGTGATGCGCCGGCTCAATGTGATCTTCGGGTATGCGCTGGCGGGTGCGTTTTTAGGTAACGGGCTGGCCCTCATCCAGCAGACGATGGTGTTTTTCAACACTGATCTGCCCGGTGCGCTCGATCTTGATCTGATCGGCCTGGTGCGGGTTGGGTCACGCTTCGGGGACATCTGGAACTGGCGTCTGTTGTTCCTGGGCGGGGTCGGGATCTTGTTTTTGCTCAGTCTGGCCCAGCGCGAGAGTCAACCCCGCGCCATCCGGGCGTACTGGGTGGGGAATGCGTGGCTCATCGCGCTGATTCTTGGTTCGCACGCCGTCCTGAGCCACGCCGCCGGGTCTTTGCTGTGGCCCTGGGCCGGGGTCGCGTTCCATTGGGTGCATACGCTGGCTGTCGGGTTCTGGGCGGCGGGACTGGCCGCGCTGGTGTTCGTGTTGCCCCGCGCCCTGGCCCCCTACGATGGCGATGCTCGGCGGGCGGCTTTGCTGGCGGCTTTGCGCCGGTTCTCGCCGATTGCGTTCGCGTCGGTCTTGCTGGTCGTCTCGACCGGCATTTATGCCTCATCGAATTATATCTTCAGCCTGGATGATGCCACGACGACCTTCGGCGGTGCGCTCGGCTTGAAGCTCCTGCTGGTGGTCGCTCTGCTGGTGGTGGGTGCGTTGCATCACATCGCCCTGAACCCGACACGCTACGCTCGCTTTGAAGCTCTCATCCAGCGGGTACGCGGTTGGTTGCCCACCCTCCGCCTGGAAAGTGGCTTTGTGTTCGCCGTGTTGGGCGCGGCAGGTCTACTGAGTGCGACCCCGGTGCCGATCCCGGATTTTGCCGAAACCGAAGTCGCCACACCGACGCAGGCCATCCAATTTGACGCCCTGACACTGGTTATGACGATTTCCCCCGGCGGCCCCGGTGTGAACACCCACGACACCATCCTCAGCCGTGAGAACCAGCGCATCGAAGACGCCGAAATCATCCTGACCAACGTCCAACCAAGTGCCGGGTATCGCAGTGAACGCCATTTACTGGAACCAGTTGAACCCGGTCTTTACGTCACCGCAACGGCAGATATTGAAACCAGTGGCCGCTGGTGGTCGCTGTTGGACGTCACACCGGCGGATGGTGAGCCGTTCCGTATCGCTTACGAGTGGGACATCAGCAATGAGGCCGCCGTCATCCAATCGATCTCACCCAATGCGGCCAATCTGGCGGCGTTAGCGGCGGTGTTGGCGGCCCTGGCCTGGGCTGGCTATCCATTTTTCCGGCGGTCGGTGGAAGCCTTAAACCTGGATACCTTCAGCGTGACGGTCGCGCTGGCCGCCATTGTCTTTACCGTTGTCGCGCTGGCCGTCGGCTACCTGTTGATCCAGCAGTCACGCCAGCAATACCAGGAGACCATCAACCCGACGCCGGAATATGTCAACGCGGTGCTACCCACCCAGTCCAGCCTGGATCGCGGCGCGGGGTATTATGCCGATTACTGCATCGAATGGCAATCTTACCCGCGAGACTTCAACGATCTACGGGGCCGGCTGGATGACTTGCGCGATGAAGACCTTTACCTTGCCACGCGGGACGGTTGGCGCGGACTGCCAGCCTGTGACGACACGCTGTCACGCTTCCAGCGGTGGGATGTCGTCAACTACTTGCGGACGCTGGCCCGACCGACCGGGCCATAAAGACGGTCATCAATACCCCGCGACCAGGCCATCCTTGCGCGGGTCGCTCCCGCCATAGAGTACGCCCTGGGCATCGCGGCGGATAATCTGCCCGCTACCGAACAAGGCGCGGCCCTGCCCACTCACCGGGCGGATCTGGTGTCCCCGGTCAGCCAGCGCGGCCAACACCTTAAAGTCATACCCGTCTTCGACGGCCAGCACGCTACCGGCGGTGCCGTCGGTCAGACACCAGCGCGGACGGTCGAGCGCGGCCTGTGGGTTCAGGTCATCATCGACCATCGCGTTTATCACCTGCAAATGCCCCTGTGGTTGCATAAAGCCGCCCATCACGCCGAAAGCCGCCCACAGTTGGCCGTCCTTTGTTGCCATGCCGGGGATGATCGTATGATACGGTCGCTTGCCGGGGACCAGCGCGTTAGAATGCGCCGGATCCAGCACGAAATTTGCACCGCGATTCTGCAAGAAGACACCGGTTCCCTTCGCCACGATGCCACTGCCAAAGCCCATATACAAGCTATTGATGAATGAGCAAGCGTTGCCGTCGCCATCCACCACACACAGATAGATCGTATCCGACGTGTTCGGCGGGCGGCCAAAGCTCGGATGCATGGCCCGCGCCGGGTCGATTAAGGCCCGCCGTTCGGCGGCATAATCCGCGCTGAGCAAGCCCGCCACCGGCACCTTGACCTGTGCTGGATCTGCGATGTATTGCCGCGCATCCGCGAAGGCTAACCGCATCGACTCGACCATCAAATGGAGCTTGTGCGGATCATCCCATGCCATATCCGCCAGGTCAAACCCGCTGACGATCTGCAAGGCTTCCAGCGCGGCCAACCCTTGCCCGTTGGGGGGATGCTCATGCACCGTGACGCCGCCATAATTGACCTGGATCGACTCGCCCCAGGTCGATTGATGCGCCTTGAGGTCGGCAGTCGTCATGAAGCCGCCTTCGGCTTGCACCGTCTGCGCGATGGCCTCTGCAATCGGCCCTTCGTAAAAGGCGGCGGGTCCGCCTTCTGCAATAGCGCGGAAGGTCGCCGCCAGTCCCTTGAGTTGCACCACCTGCCCGACCTGGGGCGCGTCCCCGCCCGGCAGATAATCCGCTGTGTTCGGGCTGTTCTGGAGGAATTGCTCTACACGCGGGAGCGACCACGCCGCCCCAAACACCGGCGACACCGCATACCCCGCTTCGGCGTAGTGGATGGCGTCGACCAGCACATCGGCCAGCGTCATGGTGCCATGTTTTGCTAGCAGATCATGCCAGCCCATCACCGCACCGGGCACCGTCACCGCGTAGGCACTCCGCTCCGGGATGATATCGGTCACACCTGCCGCCTTCAGCGCGTCGATGGTCGCGCCGGCTGGTGCCCGGCCACTGCCGTTCAAGGCGGAGACCTGACCGCTTTTCGCGTCGTAATATAGCGCGAAGCAATCCCCGCCGATCCCGGTCGAAGCGGGGGCGGTGACGTTCATCACGGCGGCGGCGGCGATGGCGGCATCTGCCGCGTTGCCCCCCTGCCGCAAGATGTGCAATCCGGCTTGAGATGCCAGCGGATTGCTGGCGGCCACCATCCCCCGGCGGGCCAACACCATCGACCGCCGGGAGTTAAAATCAAAAGACATCGGTTTCATGGAAAAATCCTTATGGTTGCTCGTCGTAATCATCATCGTCGTTGTCGTCAGAGCGGGCGATTTCCACCGGCATGACTTCGATCCCGGCGGGTAAGGTGGCGGAGAACGTCTCGAAGCGATCCTGCAAGGTGTCTACCGCGTCAGGATCAACAGCATAAAACGAGACGACATCGTAGCCCAGGATGACCGGCGACCGTTCCACGCGCCATTCGCCCACCAGCACCCAGCTTTCCGGCAGACCGCCGAACAGGTCAAACCAGGGACGATAGATCAGCGCGATTTCGACCCCTTCCGCCGCCGTGATCGTGGCGATAGCCCCGGTATCGTAGCGGTTTTCCTGCCGGGCGCGGGCTACTTCGATGCTCCCCAGGCCCCACAGGTCGATCAACCGCAGATCAGCGTAATAATTGATCGCGCCGATGTCGTTGGCGGCCACCGTTGCATCATCATAATAAGTATCCAGGAAGTGACCCATCTGATATTGTTGCAGGTAGATGTCATTCGAACCAGTTACCACCGGCTCCTGGAAGGCCAACACCTCATAGCGCCGGTAGAAATCCTGGATCAAAAACGCGCACAAGATCAACGCCACGCCATACACCGGGATCGCCCGCACCTGGAAGGCACGCGGCAAGTATCCCCCCAATCCCGCCGGGATGACCACCAGGGCCAACGCGACCAGATACGCCTCATACCGTGAGTATGTGCCTGGATCCGGCCAGGAGACCAGGCGCACGTTGACCAGCGTAATCCCCACAAAAGCGATCAGCAAGATCAAGCCGCGCTCCCACAGTGCCCGCGCCCGATCATAACGGAACAGATACACCCCTAGCGCTGCCAGCATCGCCAACGAAAGCACATGCTGGTTCGCCATAATGTTGTATGTATCCACCACCAGATACCGGAATCGCCCGGACCAATCCGCATCTTGTAAGAACGCCGCCGACCCGGATTTGACGATCAACGACGCCGGCAAGAACTCCCACCCGGCGTTGATGGCGATCAACCCGTAGACGATCACCGGCGTGATGCTCACCACGCCGAGCACCACCGCCAGCAGAATCCGCCGCCGCGCCGCCAGCAGGATGCAGTAAA
This sequence comes from Anaerolineae bacterium, assembly GCA_034437535.1. Taxonomy (GTDB): domain Bacteria; phylum Chloroflexota; class Anaerolineae; order Aggregatilineales; family Phototrophicaceae; genus J038. The sequence goes on along the minus strand of DAOTTZ010000057.1, from coordinate 6,122 downwards.
TCAACACTAGGAACAGCCCCTCATACCGCACCGTGCCGACCAACACACCGAGCGCGACCACGCGCAAGACGGCCCCGCGCAAGACGGGCCTGCGCTCAATCGCGTCATCATCGCGCAATAACAAGGCCGTCGCTTGATCCATAAACAGCAGGACGACCAGAATTTGCAGGACGTGTTCCATGCCGATCATAATCAGCGTGTTGAGCGGCACCAACACGATCAGCGCGACCAACGCCGCCAGCCGATAGGCCGCTTTCAGGTCGCAAGTCCGCATCAGACGATCCGCCGCGAACAAGATGCCGACCGCCAGCAAGACATTGTATAAGTAGGGGATGAGATCCACCGGGCCGGTGACGATGTACGTCAACGCGATGAGCAACGTCCATAACGGCGATGAGGTGGTAGACGAAAAGCCATATTCCGTGATGCCCCACACCCCATGCCGGGCGAAGTTCTCCGCGATGCTCATATGAATGTAAGCGTCATCCAGCGCATAGACGAACTGCCCGTCGTTGAGCGCAAGTGATGACGATAACGCCTGCCCCACCGTCACCAGCAAGATCAAGCTGGCAAGTATGGGCGGCACGTAACCGCGCCAGCGTTGCGCCAGGTTAGGCACCAGCACGCTTGAAGATGTAGATCTGTTCGTTGCCCACCGCCGAAATACCGACCATCTCCCAGCCATCTTCACCAATCATGTTGATGACATCGGAAAAACGAGCATCTTTTAGTTCTTTCTGTTGCTCGTCGTTGATGTAATACTTGGTGGTGCCGTAATTGCGCGATGACTTCAGCGTCAAATACTCCCAGGCATCGTGTGCGCCATTCGCCCCGGCGGATTTACCCAGGCCAGCTTGCCGCACCAGTTGTGCATCGTAGCTACTGCGCTTATTCGGGCTGGTCAGGATCTCATAGGCCTCTTTCAGTTGGTCGCGCCGTTCGGTGTCATTGCCGACGCTTTTGGCCGCGTTACGAAAGGCATTTTTAATCGTCACGTCATCCGCATCTACCGGAATATCGAGCATCTCGTAGTAATTGGGTACAGTTGCCATATGCTTATCTCCTGGTCATCGTGCATGTCGTCTCGATTGTAGCACAATCTAAGGGCAGACGGTCAGTATCTTGCCGGGGAAATTGCGCGTTTATCTTCCGTGACCCTGGTCAGCCTGTTTCCACATCCAGCGTCAGGTTTCGCGCCCGGAACGAGCGCATCCGGGCTTCGCCGCGTGGTGTCAGCGCGACCAGATCATCCACCACCTGAATCAGGTTCGACGCTCGCAACCGCGCCAGCACCCGCGCCATCTTGATCCGTGACCAGCGAAAATGCTGATAAAGGCTATCCGCCCGGAGTTCCTCACTGGCCGATGCTGTTCCCTGGTGATGATAGATATGCCCTAAAACCACCTGATTATCAAACCGCCGCCGCCGGTTCAACTGCCGGGCCAGCGTCGAAATCATGCCGTATTTGGGCGAAAAAACCCACGCCAACAGGAAGAAAAAGAAGATCATCAACACCATCGCGGCGGAAATTTCCGCCTCCCATTCCGGGATCAAATCCAGATCGAACACATCATTAACCAGTAGAATCACATCGTTCATGTGGAACAACCCCAGGAAATCTCCCCCAGCCAGATCATACCCGAAGTAAACCCCGGCCCCACCGATGAGCGCACTCAGGCCGAGCATGACGCCCAACCGGTCGGTGAGTAAATATGCGGCAGAGGGCGGGATGATGAAAAACGCGATCACCAGGATCGACCCGACCGCATCAAATGCCCCGACCGACACCAGACTGACCAGCACCATCAGCGCGTAATGCAGGGCACCGGGCCGCAGACCGAGGGCCTGGGCCAGCCCGAAATCGAACGATGCCAGCTTGAGTTCTTTGTAAAATAACGTGACGAAGCCCAACGTCAGCAAGGTCATCAGCCCGGTTACGGTCAACGCTTGCGGCCATAAGATCTGCACCGGCGGCGCATCGTTCAAGCCCAGTTGATAGGTCGCCATCGGCGTCTGCGGGCCGCAATTAGCGCAGATCTCCACGAACTCAGCCGCCGGATCACGCGGGCCGATGCCCAGTTCGCCACAGTTCACACATTCCCGGCGGAAGGTCGCCTGTTCGGAATCTTCCGTAATCGTCACCGTCTCGCAATTTTCCAGGCAATGACGGTTGAAGTTATCCTTCACATAACCGATCTGCCCGACCATAACCGCGTCTTCGTCCAGGTGTGCATCCGACGCGAACTGCGCCAGCAAGATCACGGCGACGGCGAATAACAACGGAAACGCCAGACCGAGCGCGGCATCCTGCCGCACAAGGCCCGACTTGTAGATTAATTCCGTCAAAAGCACAGTACCCACCCCCGCCAGCGTCGCACCGAGCAATAACCAGGGCGATGACAGGGCCGGCTCATCCCCTTGAACCAGCGTCAACAGCAGGAACATGCCCACAATGCCGAGCAAGACCGTATGGCTGATGGCGTCACTGGTCAAGGACATGCCGCGCAAGAGCAAAAATGTCCCCAACCATGCCCCAGAAACTGCAATCAACACGCCGACCATAATCGCGGTCGTCCGGGCATCGCTCAATACCGCGTCCAGTTGTTCCACCGTAAAGACGTTCAGCAACAGGTCGATAATCACTTGCTCTAAACCACTCATCAGGCCGGGTGTCCTTTCAGCTTGCGTTCCAGTTGTTCCACCGCCTGGCCGGGTAAGATCGTCTCAATATCGCGTTGCCGGTCTTCCGCCACGACTGGCAAGCCTAATTCGTCCCCGTACTCCCGGTAGATGTTCCACAACTGCTGATTGTGGCGATCATGCTCTGCCAATGTGATGCCCGGTGCGGTCAACATCCAGGCGTCATCTGCCCGGCGGATGTGGCCACGTCTTTGCAGTTGATCCAGCCCGGTGTCGATCATTGCGCCGCCAATGCCCCGGATGAAAGCATCTGGCACCGGGTAAGCCGGGTCACCGTGTGAGCGGGCGTAACGATAGAGATCCCGCAGGGCAGTCTGGGCGGCGAAGCGTTTACGATCACGCCGTTCCTGGCGCATAGACCACAGCAAGCCGCGATTCGGCGCGATACCCAATGACAGAATCACAACCGTAAACGCTACGACGATAATCATCGGCCCGGTCGGTAGATTCGCCTCTACCGCGCTCAAGATCGCGCCGACGCCGCCAGCGAACGCGCCGAAGACCGCCGCCAAGATCACCATCTGGTCGAGCTTTTGCGTCCATTGGCGGGCGGCGATGCCCGGTGCGATCAACATGCCGACCATCAAGATCACCCCGGCCAACTGCAAGCCAAGCACCACCGCGATGACGATCAAGGTGGAGAGCAGGGTGTTAATCAACCCGATGCGGAAGCCATTGGCACCGGCAAAGGCCGGGTCAAATGTCACCAATTTGAATTCCTTCCAGAACAGCACCAGAATACCCAGCACCACCAGCCCGACCACCGAGATCAAACGCACGTCATCCGCGACGATGGCCGCCGCCTGCCCGAAGATAAAAGATTCCAGACCAGCCTGGCTGGCATCCGGGATGTTCTGGATGTAAGCCAGCAGGGCCACGCCTGCCGCGAACCACGCCGCCAGCACAATGCCCATCGCCGCGTCCTGTTTGATGCGGGTGGTGCTCAGCAAAGCACGGATGAACTGCACGCCGAGCCAACTAGCAATCCCCGCGCCAATCAACAACACACCTAACTCTCGCCCGGCCACCAAAAAGGCCACCCCGACGCCGGGCAACGCGGCATGAGAGAGCGCGTCTCCCATCAGGCTTTCTTGCCGTAAAACAGCGAAGCACCCCAGTACACCACTTACCACGCCCAAAATCGCGCCACCAGCGGCCACATTACGCAGGGTATAATCATAGCGAACGTCAAAAATGATCTGGCTCAACGGGATGAACGACAGGCCGAGCGCGGTCATCAGGCCGATGACCAACCACACCCGCCGGTCATCGGCGGATAAACGGAACATGGGTTAATCTCCTGCCGCGTCGATGGGCTGGTCGTCACTGAGATAGGCCACCCGTCCGCCGTAAGTCTTGCGCAGGTTTTCCGGTGTGAAAGTGGTCTCAGTCGGGCCACTGGCGACGATCTCTACATTGAGCAATGTCATCCAGTCGAAGTAATCCGCGACGGTTTGTAGATCATGGTGGACGACCAACACCGTCTTGTTCTCCTCTCGCAACGCCCGCAGGATGGCGACGATAGCTCGTTCTGTGACCGCATCTACAGCGGCGAAGGGTTCATCCATAAAGTAGATCTGGGCATCCTGCACCAGGGCACGCGCTAAAAACGTCCGTTGTTGCTGGCCGCCGGAAAGCTGGCTGATCTGCCGGTCGGCAAAATCTGCCATGCCGACTTGATCCAGCGCATGACGGGCCAGTTCACGCTCTTTGCGCCCAGGCCGCCGGAACCAGCCCAACTTGCCATAGAGGCCCATCATCACCACATCAAGCACTGATGTGGGAAAATCCCAATCGACACTCCCCCGCTGAGGGACATACCCCACCATCAACCGCGCCTGCTCATATGATTTGCCGTAAAAGCGCACCGTCCCGGCGGATCTTGGGATGAGGTTCAGCACCGCTTTGATGAGTGTGCTTTTACCGGCACCATTCGGCCCGACGATGCCCATCAATACACCTTCCGGCACATTGAGATCGACATCCCAGATGGCCGGTTTGCTGTTATAGGCGACTGTCAGGTCATCAATGCTGAGTGCGTCCGGTCGCTTTTGTTCTGCCTGGGACATATCCGCTACTCCTTGGTGTTTCGTCTGTTGAAGCCGGCAGAGACCCTGCCGGCTCAATTATCTCGCCACGTCTAGCATTCCACGTCCAGGATTTCCTCTGGTGGTGTCGGCTCCAGGTCTTCCGGCCATTCCGGGATCTCTAACTCGACCCCGGCGCATTGATATGATTGCAAGACCGTATATACATTTTCCGCCAACATGCCGATGTAAGTGCCGCTGAACGTATCCACTTCACCCATCGCATCGGAATAAAGCTCCCGCACGCCGATTCGCACCTCACCGCCGTCATCTTCCACCGCTTCGATCACGGCTTGCACGGTATCCGGCGGAATACTGCTTTCTACGAACAAGACCGGGATTTCGTTTTCGATCACAAAATCGACCGTGTTCTGGATGTCACCGACGCCGGCTTCATCTTCGGTACTCAAGCCCTGGATGCCCGCCAGTTCCCACTCAAACGCCATGCCAAAATACTGGAAGGCATCGTGCGATGTGACGATAAACCGCTGGTCTTCCTCGACCGTCGCCATGCCATCGCTGGCCCATTCGAACAACGCTTGAAGATCTTCGATGTATGCTTCGGCATTGTCTGCATAGAGATCGGCGTTATCCGGGTCGAGTTCGGCCAGCGTTTCCGCCAGCGCGTCTACCGTGATCTCCCAGTTGCGCGGGTCGAACCAGAAGTGGGGGTCATCGACATCGACCAAATCTTCCGATAAATCAAACCCGCCGATGATAAAGCCAGCGTTCTTAACCGGCTCTCCCAGCGCGAACGTAATCACACCGCGTTCGGCCAACCCGGCAAAAATCCGGTCAAATTGCCCTTCCAGGTTCAACCCGTTATAAACAACCATATCAGCTTCGTTCATAGATGTAACGTCCGATTCTGTCGGTTGATACAGATGCGGATCAACGCCCGCCCCCATCAACGCGGTGACGGTGATCCCGTCCGCGCTATCGGTCAGTATACGAATCACATCGGTCGCCTGGGTAGTGGTCGTGACGATGTTCAAGTCGTCTTCCTGCTGAGCCACGACTGCCCCGGTCACCATCAAAGCCAATCCGATCAATAGCATCTGCACCCATTTTTTGACTGTCATATGTGCTACGCTCCTTATGCTCTACTCTGCGTCTCTATCAGTTATTGACCAGCACCAACATCATGATGCTTCATATGCACTGATTATACTTTTGCTTAACTAAAATAAAAAGTTAGGCTTTTCTAAATTTTGGATTATAAGATTGTGACTCCCCTGAAAAAAGGTAACACGGCGCAAAATTTGTTAAAATAGACCCAATGGAAAAATAGAAGCCAGTAACCCAAACCGCCATGTATCGCAAAAATGACCAGCA
>DAOTTZ010000056.1:0-2072 GCA_034437535.1 Anaerolineae bacterium | reverse complement strand
CTTGAGAATCTCAGGACGGTTCAGAAAAGCTCAAATCTCTGATTTTTGAACCGTTAAAACCCTTTGTGAATATCCTGAGCGAAAGTCCTACCATGTTAGATCTGAGAGCCGGTTATCTCAATGGCGATTGGGATGATTTCCAGCGCTTTCTCCGACAACAGGCGCACCAAAAACGGCATGGTTCCTTACACCCAAGTGTCATTCCGGAAGAACGCTTGTTCGATGTCGCCGCATGAGTTCAAAACGCAAAGTAGCCACACCCAGATGAAATCGAAGACGCCGGTCAGCTGTGCCGCCTGAGCAGTTGTTACTCCAAAAAACTGGGGGTAGACCAATCGAGAATTGTACGACGAATAATTTCCACAATCTGACGGAGTTGAGCATCGGTCAGTGCGGTGCCGGAGGGCAGGCACAGGCCCCGCTGGAAAAGCCACTCAGCGACAGACCCGCCGATGGTCTCGTAATCCCGAAACACCGGTTGGAGGTGCATCGGCTTCCACAGCGGACGTGGCTCGATGTTGTGCTCTTCTAGCTTCAGGCGGATTGACTCATAACCCACACCGAATTGGTCTGGATCGACCAGCATGACAGTCAGCCAGCGGTTGTGATGGGCATAGGGCATCTCATCGACAAACGTGAGACCGGGCAGATCACCCAGATGCGCCCGGTAAAAGTCATAGATCTCGCGCTTGCGCCGGACGCGCTCATCCAGCACGCGCAATTGTCCACACCCGATAGCCGCCAGAATGTTGCTCATGCGATAATTGTAGCCGATTTCGGTGTGCTCATAATGGACGACTGGCTCCCGCGCCTGGCTGGATAGCTTTCGCGCGTGTGCAATCAGGGCTTCATTCTCAGAAACCAGCATTCCCCCGCCGGATGTGGTGATGATCTTATTGCCGTTAAAAGAGAAGACTCCCAGATGTCCGAAAATGCCTGGATGCCGGCCTTTATAGCGGCTTCCGAGTGCTTCTGCCGCATCTTCAATTACCGGCACCTCATAGCGATTACAGATCGCCATGATGCGATCCATATCCGCTGGCTGGCCGTACAGATGCACCGGGATCACCGCAAATGGCAACGTGCCTTTTTCTGCACGATCCGCCAGGGCGGACTCCAGCAGGTCGGGATCCATGTTCCAGGAGTTGGGTTCGCTGTCGATAAACACAGGAATGCCACCAGCGTAAATGACCGGGTTAACGCTCCCCGCAAAGGTCAGCGTGGAGACAAACACCTCGTCACCTGGCTGGATGCCAAGCGTCAGCAACGCCAGATGAATCGCCGCTGTGCCGGATGACAGCGCGACGGCGTGTTTCGCGCCGGTATAATCACAGAATGTCTGCTCGAACTCCGCTAGGTGCGGGCCTGCCGGCGCGATCCAGTTATCAGCGAAGGCCTGCTGAACCTGCGCCAGTTCGTCTCCGCCCATATGCGGCGGCGAGAGGTAAATCCGTTGGGACACAATGTTATCCTGACCAGATGCCGTACACGAGCCAATAATATAGCATTTTGGGATACTCTGCCGCAATCGAAGATGCGCGCGTGGTGCGCCACCAATTATTCGCGTTGATCTCATCCACATCTGAGGCGACGATAGTCAAGGTGATGTCATGATCGCGGAAGACATGCGCATAAGTTGCGCGGGTCCGGCGGGTGTGGAAGGCGTTGGTGACGATCAGGGCGGAGTCGGCTTCTATATCGAGTAAGATGTCGAGTACTTGTCCCGCCTCGTCGTAGGTGCTGGTAGCCTGGTCGTTGACGATGATGGCGTCTTCCGGTACATCGTACTGTAGAACGACATCCACGCCATAAGCCGACGACTCGTCGTCACCGCTGACAATAAGTTGTGACGTATATTCCTGGTGATAGAGTTCCGCCGCATGTGCTCCCCGGCTTTCTGCTCCTCCTCCGAGGATGACAATGACATCGGCTTTCTCAGGCGGCTCAGTTTGAGACAAATAGTAACTACTCAGGTGGGTGAAAAGAGTGACTTGGCAAATGGGAAAAATGGGTAGAGAATAGCAATATGTCAAAGTATCCTACATGTCCCCCCGAATTAAGCCGCGAAGACC
>DAOTTZ010000055.1:0-18872 GCA_034437535.1 Anaerolineae bacterium | reverse complement strand
AGCGCGGCAACCGCGATCAATTCGCCAAACTCAGCATCTAGTGTGTTAATGCTCAACGGGACGAAGGCATCGCCGGCTGTGCGGCTGTAATCGACTGTCACGGTGGGGGCGGTCGTTTCCAGCAGATAATATGCCGCGTCAATGCCGGTCGCTGACCCGCTGACCGGCGTCCCCGGTGTGATCGGCGTCGGCAGGCTGACCCGTAGCACGTAATCACCGCTGGTGTTGTTAGCATCGTCCGGGCTACTGGTGACGGTCAAACTGTAGCGACCATCTGTTTCTATCCGGGCGATGACCTGGGCACTCAAAAACGCAAATGGTGAGCTTTCCGCGATGACGGTGCCTGCCGCGTCCTGGATGATGATATACGGGCTGAGTAAGTCGCTGAATTCTTCGGTAGCGCGGACTTCTGCGATGATCGTATCCCCGGCAGTGGCGGTAAAGGTGTAAGTGTCTTCTTCTGTGCCGCCTTCCAGCGTGCCAGTCACTGGCTCACCCAATGGCAGGTCGTCTTCCTGGGCGATTACGGGTAATGCGACCATCAGCAAGAGGATAATGACAAACGTGATATAGCGCATAATTTATGCTTCTCCTTTTTCTTCTTTGACGGCGGCCAACGCCACCGAAATACTGTCTTCCGGGCTGATGCGTACTTGTGAGGTGATAATAGTGCCGTCTTCGTCGATCACCCAGACCGAGCGCAACGGCGCGTCGAATGACCGGCCTTTGAACGACAGTTCGCCCCAGGCACCCCACGCATCCAGCGTGCTGTGGTCGGCATCGCTCAACAGATCATAGGGTAAGTTTTCCGCCTGTTGCCAGTGCTTCAGGTCTTCGGGTGTGTCCGCACTGATGCCCAGCACGACCGCGCCTTCCGTCTGGATCTGCGGGAACTGATCGCGGAAGCCGCACGCTTGCAGGGTGCACCCGGGGGTGCCGGCTTTGGGGAAGGCGAACAGAATCACCTTTTGGCCTTGCAGGTCACGCAATTTGACGATTTCATCGTCTTGATTGGGCAGTTCAAAATCTGGTGCTTTTTCACCAACAGTTGGCATAAGCTAATCCTCTCTTCGTTTACGTGTGCATCGCTATTTTAGCGTTTCGTCCGGGGCGGCGTCTTCGACATTCACCAGATGTTCAGGTTTGTGATATGCTATGCGCCATGATGACGATACGACGACCACAAATTATACTGGCGGCCCTGGGCCTGTTCTTGCTGGTGATCTACATGACCACCATCCAGACGATCCCGAACGGCTCCAGCCATTATTATATGATCGACGTGGGCGAGACGCAGATTGTACTCAACAACTGGGGCACGCTCCACGCGACTGGTTACCCGCTCTATGTGATGAGTGGTAACGTGCTGACCAATGGCCTGACCATCGCCGGGGTATCACCAGTGGTGGCCCCGGCGTTAGTCTCCTTGCTGTGGGGCGGGCTGACGCTCGGCCTGTTCTTTGTGCTGGCACATCATTTATCCGGGCGCGTATGGATCGCCGCCGGTGTGACGGTCGTCTTCGGCCTGACTCGCACCGTCTGGATTCACCATGTCATCGCGGAGATCTACAGCTTCGGCCTGTTGTTGCAATTGCTCGTGCTGACGCTGGCCCTGTGGCGCGAACCGATTCGCGGGCGGATTATATGGATGGCGATCATCGGTGGTCTGGCGGTTGGGCATCACCGCGCCACCGTGATGATGATCCCCGGCTTACTCTATGCTGTGTGGCCGCACCTGCGGGCGGAAGGCCGCCGCTTGCCCCGGTTGGTGGTCACCGCGCTCTTACTCGGATTGCTGGGCCTGGTGCCTTACATATATCTCTATCTGCGGGCGCAAGCTGGCGCGGATTGGGTGTACGGTCAACCCGGCACCCTCAGCGGTCTATGGGATGAATTCATCGGACGCGAAGCCAACCGCTTTATCGGCTTCCCGGAGACGTTCGACGCGCTCATCGCCAACTTCAACCTGATTAACACCGTCTTGATCCGCGATTTGACCGCACCCGGCATCATCGCCGGGTTGGTCGGCCTGGGGTGGGGCCTGCGCCAGACGGAGACTCGCCGCCCGGCACTGACGCTGGGCTTAATCGGTCTGGCCGCGTATGGCTTCCACGTTGCATATTATACCGATGTCCTTTCCGCCCTGATCTTGCTCATGACCTTGCCCCTGGCGTTTGGCTGGGTGTTACTGGCGATGCGCCTGCCGCAGACCGTCGCCCGTTATAGCCTGTCGCCGTTGGCGGCGGCCCTGGCTGTTTATCTGTTGATCTTCAATTATCCCTTCATCCAGGCGCAAGTGACCAACACCAACGGGTTGGAAACTGCCGCCCTGGTCGAAGCCGCCCCGCCGGAATCCACCGTGATGCTGGCCTGGGGGCCGGAATACTTCGCGGTGAGTGCGGTCAAGCTCCTGCTGGATGACCTGGAGTCGCTCACCATTGTCGATGATAAGGTCGATTACGCTGACTATAATCCCCCCATTATCACGCCGGAATACACCTTGTTCACACAAACGTTGGATTGGTGGGAGGCGCGGTTAGGTGGGACGGTCTACCCGTCGGTTGTCGCGCCGCGTCTGGTCGCACTCCGTACCGAGCCAATCCTCAGTGATGACCCGCCGCCGCAACTGAGCGCGACCGATGTCATGATCTGGTGTGATGAGCCGGTCGCGCTGGATGTCACCTGGGTCACGGCGGAGCCACCCACGCAAGATCTGGATGTGTTCGTGCATGGGCTGGATGCCGAAGGCCGGTTGGTCGCCCAGGGCGATCAATTCGACCCGGTGTATGGTTGGCGTCCGCTCTCATCCTGGCTGGCGGGGGAGCGGGTGCGCGACATTTACCCGTTATATGATGGCGACGACTCGCAAGTCGTGCGGATCCGGTATGGCTTTTACCGGGCGTTGCCACAAGGCGGGTTCGAGAACGTCATCGAGAACGAAATCGAGGTGAATTGTGATGATGCGTAAGTTGCTGGTGGTGGGGGTGCTGTTCCTGGCCGCGTGTACCGGGGATAGATCTGCCCCGGCGACCCCGACGCTGGAACCTGTGGCGATTGTTCGGCCACTGGCGACCGTTGCGCCGACCGCCACCCTGAGCGACGCCGACCGGATCGCCACATTGACCGCCGTGCCAGAGTCACCTACGCCCATCCGCCCGACCGCGACCCCGACACCCACCCCGTATATCGGCGTCTTCATCGGCGAAGCCGGCGCGGATCCTTTCGTGCCGTTCACCGATTTTGACGCGCAACAACTGGTCTTTGAGCCGACCGACCCGCCCGGTGTCCGCTTGATCTGTGACATCCCGGAAAATCCAGCTTTTGGCGATGCCTGGCGGGAGCCTCAGCGCGTGGTCAACGAACTGCGTTGTCCGATCCAGATCATGGTGGCCTTTGATGGCATTCTGCAAATCTTCGAGCGGGGCGCGATGTATCATCGACCGGAGACGGGCGAAGTGTGGGCCGTCGCACCGGGCCGGCCCGGTAGTGTGGGGGATTACTGGTATCTGGGTAATACCCCGGCCAACATGCCGCCCGTGTTGAGCGATCCACCCGCTGGTCGCTTCATCCCGGAAGGCGCACTCGGCGTGATGTGGTCTACCATTAATCCGGTACAGGAGTCATTGGGCTTTGGCCTGCAAGAGCCGATCCCCGATGTGATTACCGTTCAACGGTTTACCGGCGGGTCACTCCTACTGGATACGGGTTCCGACCAGGTGTTCGCGTTCTTGCTGGATGGCAGTGCCTACGGGCCATATCCCGCGCCACCCGCCCCGGAAGACCCACCCACACCGACCGGGCCGACTCCGACGCCGGTGAGTGATGCCCCCTGAAAACGCAAAAGGCCGCCTCATCGGGCGGCCTGGAGTGGATTCTGGCGCGGTTATTCCGTCGCCTGAACCGGTTCGGTGGTGTCGGTCTCACGCAGGGCTTTCACATCGAGTTCGTAAAGCGTGCGCTCCTTGACGGCTTCGCCAAAGATCGACACCCCCGAATTTACCGAGATCAACCCGACTAAAAAGCGGCTGAACCAGTTCAGGAATCCCTTTCCCTGGCGGCGAATTTCAATCGCGTGCATGATGAGGGCTAACCCCATGCCGATAAACAGCAGGCCACGCGGCGCGTATTCGTCCCATTTTTCATAGTGCTTGTTCATGTTAAATTGTCCTGGCTCAATCTCGATTGACTCTAGTTTAACGCTTGTCCGGTGGAAGGCAAGCCCAATCGGGCAAGTCGTGCCACACTTAAAAAGCCTGGGTCTGTCCCCTCTAACAGGTGAGCGACGGCTTGCTCTGCGGTGCCAGCCCCCAGGGCCAACCCGTGCCCGGTAAAGCCGACCGCGAAGCCCACACGCGGCATATCGGGCAGGGTGCCCACCAGCGGGATCGAATCCGGCGTGAAGCCCATGATGCCAGCCCACCGCCGGGCCACCCGCACCGCGCCATCGTCTCCTACTGCTTCCGGGAAGTGCTGGCGGCAGTATGCCTCTAACGTCGCCTGGAGTTCGGGGGTCGTGCGATCTTCGGCGGTGTCGTCCTCGGCGGCTTGATGATGCTGGCGTCCACCCCCTACCAGCAGGCGATTGTCGAAGGTCATCCGGTAGTACATATACCCGTAGTCGCTATAACCACAGGTCGTCAGCAGGGGAGTGGGCAACGGCTCGGTGACGAGACATTGCGCCCGCGTCGGCGTGATCTTATCTGCGAAGTAAGGATGCAGACGCGCCGAATAAGCGTTGGTACACAGCAAGACATGCCGCGCCTGCAAGCGATATTGCCGCGTGTAGACGGTCACCCGCGCTTCATCCGTCTGGTCGATGGCGTAAACCTCGTTATTGGCGATCAACATCGCCCCGCTTTGCTGGTAGATGGCTTGCGTCAGCCGGGCGGGGTGTACTGCACAATCCCAGGGTTGTTCGATGCCAGCATAATACCCGCGCCCTAGCGGATCTTGCCGGTGATGAACCACCGGGATGTTATCTGCGTGCAGGGCTTCTACCGCCAGGGCTAGCTCGTCGGCTTCCCCTTCGCTTTCCGCCAGCAAGAGCGAGCCACAATTCACCAGCGGGACACTCCCCTTTTTGGCGAACATCTGCCAGTGAGCGTGCGTCCGGCGGGAAAGTGCCCAGGCGGAACGGGTGATTTCCGGGCCGAAGCGTTCAATGGCGCGGTGATAATACGTGTCTAGCCCGGTAATCATAAAACCCGCATTCCGCCCGGAGGCCCCCAACGCGAGATCCCGCGCTTCTGTGATGACGACTTGCCGCCCGGCCTGCGCCGCGAAGTAAGCCGCCGCACAACCGACCAACCCGGCCCCCACCACCAGAAAATCCACCTCACGAGTCGGTTGGGTGCCATCCGCCTGCCAGAATGCGACCGTCATGTCAGGCGTTCCGTCTTGACCACGTAGGTATCCGCCATCTTATCGTGCAGGCCCTGCCGAGTGTCATCCACCAATGCCAGGATCCACCCCAACATCAGCAGGGGAGAGTTAATCAAATACCCAAAGTACCGGAAGACCGCATCTACATCGGCAATCGGTGTGCCATCGGTCTTAATCACCCGCAGATCAAAGATCATCTTGCCGATGGTCTGGCCGTTTTGCCGGGTGAGGAAGTACCATTGATACCCCCCGCCGATCAACACACCAAACACACCCCCGCCGATAAACCAGTTTCCACTGCCAAAGCCAATCGCGCTGGTGATGACCCCCACGATGATCGTATCAACCAGCAGGGCTAAAGCCCGTTCGGTAAGCCCTGCCAATTCGTAAGTCTGTGTGTCTTTACCCATCGTTGCCCTCATTCCTTCGGTGTGCTTTTTATACTATACGCAACAATCCACCGATAGTTCTTAAATATATCACAACCACAGCTTAAATTGGCGCGGTCACACTTTGCACGGTTATCAATTTCCCCAAGGAGGATTTCTCTATGCGTAATTGTTTGTTCGTGCTGGTTTTGTTACTGGTTCTCGCCTTCCCCGTCCTGGCGCAGGACGATGGCGAAGATATGATGGCGGATCCGGTCTCATTGGAAGTAATCGGTCGTTATGAAACCGGTGTTGTATTCGAAGGTGCGGCGGAGATCGGTGCTTATGATGCCGGGTCACAACGTCTGTTCGTCACCAATGCAGACGCCGATACCATCGACATTCTTGACATCAGCGACCCCACCAACCCCACCCTGGTTAGCACCATCAGCTTTGATGACTTCGGTTCTAGCATCAACAGTGTGGCTGTGTTTGATGGGTTGGTAGCCGCCGCCATCGAAGCGGAAGAAATTGATGCCGCTGGCCGCGTCGTATTTACAGATATTGAAGGCAACGTCCTTAATGATGTCGAAGCCGGCGTCCTGCCGGATATGCTGGCCTTCTCCCCGGATGGTACCCGTGTGCTGGTTGCCAATGAAGGTGAGCCGAACGACAGTTACGAGATCGACCCGGAAGGTAGCGTCACCATCGTTGATCTGAGCGAAGGCGTGGAAAATGCCACCGTCACCCAGGTGAGCTTCGCAGGCTTCAACGATAACGCGCCGGAAGGCTTGCGCGTCTTCGGGCCGGGCGCGACCGTCGCCCAGGATCTGGAACCGGAATACGTCGCCATCACCCCGGATGGCTCCACCGCGTTCATCGCCTTGCAGGAAAATAACGGCCTGGCCGTCATCGACATCGAAAATGCGGAAGCCACCGCCCTGATCCCGCTTGGCTTTAAGGATCACAGTGTCGAGGGTGCCGGCTTTGACGCCAGCAATGAGGACGGCGTTATCAATATCGAGCCGCGCCCGACATTTGGCATGTATCAGCCGGATGCCATCGCCGTTTACGAAGCAAATGGTGAGGTCTTCATCGTGACCGCCAACGAAGGCGATGCCCGCGAATACGAGGACGACGAAGGCAACGGTTTCGTGGAAGAAGCACGCATCGCTGAGGTGACGCTGGACGCCGAAGCGTTCCCCAACGCGGAAGAACTGCAAGCCGAGGAAAACCTGGGCCGCCTGCTCATGACTACCACCCTGGGCGATACCGACGGCGATGGTGAATTCGAAGAACTGTACACCTTCGGTGCGCGGAGCTTCACCATCTGGAACACCAGCGGCGAGATCGTCTTCGACAGCGGTGACCAGTTTGAGCAAATCACGTCGGAGCGTCTGCCGGAGATCTTCAACTCCAACGGCACGATTGATAGCTTCGATCAACGCAGTGACGACAAAGGACCGGAGCCGGAAGGTGTCGTGGTTGGCACGGTGGATGACGTTACGCTGGCCTTCATCGGCCTGGAACGCATCGGCGGTGTCATGGTCTACGACGTCACTGATCCGACAGCGTCCGCCTTCGTCGGTTATACCAACACCTCGATCATCGACGGTAACGTGGAAGAAGGCACCGCTGGTGACCAGGGGCCAGAAGGTCTGATCTTCATCAGCGCGGAAGACAGCCCCAACGGGATGCCGTTGTTGGTCGTCACCAACGAAGTCAGCGGTACCACCACCATCTTTGAAATCGTGCTCAACGTCATGGGTTAATCTGCCCGACGTTTATCAGCAGATAACGGCACGCGCTCCATGTGGGGCGCGTGTTTTTAGATTCCGCACAGATGGCTTTCATCTGCCCGGCCTATAGTGGCCGATGATGATACGCTTATTGTTGGAGTTATGATGCGTTGGATTATCCTGGTACTGTTACTTGGCATGGCCGGTGTGTTGGCCGCGCAAGAGGCCATCGAGACGCCGGATGCGACCCTGTTCCGCAACGGAGCCGCCAATCTCGGCGTGTTCGACTCGGACGCCATCCGTGAACAACCGAGTGTATGGTGGTCATTCGATACACCGCGCCCCGTCCGCACGACCGCCGCCATCGCCGGGGATTTCGTCTACATCGGGAGCGAAAACGGCACACTTTACGCGCTGGATGTGAACACCGGCGAGTCCGTCTGGACATTGGAAACCGATGATCCCATCGTCTCCACCGCCGCCATGATCGACGGTGTATTATACGTCGGCGGGTTGGATGGCAACGTCTACGCGCTGGATGCGACCACCGGCGAGTCCGTCTGGACGTTTACGATGGACTCCGGTACTTATTCGTCGCCCGCCGTCGTAGATGGCGTGGTCTATATCGGGAGTCTGGATGGCAACGTCTACGCGCTTTCTGCGGAGACTGGCGAAAACCTATGGACGACCGCCACCGATGGCCCGGTGTGGTCATCGCCCGCCGTCGTCGAAGATGTCGTCGTCGTTGGCAACCGGGGAGATACGGTCATCGCGCTGACCGCCGCCAGCGGGGAGATCATCTGGCAGGTAGAGACAGATGGCTCGGTCGATGCGTCGCCCGCCGTCGTAGATGGCGTGGTCTATATCGGGAGCCGTGATGGTGTCTTCTATGCCTTAGACCTCGCAACCGGCGATGCGATCTGGACGGCGGATCTCCAGTCACAGATTTACGCCTCCGCCGCTGTGACGGACGAATCGGTGTATGTGTTCGGCCTCAACGGAGACTTGATCGCGCTGAGTCGGGCTGATGGCACCCGGCAATGGGCCTTCAAGCTCGGTGAACCGGCTTATTCGTCGCCGTCGGTCGCTGGCGATGTCGTCTATGCCGTGAGTGAAGCCGGTGGCTTGCTCTACGCGCTGGATGCGACCACTGGCGAAGAACTGTGGCAATTTCAAACCGGGCTAGAAGGCGACTGGCGATCTGCCGCCCCGGTGCTGGTTGATGGCGTGTTGTTCATCAGCAGTAACACCGAGGGCATCCTGGCTCTACGCTGATTTTCATTTCGGCTTTAGGCTGATGTGCTACGTTATAGCTTAAGTGTGTTTGTACTGTTATAGAGGTTCTGATGGTTGATTATGATGTCATTATCGTCGGCGGAAGACCCGCCGGCTCTACGTTGGCCGCCCGCCTGGGCAAATATGGCCTGCGGACGCTCCTGCTGGAACGGGCGGCGTTCCCTAGCCTGCCCGCCGCTTCCAGCCCGATCATTTATTCCGCTACCATGCGAATGCTGGATGAAATCGGCGCGGATGAGGACGAGTACGCCCGTGATACCCCCCGCATCCGGGCGATGAGTTTGTCTAGCAGTATCATTGATGCTGATTTTGCGATCCCGACGGATCGTGGGCGTGATTATGCCTATGCCATTGACCGCGCCCGCTTTGACCATGCGCTGTGGCAGACGGCGGCCAGTTATCCGCTGGTGACCGCCTGGCAGAACTTCCATGTGACCGACTTACTATGGCAGGCGGAGCGTGTGCGCGGTGTCATCGGCAAAGACGCCGACGGCCAACACCACGAGATCCGGGCGCGGTTAGTCGTCGGTGCGGATGGTCGCTTCAGCCTGGTGGCGCGTAAGGCTGGCGCGGCCAAACTGGATGAACATGACGAATATCCGACCTCGTTGTTATATGCTTACTGGCGCGGGGCCACGCCCTATCATGCCGATGGAAGCGCGGCCTCGGTTGCTTATGAGGGCGTACCCGGCATCGGTTATCTGATGATGGACAGTGCCGACAATACGACAGCCGTCGTCATCGAAGGGCGGGCGGAGAAGATCACACCCGGTGGCGGCCAGGCGGAGCAATTCTACCTGGAAACCCTGCGCGAACAACCGGCCCTGTGGGAGCGGTTGCGCTCGGCGGAGATGATTACAAAGGTAAGCGGTATGCGCAAGGTCGCCAACTGCTACCGTCAACCCGGCGGCAAGGGGTGGGCACTCGTCGGTGATGCCTATCACCAGAAAGATCCGCTAGATGGGCAGGGCATTTACAACGCGGTCTTCACGGCTAAAGCCCTGGCCTGGGCCATCCGAGATTGGCATACCGGGGAAAAATCCTGGCAAGCGGCCCTGGACTGGTACGACGAGACCGCCCGCATCAAGACCTATGCCATGTACAAATCGGTGTTGGGCCGGGTGCAAGCCAGCCTCTACACCCAGGTAGAGCCGCCCCAGTGGGTACAAAATACGCTGGCGCGGTGGGCCTTCGAAGATCCTGACACGCAACGTCTGTTCGGTAGTTTTCTCACCCGCAAGATCCCTGCCGATGTGATGCGCGTGATGAGTCCGCCGGTGATGGCGCGGGCCATGGTGCGCGGGGGCTGGCGCAATCTGCGCCAACGGGTACGCTCGGTCTTGCCCTAAAGTGGCAAATCTGGCGCGTGCTGGTTATGCTGGTACTGATTGAGCCAAAAGGATAACCATCATGCTTAAAAGAGTTTTGCTGATTTTGTGCCTGCTGGCGGTGCCGTTCGGTGTGCTGGCCCAGGGGGATGACTCGACCGACGACCCGACCGACACCGTGCTAGACGTTCTGGCTGGCCTGACCGTGACTCCCATCCAGCCCAACGGCCTGCCCGACCTGGAAGGGCGCACGGTACGTGTGGCCGTGATGAACACATACCCGCCGTTTAACACCATCACCGATGAGGGTGAGGCTATCGGCTGGGATTATGACTCCATCGGTGAGATCTGTTCCCGCTTGAATTGTGAACCGCAATTCGTCGAAATCGCCTGGGCGGATCTGATCCCGTCGGTTGCCGCTGGCACCAACGATGTCGGTGCGAACGGCATCACCGTGACCGAACCCCGCCGCGAGATCATCGAATTTTCCCAACCGTACACCCCACTGCGGCAGATTCTCGTCGTGCGTTCCACCGAAGATCGCTTTGCCACCGTCGCGGAATTCGCCGCTGATGAGTCCTTGCAGGTGATCGTCCTGGGGGAATCGACCAATCAATTTGCCGCTCAGGATTTGCTTGGGGAAGATAGCCCGCGCATCATCGCCCAGACCGAGTTCGACTCGATGGTTCTGGATCTAATCGAAGGGCAGGTTGACGCGATCCTGATGGACGACATCGCCGCCTATCGCTTCGTGGCAGACGCGCCCGACGCGCTCACGGTCATTGATGAAGCTGTTGGCGAAGTACAGGCGTTAGCCTTCGCCTTCACGCTGGGGTCGCCCCTGGCCGGTGCGTTCGATCAGGCCATTGCACAGATGCAAGCGGATGGCACACTCACCGCGATCAACAATCAATGGTTGTTCCCCGGTGTAGCCAGCACAGAATAATGACCGGCTTCACGGTAACCATGTGTCGATGAAGTCACGGGTATCCACCCATTCACCGTTGACTGTGAGTTCCCAGTGTAGATGCGGCCCGCTACTGCGCCCGGTGTTTCCCGTCACACCGATGATTTGACCGGCTTGTACCGTCTGCCCGCGTGTGACGTGAACCTGGGAAAAGTGCGAATAACCGGAGAAGATGCCATACCCATGATCGACAATCACATGGTTGCCACGTATATCCAGCAACCCGGCGAACACCACGCGCCCGCTTCCCATCGCCCGGACGGGTGTGCCGACCGGTGCCCGGATGTCCCAGCCGGTATGCCGAGATTCGGTCGTGCCGTTAAACACCCGGAACGCGCCAAACGGTGATGTTAACTCCGCGTTGATCGGATACTGGAAGCCACGCTCGCCCCACAACTTTTCGGTGGTGTAATCGGCAAAGATGCTATCCAGCCGGGCGAATTCGGTCCGCTCCACGATTGGGTCGATCAAATACGCTCGATCTCCCCCGACCATGACATCCTGCCGGATGAAACCGCCCAGTTCAACCGCGACTTCGCCGGAAAATGTGGTCGTGGTGGAGTCATCGCGTACCGCCTGTACGCTGAATTCATACGTCCGGCGCGGCGTGATGTCCATCCCCGCTACCACAATGGCATAATAGGTATTTTCTTCATTGCCAGGGATGAAATGACTCTCTTTTTCCAGCAGACGCACCCGCGCACTGCTCAGCCCATCGCCAGAAAGCCGCAACAGGCCGATCCTTCCCTGCTCCAACGAATCAAACAGAATGTCCAGCGTCAAGCCGTCAATGGTCTGCGTGCTGACGGTAGCTGGCGGATTGCTCGGTGTGTTGATGGTCGGTAGATCGACCGGCGGTGGGGTGGGGGTTGCGTCTTGCGCCTGCACCGGCAAGATCATCAACCCCAGCACGCACAGACCTAACAGCAGAAGTCGTCTCAACATGAATTATTTACTCGTCCTTATATGCCCACATACTCACACCGGGCCAGTCTATCAGCAAATTGCCCGCTGTGGGAATAGCCACTCCTCGGTCCTCACGGGGATTCGGGGGTTGCTGTTGCCACTGGCGTCGGGCTGACGGGCGGTGTTGGCGTCACGGTTGGCAAGCTCTCACGGAATTCCTGCACCTGGAAATCAATCGTATCCAGAATCGTCTGAAGTTCGAACGGTGCGTCCCCGGTCATCGCGTCGATTGGTTCAGTATACATATAAAACGCGAAGTTCAACCCATCTTGCCGCGTCCCCAGGAACCAGCCCCGTGTGTCGAAGGTTTCATCACACTGATAGGCGGAGAAGTTCGCCCCGCGCACGGTCTCCCCGCCGATGCTAAAATCACGCTCCGGCTCAATGCCCGGTACACAATCGGTGCCGATGACCGCAAAGCGTAGCAGGCGCAGGGCGTCCAGGTAGGGTCGGACGTCGGCCTCATATACCGGCGCATTGGTCTGCTCATCGAAGTTAATATCTCCCATGCCGGTACTTTCAAATCCCCATAGCACCACGATAAAGCCGGTGCCGTCGCTGACAGGGCCGGTATAGACTGTAAACGGTACCAGTTGCAACCCAAGTACATCCTGCACCAGCGCGGTACCGTTGCCTCTCTGCCAGGCATCCGGCAGGTCGATCTCAATCGGCGGCGGGATCTCTTGCCCTTCCGCCGGTTCGATGATGAGTTCGAGCGGTTCTTCGGTCGCTTCCGGGTCAGGTTGTGGGGTAGGTGTCGGCGTGGCTGACTGCGCCAGGGCTGTCCCACCGAGAACCAACAGAGCGAGCAAGACAAGACTCCAGATCATACGTGTTTTCATCAGGTAAATAAATCCTCATTCCCATTCGATTGTTGCGGGTGGTTTGCTGGTGACATCATACGTCACCCGGTTAATACCTTTGATGTTGTTCACGATGCGGTTGCTGGCCCGCGCCAGCAGGTCGAACGGCAGACGTGCCCAATCCGCCGTCATGAAGTCATCGGTCGTCACCGCCCGGAGCACCAGCACTTCCTCATAGGTGCGGTTGTCACCCATCACGCCGACACTTTTCACCGGCAACAACACCGCGAAGCATTGCGATGTGGCCGCTACGCCATCTGCCCCCGGCGTTAACAGGCCCGCCCCGGCCAGTTCATCCAGGAAGATCGCGTCGGCTTCACGCAGGGTTTCCAGCCGTTCCCAGGTGATCGGCCCCAGGCATCGGATCGCCAACCCTGGGCCGGGGAACGGTTGCCGCCATACGACATGATCGGGCAGGCCCAGGGCCGTGCCCACCTTCCGCACCTCATCCTTGAACAGATCGCGCAGAGGTTCTACCAGCGTAAACCGCTCTTTGAAATCTGGCGGCAGGCCGCCCACGTTATGATGGCTCTTGATCGTCTTGGCAGATTGATGCTCCGCCGCACTTTCGATCACATCCGGGTAGATCGTCCCCTGGCCCAGATAATGCACGTCGTCCAGCCGGTCGGCTTCCTCCCGGAAGACATCGATAAAGGCCGCGCCGATGCGCTTACGCTTGGCTTCCGGCTCTTGTAAATCCTGGAGTTGGCTGAGGAATCGTTCGCTGGCATCGACTGCGATCAAACGCATCTGCCGTTCTTCCCGGAAGACGCGCACCACCTCCGCCGGTTCCCCTTTGCGGAGCAAGCCGGTATTGACGAAGACCGAGGTCAGCCGGTCGCCAATTGCCTGCTGGATCAACGCGCCAGCCACCGCAGAGTCAACGCCGCCACTCAGGGCCAGCAGAACCCGGCCATCGTCCCCCACCTGCGCCTGGATGCGCTCCACCGCGTCTTCGATGAAGGCCGCCGGTGACCATTTCGGCTCGCAATTGCACACATCAAACACAAAGTTGCGGATCAAATCCACGCCGCGTGGCGTATGGGCCACTTCCGGGTGGAATTGCACGCCGTAGAGCTTGCGGTCGGCATCCCCAATCGCCGCGATCAAGCCATTGTCCGATGTCGCCAATACATCAAAGCCATGTGGCGGGGCCTCGACATGATCGCCATGACTCATCCACACGTCGAGTGCATCCGGCAGATCGCGAAATAGCACATTATCCCCATGTGTGATGTGACCGCGCCCGTACTCACGAGTCTCCCCCGGAGAAACTGCCCCGCCTAAAGCCTGCGCGATCAACTGCATCCCATAACACACCCCCAACATCGGCCACGCCTCTAACCGCACGCCGGGGTGCAG
Source organism: Anaerolineae bacterium (assembly GCA_034437535.1). Lineage (GTDB taxonomy): Bacteria > Chloroflexota > Anaerolineae > Aggregatilineales > Phototrophicaceae > J038. The sequence continues at coordinate 4,601 of DAOTTZ010000055.1, read as the reverse complement.
GGCCGGGGCAGAATCAGCATAGATGCTGTTCGGCCCACCGGAAAGAATCAGCCCGTTTGGTTGGTGCGCCCGGATCTGCTCCGGTGTCGCGTCAAACGGCAAGACTTCGGCATAAACACCCTGCTCACGCACGCGCCGGGCGATTAACTGCGTGTACTGCGATCCAAAATCCAGGATGGCGATGCCACCCTGACGGAGTGCGTCACTCATGCCAGTTCGATCTTACCGTTACGCATACTGGTGATCGTCGCCAGCGCATGGATCGGCACATCATACCCGGCGTTAATCATCACATCGCGCCCGTTCTCAAATGACTTTTCGACCACCACGCCCACGCCGACCAACGTGGCCTTGGCACTGGTGATAATACGCGCCAGCGCGGTCAATGTCTTGCCGGTCGCCAGGAAGTCATCAATAATCAGCACATTTTCGCCTGCTTTGATGAATTCCGCGCTGACCAGAAGCGGCACATCGCCCCCTTTGGTGTGGCTGGGGGCCGTTTCCAGGTATACCGGCCCCGCCATCGTGATCGGCTTCTTCTTACGTGCATAGACCACCGGCACATTCAGCACGGTCGCCGTCATCAAGGCCGGCGCGATTCCGCTAATCTCCGCCGTCAGGATGCGATCAACGGCTTGCCCCTTGAAGTTTTCGGCCATTGCTTCGCCCATCTTCTGCATTAAATCCGGGTGCAGTTGATGATTTAACAGGCTGTCGATCTTCAAAATGCCATTACCGAGGTTTTTCCCCTCAGCCAGGATGCGTTCTTTGAGCAATTGCATAAGGTTAGGTATCCCCCTGGGGAGTTTGGCCCCCCGTTTCTTCGTAGACATCGGCAAAAACTAATTCAAATATCCCTTCCGGGAAGCCCGCCAACTGTGCCCCGGCCTGCTGGCCGATTTCTGAGCGCATGGCCTCTTCCATCGCGCCCTGGTCGGCAAAGTAAACTTCCAGAATGCGATAATAGGGTGATGGCCCGGTCGGGCTACCGACCACGCTGATGACCTGTCGCCGCTGGATGCCTGGCATCTGCTCGACCAGCCCCAGCAACCCGGTATACGCGACTTCAAACGCCCGAATGCCAGTTGGCGGCGGTTGCCGGAAGATAATCATCAGCTTAAACATCGGCGTCTTCTTGTTGGCCCCGGCTCAACCGCCGCCCGAAGAACACCCCCGCCAGGAAGACCAGTACCCAGGTGATCCAGGCCGGGTCGTCGTCCTCGATAGGTCGCTCGTCCAGATGATCGACCTTACGAGCGTTTAAGAAGTTCGCGTTTTGCTCCAGGCTCCGGGCGATGGTCGCCGCCCGGTCATCGCCGTCAGCCTCCGCACGGATGCGCTCCGCCGCGCTGAGCAGGCTATTAACCGCGTCGTTGCGGGCCGCTTCCGCCTCCTGATAAGCTTTGCGTAGGGCTTCCGCCGGGTTGGTACCGTTTGTATATGGAGTCATCGTCTGCTTGCCTTCCTAAATCCGTCTGCCCGCCATTATAACTTGATCTCCTGCATAACTTCTATTCTAGAATTGCGCCCACACTCCCATTATAATGCCGCCTATGAAGATCAAACACGTACTGACATTTATCCTGGTGCTGGGCCTGCTGGCCGGTGCCCTCCTGCTGGATCTTGCGAATCGGGGTGTCGTCTGGCACATCGCCTGGGATCTCACCGGCGAAGAAGAGCCGGTCGGCCAGGTGCGCGGGCTGGTAGAGGTAGCCGGTAATCTCATCCGCCCGCAACCCCAGACCAATCCCATGACACCGATCCAGCATACCAACGTCAACCCCTTCGGCATCAACACCTTCTTAGAGCAAGAGGTTGACCCCGCTAAAGTAGAGGCCAAAGTCGCCATGATTGCCGATGCTGGCTTCCACTGGATCCGTCAGCAGTTCATCTGGGCAGATATTGAGATCAGCGAAAAAGGTAACTTTACCGATGCCCGCAACGACCTGGACGGCGACGGTGAGATCGACGCGATTTCCGCCTGGGAAAAATATGATCGCATTGTAGACCTGGCCGAGCAGTACGGCTTACAGATCCAGGCTCGGATTGATGCGCCGCCCCCCTGGACGCGGGCCGTCCCGGAAGATGTCGCCGGGGCCTTCGCCCCACCTGACGACTTTCAAGATCTGGCAGATTTTGCCGCCGTCCTGGCCGAACGTTACCGGGGCCGCATCCGCCATTATCAAGTCTGGAACGAACCCAACATCTTCCCGGAGTGGGGCAATCAAAGCACCGTCAACCCGGAAGCCTACACCGAGATGTTATGCCTCGTCCACGACGCCCTTAAGGCCGTTGACCCGGAGATTGTGGTCATCAGTGGTGCGCTGGCCCCTACGCAATCGCTCACCGGGCGCGACTTGAATGACTTCATCTTCCTACAACGCATGTATCAGGCCGGCGCGGCGGATTGCTTCGATGTGCTGAGTGTGCAGGGCTACGGCTTGAACAGCGGCCCGACCGATCAGCGGATGCGCCCGACCGTCGTCAATATCGCCCGTAACCTCTACATCCGCGACATCATGGTCGCCAATGGTGACTCGCATAAGTCCATCTGGATCAGTGAGGCCGCCTGGAACTTTGTGCCATCGCGTGCAGAGGCCCCGGATATTGCCGAACCGCGTGATATGTTCGGCCAGGTCACCCAGCAACAGGCGGCGGATTACATCACGCGCTTTTATGACCGGGTTCAGCAAGATTGGCCCTGGATCGGCGTCGTCAATTACTGGTTCTTCAGCCGCCGCAGTGATGAAGAGCGCAATCAGCCGTTTTATTACTTCCGCATGGTCGATCCTGATTTCGACCCCCAGGCCGACCCGCCGTATCCGCCCCTGCCGGTCTATACTGCCATGAAGGATTACATCACCACCAGCACGCCCACCCTGTATCGTGGTGTGCATCAAGCAGATGATCCCTGGGCCGTCACCACACCGGATTCAGCCGCTGTTATCATGCTAGATGGGGCGGATTTTGACCGCGCCCTCCAAACCACGCAAGCAGGCGTCACCGTTGATGGCACTGCGGTAAGACTCCGCTGGCAGGGTACAGAGTCACTCTTGCTGAATGGTGAAACACTTGACGGGGTGCGCCGGGGGGACTGGTGGACGGCCCGCCGGACGTTATCATCTACAGCACAGCCACACACGCTGACCATCACCGCCCCGCAAGAGCGCGTCTTCGTGCTGGATTCGATCACGGTGGAAGACCGTACCGGCTACAACCGCTTACCATATATTCTGCTGATTGTTCTGGGGGGCGGCATGTTGGCCCTGGCGATCCTGGCTGGATGGCCTGCGGAGCCGCCGGGCATGAGACGGGCGGGCTGGCTCCTGGCGGTCGGGGTCCTGCTGGTGGCGGCGGTATTGCGCTTCCACCACATTGACGCGCAATCGCTCTGGAATGACGAAGGCAGTAGCTACGTGCAGGCTACCCGTTCACTTCCTGCCATCGCAGATAACGCCGCGTTGGATATTCACCCGCCGGGGTATTACTGGCTCTTGCACGGCTGGACGCGCCTGCTAGGTACCTCAGAGTTCGGCCTGCGGTCGCTTTCCGCCTTCGCCAGCGTGCTGACCGTCGCGCTGACTTTCGCCCTCGGTCGCCGGTTGTTCGGCCCGGTACCGGCCTTGCTGGCGGCGGCTTTCGTCACGCTGAACACTTTCAGCATCTTCTACGCTCAGGAAGCCCGTATGTACGCGCTCCTGGCCCTGTGGGGTGTCGCCGCGATGTGGGCTTTGGCCGGCTTTGTCCGGGCGTATCATTGGCGGTGGGGGATTGCGCTGGCCCTGTTCAACGTGGCCGGATTGTATACCCAGTATGCTTTTCCCTTCGTCATGCTGGCCCAGGGGATCGCCTTCACGGTTTGGCTCGGTGTGGAAGCCTATAACCGTTATCAACAGGATGCCCCCGCCGATTATCGGCCTCTCCTGCGTTACCTGGGGCGATATGTCGCTTGCAACCTGTTGACCATCGTGCTGTATCTGCCCTGGTTGGCGACGGCCTGGGGACAGGTCACCTCCTGGCCTAGCACCGGGGAGCCGGTCGGCTTCATCGCTGGTCTGGCGGATATACTGGCTTACTTCGCCTTCGGCGTGACGGTTGGCTCTGGCACCACTATTGCCGTCGTATTTTTTCTGCTCTTCGCCTTGATCGAATTACCCCAGGAGCGCGGGTCACGCATCTGGTGGGGGGTGTTGCTGGCTGTGGCCTGGGTGGCTGTCTCCGTTATGATCTTCTTCGCGCTGGATCTTTTCCGCGAGGCCAATCTTAAATTTTTGCTACCGGCACAGGTCGCCTTTGCCCTGTGGTTGGGGCGCGGCGTGTGGGCACTCTGGCAGATCCGCCCACGAGACGAGGCGCGTCTGTTCCAGGCGATCCCAAAGGCCGCCGCTATACTCGGCGCGGTGAGCCTGTTCGCCGCGTTGATCGACGGCCTGGGGCCGCTTTACACCGAGACCGTGTATCAGCGTGATGATTATCGCGGCATTGCCGCCGTCATCGACACCGCCGGCCAACCTGACGACGCCATCGTCTTGACCGGGCCGGGCCAACAGGAAGTCTTCGGCTATTACTATCAGGGCGCGTTGCCGGTGTATCCACTCCCG
>DAOTTZ010000054.1:0-2085 GCA_034437535.1 Anaerolineae bacterium | reverse complement strand
TTTTGGTGGTGCTGGTCATTTTTACGATACATGGCAGTTTGGGTCGCTAGCTTTCTGATTGCTCTATTTTAACAAATTCGGCTCTGGATTACCTTTTTTCAGGGGAGTCATGATCTGTGGGAAGAAATTCGCCATCACGTCGATTGGCTGTGTGATAATTGGCAACGACCAGACCTGGGCATCTGGGAGGTACGCGGCGGCCAGCAGAACTTCACCTATTCCCGCGTGATGTGTTGGGTTGCGCTGGATCGCGCCCTACGGGTGGTGCGTAAACGGTCTTTCCCGGCGGATGTAGCGCGTTGGCGGCACGTGCGCGACGAGATTTACCTGGATGTAATGGAAAATGGTTGGAACGAAGAACTCCAGACCTTTACCCAGAGCTACGAAAATGACGCACTGGATGCCAGCCTGCTGATTATGTCGCTGGTATTCTTCACCGCCGCCGATGAGCCGCGCTTTCTGAAGACAATTGAAGCCATCACACGGATGGTTGACGACGGCGGTCTGCAATCCGGCGGCATGATCTTTCGTTACAACATAGAAGAAACCGACGACGGTCTACCCGGCGAGGAGGGGGCATTTAATATGTGTACCTTCTGGTTGGTGGAAGCCCTGACGCGGGCCGGCCAGGTGGAGCGGGCACGGTTGATTTTTGAGCGAATGTTGGGTTATGTCAACCATCTGGGGCTTTACGCCGAGCAGACCGGCCTGGACGGTACCGCCCTGGGCAACTTCCCGCAGGCATTCACCCATCTATCGATGATTAGTGCGGCCTTAAACCTGGATCGTTCGCTGGCGCGTTGACTGGTAATTTGATCGTGGTGACTGTGTGTTGCGGGCGATTTTCCAGCCAGATTAACCCATCATGTTGTTTGATGACCGACCGTATAACGGCCAGGTCACTGCCGTCTGGCCGGTGCAGGTCACGCTGATCGGTGAGGCAGAGGGTGGCCTGAGTCGGGGTGATGCTTCCATCAAGTGTGACCGTCGTGCCTTCTGGTGAATGTGTGATTGCGTTGACGATCAACCGGGTGATGATCTGCTTGAACCAATGTCGGTTTACTGCAACGTATCCCTCCTCGCTTTCCGCCACGAATACAAGCGTGATGTCTCGCTCACTTGCCAGCCCGGCATGTTGATCGACACAATACTGCAAACAGTCTAACCATGCGACGGATGCCCTGGGCAACTGTGCTTCTACTTCCAGTTGGTTGAGATCAGCCAGATTCTTGAGGATTTGCCGCGTGTCATCGACGGCAGAAAGGGTGTTGTCGATAATCGGTTGATCTTTGGGGCTGGCTTCCTTATAGAGCAACGACAGACTGCCGTAAATAATGCTCAACGGATTCTTCAGTTCGTCGGAGAGCGTCCGCATTAATTTGTGATAATGCTGGTACCGTTGTTTAATGGCGTCGCGCTCACACTGGGTATCGCCGATCACATCGAGCATTCGCGCCCGGTACATCAATATCCCGTTGATCGTCTGGATAATCAAGGCTGTAGGCGTCTCGTGTGGTAAGAAGTTGACCGCCCCCGCCGCGAAGGCCGCCTCCCGTTGATTAGAGTCCGTCCCGAAGGCGATCAACGCGATGTCTGCTGGCATCTGGCTCGCTTGTAGCCGCCAGCAGAGTTCCAGCCCGGCTTCAGTGTTTAAGTCCACACAGAGCAAGTTCGGGTTGGATACAGCGATCTTCGATACCAGATCCAGGGTCTCATCAAAGATAATAACCCGTTGATCGGGTATGGATCGAAAACGCTCCGCCAGGTCACTGGGGTTGGTCGTCACCAGCGCAATCGTGGATTGCCGGATGATTTCTGTTGTGTCATGCCACATAACTATCGATCCCTATCGCCAGACTGATAAGTCCATCATAATCATTGGACTGCATTTTTCGCCCGTTTGCATGGGCCATCAGGTGGATTTTTGCGTGGTCATCCAGGCAGTAAATTATCCGCGAGCAATTTTTAACATATTAGATTGTATCGGAAACAAAAGGATGTAGAATCAGAGAGTGTAAGTGAAGCCAAAATCGGTTGAAGCCATGATAACGTATGAGAAATTAGCGAAAAACCCGAAGCTATTCC
>DAOTTZ010000053.1:0-15152 GCA_034437535.1 Anaerolineae bacterium | reverse complement strand
CGATCTGCGCGCTTATATTTCGACCGCTCGTAAACAGGGCCAACGAGTGATCCACGCCTTGCATCATGCCCTGCTTGGACATCCCTTCCTCCCTGCCTGAGTAGTTACCATGTTTTTGACAAACAGTTAACGCTACCTTAAAATCTCAGGTAGCGTTAAATTAGTGACATTGGACAAAAACTGTTACGGAGGTCATTTTGAAAGAATATACGACGGATAAACTTAGAAATGTCGCTTTAGTCGGCCACCAGGGGTGCGGCAAGACATCGCTGGTGGAGGCCCTGGTGTACAATACCGGGAAAATATCCCGGATGGGCCGTGTGGAAGAAGGGAACACGGTCTCGGACTGGCAAGAAGATGAAAAACAACGCGGTATCTCTCTTTCTACCTCTTTGATCCCAGTCGAATTTGAAAACCATAAAATCAATGTGTTAGATTGCCCTGGCTTTACAGATTTTCAGGGTGAGGTCAAGAACGCTATTCGTGTGGTGGATGCTGTCCTGGTGGTGGTGGATGCCGCTTCCGGGGTGGAGGTTGGTACCGAATTGGCCTGGGAATATGCCAAGACCTACCAACAACCGGTCATCGTGGTCATCAACAAAATGGACCGTGAAAATGCCGATTTTTATGTCACCTTAGACCAACTGCGCGAACTCTACGAAGATTATAAATTCATCCCGGTTATGCTCCCGGTGGGCAAAGAAGCTGACTTCAAGGGCGTTGTCAACGTCCAGACGCGCAAAGCATATTATGATGCCGGGAAAGATCGTGCTGATTTGCCGGCGGATATGGCCGAGGAAGTCGAAGAAGCCCGCCTGATGCTGGTAGAAGCGGCGGCAGAAGCCGATGATGCCTTGCTCGAAAAATACTTCAATGACGAAGAACTGACATCTGATGAGATCCGCACCGGGATGCGGAAGGCCGCCCGGAACCACGATCTAAACACGGTGCCAGTTTTCGTGACATCCGGTACCGGGAACATTGGCACCTTCCCGCTGATGGAAGCCCTGATTAACTACACATCATCGCCAGAAGTCCGCCGCGTGGGTATCTTCCGCGAAGGCAGTGACGAACTCGAATACTTAAATGCGCCACAGCATGATGATGGCCCGTTGGCGGCCTATGTCTTCAAGACGACCAATGACCGTTACGTAGGCACGCTGAATTACTTCCGTATCTTTTCCGGCATGATGCGTTCCGGCGAGATCTATTATAATTCCAGTACCGAAAACGACGAGCGATTTACCAGCCTGCTAGAAATTCGGGGCAAGGAGACCGAACCGGTAGAGACCCTGCATGTGGGTGATATTGGCGTCGTCGCCAAGCTGACCGATACCAAGACCGGCGATACAATCTGCAAAAAGGGCGACCAATTCACCATCGTCAAACCAGAGTTCCCGGAGCCGCTCTATCAGGTTGCATTGATCCCGCGTACCCAGGGCGACAGCACCAAGATGGGCACCGTCCTCACCAGTCTGTGCGAATCTGACCCCACCTTGCGCTGGCGAAACAATATCGATACCAAACAGGTCGTGTTAGAAGGCATGGGCGAAGTTCACGTCATGCTGGCAATCAGCCGGGCAGAGCAACTCGGCGTTGGGATTGATACCACGATGCCGAAGGTGCCATACCGCGAGACGATCACCAAAGAAGCCGAAGCGACCTACCGCCACAAAAAGCAGACCGGCGGGGCCGGCCAATTCGCGGAGGTCTCTTTGCGGGTCATGCCGAATACCGGTGAGGGTTTCTTGTATGAGACCAAGATTGTCGGTGGGGCTATCTCGCAAGGGTTCTTACCGTCGATTGAAAAAGGAATCGTCAGTGTGTTGGATGATGGCGTGCTGGCGGGCTTCCCGGTGGTTGATGTCAAGGTCGTGGTCTTCGACGGCAAAGAGCATCCGGTTGATAGTAAAGACATCGCCTTTCAAGTCGCCGGGCGAGAGGGCTTTAAGGATGCATTTTTGAACGCTGGCGCGGTCTTAATGGAACCGATCATGGATGTTGAGGTGACAATCCCGGAGGCCATGATGGGCGACGTCATGGGCGATCTCAACACGCGGCGCGGTCGTGTTCAAGGCATGGATACTGTCGCCAATCGTAGTGTCGTCAACGCCCAGGTGCCGCTGGCGGAGATGATGCGCTATGGAAACGATCTGCGCTCGATGACTGGCGGGCGCGGCATCTACACCATGACCTTTGCTCGTTATGACCAGGTGCCACCCCACATCGCGGAAGGCATCGTCCAGGAACACAAGAAGGCGGTCGAAGCGTAAGTTAAGTGTCGAATCAAAAAGGGACTCAAACGTGAGTCCCTTTTTGACTCCAAATCTTAAGTGCCCTAAACGATTGCGTTGATTCCGGTCAACTTACGGCCAACAATCAACTTATTAACTTCGTTCGTCCCTTCGTAAGTGTAGATGATCTCAGCGTCGGTCAGCCAGCGGGCGATGTGATTCTCGATCAAAATGCCGTTGCCGCCCAGTGTCTCACGCGCTAGCAGAGCTACCTGCCGTGCCTTGCGGGCGTTATTGTACTTCGCCATAGATGCCATACCTTCGTCTAGCTTGCCTTCGGCATAAAGTTCCGCCATCCGGTAGCAGAGCAGTTGCATCTGGGTGACTTCCGTTGCCATCTCGACCAACTTATCTTGAACAAGCTGGAAGCCAGCGATGGGCTTGCCGAATTGCTCGCGGGTTTTGGCGTAGTTGAGCGCGACCTCAAAGCAAGCCGATGCCGCCCCTGCCGCTTCCCAGGCCACGCCATACCGCCCGCCAGAAAGCACATTGGTCACATCGCGGAAGCTCTTGACGTTCGCCAACCGGTTGGCCGCCGGTACGCGCACATCAGTCATGCGGATGTCGGCATTCAAGACGGTACGTTTGCCGATCTTGCCCTGAATGTCTTTGATCTCCAATCCTTCGACTTCCGACGGATTTTCGATGACGAACCCGGCGAACATGCCGTCTTCGTCCCGCGCCCAGATGACGATCACATCGGCGATACTGGCATTGCCGATCCAGCGTTTCGCACCATTGAGGACGTAATACTCGCCGTCTTTCTTCGCCGTCGTGCGGATGCTCCCCGCGTTCGAGCCGACGAACGGTTCAGTCAGGCCGAACGCGCCGATCTTATCCAGCGTGACCATTTCCGGGAGCCAACGTTGCTTTTGTTCTTCAGAGCCTAGCCCGTAAATCGAGGTCATTGCCAGGCCACTTTGTACACCATAAAATGTGCAGACCCCGCCGTCACCGCGTGCCATCTCATAACTGACGATACCCATCGAAAGCACATCCAGGCCGGGGCCACCATATTCACGCATCGGCCCGCCGACAATCCCCAGGTCTTTAACTTTCATCGCGATTTCCCAGGGGAATTCGGCTTTATCCCAGTAGGGGTTAATGTTCGGTAGAACGACATTTTCGTTAAAGTCGCGGATGCGATCCCGCAGGGCGCGTTGTTCGTCGTTGAGTTTCTCTTCCAGGTTGAAGAAATCAAAACCACTCAGGACAGTTTCTTGTTGATCAATGATCATTTTGGCTTACCTCACATCTAAAAAACCAATAATCGAATCCTTGTTTAGTTAATTTTATCACAGAGAATAACATCTGTCCCTGGCTTTTCAGAAATTGCTCAGGAACCAAAAGAGGGCGCAGTCGCGCCCTCTTTGAGATACATATGCTAATTGGCCGGAGAAGTGCGTTGCGCTACTTAATCTTCCCCGCGATCATCGGTAGTTTCTTCACGTTCTTGCTGGTTTTCATTGTGGTTACCATTTTCTTCGATGATTTCATCATCACTGGTCACCTCATCAGCATAACCAAGCGAAAAGTGAGAGTCCGCTTTGCGTTCCATATCGGTCTGGGCGGTCTCACCTTCTGGGAGGGCATCATCGTAGCTCATGCCGATGACACGCAACATCTCGCGCTGTTCAATCACTTCCTGCACCATCAATTCCTGGGCCAGGGCTTCTAACTTATCATGATTTTCTTCCAGCAGGGCTACCGTGTCATGATAAGCCTCGTTGACGATGCGTGCCACTTCCTGGTCGATCTTGGCCGCAGTTTCCTCACTGTAATTCTTATTCTGTGAGAGCGAATACCCCAGGAAGGGCTGGCGGTCGTTATCGCCAAAGTTGAGCTGGCCGATGGCCTCACTCATGCCGAATTGTGATACCATCCGTCGCGCCAGTTCGGTCACCCGGCGCAGGTCATTTTCCGCACCGGTTGTTACCTCACCGAAGATGATCTGCTCTGCCGCACGTCCACCCAACAACACCAGCATCCGCGCTTCTAAGTATCGCTTGGGGTAATTGCGGCGGTCGTCGTCGGGCATCTGCGCGGTGATGCCGAGTGCTTGCCCACGCGGGACGATGGTCACCTTCAGCACCGGGTCAGCATCCGGTGTGAGTGCCGCCATCAGCGCATGGCCGGATTCGTGGTAGGCCACGACCTTGCGTTCATGCGGGTCAGAAAGCGGCGGGCTTTCCGTACCCAGGACAATCCGGTCGAAGGCGTCAGAGAAATCTCGCATCGAGATCTTCCGTGCATTACGCCGGGCCGCGTTTAACGCCGCTTCGTTTGCTAAGTTGGAAAGATCCGCACCGGAAAAGCCGATGGTGCCGCGTGCCAGTGATTCCAGGTTGACGCTAGAATCCAGCGGTTTACCGCGTGTATGAATCTTCATGATCGCCAGACGGCCCTTGCGGTCTGGCAGACCGACAGTGACCTGACGGTCAAAACGTCCCGGACGGAGTAACGCCGGGTCAAGCACGTCATTACGGTTGGTCGCCGCCATGACGATCACACTTTCGGTCTGATCGAACCCGTCCATTTCCGCCAGCATCTGGTTGAGCGTCTGCTCACGTTCGTCGTGACCGCCGCCCAGGCCAGCACCGCGTTGCCGTCCTACCGCGTCGATTTCGTCGATGAAGACAATGCTCGGCGCGTTTTCTTTGGCCCGCTTAAAAAGATCACGGACACGCGAAGCACCAACACCCACGAACATCTCCACAAACTCTGACGCCGCGATACTGAAGAACGAAACGTTCGCTTCGCCCGCTACCGCCCGCGCCAGGAGCGTCTTACCCGTCCCCGGCGGGCCGATCAACAGGACACCACGCGGGATGCGCGCACCCAGCGCGATGTACTTATCCGGCTCCTTGAGGAAGTCCACCACTTCGACAAGTTCCTGCTTGGCCGCGTCCTGACCGGCTACATCGTTGAATGTGACCTGGGGCTTTTCAACGGTATATTCACGGGCTTGCGTCCGCCCAAAGCCCATCGCGCCGCCCATCTGGCGTTGGGCACGCCGCGAGATCCAGATGAAGAACGCGATAATCAAGATGAGGGGTGCCCACTGCGCCAGGATGAGCAACAGGGCCGGTGTCTCAGACGACTCATAACTCACGTTTGCGCCGCCATCATCCAGTGCCGTCAACAATTGCTCCTGGTCGGCTGGTAATGTCAAGGAGAAGTTACGTACAGATACGCCTTGCTCAGTGGTGATCGGCTGGCTGAAAGTTCCTTCAGCGTCATTGCCGTCGATGGTTATGTTGCGGACGTTGCCGTTCCGCGCTTGTTCTAGCAGGCCAGAATACGAGACGGCACTGCCGCCACTCATTGACCCAACCCCGAGGAATTGCAGGAATAGCCACCCCAACAACAGCACAGAAATGACCGGCCAAAGCCATTTACGCCAATCCGGCTGTTCTGGCTCTTGGTTGGGGTCATTCGGCTGATTGTCGTTGTCTCTTTTATTGTTATCGTTTGGAAACTGCATATCAGGTTGAAAACCTTAAGCTACAATTATCATCATCAGGTTATCAATCGAATATTAGAACAACACAAGCGTTTTGTCATTACCCGATGAATTCACCTGTTTTTCCACTACTTCTGCATAATTTCGTTTGAACGTGTGCCTATGTTAACCTATAATATAAGATACCAACGGTTAGGGATCAATTAAAGCTAAAGCATGGACAACCAGACCAAGAAACCCGATCAAGATCAGCCGGAGACCGGTCAACCTGCGCCTTCACCCGCGCCAGAGTCCGAGTCTGCCTTACAGACGTCCCAACCATCGAAGCCAGAAGTCCTGAAAGACAAGCGCAAGTTTGTCGAAAAAGCCATCAAAGTCTTAGAACAATCAGAGGCGATGGAGATCCGCCCGGCGGATGCGGCGGAGCGGCTAGCTCCACCCGCAGAGCCTCCCTGGACGCTACAGCAATTCTTTAACGGCGAAATCGACCTGGAAGTCGAGCTAGCCACACGCTTCAGTAGTATGCCGGTGATGTCGGTCATCAAGTTCCGCACGCTCGGCACGCGCACCGGGCGCGGGGTCACTACATTGCTGACTCAGGACGGGGCCGCCCAGATTATCATCGACCTGGATAAACAAACCCGTGTTATGCAGGTTTCGTTTACCTTTGGCTCTATGCTGACCCTGCGCTTTGTCCTGCGCGATCTGGTAGACAGGACGCGCTGGCTAGAGTTGATGCGCCGTAAAGAGGGCGGCCTGGCATTTTTGTGGGGGCCAACCCGCTGGGAAAACGATTATACTATTTGTATCTCGCGTAAATATTACACCAATTTCTTCGCTTTCTCACCAAATGGGTTCGAAGCGGCGGCCCGCTTTACCCCCGCCATCACACAGAAGTTGCTCGACTGGATCGAAAAACATTGGGCCGACGACGATGACCCGGATGAGGCACCGCCACAAATGCTAACTTGGTAAGCGCACTTGCCAACTGTCACAAGTCTTAACGTAATCTGATCTGTTTGACTGATTTGACTGAAAGGAGCGGCGGCTCCATCCACCGGGCCAAACCGGGCGGAAGATCCGCCATGTGATTTTGATGAATCGTCTGCAACACGAGACCAGCCCATATCTACTGCAACACAAAGACAACCCGGTCGATTGGTATCCCTGGGGTGAAGAAGCCTTCCAGAAGGCGCAAGACGAAGACAAACCAGTTTTGCTTAGTGTCGGGTATAGTGCCTGTCATTGGTGCCATGTCATGGCCCACGAAAGCTTCGAACACGACGCCACCGCCCAGATGATGAACGAGTTATTTGTCAACATCAAGGTAGACCGTGAAGAACGGCCCGATGTCGATTCGATCTACATGGACGCGGTGCAAGCTATCAGTGGGCGCGGCGGCTGGCCGATGACCGTTTTCCTCTTGCCGGATGGCCGACCCTTTTATGGCGGCACTTATTACCCGCTGGAACCCCGCATGGGGATGCCGTCCTTCCGGCAGGTGCTCAAAAGCATCAGCGAGGCTTACCATAACCGCCGCGATGATGTCGAAGGCTCTGCCCAGCAATTAACCGGCGTGCTAGACCGCCAGACGTTGAACATCGGCGGCGATGAAAGCGCGTTTGCAGTTGATCTACTGGAAGTCGCTGTTGCTCGTCAATCTCAGGCGTTCGATAAGATGTATGGTGGCTTCGGCGGTGCGCCGAAGTTCCCGCAACCGATGAACCTGGAATTTCTTCTGCGGCAATACCTGCGCGGCAGAGATCCGCATGTGCTTGATATGGTCACGCATACCCTGACCAAGATGGCACGCGGCGGCATCTACGACCAACTGGGCGGTGGCTTTGCCCGTTATAGCGTGGATGCGATGTGGTTGGTGCCACACTTTGAAAAGATGCTCTATGATAACGCACAACTCAGCCGCGTCTATCTGCACACCTGGCAGGCCACAGATGACCCCTTTTATCGGACAATTGCGGAAGAAATTTACGATTACATCCTGCGCGAAATGCAATCACCGGAAGGCGGCTTCTACAGCGCGACTGACGCCGACAGCGAAGGTGAAGAAGGCAAGTTCTTCGTCTGGACGCTGGACGAATTACAAGACCTGCTCGATGAAGCCGATTATCGGCGGGCAGTCGAGTATTGGGGCCTGAGTAAAGGTGGTAACTTCGAAGGCAAGAACATCCTGTATGTCCCCAATGACCCGCAAGTCATCGCTGAACGCATGAGCATCCCGGTGGAAGATCTACATGCGCGGTTGGCGGCGATCAAAGATACGCTCTATGCACACCGCACCCATCGCGTGCATCCTGGTTTGGATGACAAGGTGCTGACAGCCTGGAATGGCATGATGTTAGCCAGCCTGGCGGAAGCGGCGCGGGTCTTCGGGCGGGATGATTACCGCCAGGCCGCTATCCGGTGCGGTGAATTCTTGCTTGAGCGTCTTTACACCGGCGATGGTCGCTTGCTCCGCACATACAAGGACGGTCAGGCCCGGCTTAATGCATACCTGGAAGATTACGCCAACCTGATTGATGCGCTCATCGAGTTGTATCAACTGACATTTGATGACCGCTGGTTTACAGTGGCCCAGGCCCTGGCGGATTCGATCCTGACGCATTTCCGGGCCGATGATGGCGGCTTTTACGACACCAGTGACGATCACGAACGCCTCATCACGCGCCCGCGCCAATTGCAAGATAACGCCGTCCCGGCTGGCAACAGCATGGCCGTCAAGCAATTGCTTCGGCTGGCCGCCTATACCGGGGAAAGCCGTTATGACGAGGCCGCCCGTGACGCGCTTAAATTGCTATCCGAAGCATTAAAGCAATACCCGCAAGCCTTTGGCGAAGCCCTTAACGCGGTGGATATGATCGTCAATGGCGTGCAGGAGATCGCGGTCGTCGGGGATTTGGACGCCGAACCGACCCATGCCTTGTTAGGTGTCATCACGGAGACGTATCGCCCGAATGCTATCGTCGCGCTGACGCAAGCTGACGTAGACGGCGAACACGACATTCCACTCCTGAACTATCGTGTGCAACGTGGCGGCCAGCCGACGGTCTACGTCTGCGAGAACTTCGCCTGTAAGATGCCTGTCACTACGCCGGAGGCCATGCGCGAGCTATTGTGATGGTCATCGTCATCGACATTGAGGCGACCTGCTGGCCGCGTAATCCACCCGCTGGCATGGTCAACGAAATCATTGAAATAGGCATCTGCCGCTTGGATGTCGCCACCGGCCACCGGCAAGATCCCACAGCCATCCTGGTTAAGCCGGTGCGCTCCACCGTGAGCGCGTTCTGCACCCGGCTGACGACACTCACCCCCGCCGATGTAGAAGCCGGTGTCTCCTATGCGGAAGCCTGCCAGATGCTCATCGACAAGTACGATACGATGCGGTATCCCTGGGCCAGTTGGGGCCATTATGACCGGCGAATGTTCGAACAGCAAGCGCAAGCCTTCGACGTTCCATATCCGTTTGGTGGCACGCACTACAACATCAAACAACTGTATGCTGACCTGGAACGCGGTGGCAAACCCTGTGGCATGAAGCGTGCGTTGGGCCAGCTCGGCTTTGAACTGGAAGGCACGCACCATCGCGGCGTTGACGATGCCTGGAATATCGCCCGCATCCTGGGCCATTTGCTGTCAAAACACGGGCCGGGGATTCTGGATCAACCGGAGGACAAACTATGAGCTATACCATGCAAGCCATCGCGGATGACCTCCAGGCCGAAATCCAGGCGCAACAATTGTTAACCGTTCACGCGCCCTGGGCGGATGAAATCGTCTTCCCATATTATCAGGGTTTGTCCTTGCTGAATGTTGCCCGTACCGTTTTGGATCGCCTGGGGGTATCGCAACTGCTCCCATTGGATGATCGGGTATGGGGTGGGGCACCGCCGGATGTGGATCGGGTGGTGCTTCTGCTGACGGACGGCCTGGGGTATCTTCATCTTCAAGATTTGATCGCGCAGGATAATGCACTGGCCGAGGATGTCGCCGCAATTACGGCGGGGCGCGGCCCGGTACCTTTGACTTCGGTCGCCCCCAGTACCACCGCTGTCGCCTTGCCCACACTCTGGACTGCTCAACCGGCAGGCGTCACCGGGATGGCTGGAACCGTGATGTTCTTGCGTGAAATTGCATCCCTGGGAGATGTGTTGTTCTTTCGTCATCCGGCGGCCCCTAAAGGAACGACGAATCTGGAAGATTGGGGGCTGGAAGCGAATCAATTCGTCTCACAACCTTCCGTGGCAGATCAACTGGTCGCGCACGGAGTCGAGACGCATCTTCTGCTGGATAAGGCATTGGCCGGTACCGGCCTTTCGCGGATCTTGCATCGTGGGGTTGCCAACGTTCATATGCACACCGGCAATATCGACTTATGGCTCCGCTTCGAAGATGTCCTACAGCAGACACGCGGTCAGCGGTGTTATGTCAGTGCTTATTGGCCGGTGGTGGATACACTGTCACACTTCTACGGGGCGCGTAATCGTTATCTGCACAATGAAATCCGCTGGCAGATGCAAAACTTGCGGGCGTTGCTCCACAATGAGGCCATCGCAGACGGTCGCACGCTGGTGATGATCCTGGCCGATCACGGGCATGTCGATGTTCCCAACACGGTTGATCTTGCCACGAACCCAGCCGCGCAACCGCTTAGAGACGCGCTCCGCCTGAGTTATGGCGCGGAGTCGCGCTTTAGCTATCTTTACATCCGGGAAGGCTACCGCCAGCAGGCCATCGAGACCATCGAGACGCACTTTGCCGATCAACTGGCGTGGATGGATGGTCAGCAAGCGATTGAAGCCGGTTTGTTTGGGCCGGGGCCGCGCCACCCGGAGATCTTTCATCGGGTAGGGGATTTGATCGTACTCTCACGGCCTGGCTATCATATGATTGATTCGATCCGCAAGGGGCCGACTCGCAGTAAACACGGCGGCCTGAGCGAATATGACATGCTGGTTCCGTTTATGTGGAAAGTGATTTAGACATGCAAAAAGAATTAGATGGCGGCTTGATCCTGCGTTCTATCAGCGGAGGTCATGCCGATGATCCTGAAGGACTGGTCTCGTTTTATAAACAGGTCTTCGGTGAATCAGGCGACGACGACATCGAGAATATGGGCGAGTGGACCCGCGATCTGCTTGCTGGTCATCCGACGACCACCGGTGATGATATATGGGTTGTGGTCGATCCTGAACAGGACGATAAGATCGTCTCCGCGTTATTGCTCATCCCGCAGACCTGGTACTACGAAGACATTCCGTTCGGCCTGGGGCGGATCGAACTCGTAGCGACTGACAAGAATTACCGGCGGCGCGGTCTCATTCGCCAGTTGATGGATACCGCCCACGCCCGCAGTACACAACTGGGGCATACTGTACAAGGAATCACCGGCATCCCGAATTATTACCGTCGGTTTGGTTATGGCATGTCGTTGGAACTAGGCACATTGGGATCACTCCCGTTTGATAGCATTCCATCACTCACAGCAGATGCCGAGCAAGTCTACACACTCCGCCCGGCCACCGAAGACGACGCCGAGCAGATCGCCACCTGGGACGAGGCCGAAATTGGCGACGGATTGACCGTCCGGCGGGATGCTGAGATATGGCGATATGAGATCAACGGACGCCGCCGAGAGTCCAACATCTATCATTATCCCCACATCATCCAGCGGGGTGATGAACCGGTCGGTTATGTGATGATTGCGACCATCCCGGAATTGCCATACTTCAATCTCTCTCAGTACATCGTTGGGCCGAAGGCATCGTATCTGGCGACGTTTGACGATGTTCTGCGCGAACTGAAGCGCATCAAAGACCAGATTCACACCAATGCGGAAAAGACTCGCCCGCATATGATTAACTTCAGCGCGATTCTGCCGGATGTGGTATGGACATTGATCCGCAAGTTGGGGTCGGGGTCGTTGCGGTTTTATACCTATGCCTGGTATATGCGGGTGCCGGATCTGGGGGCGTTTGCCCGGCAGATTGCGCCCGTGCTGGAACGCCGGCTGGATGGCTCCGCCGCGCATCGCTACACTGGCACCTTGAAGATTGGCTTTTTCGACTTCACCGGGCTGACGCTCACGTTCGAAGACGGCAAGCTGAAGGAAGCCACACAGGGCCAAATGAGCGATGACGATGCCCACGCCGCCTATCCTTATCACTCTTTCCTGGATGTGGTTTTTGGGCACCGTACCACGCTGGAATTGGGCCGCATCTTGCCGGATGTGTATTCCAGCCGCACCGCCCATGTCCTGATCGACATTTTATTTCCGTTGCAGAAGAACCGGACTTATCCAATCGCATGAGCCAGGATCAAACCCCACAGGCCTATTTTCGTTCGATCCTGCTCACGGTTGTCGGCCAGGCATTCGATGCGGCTGGTTACCAGCTAGAAGACCGCCCGATGAAATGGGCCAATGGTCGGTTCCGTTTTTCCCGGCAGTTAGGCCCGGATGATCGCGCAATAATCGACTTCCAACTGCTGGCCTATGTGGATACGATGTGGGCACCCTCCAAGCCGTCCCGCTTCAAGGTCACACTCCAGCGGGCGGAGCATCGCCGCGATCTGGCCGCCTTAGTCGTGGAAGATTTCGCCGTGCCCATCCTACCATCTGCCGATCATTGGTGGATGTTCGCCACCACCGAAGACCTGGGGAAAGCCCTGGCGGAGGCCGGCCATTTGATTATCGGTTATGGCATTCCCTGGTTATCCGGCGACTTGAAACCAGATGCAGGCGTCGGGCAAGCGTCGGACGAATAGCATTGACAATCACTTCCACCCCGACCGATAATCAGCGGTATGTGGATAATTAAACGACTTTGGACATATTGTATAGTGGCTGGTGTGCTGGCCGGGTGCGGTTCGGCGGGCGGCGACGTAGATAACGTGACTTATGTTGTCGTCACCAGCCCCCCGCAAAATATCAGCCAGAACGCACAACCAACCACGCCGCCCCCATCGACTTCCGATCAGCCGACCCTTCAACCCTCATCCACACCGGATGTGCCACCGCAGATCACACTTCAGATTGCGGATCGCTATCTGCTGGATGGCCGCTATGAAAATGCCGTGTTCACCTACCAGATCTTGCTTGACCTGGGGGATGCAGTACCGGCAGACATCCGAGCGGCGGCGGCGTATGGCATGGGGCAGGCCGCGCTGAGGGAAGGCTTGTTTGCCCAGGCCGTAGACGCCATGACGATTTTAATCAACGGTTTTCCTAATGATTTTCGTGCTGTTCAGGCGTATTTCTTGCGGGGGGATGCTTATCTGGGGTTGTCGCAATGGCAGGCCGCCGTTGATGACTTCCGGCAATACCTCACCTTGCGCCCCGGCGTGATCGACAGCTACGCCTACGAACGTATCGCCGATGCCTTAATCAACCTGAATCAATACGATGAGGCCCTGGGGAATTATCAATTGGCGACTCAATCTAACCGCAGTACCATTCCCCAGGCCGCGCTGATGGAAAAAGTCGCCCGTCTGCACCGGCTGAACAACAATCCCCAGGCCGCTATCGCACAGTATGACGGTATCTTGTCCTTCGCGCAAAATGTGCCGTATCGCGCCAGTGTTGAATTGATGGCCGCGCAAACGCTCATCGACAGTGGCGACCTGACCAATGGTATTTTACGCCTGGAGCGTGTCTTCAACGAGTACCCCGGCACCGACTCAGCTTATGACGCCATGCTTGTTCTGATGCAGAATGAGGTCACACTCAACAGTTATCGTGTCGGGCAAGCTTACTTTACTGCTGGTGAGTATCAGGCGGCGGTTGATGCGTTCAATCGTTACAGCACCGAGGTCTCACTGGGGGAGATCCCCCCGCGCTATTACCTTCTTTTGGGGCAGGCTTATCGGGCAGTCGGCAATGACGATGCCGCACGAGTCGCCTTCCAGACCATTATCGACCAATTTCCGACGGATCCGCTTTTTGGTGATGCCTTGCTAGAGCAGGGGCGTACTTTCTTCCTGGCTGGGGATAACGAGAACGCCATCACCACTTATCTTTCGATTGCCGATACTTATAGTTACCTGCCAGAGACCGCCGCTGAAGCCCTATGGCGGGCCGGGTATCTCTACGGGACGAACGAGGAGCCGGTGCGCTCGCGGGAGATCTTCACCCGCCTGGCGGATACTTTCCCTAACACCGAGCAGGCGGTCAGCGGCCTGACGATTGCCGCGTCTGCCGCCGTCGCCAGCGATGAACCGCTTGTCGCGGAGACACTCTACGCACGTCTGGCGACCGTCGTAACAGGATCCGAGCAGGCCGAAGCCTATCTTCAATTGGGGCGGTTGGCACAACAACGCGAGGATACTGCCGCCGCAGAGGCGGCCTTCAACCAGGCGATTGCCGCCGCGCCAGATACCTATTACAGTGCCCGCGCCCAGGATTTGCGTGTGGGACGCGCACCATTTACCCCGCCGGCTCAATATGTGTGGGAATTTGATGACGCGGCCCAGGTCGCCCAGGCGGAAGACTGGTTACGCACAACGTTCGGGGTGGTCCAGGCTGGCCCGCTCTGGCCATTAGATCTCACGCTGGAGCAAGATCCGCGCATCGTGCGCGGGCGAGAGTTATGGGCTGTCGGCGTGTTTGATGCCGCGCAGACCGAGTTTCTGGACATCATCCGTGATTACGCGGATGATCCGCTCCGGTCATATCAATTGGCGATCTACACGCGCATCATCGGGGCTTATTACCCCTCGATTGTGGCCGCCGCAAACCTGATTATTGAGTCCGGGCAATCTACCCTGGCTGTGCCGCCTTATATCGCCCGCCTGCGCTACCCGGCTTATTATGGGGCGGAGGTGCGGCGCATCGCCGAGTCTTACGGCTTTGACCCGCTGGTGATGTTCGCGCTCATCCGCCACGAGAGCCTCTATAACACGTATGCTACCGCCGCCGCCGGGGAAAAGGGCTTGACGCAAGTTATCCCGCCAACGGCAGACTACATCGCCGGGGAACTCAATTGGCCGGATTATCAACACAGTGATTTGTTTCGTCCTTATGCGGGGGTAGCGTTCGGGGCTTTCTTCCTGGCGGAAAACCTGGGCCGGTTCGAAGGAAGTGTGTACCCGGCACTGGCAGGTTATAATGCTGGGCCGGGCCGGGCCATTGACTGGTTAGCTCTGTCTGGGGGAGATCCAGATCGCTTCATGGCGAATATTACGATCAGCAGTACCCGGTTATACATCCAGCGGATTTACAGCCATTACAATATCTATCGTGCGCTTTATGGGCAAGACTAAATGAACTGCTAGAGTTATGCACTTTTGGCAGAAAACAAAATCCGAGTTTAAGATAGAATCGTGACAAACCATCGGAAGCTCGGATCATGTTGGAAACTATTGTAGAAAATAATCGCATA